>CAWHJM010000043.1:0-202435 GCA_963829615.1 uncultured Chloroflexia bacterium
CTGCCCCCCAAAGTCAGTCGCAAGATTTCATCGTCCACCGGGCGTTTGACATAGGAAGTGGCATCGCGCTTAAGTGTCCCGCCGACAACGAAGAAATTGCTAGAAGATGAAGGGTCAGGCATTCAAAGTTTTCCGAAAGTAATTCTCGTATAACCCACAGCGAATAGCACATTTCTTGTCGGGTAATTCTTTCATTAAGCCTGCCGCAACCAGCCGGTAAAGCACCATTTCATCAGAGCAGGTTTGCTTTTTGATGACCTCTCTTATTCCTGCAACCAATTCCGGTCGGTCCCGCAATTGCCATAGATAAAAATGCAAATGGCTGCTAAATGGACCCTGATCTTCAATCGCTATTTTCTCGAAATCAACCCACTTCAGATCTTGTTCGACAATCGAATAGAACGCCTGGCGAATAAGATAGGGATGACCTCCCAGCAATTTCATCATTTCAGGTAGCACATTATCTGTCAGAGGGGAATTGTGAAGGGTGTTGAGATTGCTGATTTGCTCCAACGTGAAGTCTTCCAATTGAATCCGCATACCAACGTTAAGGGAGACTGCCGATAATCATCGATCAGCAAATGAGGACGCGTGGAGATTACCAAAGTCAGGCTGAAATTTTCCCAGGCTTCGTCGAAGGCACGCCGGGAATCCCAGGCCCGTAATAACGCAAAAAAGTCTGTTTTGTAATCTACATCTAGCAAACAATCTGCTTCGTCAATGGCAATCACTAATGGCTTTGGGTCGGTTAACGCAACTGCTTCCATATATTGATTGAATTTGTCCGGACCCCCACGTGAGGAACTCCAGATTTTGTTTAGTTGTTCAATATCCAAGTTGAGACGAAAGGTAATTTCGTCAGCTAGGTAGCGCAGAAGATTGTCTAAAGAAGATTGAAATTCGGGCTTTATTTGTTGGAAGTCGGTATATACAACGCGTTGTCCTTGCGTTTTGGCAAAATTCGCCCCTCTTACCAAAAGTGATGTTTTCCCCATTTGGCGTCCGGCACGGATCGTAGTTGTACTACCTCCCTTGCTGATTTGCATCTCCATCTTATCGTCGCAATCGCGTCGTATGTAATAAGGCGACTTAAGCTTGACAGCTCCAGTTGGTGTTTCCAGTAGGCGGGGGTCGAAACTGGGTAATGGTTTAGCATTGTCATCGGCTTCATCTTCTTTGTCATTCAGAAGTTTTGTTGTTTCGGAAAATGACTTTGCTTGTTTACTTTCGATAGCTGTAAATATTTTAGAGAATAATGCGGTATTATCTGCCTCACCATTCCATAAAGCAAACTGTTTCGCATCGAGGAAATTTGCCAACCCATAAGGAAGATTTCCCAGATATCTAACCCGCACCGGCAAAACAGTTGGTTTTTGATGGCTGGCACGATGGAATTCAGCATGAGTTACCTCCCCAAGTACCATCTCGCTCTTGATAGAAGCCTCGGAGAGTAACACCAGCAAATAGTCAGAATTTTCGATTTGCCTCTGGAGGCTTTTCCCCATTCAACGCCAATTGGTAGCATTGTGTGAATAAACGGTTGGTGGCCACGTTTTATCAAGGCCTTTTGCAATAAGGCCAATAATTCTTCATCTGGATGTGCCCCTACTTTGTAACTGATAAATATTTTGGCAGATTTTTGGGTAGGAGGTTTTGGTTCGATCCCCTCGAAGATACTTTCATCGTTCAAAACTTCGATTTCTTTATCTTTTTTCTTAAACAATTGTAGAATGCGCAGACCGCCCTTCTGCTCCGATTGGTTGTCAGTTTTTAGTTTATAGGCTGAAAGGGAATTATTGCTTTTACGATGTTCTTTAAATCTCAAAATGAGTTCAACTATAGCCGCCGCTCCCCCCAAAGACTCCTGATATTATTGTGATGACAAATTCGACATTCTCGGGTTTGAAAAATTCCGAGAATTTTTCAGTGAACTCTTCCATTAACACACCCTCATCCCGTAGCACATCATCAGATGTGGATTTCTACTTGTCCCTCCGGGGATTTGATTTCAAGCAATTATAGGGCATGAGTTATTATGTGTCAAAACTATGCTGAAATTATTCAATTTTGGATTAATTCGTTGATCTTTGTTGGCGGTAGCTCAAAAAATAAAAAGAGCAGGCAAAAAGCCTGCTCCTTTTGCTATCGTTGCATCCGTGCTTGCTTGCTCAATTCCTCTAACAGTGGACGTAAATCATCCGGAGCCGTTGTATCGCTGACCCTCACACTGTGCTGCCTTTCCTCGCTGCTGACGGTAATGTTGTAGGTAAAGGCATCTGGCATGGCGGGCTTTGTCAGGTCAGCTGGTAACTCGAAGAAATCGGCGTTGTCCAGCAAATGGCCCAGCAATTTGGCCAGTTCGTCGGGTACATCTCCCAGGTCAATGGTTGCGGTGACCTTCCTGCCCATGAACCCCCCGGTACGCTCGTAGAATATTTTTGTCATGGGGGCTATCCTCTATCCTTATTTTGCCAGACCGACTGCCCGTAACAATGCGGTCAGACAGCCAGTGGGCGCATTACCGCCAATACTAATGCCGACTTCAGCCCACCCGGTTTTAACGGCATTCTGCTCCAGGCTCCCGCTACCATACAAATCTCCGGCAGCTTCAAAGGTCAGATCAGCTGCATTCTGGAAGGTTGAGCGTTCGGTCAGCTTTTCTGTCAGGGCTTTGTACCAGATCTGCCCGGCTTTCTCCCAGGCAAAACCGCCCAATTCAGTGGCGATAACATAAAACGCATGGTTGGGAATGCCGGAGTTGATATGCACACCGCCATTGTCTTCAATGGTCTTGACGTAGTTATCCATGTGAGCCGGCTGCGGATCCTTTCCCAATACCGGATCGTCATAGGCTGTGCCCGGCGCCTTCATCGAGCGGATGCCCACGCCGTTTACATTGCTGGTAAACAGTCCTTCGCCGATGATCCAATTGGCCTGGCCGGCTGTCTCCTGGCGTTGATACTGTTTGACCAGCGAACCGAACACATCCGAGAACGATTCGTTCAGCGCCCCGGGTTGATCCCAGTAGACCAGACCGGCCTCGAATTGCGTCACACCGTGAGTCAACTCGTGCCCGATTACATCTATCGAAGCCGTGAAACGGTTGAACAACCGATTCGCCTCTGGCTGGTCCTCGTCGCCATCGCCGTAGACCATCTGTGATCCATTCCAGAAGGCGTTATCGTAGCCTTTCTGGTAATGCACAGTTGAATCCAGTCGCATCCCCTGATTGTCAATCGAATTGCGGCCGTAGGCCTCTAGGTACAGGTCATATGTCACACCTGAACCGTCATAGGCTTCATTGACCGCAACATCAGATACCGGTTGATCACCCTCCTGCCTGACGGTTGTTCCCGGCAATTGCGAACCATTTTTGGCATCGTATACGATGCGATTCTTGATTCCGGTCTTGATTCCGGTTGCAACAGGCTTTATAAGCGATAGAATATTTTTTGTCATAGCGCCTCGTTGACCGCGGATCTGTTCAGAGGATGTGATCGTACTTAAGGCCAATTCGCGCTGTTTAGGTGAACCATTCAGGACAATTTCGCGCAGCATATGGGGGGGAAGGATACAGAATACGGAATGTTGTTTGGGCATTTGAACCTCCTTGCTGAGTAAGCCCGATTAATTAGAGTATACAACTCCGAAATCAATTTGACAATGCCTGTTTTGAGAATTGTGATTGATTTCATCCTCTAATTGTTTTATACTGTGTGAGATCATAATTCGATCTTAGTGAGGTGTCAGATGGAAATGATTGCTGGTTATTTACTTATTTTTGTTGGTGTTGTGTTGGAAATTATTTCGGTACTGGTTTGGCTGGGGGTGCTTAAGCCAGCCTCTGAAGGGGCAACCTTGAGATCTATTTCATTCTGGGATGTGTTGTTGGAACTGACAAAACGCGCTCCCTGGCCGGCGGTTGTTGGTCTGTTGAACATCTACGCAGGCCTGAAATTGCTCGGCGTTTCTTTACCCTTCTAAATTGCTATGCTCTAACTGTTATTTGGGCCTGTGTTTTCAGGTTGTTTGTGTTTGGAATCGATTCCTGGTTAATAACAAAACCCGCGCACTGGAAATCAGTGCGCGGGTTTTGGAAACAAGGACCTTATCTGATTGAAGATTGGAGCGCTTGTATCAAATCTTGTTTTTGCTGGCTATCCAGGCGCGAATTTGGATGGAACATCCAATACTGGATAGGGGGCATCTCGCCATTTTGAATAACTTCAACCATTTCATTTAATTCGCCGGGACGGTTCTGCCAGTCGGAAAAATTGAAATGTTGGCGACCTTCGATGACGTCCATTGAAATCAGCCAAGAAGCCGGTGCAACGTTACTGTACCACGGCCAATCTGTTTCATTGCTGTGGCACTGAAAACAATGTTCCTTGGCTAGAGCGCGGGCTTGCGGACTAGACCAGTTCGGTTCGGAAACAACAGGTGGATTGTTGTGGTTATGTCCAAAGGGGATCAATTGTATTAACCCAAAAATAACCACTGCGGCAATGACGAACCATAAAATATATTTGCGGAATTTTTTCATCATTCTCCTTTTGTGCTGTTTTGCACAAAGAATTTTACGTTACTTTCTTGTTTTCAGGGAGGGGAAGTTTGAAAAAAGAATTTCTGATCTGAAGGCATGAGACCCACCTTTGGGATGGAAACTTGTAAAGCCAGTTTCAAGAGAAGAGACTCGTTTTGAGAATGAACAAACCCCTCTAGGGTATTTGAAAAGACCCCTCCACAGTATTTGATTCTCTTCGGGTATTCATATAAAATCCATGCACTCCATTCAGGATGCCCCCCTCATCCTGGATGGAGTGTTTTTTACTCTAGATCAATAGTGTCTCTTTAATTCGGAAGCGTAATGTACCCCTACGCTTTCTTTGTTTTCTGCCAGCCAATCCTTTAAATGCGTTTTGCCGCGCGGTGGCTCGTCCGAAACCAATAATCCAGCCATCAGGCCATCTACCTCTTCGGGGGTTAGCAGCACATCACCGACGAAAGTGCTCAGGAATTGTGCCGCGGCCAGGGCTAAACCCGGGGGAACGTGAAACAGGCTTCGGCTAAGTCCGAGCGTCTGACCGATTAAACGGACCATGTCCTCAAAGGTAAAGATGTCCGGGCCAACCGCGTCCCATAAAATAATTGTCTTGCGCGTAACCAACATCTAGCGCTAATTTCGCCAGATCGTCTACAAAAACAGGTTGCAGACGGTAGCTTCCATTGCCGGGAATGGCAAAAAATGGGAAACGCCGCAGTAACCAGGCAATGTTATTGATCAGGATGTCCTCTGCGCCGAAGAGCACAGTGGGGCGTAGGATGGCATATGAAAGTCCAGACTCCATTACAGCGCGCTCGTTGGCTGCCTTGCCCCAGAAGTAGGGCAAGTGTGACTCGGCGGATGGATTGGTAATGCTGATATGTACGATGCGTTGTACGCCGGCTTGCACCGCTGCTTGCACAAGTTTGCGCGTGTTCTCTACGGCACGCGGTTGGGTGTTCTGACCGCGGTCGAAGCGCACCCAATAGGTGTTGTAGAAGGTGTGAACACCCTGGAGCGAGGCGACGAGTTCTGTTTCGTTTTCGAAATCCAACGGATAGACTTTTACATTCCCTGCGAACGGATCGGGCCGGTTTGGATGGCCTGTCAGTGTGACGACTTCCTCGCCGCGCTCCAGCAGGCGGCGGGTGATGTATTTGCCCGAATATGAAAAAGCGCCGGTAACTGCTACCTTCATTTTGCCTCCCCTGTCGATTTGGGTGCTACCAGTGCAAAGAATGAAACGATCATCCCAATCCCGATCAGCGCGAACAGGTATCCTGCCAGGTTGCCACTCAAACGACCGATAATTTCGAAAATCGACGCGTCAAGAGTACTGGCTTCCGGATGAAACCCTAAAGCGATGATCAACGGAGATCCGATCAAAAGGATGTTGGAAAAAACTGTCCAAAACTGCGCGCGGTCTTCTGTTCTGCACAGGTCAAGCAGCACTCGTTTCAGATGCGGGCGCAGGTAGCCGGTAATCACGACAAATGCTAATACCGTGAGCCCGATTTCGATTGTGAAGGCTAGCAAAGTATTCATGATCACTCCTTATTTGAGAATGGATAGGATTTTTTCAAAGGTAGTAATGCCTAACCCATCCAGGCGGACAACCGCTCTGACGAGCCCATCCAGCGCGTCGAAGAAGGACTTGCAAGGCTTGTACACGTTCCAGTAGGAACTGCCGTTCCGCTTCATCTTCGGACACCTGTGCCTGCCTCCAGTTTCTCCAGCGTTTCCCGCACCGACTGGACTGCGCTATCGAACTCGCTGTTCTGGCGTTCCTTGAGAATAGCGCGAATGGACTTGTAGAAATCTGTCTCAGCTTCGTAGTAGTCTTTGCGGTCGCCCAGCTTGGCGGAAGGGCGCACCAGTCCCATGCGTGCCAGCGCGCGGACGTTGGTGCTGATGGCGCCTTTGGTTAGCCCTGTTTGCTCGACAAGCTCATCCAGCGACAGAGGGGAGGGGGATAGATACAGCACAGCGAAAATGGCTCCCATGCCTTTCGGGAAGCCCCAGAATTTGCTGATCTGGCTCAATCCTTCAGTGAAATCTTGTTTGAGTTGTGTAATTTGCTCGCTCATAATTTCTCGTTACCTCTCTTTTTGTTTAGAACGTTTAGTAGTAACTAAACAAAATATACGATAAAGATGAAACTCTGTCAAGAGAAATGCAACTGGCTGTGGCAATTCTTAGTATGTCGTTGCGAGCGCTCGTTGCGAAGCAATCTCCTCGCTAAAATGGGAGATTGCTTCGACGGGAAAACACCGTCTCGCAACCCCGCTGCATTGGCGGGGCAATGACATAGCTCAAATTGAGGATTGCTGAATTGGCAATCAGACCGGTCGTTTGCAATTTTTGATAATGTAGATGGGAGGTCTATTTCGCTTGTAGCGTGTTGAACAGTTCTTCGCCCTGCAGCCCGTTTTCGATAGCGGTTTCACCATCCGTTTGGGTGAACCACAGACGGAGTTCATCCGCGGGCGCTTCGAAGGTGATGCCCACGTATCCGGGCTGCGGGCCGGGGGTGTCTTCTGGGGGAAACTTTGCTACCACAGCTAATACTTGCTCGATCAGTTCGCCGAGGGCTTTTTTGTCTTCCAGATCATTTACCTTGATTGTGACATGGAAATCCGTTTCCATGGTCAGGAAACGCACAATTTTGCCCTCGCTGTCGATGCAATTCTCGCCGTAAGCTTCGGTGTAACCGTTTGCCTGCGGTTGTACATCTTTCAGGGCCTTGTTGAAATCATCCGAAAGCTCAGGCAAAGGGTTATTCGCCCACATGAATCCACATTCCGTGGATTCGATAGTCTTGAGTGCGATTTAACAGTTTGCTGCGTTCCTGCTGCGACAGTTGTTTCCGAAGAAGGAGGAAGCGGGTACTCCCGTTCTGGGGAAGTTGCAGGCGCTGGGCAAGAAAATAATCAGGATGCCGATTATTATTAGAATAAAAGTCCGCATTTTGTAACAATCATACTACAGAGTACTGCGTAAATATCTGAACCAAAATCCCGTTAATTTCGCGCTACCCGGAACATGTAAGTTCAAAATTTATGCAGAAAGCAGTAAAAAGATGAAGACCTGTCACCACCAAAATGGTTTGAAACCGTTGCCTGATGTTTCAACGATAATACCGATATGGAACATCCTATTCAGGGACGAAACTCACTTGGCTACGCTTAATATTTGGGATATAAACGATCTGTGAAAACCTTACTTCAAATTTCTTCCGGCACTTCTGTTCGCGTGATTGACTTTGATGGGGGCATAAATTTGCGCAGCAAGTTGACGCAATATGGCATCTACCCGGGTGACCGACTGCGTTTGCTACGAAGAGCACCTTTGGGCGGTCCTTTATTGGTCGAATGCAACGAGCGCGAGATTGCCCTTGGCAGAGGCGTTGCTGACAAAATCTTTGTGGAGATAGACTCTTGCGAATCGCTTTAATTGGGCAACCGAATTGCGGCAAAAGTACCCTGTTCAACCAGGTGGCAGGTTATAAAGCCGAGACCGGTAACTTCAGCGGTACGACAGTCAATTTTACGGAGAGCAAGGTCCGTGTGGGTGGAGAGGTGGTTGAGATTGTAGACCTGCCCGGGGCGTATACATTAGACGCGCACAGTCCTGCGGAGCGGGAGGCAGCCTCCTATTTGCGTTCAAACGAAGTGGACGCGATTATCAACGTGGCGGACGCTTCGCGCCTGTCGCTCGGCCTCGAACTAACCCTGGAATTGCTCTCGCTAAATAAACCCGTCATTCTGGCCCTGAACATGATGGACGAGGCTGACCGTCTCGGTCTGCATATCGACGGTCCCGGTCTGCAAAAAGAATTAGGCATAACCGTTTTGCCGCTGGTGGCCAGCAAGGGACGCGGGGTCAAGGGCGTATTTTTGAAAGCGCTGGAAGCAGGCAGAAACAAGTCTAAAGTAGCGGAAGCGAAATATACAGACGGTAATGCCAACGAGCGGCACGGACACGCGCGCACGTTGGCGCACAGGTTCGTGCAACAAGGGGAGCGGCGCATTTCCCTGCGCGACCAGTTTGATGAGGTTCTGCTGCATCCGGTTTGGGGATATGTGATTTTGCTATTGGTACTGCTCCTGTTCTTTCAGGCTGTGTACGGTATCGGGCAGTTGATCGAGCCACCGCTACTGACATTTTTTGATGCGATTACTCAGCGTGCCTTGGCTCCTTTTGAGAGCAATGCTCTTATTGCAGAAATCATCTTGGGTGTGATGCAAGGCATAGCGGCGGGTGTAGCCATTGTGTTACCCTACTTGTTGCCGTTTTTGTTCGGATTGGGGATTCTGGAAGATGTCGGATACCTGCCACGGGTGGCCTTCTTGATGGATGCACTCATGCACCGCATTGGCCTGCATGGCAAAGCGATTGTGCCATTCATTTTGGGATATGGCTGCAACGTTCCGGCGGTCATGTCAACTCGCACTCTGGAAGAGCCGCGTGACCGTTACCTGGCGGCTGCGCTGGCTACCTTAGTCCCTTGCGCGGCGCGGCTGGCGGTAGTGTTCGGGTTGGTGGCATTTTATCTTGGCCCGCTGGCGGCCTTTGCGCTTTATCTCTTTAATTTGCTGGTAATTGCTGTCACTGGGCGTATCTTGAATAGTCTGATGCCGGAAGATTCCCCCGGCCTAATCCTGGAGATGCCGACTTACCGGATTCCGACCCTCAAAAATGTGACCGGCAAAGCCTGGTTCCGGGTGCGTGAGTTTGTCGTGGAGGCTTGGCCGTTATTGATCATAGGTAGCGCGATTTTGGCAGCCTTGAATTACTTCAATGGTGCATTGTTCTTCAACTGGCTGGTCCGGCCATTAACCTGGAGTCTGGGTCTGCCATCAGAAGTGGGCGTGCCTTTGATTTTTGGGATTTTGCGCAAAGAGTTGTCGCTGGTGATGTTGGGACAGGCGCTTGGTAGCACGGATTTTGCATCCGTACTCAGCATTCCCCAGATGGTGACTTACGCCACCTTTGTGATGTTCTATTTGCCTTGCCTGGCGACCCTGTCCGTGTTACGGCGGGAACTGGGCACGCATGCCATGCTGGCCATTTCAGGGTTGACAATTGTGGTGGCCTTGATCGCTGCCTGGATCGCCTGGGGCGTGACAGCAATATTGGTTTAATGGCCAGTTGGCAACATACGTTTACAACAAAATCACTGGCAATTCAAGAAATTCACCATATCGCTGGGCTGCCAGAGTGACGACTTTATTTTCGGTTTTTGTCAATTGGATGAATGGATCAAACTCGATGTTAACGGATCCTTTTTGAGCACGCGTCTCCATGTGCCTACAAAATTTGACCGTCTACCACGATGACATATCTCAACCCGTTACCGAGCGCCGTCAACTTTGCCCAGAGCTTGTCCTCGACAATGGCGCTGCGGTCTTTGTATCCAGCGATGTACTCATCGAAAATCGACAATAAATGGGCGGTGGGGGATGGATTGTTCCCAAACAGCGTGGAAGTCGAAAACCAGTATGTTTGACCATCTATCGTCTCGCATTCGAGTTGAGCTTTGACTGCTTCCAAGCCAAGTCTGCTATCAGCCACTGTCGGCCCGGACCATTTCGCCATATCTTGCACGCTGGCAGGCCCACGGCTCATAAAGTAGCGCCGGGCTAATTCAGCCAGGGATTACCTGCGTGTCAAAGTTTTGGCATCGGGAGCACGTTCTTCCAAGAGAGCATACGTGAATTGTTTGCCACGCCTGGGTCCGCTGCAGATGACCCCATCCAACTCGGCGGCCATCATAATAAGGGCTAACCGCAATCCGCCATCGACCGGGATACCGGCTGCTTGAAGCTCATCTCGCAGTTCATCGCGCGTGAGTTGCTTGTCCCTTGTAGCATTTGGCTAGTACAGGCCCTGGCAGCGTTTGAGCGTGACGCTGTCCAATCCTTGCCTGCGATACATGGTTGCGTTGACCGCGTGGACGCGTGGCGCGCTAAGCCTCAGCATCCAACGGATATCGGCCGGGGTCACAAAATGCCAGTCGGCCGCATCAGATGCGTGCGCAGAATGGCTCCGTCGTTGAAAGCTTGATCGAGGCTTTCGTCAGTAGCGTTCTGCATTCGCAATCCGAGCGCCCATTTCGCTCCAGCGTAATCCTGAGCCTGACCGCGACCAACCAGCTTACAACATCGCTCGGCTTTTCGAACGGGGTTGTACCGATGTGTTGATTGTGCAGCCGATAGTGGGCAATAACTGATTTTTTCATTGTTACGAAGTATAGCGCACTTTGAATCACAGTGAATGAGCGTAGAAATCCCGCCTATAGCTCACCATAATTCGCTGTTCTAATGCCTAAAATGGATAAAGATACTGCCAAAGAAGTATGAGTTTAATGCCGAAAGTGGACAAAAATGCGCCCGAAATTCTTATCGTCTTTTTCCACCCGATGATACAGCGCCTTGATGTGCTTTTGATTGAGAAAGCGCAGCACCTTTTTCTTCAACTGTCCGCTGCCTTTGCCGGGGATGATCTCCACCAGGCTGATGCGTTTATCAACCGCCTCCTGAATAATGCGGTTCAACTCCGTTTCGATCTTATCGCCGCGGTTGTAAATTTCGTGCAGGTCTAGTTTCAATTTTGCCATCGATTACTCCGGCGGAGAAGTTGTTTCCTAAAAAACTACTGCCGCGCATTCCAGTTTATTTTACGGGGATTGTTTCTTGCAAAAACGCTTTTACCTTTTCCAAAAACTGGATGTGTGTGTTGCAGTCGCTATGCCCCTTGCCAGGGACGATCCAAAAGCGAGTCTTTTCAGGTTTCCCGGCTTTAAACAGCGTTTCGCCCTGTTCAAGCGGAATGGTCTCATCCACATCGCCGTGAATCAGGAAAATGTCTGCCTGTGCGTGTCCGATGTGATTGACGGGAGCAATTTTGTCGAAATTCAGCCCGAAGCGAACCCGTAAATATTTAAACAACAGCCAGACAAGAGGAAAATACGGAATATGTTTTTTTTCGAATTCCAGCTTCATCACTTCAACCGGATGGGAAAAGGCGCCAACGGTAACAACGCTTTGAATGCGTTCGTCCAGAGCGGATGCGTTGATAGCTGCTCCTCCACCGACTGAAAGACCAAACAGTCCAAGTTTTTTTGCCGCAGTTGGATATTTTTCAGCGACAAAACCTATTGCTGCCAGTACGTCTTGCGTAAATGTCCAAACTGTGGGATGTTTTTCCGGGCTGCTGCTACCGTGATTACGGGCATCGAATGCCAACAGGTTGTAACCCAACGGATGTAATTCCTGGATATAAGGCAGCATGCGCGCCATGTTGCGTCCCCAGCCGTGAACCAGGATAAGCGTAGGCGCATCTGCAGAAGCCGGTATCCACCAGCCGAAGAGTTGTGCACCCTTTTCGACCGGGATGTGCACTTCTTCAAAGGGAATGTTGTATTTCCGTGGCGTAACGCGTGCGGGACTTTTTTTGTTTTGGAACACCTTGCCCACCATAAAATCGAGTGCAAGGACGAGAATGACTAATCCACCCAGAATCCACAACAAAATCATTCGGTTTTCCTTTCGGCTGAGCGCACGTTCAATTCAATAATTCGCAAGCCTGCTACTTCAAAAAATCCGCCACTGCGCCTGCCATCAGCGCTGCGGCGCGGGGCAGGGCGGCCTCGTCGAAGTCGAATTTGGGGTGGTGGTGGCCGTAGTTCAGATTCTTCTCATCGTTGGCCGAGCCCACAAAGAAATAACAGCCCGGCACTTTTTCGAGCATAAAAGCCATGTCTTCCGCGCCCATGGTCAGGTGAGCCGGACGTGTCCAGGTCGGCATCCGGCAGAATGCGGCGGGCGCTCTCCTGCACGCGCTGGGCGATCTCGTCCGCGTTGATCAGCGCCGGGGTCAGGCGCTTGACGGTCACTTCGGCGGTGCAGCCCATCGCAGCAGCCACGCCCTGCACGATCTCCTCGAAGCGCCGCAGCACGGTCTCGCGCACGTCCAAGCTCAAAGGTGCGGATGGTGCCCTCCATTTTCGCTTCCGGCGGGATGACATTGAAAGCTTCTCCGGCGTGGATCATGGTCACGCTGACCACAGCGGACTGTAACGGTGCGACATTGCGGGATGTGATGCTCTGCAGCGCGCTGACAATCTGACTGGCGGCCAGCACCGGGTCGACAGTTTGATTCGGGATCGCACCGTGCCCGCCTACCCCTGTTACCGTTATCTTGAATTCTTCCGCGCCTGCCATCACCGGTCCGCCTGCCACGTGCACCCAGCCGAGCGGCTTTTCGTTCCACAGATGCAGCGCCAGCGCCAGATCGGGTTTGGGGTTTTCCAGCACGCCCTCGCGGATCATCATCTCGTTGCCGCCGATCTCCTCGCCGCAGGTGCCTTCTTCGGCGGGCTGGAACACAAATTTGACGGAACCAGCTAATTGGTCGCGATGGGCGTGCAACATCTTCGCCACGGTCAGGCCGATGGCGGTGTGACCGTCGTGCCCGCAGGCGTGCATTTTGCCGGGATTGGTCGAGGCGTAGGCTGCGCCTGTTTGCTCGGTAACAGGCAGGGCGTCCATATCGAAGCGGATCAGGATCACCGGCCCGGGTTCGGCCGCCTTCGAGCATCCCGACCACACCGGTCTTGGCGACGCCGGTCGTCACTTCCATATCCAGTGTCTGGAGTTCTTTGGCGACGATGCCCGCCGTGCGGACTTCGTGAAATCCCAGTTCGGGGTGCATGTGGAAATCACGCCGCAGGGATTGGGTGTATTCGAACAGGGATTGCGCTTCGCTGAGAAAGTCTGGCATGGTGTTGCTCCTTTAGCCGCCGTGGGCGGGGAAGATTCTGGTGATTTTGTGCTGGTAGATTCTATCCCAGCTTTGTCGGTTGGTGAGGTCTTCTTCTGGGATTATGAAACGCGGGGGCAGGTCACCTGTGAAGGCAAAGCCTTCGTCCAGGATCAGGGTCACGCTATCGTCGCTGTGACCGGGCGTGGGGATGATTTCGCCTGTCAAACCAAGGGTAGCAAGGAAGTCCCGGCTATCAGCGAATTTGAGCTGGATGTTCTTTTCAGGCGTGATAGGAAGATAAGGCAGATTTTTGGACTTGTACAACTCATCCATGGAATTGGTAAAGCCCATCTGGCTTTCCAAGAGGATCAGATTAGCGCCCAGATTTTTCAGTTCTTGGGTCAGGCCAGAATGGTCGGGATGGAAATGCGTGACCAGCAGGTATTTGATCTCATCGGGTGAGACGTCCTTGCGCTTGAGCACCGACAGGAATTTTGGAAGTGTTCCGGGCCAGCCGTTATCGACCAGCAGTTTCCCGCCTTTGATGTCCAGCAAATAGTAGTTGGTCGAAGTCGTAGCCGACGTTGAGGATGTTCATGGATTGTTTGTGAGCGGTTGCACTCGGAATAGGATGCAGTGCAACTGCATCTAAAACAAGGTGACCAGGAGAATTAATTGAACCGCGAAGCTCGCAAAGAACGCAAAGAAAAAATAGAAACTTGGCGCTCTTCGCGCTCTTTGCGGTTTATTTGTACTTAATAACCTTGAATTTTTCTTCGAAGTGTGGTTCTTCGTCGGTGCTGTCTTCGGTGTGGCGGGAGCGCATGCGCTCTTCGAATTTGGCCGGGTCGCCGATCTGGCTTTTGTGTTCTTTGAGCGCCTGGAGTTTGGTACCCCAGGTGTCGGTAATATCGATCGTGACGTTGGGCTGGCTGGTGAGCGAAACCCAGACTTCATCTGGCATGTGCGGTAGGTGGCCTTCTTTGAGCAGTTCAGGGAAGAACAGGTCGTTGCCAGCGGCGGGGAAGACCGCGTCCAGCACTACCTGCCCGGCGGCGCGGTGGTCGGGATGGTTGAGTCCGTAGGATGCGAACAGGTTCTGGGGATCGCAGGTAACCAGGATGTCGGGTTTCATCTGGCGGATGATGCGCACCACGTCGCGGCGCAGGTCGATGTCCGGGACCAGCGTGCCATCTTCCCGGTCCAGGAAATGAACCGCTTTGACCCCCAGCGCGGAAGCAGCAGCGTTCTCTTCGCGGTGTCGGATGTCACAGAGCTCGTCGCCCGGGATGTCGCGGTTGTTGTCGTTGCGACCTTTGTCACCGCAAGTCAGCAGGTAATACTGGATGTGATGGCCGTCACGCGCCCAGCGCGCCAACGTTCCGCCGCAAAAAAACTCCGGGTCATCCGGATGTGCCAGGATGACCAGGATATTTTTGGGTTCTTCCCAGATGCCAGTTGCTTCTTCAGGAGCCATTTTTCTTACCGTTCTTGCTCTTGCCGCAATCGCACCCGCCGCTATCGTGACGGTCGCAGGGCGCTTCGGATTTGCGGCGCAGGGCTTCGAGCTCATCCCAGGGTTCGATCTCGTCGCGGTGGAAGGTTTGGTGGGAAGGTCGACCCCCGTCGCCTTCGAACCTGACCGTGATCATGCCGTTCAACGGGGCAATATCGACAACCTTGCCTTCGCCGTTGGGCGTGACCACGCGTTTGTTGCGCTTGGGAAGCTGTTTGCGGGCCGCCACATACTGCTCGTATTCGTACAGCAGACAGCAGCGCAGGCGTCCGCACATGCCGGTGATCTCGGAAGGGGTCAGGGAGATACCCTGTTCCTTGGCCATTTTGATCGAGATGGGACTGAAGTCGGTCAGGAATTTGGAGCAGCAGCGCGTT
Organism: uncultured Chloroflexia bacterium; assembly: GCA_963829615.1. Classification (GTDB taxonomy): domain Bacteria; phylum Chloroflexota; class Anaerolineae; order Anaerolineales; family Villigracilaceae; genus JAABUE01. The sequence goes on from CAWHJM010000043.1 coordinate 15,203, forward strand.
TCCAGGCCGCAGGCGCCCATGCCGCCGATGATCTTGGCCACGTCACGCGGGCCGATCTGGCGCATTTCCACCTGGGACTTGGAGAACTTCCTGTTCATATCCTTACGCAAGGATTTGAGATCGGCCTTGTCTTCGCTCTCGGTGCTGTACAGGAAGGTCAGGCGCGAACCGTCGTAATTGAACTCGGCAGCGACGATCTTGACGCCGTTCAACTTGAGTTCGGCAGCGCGGGCGCGACATTCGATCATGGCCTCGGTCTGCTTGGCTCGCCAGGTTTCGCGCAAGAGCAGGTCACGGGGCGTAGCGCGGCGTTCCACGAACTTCCAGCCGCCATCCGGCGGTAAAGGCAGTTCTTGCATGAGCTGGACGATCTCGCCCAGATGTTTGCCGCGTGATGTCTCGACAATTACTTGGTCACCCACTTTTATGTCTCTGAAGGGGCTCGAGTCAAAGTGGTAGATTTTCCCAATGGGGTTAAAGCGGATTCCAACAATAAAGGGTTGCATGTGTCAAATTATACCGTATGCAAGTGATTCTCTGCTAAACCGCATTAGGTTGTAAGACAATTTGGTCGTGGTGAAGGGTGAAGTGAATGGACGCCTCCACGATCTTGATGGCTTCAGATGCTAGGCCTTTTTCAACGCGAAGGGCACGAATATGGCGAATTCCGCGAAGATTTAGGGGAACATAATCTTCCGGTTCTACGTCCATTGGGAAACAATCTAATTTGTTCTTCAGAAGCAACCCGTTGGTCGAGTAGGTGATGTTTGTTTGCCATACCGAGCCAACAGCGGGCAAGAAATGCCCGGAAATGTGGTCTCGATACGCCCTTCGGGCTACTCGACCAACGTATGATTCGGAGATGAAAGGAGGGCCTATGCACTGAAAACGATTTGCTGAACGCAGGAACGCCGCCTGTAATTCAGCCTAGAAGACCCTTGCGAAACATCCTTTGCAAGGATATCCAATAAGGAGAATGCGATGATCACCAAACGCTTTGCCCTTTCCCTGGGCATGTTATTTGTATTGCTTGTCACCTATGCCTGCGCTGGCGCAGCGGCAACCGAGGCGCCAGCCACGCGCGAGAAGCCTGCCGCGCCGGCCGCAACTGAAGATTATGCACCTGCCATGCCGGAATCTCCGGCGGATGCTTATCCTGTCGCCCCGCTGGGCGAGCCGTCCACATCCGGAGCGTACACGCCCCAGAATGCCCCCAGTTCAAAAGGCCGCGAGCCCTACGATATGTTCTTCCAGGACTACGGGGTCAATCCCTCGGTGGACACCGAAGACGATCACCTGTCCACCTTCGCGCTGGATGTCGATACCGGCTCCTACACCATCATGCGCAACTACCTGTCCGAGGGGGACCTGCCGCCGCAGGATTCGGTGCGGGTCGAAGAGTACGTCAACTACTTCGAGCAGGGATACCCGAATCCGTCTGCGCACCAGGCCTTCGGCATCAGCATCGATGGCGCGCCAACGCCCTTCGACGAGACCGAGCGTTATTCAATGCTGAGAGTCGGCATCCAGGGCTATGATGTGCCCGATTCCGAGCGCAAGGACGTCTCGCTGACCTTCGTGATTGACGTCTCCGGCTCGATGGACATGGATAACCGTCTCGGGCTGGTCAAACGTTCGCTGGAATTGCTGGTGGAACGTTTGCATCGGGATGACCAGGTGGGCATCGTGGTCTACGGGACGGAGGCGCGCGTCGTGCTGGACCCGACGCCTGGTTCCGATAAAGGACGCATCCTGCGCGCGATCCACAGCCTGCAACCGGAAGGCGTGACCAATGCCGAAGCCGGTCTGCGCCTGGGATACAAGATGGCGATGCGCGCCTACAATCCCGATGGGATCAACCGCGTGATCCTGTGCTCGGACGGGGTCGCCAACATGGGACAGACCGAATCGGACGCCATCCTGCGCGAAGTGCGCGGATATGTGGAAGAAGGCGTGATGTTGACTTCCATCGGTTTCGGCATGGACAACTACAACGACGTGCTGATGGAGCAACTTGCCGACAACGGCAACGGCTTCTACGCCTACGTGGACACGATGGACGAAGCCGAGCGCCTGTTCATCGACAATCTGACGGGCACGCTGCAAACCATCGCACTGGATGCCAAGGTGCAGGTCGATTTCAACCCCGAAGTGGTTTCGCGCTACCGGCTGGTGGGCTACGAGAACCGCGACGTGGCTGACGAAGATTTCCGTGATAATTCGGTCGATGCCGGGGAAGTGGGGGCGGGGCACACCGTCACAGCCTTGTACGAGCTCAAATTGTTCCCGCAGGCTTCGGGTCGGGTGGCGAGCGTCTATCTGCGCTGGCAGGACCCGGACACGCGCGAAGTGGTCGAACTGTCCAAAGATTTCGAAGCGTACCAGATGTCCGAAAGCTTCCGCCGCGCCGATCCCTACTTCCAGTGGTCGGTGGTGGTGGCCGAATACGCCGAAATCCTGCGCGACAGCTACTGGGCCGAAGATAGCAGCATGGATGCGGTCTACAAGGAAGCGCAACGGGTCAGCGAATACCTGCCGCGCGATGAGGCGGTCAGTGAGTTTGTGGAGTTGGTCCGCAAGGCGCGGAGGTTGATGGATTGATAGAAAGATCTTGCGAAGGCATGATCCTTTGGACTATGTCCTCATCTGTACCTATAGTACGGCGCAGGCGGGGTATGCCTTCGCAAGGTTTCAATACATTTGTGTTACCGTGAACGGATGGCTTTATGTTAAAATTCAATCACAAGCAACTCCTACCTTACACTCATCCCGCTGTTATGCAAACCATCCCATCTACGCTAGCACCTTTTTTCCAAGAATACGAACTGACGCAGCTTGATCCGCAGCAGGATTCTGCAACTATCATTGAGCGCACCCTGCAATTCGGAAACCGTGTTGAACTGCGTTGGCTCTTTGCGCAGTATCCACGTGCCCAAATCGCCGATTGGGTCAGGCGCTTTGGAAAAGACAGGCTGCCGAATCCTCAGCGTGCTTTCTGGCAGCTCGTTTTGGAAATCAACGGATGATGGAATTGTTCTGGAATACAATCACCGAGAATATGCGCCCTCGTTCTAACCGGGTTCTCACAAAGCGAGATCGGCGCACGCTTCTATTTAGCCGGTGGCACAGCGCTTGCTCTGCAAATCGGACACCGCCGGTCCGTAGACCTGGATTTCTTTTCTCCAACCGAGGATATTCCGAGCGTCCGCGCTGTACTAGAAAACGTGCTCGATCCTTTTCATGCAACTTTAGCGGATTCTGCCTGGGGAAATCTTGTTTATCTCGCACAAGGTGTGCGCATTGGTTTCTATGGATATGGCCATCCACTTGCAGTCTCTTTGGTCGAGAGCGAGGGTTTGCGTCTCGCCTCCGTGGAAGATATCGCTCTGATGAAATTGGACGCATTGCTCTCCCGCGCGGCGCGCAAGGATTTTTACGACCTGTACTTCATTTGCCAGAGAATTCCTTTGCGACGGTTGCTCGATATGGCACCGAAAAAATATCCTTCCGTACGTGATTTTGAAGCACAGACTGTCAAACGGTTGGCGTTCTTTGAAAACGCGGAACAGGATAGCGACCCGTTCTTATTGCAACCTGCTACGTGGCAAACCGTAAAGGAGTATTTCATCGCGCAGGCCAAGGAAATCGGGGAAAGTTGGCTTGGATAACAATCATGTAGACGTGCAACAAGGCAAATTAACAAAAAAAGGGCGGCAGAAAGCCGCCCATTTTTGATGGTTTGGTAGCTTATAGGATTTCAATTGAATTCAGGCGGCGATATACTTCGTGGTGGTGTTTGCCCTACTTTTTGTGTACAATTGACTCAACAAATGGGAAAATACAATCTCATCATGCCTGAACTCACCCCTCAAGATTTTGTCAGTAATTGGAAGCGCGTGACCGCGCGCGAAAAGCAAACCTACCAGGAACATTTCATCGACTTTTCCAACCAGCGTCCCACCTGGCTGGAATTGGTGTACAAGAAGCTCGATGAGGCCGTTTTCGCAGCCTATGGCTGGCCGTCTGATTTATCGGATGAGGAGATTTTGGAGAGGTTGCTATCCCTGAATTTGGAGAGGAAGAGTAGATATGGCTAGTGAGATTTTTACCCCGCCCTTCTATCTCCGAAGCACCCTTGCTCAGACCATGCTGGCTGGCAGCGGCATGCGGAAGTGGGGGGATAATCCCATGCTCGAATTCCGTCAAAGAAGTGATCCTTAACCCTTGTGAAGATGTCAGGCTCCAGGGCTTTTATTCGGAGCAAGTGAACGGGCAGACCAAAGGGTTGGTCATGCTGCTGTGCGGCTGGGAGGGCAGCGTCAATTCGGCTTATATCCTGGGTACGGGGAAATTCTTGTATAACCACGGTTACTCTGTTTTCAGACTGAACTACCGGGATCATGGCGACAGCCATGCTCTCAACCCGGGTTTGTTTTATGCCGCCTTATTGGATGAAGTTTTCAAGGCAGTTCAACAGGTATCGGCAGTATGAGAAGAATCTGCCCTTCTATCTGGCTGGCTTTTCGATGGGTGGCAATTTTGCCTTACGAATTGCGCGGAAATGTGCTGAAAGCCCGATCCAGCAATCTGGCCCACGTGGTCAGTATCAGCCCGGTGCTTGACCCCGAGAAATCAACCTATGCCATCGATGATGTTCCTCTCCTGCGACGCTACTTTCGTAAAAAATGGCTGCGTTCCTTGCAGAAAAAGCAGGCATATTTCCCCGACCTGTATGATTTCAGCGACGTTTTGACGCTTGACTCTATCACCGAAATGACCGATTTGATGATCGAGCGTTACAGCGACTATGAAACTGCCTCCGATTATTTTAGCCACTACGCCCTTTTGAAGGATGCGCTGGTGACATTACTGTTCCTACCACGATCATCGCCGCGAAAGATGACCCGATCATCCCGGTGGATGATTTTTATAATCTAAAGCTGAATTCTCTGACCGATCTCATCCTTCATCGCTACGGAGGCCATAATGGCTTCCTTGAAACTATTTCCGGCAGGGCCTGGTATGAGCATAAAATGCTTGAGATTTTTGATGTAGGATGAACTGGAACTTTACAAATTATCCTGGCGAGAGGCTTTCTCGCTGAGCGGAGTGAGCGTATTATGCAAACGTAGTCGAAGCGCAGAATTGCAAAGTCTCGACTACGGCTTTCGAAAAGCGCGAAAGCCTCCGCTCGACGCGGAAGTTAATGAAAAAGACCTGACAGGCAATATGCCTATCAGGTCTTTTCGATTTACACTTCTAACTTTTTGCTTCTTGCTTTTACCTTACTTATTCCACAATATTGATCGGCAGCGCGTTTTCCTGTCCCAGCGCGGCCACACTGACCTTGGCAGCAACTTGCTGCGCGATGTCGGTCAGGGCTTTGGCGGCTGGCGAATCGGGATGGGTGACCGTGATGGGTTTGCCGCTATCACCGCCCACACGCACTTCGGATTCCATTGGCACTTTGCCCAGGAAGGGTACCTGCATTGAATCGGCCAATTGCTCGCCGCCGCCGGAGCCGAAGATGTCCATGCGGGTGCCGTCCGGCAGATCCAGGTAAGACATATTTTCGATGATACCCAGGATGGGTACTTCCAGTTGGCGGAACATGTTCAGGCCACGACTGGCATCTTCAAGGGAAACAAGCTGGGGCAGAGTGACGATAACCGCGCCGCTCAGGGGCAAGGCTTGTGCCAGGGATAGGGCGGCGTCGCCGGTGCCGGGGGGCAGGTCCACGATCAAGTAGTCCAGTTCGCCCCATTCCACATCGCCCAGGAACTGGCGGATGGCCGAGTTGAGCATCGGTCCGCGCCAGATGAGCGGCTGTCCCGGTTTGACCAGCAGTCCCATCGAGATCATCTTGATGTCATAGGCTATCGCCGGGATGAGTTTGTTCTCGATCGGGGGCGGCAGCTTTTCCACGCCCAGCATGGTGGGGATATTCGGGCCGTAAATATCAGCGTCCATCAGGCCGACGCGCGCGCCGCTCTTGGCCAGCGCAATCGCGATATTGACCGCGACGGTGCTCTTGCCAACTCCGCCCTTGCCAGAGCCGACCGCGATGGCATTGCGGATGGGCATGCTGACCAGTCCGCGCATACGACCATCGTTGGGGACATCCGAATCCATCTTAATATCGACGCTTTCCACGCCTCCCACGGACATCACGGCTTGCTCCGCTTCCTTTTTGATTTGCCCGACGAGGGGGCAGGCTGGCGTGGTCAGCATGATGCTGAAGGAAACTTTGTTGCCTTCGACATTAAGCTCGCGGATCATATTCAATGTGACCAGGTCTTTATGTAGCTCAGGCTCTTGTACTTTGCTGAGTGCTGCCAGTACTTGTTCTTTGGTAGGTTGATTTGTCATTTGATTATTTTACTCATTAAGTTGTAACGCGACATGAATGTCGCGTTACGTGGTTGTAACTTGTCTGTTGTTGTCATTGGGTGTTGTCACGTTATCCCTTTGGGGACTTTGAAAACGTGACCTACCTTAATTTGCCGCAGCTTTGGCTGCCTTGGCGGCTTCTTTGGCCCGACGGGCTTCATCTTCGCGGGCAGCGTTTTCTGGACGGATGCTGGCGTAATACTCAGCCGATTTAAGCAGCGCCTCCATATTGTAGACGTTGCGCCCGTAAGAGGCGATCTCGTAATCGTGATCCATCTTGATGGCATCGAACGGGCAGTACTCGGCGCAGAAACCGCAGTTCATGCAAATATCGGCGTCGATGTAGAACTCTGCCGGCTACGGGAACGGGTTTGCCCGTCTTGGGATCAGACGTGCGCACGATCCAGATGCACTGCGGCGGGCAGACCTTGGCGCAAATCCCGCAGGATGTGCAACGCACAGCCTTCTCGCCATCTTCGGTCTCATCGTAGACCAGGAAGGGCACATAGCGGAACTCTTCGGGGGACGGCAATTTCTCTTCGGGATATTGGATGGTGAAGATACCGCGCGCGTCTTTCGAAGAACGATGGGCGATACCCTCCGGTTTATAGTAACGACGGCCCCACCAGGCAATATCGTCCACGTAAGTGTTTACGAAGCGTTTCAGGGTAACGCCCAGACCTTTTAGAATACCTTTTCCGTACATGTCTTCTGCTCCCTGTTCTACCGGTCGAGTTCGCCGAGCACGATATCAATCGCACCCAGGATAGCGACGAAGTCTGCAATCTTGTTGCCAACGCACATCATTTCCAGCGCGGTCAGGTTGATGAAGGATGGGGCGCGGACGTGATAGCGCCACGGGTTGGGCTTACCGGTGGAAATGACGTAGAAACCGAGTTCGCCCTTTGGAGCTTCGATGCGCCCGTAGGCCTCACCAGCCGGAACGCGCACCTGATAAACAGGTTTGCCGGGCAGCACCGGACCTTCGGGGATGCCTTGGATGGCCTGCTCGAGGATGCGTAAGCTCTGGCGCATCTCTTCGATGCGAACCGTATAACGAGCATACATGTCGCCTTCGGGACGGGTGACCACGTCGAAGTCGAAGCGGTCGTAGATGCCGTAGGGGTCGGCGCGGCGGATGTCGTAGGGCACGCCGGAAGCGCGCAGGACAGGTCCGGTGGTCGAGGTGGCGATGGCATCCTCGGCGCTCAAATAGCCAATACCCTTCAAGCGCGAGACCAGCACTTCGTTCTCGCTCAAGAAGCGTTCGAATTCCTCGATCTTGCCGGGTAAACGGTCATAGACCAGCCCTTTGATCTTCTCAAAGGCCTCAGCAGGCACATCTCGCACGACTCCGCCGAAGCGGTAGTAATTGCACATCATACGAGAGCCCGAAGCGGCTTCGAAAATGTCCAGGATCAGTTCGCGCTCTTCGAACGCATACAGCGCCGGGGTGAAGTATGTGCCCAGGTCATTCAACATCATACCGATCCAGATCAGGTGGTTCTGGATGCGGGTCAACTCGGCCATGATGACGCGAATGTACTCGGATCGCTCGGTTACTTCGATGCCCATCAGCTTTTCGACAGCCAGGGCATAGCCCCAGTTGTTGCTCATAGAGTTGAAATAATCCAGGCGGTCGGTGTAGGGCATGTTCTGGAGGAAAGTGTTACGCTCGCCAATCTTTTCGTGGTTGCGATGCAAGTAGCCCATGACCGGCTTGAGACTGGTAACGGTCTCACCGTCCAGCACCACCACCGCGCGGAACACACCATGCGTGGACGGGTGCTGCGGACCCATGTTGACGATGATCTGGTCGGTTTCCAGGCCGTCTTTGTCTGTGATAGTGGCTTTCTTCAAAGAAGCGTACAGTGCTTCTTCAGGGTCGGTGGGAGTCCATTTTTCGGGGTCGAACTTTTCAGGGTATCTCAGGTTGTCGTTGTAGGGGTTCTTTTCTTCAGCGCTAACATGCTCCCCTTCGGGCCAGCGACTCTTGTAGGGCTTGGTATCTTCCTCATAAAAAGCTTCCTGCCAATCCTTGCGCATGGGGTGGCCTTCGAAGCCTTCCCAGGTCAGGATACGGCGAAGGTCGGGATGGCCGGTGAACTTGATGCCGTACAGGTCCCAGATCTCACGCTCCTGGAAGTCCGCGCCTTGCCAGATGTTGATGACTGAGGGGATTTCCATCGGGTCCACACGCGGGACTTGCACCTTGAAGAAGATGCCGGGGCCGCCCGTGGTTTTGTAGGCCTGGTAAACCACTTCCATTTTTTCTTCGGGCAGGTAATCTACGCCAGTGACGGACGAGAGCAGGTCATAGCCCAATTCATCGCGCAGGAAGGTAGCAACTTCGATCAGGCCCTCTTTTTCGACCATCCAGCCGCTGTAGCCGGGGCGCTCGTCTGCAACGACAACGTCGGGGAATTTGGCAGACAGGTCGAAGGCTTCGGGTTGTGTTGTTTCGGCAGGGGAAATCTGTGTGGCCATAATATTCTCCTATGCCTCTTCTGTCTGGACCTGGGGTTGCGCTGCTGCGATTTCTTTGATCTCAGCTTTGCGACGGACATCGATCAAATCCGGACCGAGCAACGGCACCGGGATCTCAACCGAGTTCGGGGCCTTTGCGGTACCAGCGTACCTGCTTGATGGATTGTTTGTCGATCTTCTCTTGTAGTTTGATCATGCCGTGGATCAGGGCTTGCGGGGTGGGCGGGCAACCTGGAATGTACACGTCAACGGGCAGGAACTTATCGATGCCTGCTACCACGTTGTAGCCTTCCTTGAAGGGCCCGCCGCCGGAAGCGCAAGCGCCCATGGCGACCACATACTTAGGCTCGGGCATCTGGTTGTACAGACGCACGATCAATGGCACCATCTTCTTGGTGACCGTGCCGGAAACCAGCATCAGGTCGGATTGGCGCGGTGTAGGCCGCATGACTTCCATCCCGAAACGGGCCATGTCGTATCGGGATGCTTGCGCGGCGATCATTTCGATGGCGCAGCAGGCCAGGCCGAACATCATCGGCCAGACGGATGAGCGCCGTCCCCAGTTGTACAGGCGGTCGAGCGTGGTAATTTTGACTGCATTATCCAGCTCTTCCGGGATGTCGTAACCAGGGGAGTTGAGTTCTTTATCATCACTCATGAAGGTTCTCCTCGTACCAGTCTTGGTATATCGCTGACAGGATGTCGTCGTTGACCAGCGCCGGATCGTCATCGAAGTTGCTCAGGGCAAGTGTCCATGCGTGGATGTTGCCCAGGGTGACGCTTTCCATATCGATACCGGGATGTGCACCTTTGAGTGCAAGTGCAATAGCGTAGGTTGATTCCCAAGTCAGCGGATCGGACATATAACTTGTGCATTATATCGTTGTGGTAGGTACAAAGTCAAACGAATTACGCAAAAATATATTTGCAAAATTGAATTCGTGAGTATAATCACGTTGTTTGTATGACAACTAAAGCCCTAAGGTCTTCAAAACTTTTAGGGTCTATCGGAGAGACCATGCCAATTACCACCCGTCAAAAGATCCTGGACTACCTGAAACGCAACCGGACCGTATCGTCACGTGAGCTTGCGCGCGCCTTGCAAATGACGCCTGCCAATGCGCGTTATCATCTCGGCATCCTGGCTGCGGACGGACGCGTGGAAATCGTCAACCAGCGGCAGGTTGGCAGGGGGCGGCCTGAGAAGGTGTATCGCCTGGCGGGAACGCTGATAGGGGATAACTTGTCCGCACTGGCGGATGCGCTTTTAACGGAAGCAGATGGGAAGATTCAAATGGAAGCGTTGGGGGAGCGGATTGCGGGCGAGAATGCGGTTACCGGTCAGCCGTTGATGCGCAGGCTGGTGTCTACAGTCGAGCGTCTGAACGAGATGCACTATCAGGCGCGTTGGGAGGCAGGCGCAGAAGGACCGCGGATCGTCATGGGGCGCTGTCCATATGCGACGGTGATCGAAAAGCACCCCGGTTTGTGCCGGATGGACGCGGCTTTGTTGGCGAAATTACTGAGTGGCGAAGTCAGGCAAACAGCCAAACTGGAAAGCGGCGCAGGTGGTCTGCCGTATTGTGCGTTTGTGTTCGCACAGAAGTAAAGATCAACTTTTTATTGTATCCGTGGTTCCGTGGTTGGTGTCTGACCATGCCGTTTCAATACTGGACAGGGACACTTCCAAGTGCAAGAAAGAGATTATTTACAGGGCTCCAGGATGAGGGTGCGTGTGTAGATCTGGCTGCGCCCGATAATTTCTCCTTCCGCATCTTCGGCAACAAACTGATAGTTTACCCAAGCCTTGAGAAAATTTTTGCGTTCAGGGATGTTGTTGGCCCGCAGGGTGTAGCGGAAATACCCGCCACCATCGTTGTCGGTGATCGAGCCGTACCATTTTGTAGTGTCTCCTGGTTTTTTGCCGGATTCCAGCCGGAAGAAAATGTACACTTTGCGGACATCTTCCGGATGATCTACTTTGATCGTCATCTTAGTGTAGCTTTTTTTGCAGACGCCGTAGAAGATGTTGCCCTCTGTTAGTTCTACGGATTCAAAGCCGCCGGTTGGCGCCAGGGGCACCGGGTTGAAGGCCGCTACGGTGGCAGCATCCACCTCGCCGACCAGGACGACTGGTGTGTTGTATTCGCTAAGGATCAGCGTGGCAGTGCTGCGGGGGGTGGGAGTGGTGGTGCGCGTAGGAGTCAGGGTGATGGTAGGCGTACGGGATGCGGTCGGGCTGGGTGTGGATGTGTTGGTAGGCGGCGGGCTCGGAACGAGATTCAATGCCGAGCAAGCTTGTAACAGGAGCACAGTTGTCAGTAGAATTAATGGCTTTCGCATAGTTAACCTTGCCGTTGAGAGTTACTCCCATTATACCGTCCACTGTGTTGCTACCATATCGCCCATCTAGGCCAGAAAGACCGGGCTGCGCCTCTTGAGCGTCCTGGCCTGCTTCCGTTTGAGCAGCGTTTCCTTGCCGGTACCCCCATAGCTGGTAGAACCCCGAAGTTCAAAGCGGGCATTAGTTGTGCGGAAAGTATCTATCTTGATTTATCCCCCAAAACTCTGTACAATACTTACAGCCTTAATATTATTTTCTATCTGAATTGTCCAAAAAAGGAGTCCTGTATGGATATTACTGTCTCACAAGAACAAGGCCGTGTCCCGGTGACGATTCTCCACGTTGCCGGTGATACCGATTCCGCCAGCGCAAATGAACTTGAGCAAAAGGCTATGGAGATAATCGATGCGGGTGCGCGCTACCTGGTTTTGGATTTGAGTAAAACCCCTTATATGAGCAGCGCCGGGCTGCGAGTTTTGCAAAACGTGTTCAATAAGCTGCGGTCATTATCTAACGGCGCGAGCGATAAAGAAATGTACCGCCAGATCAATGATGGTTCGTTTAAGTCGCCTCATTTGAAGCTTCTCAATCCAACCAAAGAAGTGTTAGAAGTATTGAAGATGTCCGGGTTTGATATGCTGGTTTCGATTGAAAAGGATTTGAAGACGGCCGTCGCTGATTTCTAATTTCGTTGCAAGTGTCGTTGCGAAATACGCTCCTCGTATGACATTTGGAAAAAAGAGCCCCGACTTTGCTCGGGGCTCCTGCGTTCTTATTCGACTGTTACGCTCTTTGCCAGGTTCCTGGGCTGGTCTACATCCAGGCCGCGGATGGCGGCAATGTGATAAGCCAGGATTTGCAACGGAATCACTGTCATGACCGGGCTGAGCATCCAGGGAGTCTCAGGTATCCACAAGATGTGATCCGCCATACTTTGCACCAGTTCGTCCCCCTCGGTTGCCACGGCGATGACTCTACCGCCGCGCGCCCTGGCTTGCTGCATTTGCGAGATCATCTTCTCGTGCCAGGGATCCTTGGGGGCCAGACAGAGTACCGGCATATCCTCATCTATTAATGCGATGGGACCATGCTTCATCTCACCAGCCGGGTAGCCCTCGGCATGGATGTATGAAATCTCCTTTAACTTGAGCGCGCCCTCGTAAGCAATCGGCATGTTAATACCGCGTCCCAAATACAAGCAGTCGCGGATATCTTTGAGCGTCAGCGCGATTTTCTCGATTTCCGGGTCGGTGTTCAACGTGCGGCTAACCAGGTCGGGCACCAGGCGCAGGTCAGCGACCAGCGAACGGCGGGTTTTCTCATCGATCGTGCCGCGTAAGTCTGCCAGCAGGATGGCCAGCATATACTGATCGACCAACGGGGCGGTGAAAGCTTTGGTCGAAGCCACGCCAATTTCGGGTCCGGTTTGCATCGAGATGAATCCGTCTGCGATGCGCATGGCCTGCGAACCAATCGCATTAACGATGCTCCACAATACCGCGCCTTTTTTGCGTCCCTCCTCCATAGCGGCCAGTGTATCGGCTGTTTCTCCGGATTGCGAGATTGCCAGTACAACTGTGTTTTCGTCAATGATAGGGTCGCTGTAGCGGAATTCAGAACCGATCACCACCTCGGTCGGTATCCGTGCGATCTTCTCGATCATGGTTTTGCCGACCATGCCCGCATAGGCGGCTGTGCCACAGGCAATGATGTAAATGCGTTGGATGCGCTTTGCCAGTTCCGGGGTCAGGTTGAGTTCAGGCAGGCGAATGCGTCCCGCATTAAAGTCCACCCGCCCGGCCAGGGTATCTGTCAGGGAGCGCACCTGCTCATGGATTTCCTTCTGCATGAAGTGGCGAAACTCACCCTTCTCAGCAGAAACCGCATCCCAGGCAATCGTGTGAACTTCAGGTTGCACAGCTTCGCCGTCCAGAGTCTCGATTCTGACATCGTTTTGGGTAATAACAGCCATCTGGCGTGACTCGAGAAAGATAACTTTGCGGGTGTGATCCAGGATGGCGGGGATATCGGATGCGATGAAGTTTTCGTTTTCACCCAACCCGATGACCACACCACCGGCATTCCCGATACGCGCGCAGACGATCTTGTCCGGTTCGTCTGCCGAGAGCAGCACAATTCCGTGCGCACCCTGCACCTGGTTGAAAGTGCGTCGGGCCGCCTCGGTCAGGTTCATACCGGCGGCTTGGTGATGTTCCACCAGATGCACGATCGTTTCCGTGTCCGTATCCGAATTGAAGTGCGTACCTTCGGCAGTCAGTTCTTCCTTAAGTTCAAGAAAGTTTTCAACGATGCCATTATGAACGACAACTACCCGCCCGGATGCGCCCAGGTGGGGGTGGGCGTTCCGCGCAGACGGCGCGCCATGCGTTGCCCAGCGAGTATGACCGATGCCCGGTGCACCGCTGACTGGGGAGTTCTTCACCAGTTCAGCCAGACGCGACAGTTTGCCCGCTTCGCGCCGGACCTCGATCTTGCCTCCAGTTATGACGGCCAGCCCGGCCGAGTCATAGCCCCGGTATTCCAGGCGCTTGAGTCCATTGAGAATAATCGGCGTCGCATCTTGCGGGCCGATATATCCGACGATTCCACACATAATAGGGGATCCTCCGTATTTTAGAGATTAGATGATTAAGAGAATAAGAAGACGAGTCTCTGGTTTCTGCTCTCTAGTCTCTTGTTTTCACCATCCTTTGCGGCTTTGTCCGGGCCATTACTGGCGCGGCATTGTGGCAAAGTTTTTTCGGAGGGAAAGATGGTCGGGTGATGGCACACCCGGAGGGCTTCCGCTGATCTGTCGATTTTTTCACCTCACCCCGACCCTCTCCTAATGGAGAGGGAGAAGCAAGGAGATTAGCTCCATTTCGCAATGGAGAACCCTCTTCCTCGTCATCCCGCATCGAAAGCGAAGCGGGATCATGCGCTGTCTTTCCCAAAAATTTGAGAGGCGTCTCCTTTCACTGGTCAAATCGATTTGCCCGGCTTTGCTCAACTTCATGAGCAGCAGTTAGCAGAGCATTTTTGACATTTTCAAACGCGATTATACCCGAACAAACCCATTAAAGTCCTGATTTCGTGAAAAATGGGTCTATAAGGGGATACAAAACTCCTATATCGGTTGACCTCCCCCGATCTTTCCAGTATGATGAAAAATAGAAGTTTCTTATTAAAGGATAAGCACATTATGCTTGCTAAAGCAAATAAAAGCGAAAAAGGCCAGAGTTTTGTAGAGCTATCCCTGGTGATCATTTTCTTGATGATCTTCGTGGCAGGGATCGTTGAATTCGGGTTTGCGCTCAACAACTATCTTAACCTGGTGGACGCCTCTCGCGAGGCGGTGCGTTACTCGTCCGACTTCGACCCTTTCATTCTTAATCCAGATGGTACCAGGTCTTTGGACGATAATTTTTTTGATCAAACCTTTCAACTGACCGAACAGGTTTTGGCGCCGGTGGTGTTGGATCCCTCTAATGGGGATGACATCGTCGTATCTTTCTTTTCGGTGTCTGACGGCTATTTTAAGCGCTATCCCGAGGGCAGCCCGGGTCGCTCGCGTTACCTCAACCAGGTCTCCAAGTTTTCAGATGCGGAGATACAAAGCCGCCTGGATAGCAGTGCGCCGCCTACCGGGGTTTTGTTGGTTGAGATTTTCTATCACTACAACCAGGTTTTGAAACTGCCCATTTTTACGGCATTCGTCCCGGACCCCATGCAGATATATGCGTACGCGATCATGCCGCTCTCTTCTGCTGAACCAATTCCCACACCCATACCATAGAGTTTCCTGATTATGAAAAATATTTTCTCTCATCACCTTCAATAAAATTCAAAAACGACTTCGCCAGGGTAGAAGAAATAAACGCCTGGAGCGCGGTCAGGTACTGGTGATCGTCACGCTTTCGGTGATCGCTCTGGTAGCCGTTGTTGGCCTGGCAGTCGACACAGGCATACTTTATCTTAATAATGGCAAGCTTCGCCGCGCAGTCGACGCAGCTGCCCTGGCGGCTTCTTCGCAATTCCGGGAAGGTTATACCACTGCAGAGATGTCAAAGTCCGCAGTAGAGTTTTTGAAATTAAACGGGATTAACGATCCAAGCTGCCACGGTGCAAACCTGCGCCACGAACCCTGGTGATCCAGATTTATGCACAACTCCGCGCCCGCAAGCTGGTGCGTGTGCATGCAACCTCGGTCATGCCGCTGGCCTTTTTGCCGGTGATCGGTATCCGTACCGTAACAGTCTACCGCCTCGGCGGTCTCAGAAGCGGCCTCGATGGATGTAGTACTGGTGATCGACACTTCTGACTCGATGACATACGATGCTCCTGCAGATTATGGGGATCCGAATCATTATTTGCGCGATCCCAGCCAGTGCAATCCTATTCACAATTGCCACCCGTTCGAGGAAGTAAAGGATGCGGCCAAGGCCTTTGTGGACCAGATGTACTTTCCCTACGATCGTGTAGCCGTGGTCACCTTTGACAGATCGAGTCTGCGCATGTTGATCTGGATTTTTCTGATAAAAAGGCGGACATCGTAGCTGCGATCAACGGCTTGAATGTAGTTCAACCGGATATTTGTGACACGACGGAAGGTCCTTGCCGGCAATATCAACGCTATGCGGATAATGATCCGGTTTACGGGAACAATGATGGTAATCCAACAAATGAGCCAATCATCGATGCCAACGGCGATGGTATCGGCGATCTCTATTATGGCTTTGACTGCCCTGTTTACAATTCGCCCGACGCAATATCCGCACAGGCAATCCCGATACTTGCGGAACCACCAGCATTGGCAAGGGTTTGATTTTTGCGGGAGACGAGTTTGGCAACCCGGCTACCTTCCGGCAGGAGTCGCTCTGGGTGGTCATCCTGTTGACGGATGGGGCTACCAATGGTCCATCCTATGTCTGCCCAAATTCAACCTGGAACAACCCCTTTTGTCGTGACCATAACGCTGCCACGCGCCATTGCTTCACGGCAGATGCTACTTCTTGCCTGGCCAAGGGTGGCGTGTTCGATCCGGACAACTATGATGCGGAGGACTATGCCCGCGATATGGCGGACTTTGTGTCCGAAGACCAAAATGCGCTCCTCTTCACCATTGGCCTGGGTTCCCTGGTGCGGACAAGCATACCTCGAGCTGAATTTAATGTAGATACCGGAGAGCCAATATTGGCCGATACCGGATCGGGTGTATTGAAACCCGTGGCGTGCGATACTCTCGCAGTTAATTGCTGGGGTGCGGGTGAGCAATTATTACGATATGCTGCCGATACGGGTGGCGGAAAATATTATTATGCGCCCGGCGGCAACCAGTTACGCGCTATCTTCCTGGATATTGCCCAGAATCTTGCCACTCGTCTAACGCAGTAAGGATGTAATCATGAAACGATTAACCATCTTCCCACCCACGAAACGCAAAGGGTCTCACGGCCGGCCAGCCGCTCCCAGGCCCTGCTCGAGTTTGCGCTGGCTTTGCCGATCCTGCTGATGTTGCTGTTTGGCATCATCGATCTGGCGGCCCTGTTCCAGGCCTGGTTGACGGTCGAGAATATCGCCCGCCAGACAGTGCGTTACGCCGTAACGGGGCAGTATGATCCCACTTTCTGTGTAGATGGTCCTGACGCAGGGTCGGATGCCTGCGCTGGAGAAGGATATGAGGCCGAGCAGGATGCCGCCCGTCTGCTCTCGGTGCAGGCCTACGCTGACCGGCAGACGGTGGCCTTGTTCCGCACCCCGGGCGCGGCGCAATCTGAGATCGGATACCTGCATGTCGTCATCTGCTCCAACCGGGATGCCGATGGAAACGGTGTGTCTGATTTTACGTTTTTTGAGTCATCCTCTTCAGAGTACGCCGATTGTCAGAAAAACAATGTGTCCACCAGTGATGCTGGCGGCCCGGGTGACCGTGTTCTTGTTGCTGTGGATTTCAACCATCCTTATATCACCCCATTCTTCAATCAGGTCTGGCCGATGACGCACCTGTTCTCGTATCGTCAGGGTATTGTGGAAATGTTCCGTGTGCCGCGTTTGATCGCCTTGCCTCCTGAGGTTGGTCTGCCGACGCTGACGCCCTCCAATACGCCTCCGCGACCTCGACTGCCACAGCCACCAATACCGCCACGGCTACCAACACGCCCCTGCCGATTTATATTGAAATTGTCAGCCCCGATCCCTCCGGGCTGGTGATTACCAGCGTCGAATCAGACCCGCTTCGAGGCGATTGCCTGGGATCCTGCTTATGGTAGCTCCAATGGGAAGGGCATCAGTAACATCAAATTCTGGTTTGATGGTCCGGGTTATATCCCCGGCCGGCAAGAAGGTCAGAAGGCCTACTGCGCCTTTAGTGGCAATGGGCCCTGCAAAAGAATGGATGCGGTCATGGATTATACGTCCCTGCCAAATGGCACCTACACCATCTATGCGCGCGCTCAGGCCAATGATGGTCGCTTTTCGGAAATGATCTCCAAGACATTTATCCTGAATTTCCCGCCCACACCGACGCCTACCATAACCAGTACGCCTACGGCCACTCCATTGCCCAGTTGTAACGACGTCTTCATCATAGGTAGCGAGGTGCATAACAACAGTAGCTCCAGTGACTTCAGAGTTTCGGTTCGAAATAACAACCAATCCGCCGGGATTTTGACCAGTAGCAGAATGACCTGGAACTCGCTGTATTCTCCGCCTCTGTATTTTGACTACTTCTGGTTCCTGAATACCAGAATTGCAAACAGATACTATGATCCGAGCCAATCAAACTGGTATGACAGCAACCATCCCATAATCAGTTGGTCTGACCCTGCGGGCGCTCCTGCTCTTCTGGCAGGCGATGCCAAAACCGTCTGGGGCGCACGTTTCAATCGAAATGGCGAGCCATCGTTGGCAGGCACTTTCAACGTCTGGCTTACCTTCTACTTCCCTGATTTGGGTGAGTGCGCTGTCAGCACGACTTATGTACAGCCGACTGCAACTCCTACCAATATCCCGCCGACGGCCACCTGGGCCCCGCCAACTGCAACACCGGTCTGCAATCTTAGCGGCGCGGCTTATACAACTGACTACTATGGCGACCCGCAAAACGTCAATGGTTACGGTTGCGCTTATGGTTGTACCCACTCTCCATATTTGAGTTCGAACGGCTTGCCGCCCGGTAAGTATTTCTGGATTGTAGAAACGGTGAGTGGCGGTAAAATACAGGTGAATGACGGCACCTTCACACTCAATCCGGGACAACAAGCAGGGCCCCCATCCGGTGTCATTGTTCCACTGGGCAAGAATATGTATAATGTTCCGGCGAATTATTTCCCGGGCGAGTTCAAAGTATCTGTCTTCCAGAGCAGCGATCCGAGCTGTAACGCCAAGACGGATAACTTCAAGATTCAGGCTTTGGCGCCTACTCCGGTTCCGACGAGCACTCAAAGGCCGACGGATATTCCAAAGCCGACCAGCACGCCGGCGCCGGCTACCGATACGCCAATCCCACCAACTCCAACGCGGATTTGCTTGGACTGTTAGAGAATTGCGCTTTTACATACAGGCCACGTTGCAAACGTGGCCTGTATGTTTTTAAAGTTGTCTCATCGCACTTTGTGTTAGAAGAGATGTTGTTATAATCAGTTCGAGGTCTATTCCATGCAAACGTTGCTAAAAAGGATTCGGTCACTGCGGGTGGATCGTCGCGGAATTCTTATCGAGTCCCTGGTCTTTGTTGTTATCTATGCGTTCCTTATGATTGTGCTCCCACAGGATGCGCCTGCCAGGGCCTTTGCGGAAAATCTGGCGATCCTGACAGCTTCCCTGACTGCGGCCATATTGATTTTTATCTCCCTGCCTGCATTGACCTCCGCTACACGGCCGGCCTGGGTTATGCTTGCGTTAGCGTTATTGACCTGGGCCTTGGCGGACTTTGCCCGGACCTTCTATCTTCTCATCGGCACGCCCTTTTTCTCTTTCGCTCCCGATGTTATTAATCTGGTCGCATACGTTTTTGCTGCCTATGGCTTGCTGCGCTATCCATCCGAAAGTCGTTATGTGCCCACGCGATTTCGCCTGGTCCTGGATGCTGTGCTTTCTTCGGGAGCGGTTGCTACCATGGGTTGGTTGATGATAGTGCGGCCCGTTCTAAGTGCGCCAGGCGCAGGCCTATTCGGAGTGGTAATTGCCAGTTACCCAATTGCGGATATGATTTTATTGATGCTGCTTTTCAGTATTTCCCTGTCCAGTTTAATGCCGCGCATGACGGCGATCTTTTTAGGGATCGGATTGGTTGCATTTACAATTTCGGATTACGCTTATAGTTCTTTGGCATTGTTTTCTTCTAATCCCGTCGGACTTATCGGGTTGGGTTGGCTGGTAGGACCCTTATTGATGGGTATCGGGGCCGTATTTCAAAAAGCTGAACA
This sequence comes from uncultured Chloroflexia bacterium, assembly GCA_963829615.1. Lineage (GTDB taxonomy): Bacteria > Chloroflexota > Anaerolineae > Anaerolineales > Villigracilaceae > JAABUE01. The sequence goes on from CAWHJM010000043.1 coordinate 34,850, forward strand.
GGGCAAACCGATTGCGTCCATTCGACAAACCGATACAGGCCTGAGCGCACAATTCCAAAGGGTCCTGCCGGTAGCCCTGGTGCTGGTGCTCTTGTGGTATGTGCTAATGGACTGGCGCTTGCGTGGGATTTTTTCTAACGTTGGTCTGTGGATGAGTCTGGTGTTAGGCCTCATGTTAGTCGTCCGGCTGGGAATTCGCGCAGGAGAAGCAGAGCTAAATAACTATTGGCAATTATTTAAAAACCTTGGGGATCCCGCTTTTATTTGCACTCTTACCGGTAAAATCATCCTTAGCAACCCGGCCTTTCACCAACTGGAAACTTCGTTGATAGGAGAGCAAACATTATTTTCAGTATTTGCTGATCTCCCAGACACAGCCTTGGAAACAGTTTCCGATGAGAAATCTACCGAGACGCTAGAGGTAAATGTCAACCTGGATGCGCGAAAAACGCCTTACCTGCTTTCGCTCAATCCGGTGGTGACAGAATCCCGCCAGATATTAATTGCCGGGGTTGCACACGACCTGAGCGAACAAATTCAGCAACGCAATGTCATCCAGAAGGCATATGATGAATTGCATATTGTCCACCGCCAGTTGGAAGAGCTCAATGTCGGTTTGGAGCGCAAGGTGGCTGAACGTACAGCGACCCTTATGGATGCTTACAAACGCCTTGAGGAGCAAAACAAGGTACTACAGGAGCTTGATCAACTCAAAAGCGATTTTGTCTCCATGGTTTCACATGAATTGCGAAACCCGCTCAACAATTTGGGAGGCGGTTTGGAGTTGCTGCTTGCCAGGCCAAAGGGCCGGGAGGCGGAAAAAGATGCATTGGTCCTGATGCAGGCTGAAGTCCAGAGGTTGACGCGCTTTGTCGAGTCTATCTTAGACGTTTCGGCTATCGAAGCTGGTCGACTGGAATTGCATCCGACGCCGCTGTCGCTTGTTCCCATTTTGGAACATCTCAACCAGTATTGGGGAACGCCGGAAGACGTTGAGCGGATACAAGTTCAGTTACAGCCGGATTTGCCGAAGGTGATGGCAGAACAGAACGCTTTGGAAAGTGTCCTGCGCCATCTAGTGGATAATGCAATCAAATACGCGCCGGATGGGCCGGTGACAGTGAGCGCTGTACAGCAAATCGGACAGGTGCGCGTCGAAGTCCGGGACTTTGGGCCTGGCATCCCGGAAGACAAGCGGAATCTGCTCTTTGAACGCTTCCAGCGACTGGATGCAAAAGATTCTCAATCTATTTATGGGTACGGACTGGGGCTGTATCTCTCTCGCCGTCTGTTGAATGAGATGGGTAGCACCTTGACGTTCGATGCGCCCGCTGATGGCGGAGCGCGATTTACCTTTAGTTTGAAGGTGGCAAAGACATGAAGAAAATCCTGCTAATCGATGACGATCAAACTTTATTGCATCTTTTAGGAGAGTTTTTAAAGGACGATGCTTTCGAGGTCATCAGCGCATTGAGCGGGTCAACTGGGTCTGCGCCTGGCATATGACCAGCGACCGGACTTGGTCCTGCTGGATGTAATGCTGCCGGGAATGGATGGTTGGGAGGTCTGCGCCCGGCTGCGAGAATTAAGCGATGTGCCCATTATCATGTTAACGGCCAAGACTACCGAGTCCGATAAATTGCGTGGGTTTCGATTGGGCGTTGATGATTATGTGACCAAGCCCTTCAGCTTTGCGGAATTAGTAGCGCGCATCCAGGCTGTGCTGGCTCGGGTAAAAGACACCGGCTCCAATATCGGGTATATTATTCATGGGGGCGTAACTCTGGATACGGAAAAATACCAGGCTTATTTCAAAGGGGACGCCCTGGATCTAACGCCAACGGAATATCGTTTGCTCGAGGCGCTTGTGCGCCGCAAAGGGAAAGTGGCCTCTGAACCGGAATTGGTCCAGGAAGTATGGGGTAAATATCGTTCGGAGGATACGGCCTTGGTGAGACGCTATATTCTGATGTTGCGTAAAAAGCTCGAAGCCGATTCATCCGATCCGCAGCATATCCTGACCGTACGCGGATTCGGGTATCGCCTGGGTACCGGGCCTCTCCCGAATCTGGACGAGTAATTTTTGGTTCTTTGGGAATTTCCGTGGTAGATACCCAAATCCGGACCTTTTCACCCCGCCGAACTCGGCGGGTCACGGCAAAACCTGGAGAAACTAATTTATATTTGGTGTAATAAAAAACTTGCGTGGTTACAAACCACGCAAGTTTTTAGGTTAGAAGATGGGTTGGTTTATCGATATAAATAGAATAGCACGGAAAAAATCAGGAAGGGCGCGTATGGAATTGGGGTAAAGGCATTATAGCGTTTTCGAATGAGCATGTAAGCTATTACTAACAGACTTCCGATGCCACCTGCAAAAATCGTGAACAATAGCCCCGCCAGGATCACTGGCCAGCCAAGTAGCAATCCTGTTACGCCACACAGGTTGACATCTCCGTACCCCAGAGCTACTTCATCGATGAGTTCTCCACGACGTTTAGACATATAGCGGGTAAAGGCTTCTCCCAGGAAATATAATAACAACATACCCCCAAAGCCAAATGCGCCGCCCAGCAGCGTTGGCACCAGTCCGTTAGCGAAGAATCCAACGACAGTCCCAGGATTGCTCCTGCAATGCTGACAGGATGCATGATGAGTCGGTATTCCAGGTCGATCACAAATACAACGCCCAGATATGCAAGTAATACATAAGCCAGGAAAAAGTTGATTTTGCTAGGAGGTTTTAGCCAAATATAGATTGTAGCTGCTACTAAAATTAGAAGAACAAAATAAGTTCTGGGTTTACGTTTATGTCCGCATGAGCTACAAGCCTGTACTAGCATATAATCTTTCCAGGCCAAAGCCTTACCGCAATTTGGACAGGCGGGTTGGCTAAAGCGGCGGGTGACCGGCAGCACATCTGACAGGTAATTCACGAGGTAGCCTGCTACCAAACCCAGGATTATAGGGATTAATAATGAAATCAGGTTCATGTTGGCATAATATCATAATCCTTTCAGCCTGAAAACTATCCTTGGCAGAGTGCAAGTCTATTGTAATGTTTGCTGCGGTAGGGTTTGTTCTGGTAAGCAAAGGTCAGTGCTTGGCGAATTCTGCAATCTGCCTTACAATCACTGCCGTTCACAGGAGAAATTCATGGAAAAATTCGTTATTGAAGGTGGCATACCCTTGCGTGGTGAGGTTACACCATCGGGGAATAAAAACGCAGCTCTACCAATCTTGGCCGCCTGTTTGCTGACTGATGAGCCGGTCATTTTGCACAATGTACCTCATATCAAGGATGTGATTGATATGCAAACATTGTTAGAGAGTCTGGGAGTGCAGGTGGAAAAATTGAACGAGAACACCTGGCAGTTCACGGCTCGAAATCTTCGTGTTGCGGATCTGGACCCGGATATGTGCAGGCGGATTCGCGCTTCGATTCTTCTGGCCGGCCCCATGCTTGCTCGCGTGGGTGAATTGCAGATTCCACCCCCGGGAGGTGACGTTATAGGGCGCAGGCGTCTTGACACTCACATCCTGGCCTTGCAAGCATTAGGCGCACAAGTAAGTTATGACCGTACTCTTAAATTTAAGGCCAAAGAATTGGTTGGAGACGATATTCTTCTGGATGAAGCCAGTGTAACAGCAACCGAAAACGTCATCATGGCTGCTGTTACTGCCAGAGGAAGAACTACCATCCGCAACGCCGCTTCTGAACCGCACGTTCAAGAGCTGTGCCATTTTCTCAACAGTATGGGGGCCAAAATCATGGATATTGGCTCGAACACACTGCATATTGATGGCGTTTTGCAACTCCACGGTACGGAACATACCATTGGCCCGGACTTACTTGAAGTTGTTAGCTTTGTTGGTGCGACTGTGGTTACACATGGAGATGTACGCATTCGTAATGCGGGTGTTCAACATTTGGAGATGATTTCACAAGTTTTTCGACGTATGGGCGTAGTTTGGAAAGTAGATGGTAATGATTTGCTGGTGCCTGAAACGCAGCCAAGGGAAATTATCCCTGACATGGACGGCGCTGTGCCAGAAATCAAGACCAACGTCTGGCCCGCCTTCCCTACGGATTTGATCAGTATTGCGATCACTGTCGCAACCCAGATGACTGGATCGATTTTGTTTCACGATTGGATGTTCTCAGGCCGCATGTATTTCACCGATAAACTGGTAGGAATGGGGGCGCGTATCATTTTGTGCGATCCATTTCGCTGTCTTGTACAAGGGCCCAATTCTTTGTATGCTGAAAAATTGGAAAGCCCGGATATTCGCGCTGGGATGGCCCTTTTGTTGGCAACCCTGGCGGCAAAGGAGCAGTCCATAATCCGAAATGTTCGACAGATTGACCGCGGTTATGAAAAGGTAGATGAAAAGATGCGCTTACTTGGGGCAAAGATTGAGAGAACCAGTGAATAATAAAAGAGCTCGTCAGAAATGACGAGCTCTTTGCTGTACAATTCTGATTGTTATGGACCAACCATCTTCATAAGGTTTTCATTAATAATTATTGTCCACTTATCGGTATTGTTGGGTTTCCATGGTCCGCCAGAAATGGTCGTGTTGATGGGTTCAAGTATCCATGCATAACCGTAGATGACCCCTTGAGGAAATTCAATATTGATTGAACCCTTTTTAGGGATTGAATAACCGCGATAACCGCATTCTCCAAAGGGCGTTTTATCAAGATAGAGAGAGATATTTATAGGTGCCTTGGTCTCGTTGACGATCTTGATTGGCGACGTTGGGCCAGTTGCACTTGCAGACAAAAATTTATCGCATTCATTGGCATTAGATGATGTAGTGGCCGTTGGCTGGACAGCCAGTGGTTGGGTTGGCAATTCCAGCGGAGGAATTGTGTTCGTAGGTAATGGTGTTGGTGCTGGGGTATCGGTAGGGGGGATAGGTGTTGCCGTAGGAATGGCAGCCTGCGTTTGCGCTACCATTGTCATTGCGGCGGCCACGGCTGTCCCTTGAACTTCTTCGGCGCTTATAGTAGGTTCTGCTGGTGTTCCACAGGCACTGAGAAACAATATGCTTGCAAGTGTAAGGATAAAAAGCTTTTTCATGTTTAGCTGAGATTCTCCATTTATTACTAGCAGTCTGGAGCGCAACCCGCTTTGAGAACGATTGATTCGTTCTCGAACCATAGCGTGTAATTACCCGGTCGTGTGATTGTGCCGCCACCAAATATCTTGAAATCCTTGGGGCCATCTACAAACGCGCCGGCAGAGAATGTACCCACTGGCACAGTTAGCGTGGTTGAACCACTAAACTGAGCACTTATATATCCGCACTCTCCAAAGCTTGCATTAAAAAAGAGCGATGCCGTTACGACCCCTTGGGGTTTTGTATTATTCTTAAGGGTAAGTTTTGCACTTTCGCCTCCCCATGACGTCAAGGGTTGGTTGCAGGGATCGTTCGATCCTGATGCTGACGCCGGAACAGTTGTATTGGTTGGAAATACACTGACCCCTTGCGCCAGGGTTGGGGTTTCCAGGCTTAGGGGTGGAACTGTATTTGTGGGGAAGGGAGTTGCGGTGGGAGGCTCGGTCGGCGGGATGGGGGTTGCCGTAGGAATAGCGGCTTGTGTCTCTGCTACCATAGTCATTGCGGCGGCCATAGCTGTTCCCTGGACATCGGCCGGAGACATTGTTGGCTCAGGTGTAGGACCGCAGGCAGTCAACACGAGCGCTGCAATTGCAAAAAACATCCAAATGTGTTTCATAAACTGGTTTTTCTCCAACTAAGAATTTATTTTATGGTGACCTTATCTTTATTAAAGGTGATTTCGATATCTTCACCTTTGCTTAGACCAAACGAGCCTTGGAATTCTCGCCCGCCTACCCAGGCTACGTAGGTATATTTACCTGCCGGGGCAGAGACATTCATTCTGCCGGCAACAGGATACTCTATGATAGTCGTGTAACCGCCCACCGTCGTGCAGTGCAGCGATACATAGACTTCGGCTTTGGCCCGATTGATCAACCTGACCTTACCGTATGGAAGGGCAGGCGGCAGGGTTCCGAAGAAGCGCGGATGTAAGGTTTCGGTCGCTGTAGCAACGAATTGAGTTGCTGTTGGGGGCGTTCCGGTTACAGTAGCAGTTGAAGGACGTTGTCTCTGTGACAGCCGTACCGTTTCGGTGGCCGTGATATTGGGATCAGGTGTCAAAGTCTCGGTCGCCATTTCGGTGGCGGTCGGCGCTTCTGTGTCAGTTGCTGTAGGCTCAGGGGTATCGGTAGCAGGCTCCAGGGTCGGAGTTGGCAGCGCATTGAGCGTTTCCTCTGCCTGCGTTGCAGCCAGGGCCGCATCCGTAGCCTGTACGTCGACTACAGGAGCCACTGTCGGTTGTTGTAACGATGGCAATGAAGGGATGCAGGCACTCAAAATGAACGCCGTTGCCAACACAAGGACTGTTGCCCTCTTCATAGCGACTCCTTTATGTCTTCTGTATGACCTCTAGGAATTGGCCGACGACATCCCGCAACATACGCTCCGGTAGAGCGCCAACCTGGCGGTGTAACACCTTGCCGCCCGAAACGAACAACATGGTTGGGATACCCTGAACGCCAAATTTCCCGGCCCATTCTGGATTCTCGTCCGTATTTACCTTAGTAATCAATACCTTTCCAGCGTATTCCTTTGCAAGCTTGTCAAGAACCGGCGCTACCATTTTGCAGGGACCGCACCAGGGGGCCCAGAAATCAACAATCACAGGCAATTCTGCTTGCAGCACAGTTTTTTCAAAGGCTTGATCGGTTACATGAATGGGTTCTTCAACCATTGTAAAAAAACCTTTCCGGGCAGTTGCCCTAAACCTCGGGTTCGCCGGGTTTTAGAATTTTATACGTCGAGCTGATTTTAGCGGTTTTGCCAATCATAATGCTCACTGAGCAATACTTGTGTTCTGATAGCTTGATTGCCTGCTCAACGTCTCTTACTTTCAAATTGTCACCCCAAAGTAAATACTCGACTTCAATGTCTGTATAAACCATTGGAAATGTTTCGGCTCGCTTGCCGCGTACTTTCACCTTGAAGTCTGTTAGGGTTATTTTTTTCTTTTGGAGGATTGAGACAATGTCTATTCCGGTGCAACCAGCCAGCCCGACCAGAATTAACTGCATGGGGCCAATGCTTTCGTCCATGGGGCCCATTTGGACAGTTCCGCCGTTGGCGTTCTCTCCGATGAAGCTCAAGCCGCCTTTCCAGGTTGCGGATACTTCCTTCCAATTCTCTGTCATCATCTCCTCGCAATTGGCGAGTATAACACAAAACAACTTTGCCCCCATGATATAATGGCCCGTCATGGCAGACATGCTTTCTCGCTGGCGCAACGGGCTCGCAAAGACAAGCAAAGCGACTTTTGGACGCATTGCTGGGCTATTGGGTGCAACGGAGATTACCGCGGATACCTGGGATGAGTTGGAAGCGTTGCTTATTCAAGCAGATTTGGGTATAGAAACCGCTACCGAAGTTGTTGAATCACTCCAGCGCCTCGTACGGACCGAGGGCCTGCTTCGCTCCGATGAACTGGAACGCGCCCTGCGTGCGGAACTGCGCAATCGCCTTTCCGAGCCGACCACCGTTGAATGGGCCGAACATCCATCGGTTTTGTTGGTAGTAGGTGTCAATGGCTCTGGAAAAACCACCACGATCGCCAAGCTGGGCCAGCGCTTTGTAGATGAAGGCAGGTCCATCGTGTTCGGCGCGGCGGATACTTTCCGTGCCGCAGCTGTGGATCAACTCCAGGTTTGGGGAGACAGGCTCGGGGTCGATGTGATCGCGGGCGCCCCAGAGAGTGACCCTGGCGCCGTTGCGTTCAATGCGGTCCAGGCGGGAACTGCTCGCGCTGTTGATCTCGTCATTATTGACACGGCCGGCCGTTTACACACGCGCTTCAATCTGATGGAAGAACTGAAAAAAGTCCATCGCGTGGTGGGGAAAGCGCTTCCCGGAGCGCCGCACGCCGTCTGGTTGGTATTGGATGCAACCACGGGACAAAATGCTTTGCAACAGGCCCGCGCCTTCAAAGAAGCGGTTAACGTCACGGGCGTGATCCTGGCAAAGCTTGATTCTTCGGCGCGTGGTGGTATGGCTTTCGCTATCAAACGCGAACTTGGTTTGCCAATTTTGTTTGCCGGGCTGGGCGAAAAGCCGGAAGACTTACAACCCTTTGACCCGGATGCCTTTGTCGAAGGAATTTTATCTACGGGATAATAATAAATCGGGGTTTGGGGTGTTGTGGACGGGCACGCCCGTCCACAACACCCCATCTCTCCTTCTTTTTGAGAAGCGAAATCAATTGGAGGAACAATGCAAGATTTGCTCGACCGTTTACAGGAAGCAGGGGAACAAACTCAGCACCTCATGGTGCGTCTTTGACTTCGCCAACAAGCAAACCAAACTCTCACGATTAGATCAAGAAATGGCGTTGCCCGATTTCTGGGATGACCCTGCTGCGGCACAACGAACAATAAAAACAGCCAACAAACTCCGCGAGGAAGTTGAATCTTGGGGCGGTTTTGCACATCGCATTCAAGATGCAACCGAACTGGCGCAGATGGATGACGAAAGTTTGCGCGCTGAGTTGGAGAAGGAAGTCGAGAGCATCGAGAAGGAATTGGAGAAGCGCTCTTTCACTGCCATGCTCTCGGGTCGTTATGATTCCGAGAGACGCATTGCTGGCAATTCATGCAGGCGCAGGTGGTACGGATTCGCAGGATTGGGCGGAGATGTTGCAGCGCATGTATTTACGTTGGGCAGAAACGCGTGGCTTTGCAACCGAGATCATTGACCAGACCGAAGGTGAAGAAGCCGGTATCAAAAGCGTAACGATTGCAGTGGAAGGTAAATACGCTTACGGGTATTTGCGCTCTGAGAAAGGCGTGCATCGGTTGGTGAGGCTTTCTCCGTTTGATGCAGCCCATCGCAGGCACACCTCATTTGCGTTGGTGGAAGTCCTTCCGCAGATCGCGATGGATGACCCGGAAATTGAAATCGATCCAAGTGATTTGAAAATTGATGTTTACAAATCATCAGGTGCGGGTGGACAAAATGTGCAAAAGAATTCGACTGCGGTACGCATTACCCATATCCCAAGCGGACTTGTAGTCAGTTGCCAGAACGAGCGTTCGCAGTTGCAGAACAGGGAGAATGCCATGCGTGTGCTCAGGGCGCGTTTGTTAGAGATGAAACAAGTGGAAAAAGACGAAGAGGTCGCCTTGTTGCGTGGGGAATACACAAAGGCTGAATGGGGCAGTCAAATTCGCTCGTATGTATTGCATCCCTATCAGATGGTGAAAGACCACCGCACCGAATATGAGCGCGGAAATACACAGGCTGTGTTGGATGGTGACCTGGACGATTTTATGGAAGCGTATCTAAAACAGATAAAATAAGATCGTTATAACAATACAAAAAGAGCGTCGCTAAAAGTTATGGACATGCAAGGATAGTTCGGAAAAGAACATACTACAATTCGATTTAGAATGGACACAGCAGAACTTCTTCGCCAGGCGCTTCAAGCTGCCCGCAGCGGACGGGAACTAACTGCGCGCGATCTGTTCCAGGATGTAGTGCGCATGGATCCCGATAATGAAATAGCCTGGACGTGGCTTTCTGGCCTGCTCGACCCTCTTGAAGACCGTATTGCGGCTTGCGAGAGGGTTTTGTCTATCAATCCGGGGAACCAGAAGATACGCGCGTATCGAGATAAACTCCTTAAAGACTATGAAACTGAACACCAGGGGAAATTAGCAGAGCTGGATGAGGAAGTACAACAAGTGCGCAGGTATGTCAAAGACGGTAGACGCGAGGAGGCCCTACTGCTTTTGCAAAATATTCTAGGCAAAGCAAATGGTCATAAAGAGGCCTGGTCATTATTTGCGGATCTCTCGGTGAATATTAACGATAAAGTCCGCGCTTATGAAGCTATTGTGCAGAGCGATCCGTCCGACCAATCAGCACGCGGGGCATTGAAGCGTTATCGATACTTTCAACGTAACCCTCTTGAGTTGGCTGTCCAGTACGAAGAAGATGGGGAGCTAGATAAGGCCCTGGAACTGTATCAGGTGTTGGCAACGGAAGCAGGCAATTCGTCCGATTTCGAACGTATATACAAAAACATTGTCCGTTTGGAAGATGCCAAAATTGAAAATATCCGCCATATCAAGCCAGCTATTACCATCGCGCGCTTGAGCCTGGGGTTGCCTTTGTTGTATATTTTTGAGATTTTGACTCAGGAAGGGTTAAATCCTGTCAAGCATCCGGCTCTCGGTTTGTGGCTTGGTATCCCCATGGTAGTGTTGGGTAGTTTTTTGCTAACAGTTGCAGGGTTGCGCGTACGTCATAGCATTTGGCGAAGATGGTTTGGCGAACGAGATGAAAAGGGTTCTAACACGATGCGGGCGCTTGTGGCTATGACTGGTTGGATTTTGGTTCTGGCGCCTCATCTCTTGCTAGCATGGGATTCCTACTTGCGAATGCAGAACTTTCAAACCCCCACAATTCCATGGATTAAGTAATTATGTTTCCGCTAAATGACACCGAGCCCAATCGCTATTCCTGGTTCCCGTTCATGACGATCTCTTTGATCGCTATCAATACATTTATTGAGATTGCCAAGCCCTTGTACTTGCCTGATAATATGACCCTCTGGCAGATCCTGGGAATTCATGATGCGTTTTTATTTCACGCCGAAGTTGATCCTTGCGGCTGAGGGTCCTGGGATTGTTTCAAGCATCACTTCCATGTTCATGCACGGAAGTTTCTTTCATTTGTTGGGAAATATGGGCGCACTATGGGTGTTTGGACGCAGGGTGGAGGATGCCTGTGGTGCTTGGCGGTTCCTTGTTTTTTACCTCCTGGCGGGTGTCAGTGCTAATTTGATTACGACACTGGTTATGTACAATTCGCCTACGCCGGGCGTGGGAGCAAGTGGAGCTATTTTTGGTGTGATGGGAGCGTATTTACTTTTATATCCCACCGGGCGAATCCGTACACTGGTCATTATCAGTTTTGTGCCTGCCTGGCCGCGCATCCGAGCTGGATGGATTGTGCTGTATTTTTTGGGAGTTCAAATCATCCCGGCCTTGGCGATCTTGTTTTCAGATGCGAGTTATGGGGTAGGGTACTGGGCTCACTTGGGAGGCTTCTTTTCAGCGTTGTTTATCTTTCTATTCCTACGCCCAGAAGCCTTTGCGCGTTATCTAAGCGAAACCCCCGTTTAAAAAAGTACAGCCAGGCTTTTACCTGACTGTATGCTTTCTTACTAGCTGCCGGTTGGCAATCTTTTTTCCAGGGTGCGGTTCAGAATATCTTCCTGTTCGTCAGAACCGGCTTTCACACGCTTTGACTTATGGCTTTTGTCCCGAGCGTTTGCGCGATCCAGGGCTTCTTGCCAGGCAATTTGCATGGCCGTCATCTCTGGTTCTTTTGGCTCTTCCTGGACATTGAAGTCCATCGCTTCTTTCTTGGACTTGCGCTTGCCACGTTCCTTTCGAGCTTCTTTCTTGGCCGGTTTCACTTCATCAATTTCCGGCTCCAGAGCTTTCATGCTCAAACGGATCTGTTTCTTTCTGCGGTTCACATCCAGAACAACGGCCTCAACTTCATCGCCTTCTTTGACAATTTCATTGGGACTCTTGATATAACCACGTGATATTTCACTGACGTGTACCAAGCCGGGACGCTCTGCGCCAAAATCAACGAAGGCACCATAAGATTCTAGCCGGACAACCTTCCCTTTGACAACGGTCTCTGGTTTGATTTCGTTCCATTCCATGCCAAGTGGTTCGATCATGGTCAGTTCAATGCGGTCTTTCTTGACACGGCGCACCCAGACTTCTACAGTCTGGCCAACTTGCACTACGTCTTCCGGTTTGTTGACCTGGTCTTTCTGTAACTGTGATATGTGAATGACACCGGGTAATTCTTGTCCAATGTCTATCAGCACGCCAGCGAGGGTGGTCTTGACCACCTTTCCCGTCAATTTGGTCTTGGGTTCTAACGCGCTGACCTGCGCGGTAACTGTCGCTTCGGTCATAACTTTACTCCTATCAGGGGGATAATGCCGAAGGCTGATTATACTTGCTTCGTTTGCTCGCGTCAACTCGAAATGTGATTTTTCTCATAATCGTCTCATTTTGCGAGAATAATTCACTTTTGCTTTGCCAAAAAATATTCATATGTCCTTGACATATTGATTCGATTTGGGTATATTTCGTTCCAATAATGTAGTATTCGGAAATAAATAGAGATAATTATGTATGAAATCGACAAAATAGATGTGAAAATTGTTAATTTGCTCCTGGAAGATGGGCGGATGCCTGCTTCCGAAATCGCTCGTCGCCTTGAGGACATTTCAGAGCGAGCGGTTCGATATCGGATAGAGAGAATGGTGGAAGAGGGCGTGATCCGTGTTAGTGCGATTGTCAGCCCACAGGCATTTGGATTGACCACGTATGCAGATGTCTGGATAGAGGTGGAATCTGACAAAATCTTGGAAGTCGCCAATAAGATGGCAGAATTCCAAAATGTCAGCTACGTCGCATGCGGGATTGGAGAGACAGATGTCAGTATCCAGGTGGTTGCGAAAGATACTGCGGAAGTTTATCGGTTTGTGACAGAAGTTGTACGCAAAGTGCCAGGTGTTCGTAAGACAGTAACATCTATTGTCCCCATTATTTTAAAAGATGTATATCAATGGCGTGTACCGGTTCAGGAAGCGCCAGGTGAGTAAATTAGATATGGAGCGAGGTCAGGAGATACTATGAATTACGTGGGTTCAAAGAGTAATGCGTTACAGCAACGTGCGATGAAAGTCGCTCCTCTGGGAGTGAATTCCAATTTCCGTTTCTGGGGAGAAGGCGCGACCCTCTATATGGACAAGGCCAAAGGCGCTTATCTTTGGGATGTCGACGGTAAACGCTATATTGATTATCGTCTGGCGTTCGGCCCAATTATTTTAGGTCACTCATTTGATGAAGTAGATGCGAAAGTAATCGAGGAAATCCAACGCGGCACATTGGCCGCAATGACCTATGAACTGGAAGTCGCATTAGTGGAGAAGATCGTCGAGATGTGCCCGGCAGTGGACATGGCTCGTTTAGCGTGTTCCGGAACGGAATCCACCATGCATGCTATCCGTGTGGCGCGTGCCTATACTGGGCGTGACCTGCTGCTCAAGTTCGAAGGCAACTACCACGGTTTCCACGATCACTTGCTGTGGTCTACCTATGCTCCATCGGAATCTTATGGCAGCCGTCGTAGCCCGATCTCAGTGCCGGGTAGTTCTGGCATCCCTAAAGCGATGGGCGACAAGATTATCACCCTACCCTTCAACGACTTCGAAGGCTTCGAGCGAGTGATGAAATCGTACGGCGAGCAGATTGCCGCGGTCATCACTGAGCCGTGCCAGGGAAACTGCGGCGCTCTTGATCCGCAACCGGGCTTCCTCGAATTGATTCGCAAGCTGACGTCCGAGTATGGTGCGGTCTTTATCTTGGATGAGGTGAAATCAGGTTTCCGCCTTGCCAATGGTGGTGCGCAGGAATACTACAACATCATGCCTGACATGGCGACCTATGCCAAGGCGATGGGAAACGGTTATCCGATAGCGGCCTTTGGTGGCAGGAAAGAGATTATGAGCATCATCGGCCATGGCGTGGCGCAGGGCGGTACCTATACCAACAACAAAGCCGGTGTTGCTGCGGGCTATACCACCTTGTCCATCTTGCAGCAGCGCCCCATCATTGACACGATCAACGAGCGTGGAAAGCGCCTGATGGCGGGCTTGCAAGAAATCTTTGAAGATAGCAGCATTCCGGTTGTGTTCAGCGGGCCGCCTTCCATGTTCTCCTTCGCAGTTGGGATTGAGAAACCAACCTGCCAGCGCGAATGGGCGGAGAGCGACCGTGAGTATTACCTGCACCTGGTGGACGCCGCCATAGAACGTGGTGTCATGCCCGACCATGATGCCCGGGAGCCCTGGTTCCTGTGCTACTCGCATTCCGAAGCAGATGTCGATGAGACCTTGAACATCTTTGCTGATATTGTGAAAACTGTTAAACGTTAATCAACTTTGCGGAGGGCTTTGAACCTTGCAAAGTTTCTTAGGAGATAGATATGACAGAAATGACTTCGAAAGAAATGGTTGATCTGAGCCGTGAGTACACCTTCTTCTCATGGGCCGTACAATCCCAGGTTAACCCCATCCCAGTGACTAAAGCCGAGGGTGTCTATTTTTGGGATGCAGATGGAAAACGTTACCTCGACTTCTCATCCCAATTGATGAATATGAACATTGGACTTCAGCACCCGAAGGTGGTCAAGGCCATTCAGGATCAGGCCGCTGAATTGTGCTTTGTCCATCCGGGCAACGCAACCGGACCCCGCGGCCTGCTCGGCAAGAAATTGGCCGAAGTCACCCCCGGAAAGCTCAAAAAGACCTTCTACGCTCTGGGCGGCTCTGAAGCCAACGAAAACGCTATCAAAATCGCCCGCTTCTACACCGGGCGGCACAAAATCCTGGCGCGCTATCGTTCTTATCACGGTGCCACTCACGGATCGGTCGCCCTGACCGGCGATTATCGCCGCAATGCGGTCGAACCGGCCATGCCCGGCGTGGTCCACTTCCTTGACCCGTTTTGCTACCGTTGCCCGTTTGGGCAGAAACCGGAATCCTGCAAGCGGGAATGCATCCAGCACCTCGAAGAGGTCATCAGCTACGAGGGTCCGGACAAGATCGCTGCCATCATCATGGAAGGCGTGACTGGCTCGAACGGTCTGATCGTCCCGCCAGATGACTACTGGCCGCGCGTCCGCGAAATCTGTGACAAACACGGTATCCTGCTTATCTCGGATGAGGTCATGAGCGGCTGGGGCCGCACCGGGAAATGGTTCGCGGTGGACAACTGGGACGTCGAACCCGACATCATCACTACTGCCAAGGGCATCACCTCTGGGTATGTGCCGTTGGGTGCAGTGATCGTTTCAGAAGATATCGCCAATTTCTTCGAAGATAAATATCTCTACGCCGGATTGACCTACAGCGGACACGCCCTGGCTTGCGCTGCCGCGTTGGCAACCATCGATGTTTACACCGAAGATGGTCTGATCGAAAACGCGGCCACGCTGGGCAAATATCTCGGCGAATCCTTGGAAGACATCAAGGAGCGGCATCCATCTGTTGGTGATGTGCGCTATATCGGTCTTTTCTCGACCATCGAACTGGTCACGAACCGTGAGACCAAAGAACCCTTCTCGCCCGCAGTGATGGCCGAAGTCAAAAAGACTTTGATGGACAACGGCCTGTTCACTTTCATCATGGTGAAAGACATCGGCACAATGATTTTTATCGTCCCGCCGCTGTGCATCAACCAGGAGCAATTGGATGAAGGCCTGGCGTTAGTTGAGAAGGCGCTGGAAGTAGCAGATAAGCAGGTGAAGTAAACCTCACCCCAACCCTCTCCTGAAAGGAGAAGGGGAAGGATAGAACATGAAAATTTTGAACTACATTAATAACGAATGGGTCGAACCGCAAGTTAGCGAGTATGCGGATGTGATCAATCC
Source organism: uncultured Chloroflexia bacterium (assembly GCA_963829615.1). GTDB lineage: Bacteria > Chloroflexota > Anaerolineae > Anaerolineales > Villigracilaceae > JAABUE01. The sequence goes on from CAWHJM010000043.1 coordinate 50,441, forward strand.
GGCGACGGGCGAGGTGATCGCCCGAACGCCGTTGTGCGGTAAATCGGATGTGGACGCCGCTGTTGCGGCTGCTTCAGCGGCTTTCCCGGCCTGGCGTGCCACTCCCACCCAGGACCGTATCCAATATCTCTTCAAACTGCGGGACTTGCTCAAAGCCCATCACGACGATATTGGCCGCACGATCACGGAAGAGTGCGGCAAAACCTTAGACGAGGCCAAGGCCGAAATGGTGCGCGCCATCGAGAATGTGGAAGTGGCCTGTGGCATGCCGATGATGATGAAAGGCGATATTTCGGAGGATATTGCCACCGGCATCGACGAGATCATGCTCCGCCAGCCGCTGGGTGTGTGCGCCACGATCGCGCCGTTCAACTTCCCGGGCATGATCCCGTTTTGGTACCTGCCCTATGCGCTGGCAACCGGCAACACCTACATCGTCAAACCGTCCGAGAAAGTGCCGATGACCATGCAATTGATCTTCAAATTGATCGAACAGGTCGGCTTCCCGAAAGGCGTGGTCAACATGGTCAACGGTTCGAAAGATGCCGTGGACGGCATTCTCGATCACCCGGATGTGCGGGCAATTACCTTTGTCGGCTCGACCAACGTGGCGAAATACATCTATCGTCGTGCGGCAGAGAACGGAAAACGGGTGCAGGCCCAGGGCGGGGCCAAGAACCCGGTCATCATTTTGCCAGATGCGGACATGGATATGGCGACCAAGATTGTTGCCGATTCGGCTTTCGGTTGCGCCGGTCAGCGCTGCCTGGCGGTTTCGCTGGCGGTGACAGTTGGTGAAGCACGCAACGAGTTCACCGAATTAATTTGCGATGCCGCCTCCAGCCGCACCGTTGGCTATGGACTGGATGATGGCATTCAAATGGGGCCGGTCATCAGCCAGACCAGTAAGACGCGGGTCGAGGGGTTGATCGATCTGGGGTCCGGGGGTGGTGCGAAGGTCTGTGTCGACGGGCGTGGGACTACGATCAAGGGTTACGAGGGCGGCAGCTTTGTCCGCCCAACTGTGATTGCCGATGTCCAACCTGGCAGCGAATTGTGGCGGACGGAGATCTTTGGTCCGGTGTTGGGCATGATGCATGTCAACACGATCGACGAGGCAATTGCGCTGGCGAACAGCCATGCGTATGGCAATCAGGCCAGCTTGTTCACGTCGAGCGGGGCGGCGGCGCGCAAATTCCGCTACGAGGTGCAGGCTGGCAACGTTGGCATCAACATCGGTGTGGCCGCCCCGATGGCTTTCTTCCCGTTCAGCGGTTGGAAAGAGTCCTTCTTTGGTGATATGCACGGCCAGGGCATGGATGCGGTTGAATTCTTTACCCAGAAGAAGGTTGTCATCGAACGCTGGCCGAAGGAATGGTCGCGCAAGTTCTAATAAATCTTGTAGTAGCGACTTTAGTCAGTCGCTGACATGAACGACTGAAGTCGTTACTACACAAAAATTGAAGTTTTTGAGGTTTTATGACCCAAAATCTGGACAGTGCTCTCGCGTACTCGGATCAATGGTTGGATATCATCAAACGGAAAGATTGGGTTGACGAAACCTTAGGCAAAGGAAATTATCGGTGAATCCAAACAAAACTTTGCCGAATATTTCAACAAAGGCTGGTTGGAATATCGCAAATCTGTGACCGAGGCTGGCGATTGGGCAGCCGTCGAATGGACGGGCTCTGGCGCTGTCTTCAAGGATGTGCTGGGGCGCGAGTATATCGATTGTCTGGGAGGCTATGGCATGATGAACCATGGCTGGAGTCACCCGGATGTGGTGGCGGCAGTGCGTGCCCAACTCGAACGTTCCCCCATGCCCAGCCAGGAATTGATCGATCCCCTGCGGGGTGTGCTGGCGCGCATGATGGCTGAGATCACTCCTGGTGACTTGAAGTATAGCTGGTTTGCGGCCAGCGGCACGGAGGCTATTGAAGCTGCGATCAAAATCGCCAAACTCTATACCCAGAAACCCGCTTTCATCGTGGCGGTCAAAGCCTTCCACGGCAAGACGATGGGCTCACTGTCCATGCTCGGTAAGGCAGATTATCGCCAGCCGTTGGGCATGCTATACGGCGGACCGGTCTATCACGTCCCATTTGGAGATGCGGATGCGGTGGAACGCCAACTCGATATTTGTGACAAGATCGGCGTTGGCGTGGCGGGCGTGATGTTCGAACCCATCCAGGGTGAAGCAGGCGCGATTGTCCCGCCGGACGACTTCTGGCCGCGCGTGCGCGAGGCGTCCAAGAGATATGGCGCTTTGCTGATTGCCGATGAAGTACAAACGGGTCTGGGCCGGACCGGGAAGCTGTGGGGCGTTGATCATTGGAACGTCGCCCCTGACATCATCGCTGTGGCCAAGTCGTTGGGCGGTGGCGTCATGCCTGTCAGTGCGGTGACAACCACTGAAGAGATTTTCCAACCGATGATGTACCCTAATCCCTTCATGCATACTACCACTACGGGCGGCGGCGCGCTGGCCTGCTCGGCAGCGATTGCATCGATCAATGTCACGCTGCGTGACAAATTCTGGGAACAGGCTGCCGAAAAAGGCAAGTATTTTATTACCAGGCTCAAAGAATTGGCGGAGAAATACCCGTCAATTTACGAGAAAATAACAGGGAGGGGTTTGTTGATTGGAATGCATTTCAAGAACCCTGAAACAGGTTACAAAGTAGCGGCGGGATTATTCAAACGGGGTGTTTTGGTGGCGGGCACGTTGACAAGCGCGCAGACCATTCGTATCGAGCCGCCGTTGGTCATTGAATACGCCCAAATTGACGAAGTGTTGAACCGTCTGTCTGATACGCTGGAGAAAGTAAGTAAGATGCTTTAGTCTGTTTTTGATGATTTACGGTTAAAAACTGTAAGTGATAAGTTTTCTTTGAAATTCATGTCAAAGGATCATCATAATTGGAGGTGTCTATGGGCAGTGAATTCATAGTGGAGATGCTGGATGTTGTTAAGCGTTTCCCAACTCCCGAAGGGGGAGTCGTGTCTGCTGTTGATCATGTTTCTCTGCAGGTCAGAGATGGAGAATTCTTTTCGTTATTAGGCCCTTCAGGTTGTGGTAAGACAACCTCGTTACGCATGATTGCGGGGTTTGAAATGCCTACTTCGGGAGAGGTTCTAATTGACGGAGAGTATCAGGGTTATCTTCCTGCAAACCAGAGACCGGTGAATACCGTATTTCAACAATATGCGCTTTTCCCGCACATGACCATCGAGGAAAATGTCGGATTTGGCCTGGAGATGAAAGGCGTATCTCGCATGGAAAGGCAAACCCGTGTAGAACAAACCCTCAATATGGTCAGATTGCTGGGCACGGAGCGGCGTAAGCCTAATCAATTGTCAGGCGGACAACAGCAGCGCGTTGCGCTTGCCCGCGCTTTAATCAATAAACCCAAAGTTTTGTTGCTGGATGAGCCTTTGGGGGCGCTTGATTTGAAATTGCGCAAAGCGATGCAGATCGAGCTCAAGGCGTTGCAGGAACAGGTGGGCATCACTTTCATCTATGTCACGCATGACCAGGAAGAAGCGCTGGCAATGTCCGACCGGATTGCTGTGATCAGTAAAGGCAAGGTGTTGCAGGTTGGCGCACCTGAAGATATTTACGAACATCCAAACAACCGCTTCGTGGCGGATTTCATCGGTGAGACAAACTTTATCCCTGGTTCTGTCGAACAACAGGGTGAAACTGTACAGTTTGCGATTGCTCCAGATGTAGTTGTGCCTGCTGTGTTTGCCGGTGAAAGAATCCCAGTTGGATCGAATGCGGTACTCTCAATTCGGCCGGAAAAGATAGACATTGTCCAACCAGGGACTGACAATGCTGGCCGCGGCAAGGATGCACGCGCGCCCGGAAAGATTATTGACCTGGTTTATCTCGGGACAGATACGCGCTATGTAGTACGGATTGCGAATACGGCGGATGTGGTGGTGCGCATGCAAAATTCAACTTCCTCGGAACATTTCTTTAATGTCGGCGACGAAGTGACAGCTTTATGGAAGCACGCACATGCGCACGTCATGGAGGCATAGGTATGCATAAGTTATTTGCAAAACGCCCTGCATTGCGCCCGTGGTTACTCCTGTTGCCTGCCTCTTTCTGGCTGTTTCTTTTCTTTATTGCGCCCCTGTTTATCGTTCTGGTATATAGCTTCCTCGAAAAGGGCACCTATGGCGGCGTGGTCTGGAACTTTTCGCTTTTCAGCTATCAACGCACGTTTGATCCGCTTTACTTTTCCACCTTTTTCAGGTCGATATATATTGCCGGGATAACAACCATTCTGTGTTTGCTGCTCGGTTTTCCTCTGGCATATTATATTGCGACCCGTCCACCGCATCGTCGTGGGCAGTTTGTCATTGCATTGATGATCCCTTTCTGGACGAACTTTCTCATTCGAACCTACGCCTGGTTGACCTTGTTGCGAACGAATACAGGCCTGATCAATACGGGACTGATAGCGCTCGGTGTGATCAAAGCAGCCATTACCGTTATTCGGAAACGACTTTGCCATCATCGTTGGACTGGTCTATGGCTGGCTGCCTGACATGGTCCTGCCCATTTACGCTGCGCTCGATCGCCTGGACGTCAGCCTGCTGGAGGCCGCGAGTGACCTTTACGCGTCGAGCAGGAAAGTCTTTCAGCGTGTGATCTGGCCGCTTTCACTACCTGGTGTCGTAGCCGGTTCTATGCTGGTCTTCATCCCGTCGCTAGGCGCGTACGTCACGCCAACCATTCTGGGGGCAGGCAAATCCCTGATGGTTGGGAATATTATCAGCAACCAATTCCTGGTAGCCCATGATTGGCCGTTTGGCTCGGCGCTTTCCATGGTGATGATGGTGATTATGCTTCTGGGCACTTTGATTTACTTCCGTTCTGCAGCGGGAGACAAGCAGGTGCCGCGATGAGCAGCGAAGCACTTACTCACAACAAGGAATATTCTCGCCGTAGTCAAGTTGCCCGTATTAAGAAACGCATCGGCGAATTGTCTCTCAATGGTTATGGGATCGGTGGTTACTTGTTTCTCTATTTACCCATCCTGATCCTGGTGTTCTTTTCTTTCAACAACTCTCGCTCTACAGCACAATGGGCCGGTTTCAGCTTGAGGTGGTATGGAGAATTGGCTAATGATAGCCAGACCATCCTGGCGTTATGGAACAGCCTATTTGTCGCCATAGTGTCTACTGCTATTTCAACGGTCATCGGTACGTTGGCGGCGATGGCAATGGAGCGCTATTCATTCCGCGGAAAATTGTTGATGGATGCGGTGCTTTATCTTCCCGTTGTCATCCCTGATATCGCCATGGCCATTATGTTGCTGTTGTTTTTCAATGTCTCCGGGATCGGGTTTGAGCCATGGAAAGTATCTTTCTTTGGCGTACAACTGGCGGTGCCGTATTCGGTGATTATCGGCCATGTCGCTTTCAATATATCCTTCGTGGCGATTGTTGTCCGTGCCCGCTTGTCGCAGATGGACCGCACGCTTGAAGAGGCTGCTAACGATCTGTATGCGAATACCTGGAACACCTTCTGGCGTATCACCTTCCCTATGATGCTGCCAGGAATTGTCGGTGGCGCGCTGTTGGCTTTTACCCTGTCGCTGGATGACTTCATCATCACCTTTTTCACCAGTGGCGCGGGCTTCAATACGCTCCCGGTGCGTGTCTTCGGGATGATCAAGAAAGGGGTAACGCCCAAAATTAATGCTGTTTCAACCTTGATGCTGGTATTTTCCCTGCTCTTGATTAGTATCTCGCTTTTTTCTCGGAAAGGAGGTGATAACGATTCTCCAATTGACCTTTCCCTGTAAACACATAAAACAAGTTCTATAAACAAAGGAGAAGAGATAATGAAACGTCAAATGATCATTTGGCTGTCGATGTTCGTAATGCTTGGTTTGCTGTTGAGCGCCTGCGGTGGAGGCCAGGCGACCCAGGCTCCTGCTGAACCAGCTGCTCCGGCCGCTCCTGCAGCGACCGAGGCAGTTGCCGCCCCTACTGAAGCGCCATCCGCGGCGATGGTTGAACCCGCTTCACAGATCGTAGTCTACAACTGGTCGGAATACATTGACCCTGAGATCTACACACAGTTTGAAGAAGAAACGGGCATTAAGGTTGTGGAGGATAATTTCTCCAGCAACGAAGAATTGTATGCCAAGCTAAAAGGTGGCGCGACTGGTTATGCCATGATCGTACCTTCCGACTACTATGTCGCGATCATGAAGCAAGAAGGCATGCTCGCTGAACTCGATCATTCCAAGATCCCGAATATTTCCAACCTGACCACACGATTTACTGAAGTGCCTTATGACACTGGCAATCAATACTGTATCCCGTACCAGTGGGGCACTACAGGAATTGGCTACCTCGATGGACAGGTTGATAAACCCACAAGCTGGTCGGTATTCTTCGATCCCGATCCCAATTCGCCTGCATATGGCCGTACAACCATGCTTGATGACCCTCGCGAGGCCTTTGCAGCTGCGTTGATCTATCTTGGCTATGACATCAACACAACAGATGAAGCGCAATTGCAAGAGGCCAAGGATCTGTTGATCAAGGCCAAGCCCGCTTTGTCCGGATATGACAGTGATACCTATGAAGACCTGGTCGCTTCCGAAGAGAATCTCATGGCGCACGGCTGGAATGGAGATTTCCTGGTCGCTCAAGAAGATAACGAAAATGTCGCCTATACCATCCCTCAAGAGGGCGGCGTGGTTTGGGTTGACAACATGTGCATTCCTGCCACGGCTACCCCTGAAGAGAAATTGGCGGCCGAGATGTTGATGGACTTCATTCTGCGTCCTGATATGGGCGCAATGCTGTCAAATTTCACATACTACGCCTCACCAAACAAGGCTGCGGAAGATCTTCTCGATGCGGACTTTCTTAATGACCCGGCAGTTTATCCGCCTCCCGAAGTGTTGGACAAATTACAATACATCACCGAAGTTGGCGATGCACAATCCCTATATGAACGCTTGTGGGATGAAGTGAAATCGGCTCAATAGCAATTCCTGGTTTTTAGCTCGTATTCGATCAAGCACATCCTATATCTGGAGGTGCTTGATTTTTATTTTGCATGGTTATGGCTTTAAAAGTGCAAAATAAGCATAAAAATTTGACAAAATTGCAGAAAACTAATAAAATAGAGGTATGGGAAACGAAAACTCTGGCTCACAATTACATGACTTGGATGATGTTGATCTAAGAATAATTGAAGCTTTACGCGAAGATGGTCGTATTGCGTTTTCCAAAATCGCCGAACAGTTGGATGTTTCGCCTGGCATGATTCGTATGCGTTATAACCGCCTTGTTGAAATGGGATATTTGAAAGTGGTTGCCATCAGCAATCCGCTTCGGATGGGCTTCAAGACCATGGCGATGATTGGTGTCCGCGTTGACGGGGACAAGATGCTTACAGCGGCAGATGAGATATCCAGTTTTGACGAAGTTGTGTACCTGGTTGTGACCAGTGGACGCTATGACATTCTTGTTGAAGTCATGTGCCGTGATCACACACATTTATTGGAGTTTTTAACAAAGAAGATTATACACGGTGGAAGGTGTGAGACAATCGGAGTCATTTGTCCATCTTAAGATTGTCAAGGAAGTGTACTTTTAGCACCCAAACTACAGGGTAAAGCTAGATGAAGTAATCGCATGCAAAAAGTACCTTTATCCATCAAAGTATAAAAAGATTGAGTGAGAGGGTTATCCTAACTTGCCAATGGCAGGTTATAAAACTAATGGAGTAAAGAGAATATGAAAGTATTAGTTGTCGGCGCTGGTGGGGTAGGAGAAGCCCTTGCTCAAATGGCCAAACCGCGAGCTTGGGTCGAGCAAATGGTGTTAGCCGATTACAACCTGGAGCGTGCAAAAGAGGTTCAGGCTAAACTGGGGGATGAGAAGCGTTTTCCAATTGAGTTCATCGATGCCAGCAAACAAGAGAATATCGAAGAGCTGGCCCGTAACTATGGTGTTGATCTCATTATGAATGCGGTTGATCCGGTTTACAACGAGAAAATCTTCGATGCAGCCTTTAACGTGGGTGTGAATTACATGGATATGGCTATGACTTTATCCAAGCCGCACCCTGATGACCCGTTTAATCAACCTTATATCAAGCTTGGCGATTACCAGTTCGAGAGATCCAAACAATGGGAGGAAAAAGGATTACTCGCGCTGGTCGGCCTGGGCGTCGAGCCTGGGGTAGCGGATGTGTTTGCCCGTTATGCGCAGGACCATCTCTTTGACGAAATTGAAGAGATCGGCATCCGTGATGGTGCCAACCTGGTGGTCGAAGGCTATGAATTTGCGCCCAACTTCTCCATTTGGACGACTATTGAGGAGTGCCTGAATCCGCCTGTAGTGTGGGAGCAGGATAAGGGTTGGTTTACGACCGAGCCTTTCTCTGAGCCGGAATGTTTTGAATTCCCGGACGGAATCGGTCAAATCGAGGTCGTCAACGTGGAGCACGAAGAAGTCTTGCTGGTCCCGCGTTGGATCAAGACCAAGCGCGTTACGTTCAAATATGGCCTGGGTGACCAGTTCATTGGTGTGCTCAAAACCCTGAAGATGCTCGGTCTGGACAACAAGGAACCGATCGACGTCAAGGGCGTCAAGGTTGCGCCGCGCGATGTGGTGGCTGCCTGCCTGCCCAATCCAGCCTATCTGGGCGACAAGATGAGCGGCAAAACCTGCGCCGGCACCTGGGTTAAGGGCGTGAAGGATGGCGTTGAGAAGCAAGTTTACATTTATCAGGTGGCGGACAATGCCGAGTGCATGCAGACTTGGGGCTGCCAGGCGGTGGTCGCGCAGGTGGCCTTCAGCCCTTTGCTGGCGATGGACCTGATCGAACATGGACAATGGAAGGGTGCCGGCGTTCTTGGGCCGGAATCCTTCGACCCGCTTCCTTACATGGACAGGATGGCTGAGTACGGCTTCCCGTACGGAATCAAAGAAATGTAGCTTGTTTCGGGACGCGGGTTCTCGGTACAGGATCCCGCGTCCTTTTGTTTTTCTGGAGTTTGTGATGAAGGTTTTGTTAGTAGGTGTTGGGGGCGTTGGGGAGGCCATTGCAGTGATGGCGAAGACGAGACCTTGGTTGGAAAAAATGGTGCTGGCGGACTATAGTCTTGAGCGCGCCAGGAAAATACAAGTCAAGCTCGATGATCTTGAGAAATTTCCCATAGAGCAATTGGATGCCAGTGATGTCAGCCAGGTAATGCAAATTGCGCGTAAGCATCAAGTTGATTTGTTGATGAATGCCGTCAACGTGGAATTTGATGCTCCGTTATTTGAAGCTGCATACCAGGCTGGCTGTATCTACATGGATATGGCTATGAATGGTCTGGGCGCCGAAATGGGTAAGGAAGAATTTGCTTTGCACGATAGGTGGGTTGAAAAAGGCTTGTTGGCGATCCGAGCCACCGGCGCTGACCCGGGTATGTCTGATGTGTTTGCGCGTTATGCCAGTGATTATCTATTTGACGAGGTCGAAGAAATCGGCGTGCGTGACGGCGCTACATTGACAATTGAAGGCTATCCTTTTGCGTCTACCTTCTCGGTTTCTGATATGCTGGATGAATGTACCGCTCCGGCCATTGTTTATGAGGCTGGTAAAGATGTGTTTCCGGTTGAGACATTTTCTGAGCCGGAAGTTTTTTATTTCCCGGAAGGGATTGGTCCGCTGGAATGCGTCAATGTAGAGCACGAAGAAGTTGTCTTGATTCCGCGCTGGATCAAAACAAAACGGGTAACTTTCAAGTACGCATTGGACAAGGACTTTATCAACGTCATCCAAACCCTGGCGATGCTTGGTTTGAACAGCAAAGAGCCGGTTGACGTCAAAGGTGTCCAGGTAGCACCTGCGGATGTGGTGGCTGCCTGTTTGCCAAATCCGGCAGAGCTTGGCGAGCACATGAATGGTAAAACCTGTGTCGGTACCTGGGTGAAGGGTACGAAAGGCGGTAGGCCACGCCAGGTGTATCTCTACCAGAGCACAGAGCATGCCTTCTGTATGGAAAAATATGGTTGTCAAGCCGTTTCCTGGCAGACGGGCGTCAATCCTGTTATCGTGATGGAGTTGCTGGCAGAAGGAAAGTGGCAAGGGAAAGGGGTACTGGCTTGCGAAGCCTTCGATGCGGCTCCTTACCTGGCCAAAATGGCTGATTTTGACCTGCCTTACGGAATCATGGAAATGTGACTTGCTTGGCCGATAAGTTCATTGCGTTGCTGAAAAATAAAAATTCAACAAAAATAAATAGATTCTTGTCGGTTTCGGAAATAGGTCGGTTGCAACCTTTGCAACCCGCCCGTATAATTGAATCGCTAGAATATTGAGAATCCAAAGGAGGAGTACCCCATGCCTTATGGTTATAACGGAAAGATCCTGCACGTTGACTTGACCAACGGCACGCTGGATGTCGAAACCCCTGAAGAAGCCTTTTATCGCAAATATATGGGTGGTTCAGCGATGGGCATGCATTACATTTTGCGCGATATGCCTAAAGGCGCCGACCCGCTTGGCCCGGACAACGTTTTGACGCTGATGACAGGCGTGAGTACGGGCGCAGCTATCTCGGGCCAGAGTCGTATCAATGCTAATGCCAAGTCGCCGCTCAGCGGTGGTATTGGCGATGCGCAGGGCGGCGGTTTCTTCCCGGCTGAACTTAAATTTGCGGGATTTGATGGTATCGTGATTAAGGGGAAATCCTTGCAGCCGGTTTATCTTTATATCAACGAGGGCAAGTTCGAGCTGCGCGACGCTGCGCATCTGATGGGCAAGATCACAGGCGAGGTAGATGCCATCCTGAAAGAAGAGTTAGGCGACCAGAAGATCGAAATCCTGCAACACGGACCGGGCGCTGAAAATGGCGTCCTGTTCTCCACACTGGTCAGCATGTCTAACCGTCATGCCGGGCGTACAGGTATGGGTGCTGTCATGGCGAGCAAGAATCTCAAGGCGGTGGTTGTTCGTGGCAGAAAGAAGCCCCAAATCTTTGACAGCAAAGCCCTGGTTGCGCTGAATCGGACCGGACCGGGCGCGATTAAAGAAAACCCGGATATGGACGGTTTAGCCATTTATGGCACGGCCGTCGTCTCTCTCTTCAATAATTCGATTGGCTGCCTGCCGACCCGCAACTATACGGAAGGTCAATTCGAGGGGGCTGAGGGCATCAGCGGCGAGTTGATGGCTGAAACCATCCTGAAGGAGCGTGACACTTGCTATGCCTGTGTGGTGCGCTGCAAACGTGTGGTGGAAGTGACCGAAGGCAAACATAAAGTTGACCCGTACTATGGCGGCCCTGAATATGAAACCCTGGGCACGTTCGGTTCCTACTGCGGCGTGGATAGTTTGGAGGCTGTTGCATACGCCAACCAAGTCTGCAACCAGTACGGCATTGACACAATCGCTTGCGGTGCGACGATTGCCTTTGCGATGGAATGCTACGAGAACGGGGTTATTACCAAAGAACAAACCGGTGGCATCGAACTCAAATTCGGTGATGTGGAGGCCATGCTGGCTGCCCTGGATGTGATTGTCAAGAACGAGGGCCCGTTGGGGAAGGTTCTCTCGCAGGGTTCAGCGCGCGCGGCTGAAATCTGGGGCAACGGTGCGGACGAATTCCTGATCACCAGCAAGGGTAGCGAGGCTCCGGCCCATATGCCGCAGGCCAAACGCTCGCTCGGTCTGATTTATGCGGTCAACCCCTTCGGTGCGGATCACCAATCCAGCGAGCACGATCCGTACTATGAAGAAGGTATCGGAGATTTCAACCTGGATCGCTTGAAGATGATCGGTCTTGGCGACCCACAGCCCGCTTACAGCCTGACCCCCGAAAAAGTCCGTTTTGCTTACAATAGCCAGTTGTTCTTTAGCATGACTGACGCGGCTGAGTTATGTCAGTTTGTCTACGGCCCGGCCTGGACTCTGTACGGCCCGCAAGAGACTGCCGATATGATTAACGCTGTCTCAGGCTGGAACGTCACGGTGGACGAGTTGCAGGAAGTCGGTGCGCGTCGCTTGAACCTTTTCCGCGTCTTCAATGCGCGCGAAGGATTTGGACGCAAGGATGACAAGCTGCCCAAGAAGTTCTTCAAAGCCTTGAAAGGGACCGGCCCCACATCCGGTTTCGCTCTGACTCACGAGGAGCTTGATACCGCTATCGACGAATACTACAGGCTGGCGGGTTGGACGAACGATGGCGTTCCTACTCCTGAGACACTCAAGCAGCACGATATCGAGTGGGCGGCGGAATACCTACCCGTTTAACGTACTGGAGATATGTGAAGGGATAGGGATTCCATGAGTGACCCCTATCCCTTTTTTGTTGGAATTACCCTTTTTCTAAAGCCCAAAAAAGTATTCTCAACTCCCAGCCTTGATCGCTAATCCTGCCACCACACTGCTGAACTGGCTGGACGCCTTCACTTTCTCCGCGCCGAAGATGCGCGCCAGCATCTCGGTGAACAGGGGAATGCTGGACGAGCCGCCCGTTTTAACCACCGCGTCGATTTCGGCGGGATCGAGTCCCGATTCCGCAACCGTATCCAGTAACACCTTTTCCACATCCGCTAAATAATGTCGAATATCGCTTTCAAATTGGTGACGCGCGTACAGTTCCCACAGCGCGATGTCTTTGTCTTCCAGGCTGATAACGGTTGCGCCTTCACTGGATAGCGCGATCTTGGCCGCCTCGACCCGGTTGTAGAAGGTGAAGGCCAGGTCGTTGTAGATCAGGCTTTCCAAAGCTTTCAACCGTACCGGGGCGGTCCCGGCCTGGATGGCTTTTTCGAGCGTGTTGCGGTTTTGGGGCGTGCCTAATTCGGGCAGCGCCATCCAATCGGGAATGGCATGGATCATCTCCATGATTTCGGGCTGCAGCCCAACCTGCCCGTAGCCGAAATGCGGCAACATGCGCTTCTCGATGATCGCCCGGTCGAAGTCGCTACCGGCGATGTCCACGCCGCCGCTGGCATACACTTTTCGCTTGATGCGGGTTCGCCGATGCGCATGACAGCGATGTCGAGCGTCCCGCCGCCGAAGTCGAAGATGACCACATTTTGCGGTTCGGTGATGGTTTGTTCGTAGGCCAGGGCCGCGGCCACTGGCTCGAACTCGAAATCGACTTTCTTGAAACCGGCCTCGTAAGCCGCCTGGCGCAGGGTTTCTTCGGCTTTGCGGTCCTGCTCCGGAAATTCGGAAAACTTCACCGGGCGTCCGAGCGTAACCGCCTCGATCTTTTCCCCCAATATATCTTCCGCACGGCGTTTGAGCAGGCCCAGATAGGTCTCGGCCAGGTCGCCGACCGTGAAATAACGCTCGAAGATGCGCGTGCCTTGGTACCCGTCTCGGCGCAGGGCGGTCTTGAGATATTGCAACAGGCGTCCTGGCTGCAGTTCGTCCACGTAAACGTAAATGTCGCGCACGTAGTGCATGTCCGCGTTGTACACGTCGATCTCCCCAGCCCATTGCTTCACAAAGCGACGCTGGCGATTGACATTGTCGCGGTAATAGGCCTCTACCGCCTCCTGCCCGATCATACAGCGGTATTCGCGCGTGACGTACAGCACCGTCTTGATCACTTCGGGCAGGATGTTTTGGGGATCGACCGGCAGCAGCCTGACGCGCGTCCCGTCATAGACGGCCACGCCTGAGTTGGACGTTCCGAAATCCAGACCAACTTTGACACTCATGGATTTGACGGTTCTCCGCTCGGAGCCGGGATCACGCCGATGGACAGAACCAACTCCCCGGTCCCGATCGAACCGGACCCGATGATTGCTCCCGCTTTATAAACGTTAATCTGCCCCGTAGCGTCCAGCACAGCCACCCGGTCATCCTCCTGAACCGCAGCCGCGCCCATAAAACGGACTCCCTGCCCGAGCCGGTTGGCCGAGATCAACGCCTGTCCCTTCGCAGACGAAGATTTGGTCGGCTCGATCATGTTGCTCTCGCGGTGCACAACCTTGCCCATCTGGGTCACGAAGATGAGCGCCTCGTCTGGCTGGGCTTTGAAGGAGGCGATCACGTAATCGCTGGCCGAGAGCTTGATGCGTTCCTCGATGGTGTAAGACAGGTCGTCCACCTCCAGGCCGAGCAGCTTGCCCTCGTAGGTGACAAACGCCAGGCGTTCCCCTGCGCCGCACAGGCTCAGGTCGAAGGGCTGGTCGGACTTTTTCAGCGCGCCCTTGCCGATGTAATGGTTGGACAGGATGTTCTGTGCCATGGAGGTCATGGTTCTTTTGACGCAACCGCGGCGGCTGACCTGCAGGAAGAAACTGGAGACCGGCAGGCGCGAGATGGGCGCGATGCAGGCCAGCGTCTCGCCCGCGTGCGGTTCGTCCGGCAGCGCAGCCCCCTCCCAACGCCATTCCCCACCGGGCCCCATGCCGGGCAGTTCGCCGACCGAGAGCGTGCTGACCCGCCCTGACGAGTACAGCAAGAGCACTTCCTCGTTGGACGGGACAGCCAGCAGGCGCGGCGGTTCGTGCTCGTTGCTCATCTTGTCTGCGATGCGGCCGATGTTCTGGTCATCCGTGGTCAGTTCCACGCGCAAGATGCGTCCCTGCCCGTTGTAGACCAGCAGGCTGGTGCTGGTTGGCTCGCTCCGCTCGGCGGAAATTTCGACTAACTCGGCCCCTTCCGCGCCGACGTGACGTTTGAGCAGGTCGAGCTGGTATTCCAGGTGGGCGATGCGCTGCTGGTATTCCTCGACGCGCGTCCCGTTCTGCAGGGCGATGTTCTCTGCCAGCAGTTCCTCGTTGCGCTCGGTCAATTCGCGCAGGCGACCGGCGATCAGGCGCAGGAGCGTCAGCGCCGATTCTGGCCGTTCTTCGGCCTCTTTGATCCATTCGTCGATTTTGTTGTGGAAGGACATACTGGGGTTCCTCGTAATTTTCGATTATATCAAACGGGATGCAAACTGCCCGCTGTCAGGCCAAAGTAGAGGGTGTCCCCGCGAGGGGACACCCTCTACTTTTCTAACGCTTTAGCGAGTTGAGGGCGGGGTTTCCGAAACAAAAAACCACACGCTAAGCGGGTGGAAGAGAAGGGCTTATAGGAAAGGAATTCACGCCGCCAAACAAGAAGGAGTGATTTCCATGGCAAAAAGTCTAGCACATACGAAGTGGATGTGTAAATATCATATCGTGTTCACGCCGAAATACAGGCGGAAGATGATCTACAATCAATACCAAGAAGGCATCGTGCAAATTTTGAAAATCTATGCAAATGGAAAGGGGTGGAGATCATAGAGGGAAAGCAATGGTGGATTATTTCTACTTTGGGCTAATAGTTGTAGATATAACAAGATCTGACAGGTATATACCTGTCAGATCTATTCCCTGGTAAAGGGAACCCCGCCAATGCCGTGTGCTGCGAAGTTTTGAACCTGCTTTCGCAGGCGGGCCCCGACCCAGAAACGCCGCCTTGGCTCAGGCCTATCGCGTTATTTCCGTGAGATAAGGGCCCATTTATAGGGTGTTGGCTCAAAACCGTGAGTGCAACATCACGAACACAGCAGGGCCAACTTTCTTATACCATAAACCCAAAGGCATGGGTAGGGAAAAATTAACTACAGCATTGAAAGCAAGGTTCCTATGGGTAAACTCTCTTGATCGTCCTCGGGAAGGGAATCGCCTCGCGGATGTGCTCGATACCGCACAACCAGGCCACCACGCGCTCGGTGCCCATCCCAAAGCCGGAGTGGGGCACGGAGCCATACTTGCGCAGTTCCAGATACCACTTGAAAGCTTCTTCGGGCAGGTTCTCGTCGTGGATGCGTTTCAGCAGCAGGTCGGGGTCAGAAATGCGCTCCGAGCCGCCGCAAATTTCGCCGTAACCTTCGGGGGCCAGCAAATCCACGCTCTTGCAAACTTCGGGACGATCCGGCCAGGGTTCCATGTAGAAGGCCTTGACCTTGGTCGGATAACCGTAGACAAAGACCGGCTTATCGAATTGTTGCGTGATGGCGGTCTCGTGTGGCGCGCCGAAGTCCATGCCCCATTCGAATTTGAGCAATTCCTTCTTCTCAGGGTCAGTTTCTTTTTCATACAAGTCTTCTATCATCTTGGCCGCGTCGTCGTAGGAAATGCGTGGGAAGGGAGCCTTGATGTTTTCCAGTTTCGAAAGATCGCGCCCCAAAGACTTCAACTCTGCCGAGCGTTCGCGCAAAACTCTTTGGGCGATGTGACTGACGAATTGCTCCTCGATCTCCATCAGGCCGTCCAGGTCGGTAAAAGCGGCTTCTGGTTCGACCATCCAGAACTCAGTCAGGTGGCGGCGCGTTTTTGATTTCTCTGCACGGAAAGTGGGGCCATAACAGTAAACTTTGCCAAAAGCAAAGATATTGGCTTCGTTGTATAGCTGGCCGGTTTGCGCCAGATAGGCTTTGCCTTCATCGAAGTATTCGGTTTCGAACAGTGTGGTTGTGCCTTCGGCAGCCGCCGGCGTCAGGATGGGGGTATCCATGGCGATGAAACCATTGTCGTCCAGCCATTCGCGCACAGCCGCCATGACCGTGGCGCGCACACGCAAAATGGCCCATTGGCTGGGCATGCGCAGCCAGAAGTGACGGTTGTCGAGCGCGAAGTCCACGCCATGCTCTTTGAGCGACATGGGGTAATCCTCGTTCGCTTCCTGTACGATCTCGACCTGCTTCACACCGACCTCGTAGCCTCCGGGCACGCCGGGTGCGCGTCCATCTGCGCGCACCGGGCCGGTGATGATTACGGACAATTCTTGGGGAATGCGCACCAAACGGTCGAAGGTTTCTTCATCTAAATCGCCTTTGAAAGCCACGCATTGTACAAAACCGCTGCCATCGCGCACCAGCAGGAAGACCAGCTTGCCCTTATCGGTGCGGTTGTAAACCCAACCTTGCACGGTTACTTCCTGACCATCGTACTTGGCGATGTCAGATACTTGGATAATTTCTGGCATGTTATCTCCTCGCTACTACTCCCTGAGCGGAGGGCGTAGCCCGAAGTCGCATCGTCCCCGTAGGGGAAAGGGCAAATGTTGAACTACAACCGCACTTCGACTTCGCTGCGCTCCGCTCAGCGACGTTATTCCGCTATTTTAATATGTAAATCCTTCAACTGTTGCTCATCTACTACTGAAGGTGCATCCGCCATCACATCCTTGGCGGCCTGGTTCTTCGGGAAAGCGATCACCTCGCGGATGTTGGGCTCGTCAGCCAGCAGCATCACGATGCGGTCGATGCCGGGCGCAATGCCGCCATGCGGGGGCGTGCCATACTCGAAGGCCTCCAGCATGTGACCGAAACGTTCCTGCGCCACTTCCGCATCCAGACCGATCAGTTTGAAAACTTTCTCTTGCAGCAGGCGCTTATGAATTCGGATCGAGCCACCGCCCACTTCATAATTATTCAACACCAGATCATACTGGGTGCCGCGGGCTTTCTCGGGCTCGGTTTCGATTAGTGGGATATCTTCAGGCAGCGGTGAAGTGAACAGGTGATGGCTGGGGTCCCAGCGTTGCTCTTCCTCGTTCCACATCACGAACGGGAAATTGATCACCCAGCAGAAGCCCAAGCACATCCTTATCACGCAGACCGAGACGGTCACCCAACATGACGCGCAGCCGTCCCAGCGATTCGAAGACGACCGCCGGTTTATCGGCCACAAACAGCAACAGGTCACCTTTCTGCGCTTCCATCCTGGACATAACGGCCTGCTTCCGTTCATCAGACAGGAACTTGGCGAACGAGGATCTCGTTTCCCCTTCGCTGGTCAGAGCGATGTATGCGAGACCTTTGGCGCCCAAATCCTGGACGAAGGCCGTCAGCTCGTCGATCTGCTTGCGCGTATAGTCGCCCAGCCCCTTGGCGTTGATGCCGCGCACGTGCCCGCCCGCGGCAACGACGTTCTCGAAAACGCCGAAGCCGGAACCAACTGCCAAATCGGTAGCATCTACCAGTTCCAGCCCGAAGCGGATGTCGGGGTTGTCCTTGCCAAAACGTTCCAGCGCATCTTGATAGTTGATGCGTGGCCAGGGTGTCTGTAACAGTCGCTTGTGTGGGACGACTTCGGCCACCATCTGGGTGAACATCTCTTCGACCAGGGCCATCACATCCTCGCGCTCCACAAAGGACATTTCCAGGTCGAGTTGGGTGAACTCGGGCTGACGGTCGCCGCGCTGGTCCTCGTCACGGAAGCAACGCGCGATCTGGAAGTAGCGTTCCATGCCGGCTACCATTAGCATTTGCTTGAGCTGCTGCGGGGATTGGGGCAGGGCATAAAACTCGCCGGGATGCACGCGCGAAGGTACGAGATAGTCGCGCGCGCCTTCGGGGGTGGTCTTGAACAGGATCGGGGTTTCGATTTCGAGAAAGCCCTTGCCATCCAGATAGTTGCGGATAAATTTGATGACCTTGTGGCGCAGTTCGATATTGTGGCGCATTTTCTCACGGCGCAGATCGAGATAGCGATATTTCAGGCGCATATTCTCGTCCGGCAATTTGTCGTCGTCCGTCAGCACGAATGGCAGCGGCTTGGCCGCATTGAGCGCCTTGACATCGGTAGCAATAACTTCAATCTCGCCCGTGGATAGCTTGGGGTTGATCATGCCTTCCGGTCGTTTCTGGACGAGACCTGTGATTTGCAGCACCCACTCAGAGCGCACATTAGCGACCAGGTCAAGCGTTTCTTTGGGAAGATCAGGATTAATAACAACTTGAACAAGTCCAAAACGATCGCGCAAGTCAAGGAAGACCACCCCGCCGTGGTCGCGACGACGATGCACCCAGCCTGCCAGTGTGACAGTCTGACCGGCGTGGGAGGCTCTCAGTTCGCCACAGGTATGCGTTTTATACATGCCGCACCTCCAATTGATATTGTCATTGCGAGCTACCCTGAGCGGAGCGAAGCAGTCGAAGGGGAGCGTGGCAATCTCATGTAAACTGAAAACAAGCGTTTCTAGTTATCTTGAGATTGCTTCGTCGGGTTTCGATATGGCGGAAATTCACCACCTGCTCGACCCTCCTCGCAATGACATCTTGTAATATACAAAATAAATCGCCCTTCGCATCTGCGTTGGGCGATTGGTTTCTGAACCTGCTTTTGTTAACCAGCTAAACTTCGCCCAACGGGTGGTTGGCGATTATTATCGTCATTATTATTGTTGGAGAAGCGATAGTTCTGTTTCATAAGTTGGCGTATTATAGCACAATCTTGCTGCTTATTTCAGCACAGCATCGCTAGCTTCATCCAGTTTTGCGACTTCTTCCTCGGTCAGCTTCCAGCCCACCGCGCCCGCATTTTCTTCCGCCTGTTTCGCGTTTTTCGCGCCAGGGATGGGTAGTGTTCCTTTGCTGATGCACCAGTTCAGCGCTACCTGCGCTTTGGATTTGCCACCGTGTTCCTGGCCAAGCTCGGTCATCAGTTTGAGCAAAGGTCCAATCTTTGGTAACAGGCTTCCATAGCGTTGACCGCGTATGCCGGGAGGCGGGTTTTCGACCGAGTATTTTCCTGTCAACAAACCTTTTTCGATAGGGCTATAAGCGATCAGGCGCACTCCCAACTCTTTGCAACGCGCCAGGAGACCATCCTTCTCGATAGCACGGTTGAGCAGGCTGTAGCTCACCTGATTAGATGCCAGCGGAACTTCCTTACGCGCCAGAGCGGAATAGGCGCGCAACATTTGAGACTGGTTGTAATTCGAAACGCCGACTGTGCGGGTTAGCCCTTCTTTGACGGCTTCCGCCATGGCTTCCATCAGGTTCTCAATCGAAATCAGCGAAAAAGGCTGGTGGATCTGGTACAGGTCAACGGTCTCGACCCCGATGCGTTCCAGGCTACGTTGTAATGCCTTTATCAGGGATTTCTTTGTCAATCGCCAGGGGAAGGGAAAAAATTTCGTTGCGACCAAAACCGGTTGTTCCGTCTCCTTCAGGAATTGTCCCAGCATACGCTCGGAACGTCCGTTGCCGTATACTTCTGCGGTATCCACAAAACGGATACCCGCCTCCAGCGAGACTTCAAACGCTGCGCGACAATCTTCATCTTCATAAGCTTGTCCAAATTGCCAGATCAATCGGTCCCCCCATTGCCATGCCCCTAGTCCAAATTCAACTGCGTGTAGAAAGCGTGTTTCGTTGCTGATAGTGTCATTCATGGGGTGGCCCCTCCAGGCCCAAATTGTGCAGATTCTAACAGATAAATACAACAGAATCTGTAGAGGTTTGCCATTTTACTCAAGAGGCATTACAATCAGGCCGAAAAATTCATATCAGGAACTGATGGAACGCGAGTCCTTGTCTCACCCCAGCGTAAGGGTGAGGGGCTAGCGCTCCCTGAGTTCCAGGGAGGATCCCGTGTCAACACAATTGGATTCACATGCGGAAACTGAATCCGCTGCTGACCTGGCCGCACGGCTGGGCTTGCACTTTACTAACCTGCACCTGCTGGTGCGTGCACTGACGCATCGTTCCTTTGTGAACGAAAACCCCACTGCGGTCGAAGATAACGAACGACTGGAATTTTTGGGGGATGCTGTGTTGGACTTTGTCGTCGGCGCCTGGGTGTACAACCATTACCCTGAGATGCAGGAAGGCGACCTGACGCGCATGCGCTCCGCGCTGGTTCGTACCGACACATTAGCGATATTCGCGCGCCAACTGGACTTTGGAACTGCGCTTCGTTTAGGACGCGGCGAACTGGCCTCGGGCGGGCGTCAGCGCGATAACCTGCTATGTGCTACCTTTGAAGCCGTTATCGGGGCTATCTACCTGGATGCCGGTGTCCACGTCGTAGAAGCGTTCGTGGAACCCTTGCTGGTTGAAGCCAGCAGAAAGGTAATCAGTCACGTGGAACGTTATGACCCTAAGAGCACTTTGCAGGAGTGGGCGCAATCGAATAAACTGGGTACGCCGCGTTATGTAACGGTGGCTGCGAGCGGGCCTGATCACGCCCGAGTTTTCACAGTTGATGTCCAGGTCAATGGCAAGGTATTTGGCCGGGGCGAAGGCACCAGCAAACAGGTCGCAGCCCAGGCGGCTGCTCAGGCGGCACTGGAATCTCTTGGGTTGCTCTAATCTCTTAAACGAATCATTATTCTCAATGCCTCTTCGTCTTAAATCTCTCGAACTACACGGATATAAAACCTTCGCCTCGCGCACAGTCTTCGAGTTCGCTGAGGGGATCACTGCCATTGTCGGGCCGAACGGCTCCGGCAAGTCGAATATTGCCGATGCCCTGCGCTGGGTGCTGGGCGAGCAATCCTATGGTCTGTTGCGCGCCAAAAAGACCGAGGACATGATCTTTGCCGGTTCTGAAAGCCGCACGCGCGCGGGCATGGCTTCGGCTTCGATCTTGTTCGACAACAGTGATGACTGGTTGCCAGTGGACTTCAGCGAAGTCTCGATGGGACGCCGCGCGTACCGTGATGGTCGTAACGATTACATGCTCAACGGTCAGCATGTGCGCCTGCGTGATGTCAACGAATTACTGGCGCAATCCGGCTTGAGCGAGCGTACCTATACCATTCTCGGTCAGGGTCTGGTGGACGCCTCCCTGGCGTTGAAAGCTGATGAGCGTCGCAAGTTGTTCGAGGAGGCTGCCG
Source organism: uncultured Chloroflexia bacterium (assembly GCA_963829615.1). GTDB lineage: Bacteria > Chloroflexota > Anaerolineae > Anaerolineales > Villigracilaceae > JAABUE01. The sequence continues at coordinate 72,042 of CAWHJM010000043.1, forward strand.
GGGTAGGCCTGTACCGCTCCCGTCGAGAAGAGACTCTGCGCCGCCTGGAAACCACCCAGCGTAACCTGGAGCGCGTGCTCGACATCATGGCCGAGTTGGAACCGCGCTTGCGTACCCTGGACCGACAGTCTCGCCGGGCGCGCGAGTACAGCAATGTGCAGAATGATTTGCGCGTTTTGTTGCGCGAGTGGTATGGCTATCATTGGCATAAAGCCCAGCAGGAACTGGCTGAGAGCCGCGAAATCCAGCGCCAGCAGGAAGCCCACCAGCGCGAAGCGCGTAAGAGTTACCAGAGCATCCAGACGGAATATTCGACCTTCCGCGAACGTTTGCAGGAACTGCGTGCGCGGCTCAACACCTGGCATCGCGAATTGTCCGAGTTGCACAGCCAGCGCGAAGCTGTCAGCCGCGAACTGGCCGTGTTGGATGAACGCCAGCGCTCGTTGACCGCCTCGCGCCAATCCCTGAACGCCGACCGTGACCGTTCGGTGGATGAGCAGACGTTGGCCCGCGAGCGACTGAGCGAAGCTGAGAACGAAGTTGTGCGCGTAGAGGCTGAGTTCGAAGAGGCCAATGAACGCTTGAAATCCACTCAGGAGGCACTGGGATCGCGCCAGGCCGATCGCTCCGGCATCGAAGACGAATTGAAGTCCGCACAAGCGCTGGTCACGTCCCTGAACGCGCGCCGGGCGGAAACGCAGGCGCGCCTGGATGAACTGGGCGCGCGCCGTGCGGCCCAGTCCGAGCGCATGGATGTTACCAAAGCGGCCATCCAGGAAGCGGATGATGAAGTCGTGCGCGCAGATGGGGAGCAACGCTCGGCCAGTTCGGCGCTCCAGAAGGCGCAAAAAGCCCTGGAGCAGGCCGAAGCGGACCTCGAAAGCCGCAAGGGCGAAGTCGCCCGCCTGGATGGTGAGAAACGCCAGAAGAACGAAGAACTGGCCGCGCTCAAGGCAAACCAATCGCGCCTGGCTGCCCAACTTGAAGTGTTGGAGCAGGCTCGAACAATCGTTGCAAGGTTATGCCGAAGGGGCACGCTATTTGTTGGATGCTGCGCGCCAGTCGAAGTTGGGCGGCGCGCGCGGCGCCTTGAGCGCCGCGTTGGACGTGCCCGCTGAACTGGAAATCGCCATCGCCGCCGTGCTGGGGGAACACCTGGACGCAGTCTTGCTCGAAGATGGAAAACTCGATGATGCCTTGACCCTGCTTGAATCCGATGAGGCCGGTCGCGCCGCATTGCTGCCGTTGGGTGGCTTGTCGAATGCTCTCCGCTCAAAGCACCCGCGGATGGCGATTGCCTGGGCCTGGCTTCTGAACTCGTAAAAGCTCCCTCCGACCTGAAAGCCGCCGTTGACCTGTTGCTGGGACAGGTGTTGATCGTCCGTGACCGCACCGCCGCCCGCCGCCTGATCGCTGGGCAGCCGGGACACGTGCGGGCGGTGACGCTGCGCGGCGAGGTTTTCCGTGCGGATGGGCTGGTGCTGGCAGGTAAGTCATCGCGCGGCTCGACGTTAAGCAGACCGCGCCAGCGCCGCGAGTTGCAGGAATCGTTGACTTCGCTGGGTGGACGCCTGGAAGCGCTGGAGGCCGCGCTTCAAAGCCTGACCTCGAACCTGTTGGCCGCGGGTGAAGCCTCGTCTACCGCCGAAGTGAGTCTGCGTGAGGCGCGCGCCAAATTCGAGCGCGCGCGTTCTGCGGAACGGGAAGCAGCCGTCGAACTGGACTCGGCGAAGCGTCAGTTCGAGTGGCAGAAAAAGCAACTCGAAGCGTTGCAGGTCGAGGTTTCCCGCGCGGAAGCGGAGTGGAGCGAACTGAACGAAGCACAGACGCAGATCGAGTCCGAATCCGCCGGGGCGCAGGAACAGGTCCGTGTCCTGAACCAGAAATTATCCGGCATGTCGCTGGACGAAGCGCAGGAACAGGTTTCCTACTGGACGACACGTGCGGCGGTGGCCGGACAATCCCTGGAAGATGCCAGGACTCGCCGTGACGAGCGGGTGGCAGCCCTGACCCGTCTGGAAGAACAGCAACAGGATTTCGCCGGTCGCCTGGCAGAGACCGAAACGGGCCTGTCGCAATTGGAGCGCGACCGGGAGATGTTGCACGAGCGTGAGGGCGCGCTGAACACGCAGATCGCCGCTATGCGCGTCAAAATCGACCCGGCCGAAAAGGACCTGGCGACTGCTGAAGGACAAGAGCGCGCCTTGCTGGAGCAAGAAGGCAACGCCCAGCGCGGCATGACTTCGGCGGACCGCATGTACAACCAGGTGCAGGTGGACGTCATCCGCAAGCAGGAAGCGCTCGATTCTCTCAGAAACCGCATCCAGGATGATTTTGGGCTGGTGATGTTCGAATATGAGAACGATGTTTCCGGTCCGATGCCGCTGCCGCTGGACGGCATGGTGGAGCAGTTGCCGGTGGTGAACGAAATTACCCCCGAACTGGAAGAGCAGATGAAGCGCCAGCGCGCGCAACTGCGCCGCATGGGACCCATCAACCCCGAAGCGCAAAAGGAATTCGAATCGGAGAGCGAGCGCTACGAGTTCATGAAGACGCAGGTGGAAGACCTGCGCAAGGCCGAAGGCGACCTGCGCCAGGTGATCGCCGAGTTGGACGAATTGACCAAGCAGGAGTTCTCCAAAACCTTCGAAGCGGTGGACAAGGAATTCCGCCAGATTTTCGTGCGTTTGTTCGGCGGCGGTTCGGCGCGTCTGGCGTTGAGCGACCCGGAAGACCTGGTCAATACCGGCATCGAGATCGAGGCGCGTCTGCCCGGTCGCCGCGAGCAGGGACTGGCGCTACTCTCGGGCGGCGAGCGCAGCCTGACGGCCATCGCGCTGGTGTTTGCGTTGTTGCGCGTCTCGCCCACGCCGGTGTGCGTGATGGACGAGGTGGATGCCATGCTGGACGAGGCCAACGTCGGTCGCTTCCGTGACCTGTTACAGGAACTGAGCCAGGACACGCAGTTCATCATCATCACCCACAACCGCAACACGGTCCAGGCCGCGGATGTGATCTACGGCATGACGATGGGCCGTGACTCGGCCAGCCAGATCATCAGCTTGAAGCTGGATGAGGTCACGGATGAGTTTATTGGGCGGGCGTAAAGCAAAATCGGATTGTTAAGTTTTCGTAAATAAAAAACCGAGACTCATTTTTTCTGGGTCTCGGTCTTTTATTTATTTTTTGGAATTATTCATATGCTAATGTGTCACGAACGGTTAGTTTTGATGCTCTCCTTGCGGGCAACGCGCTGGCGAGTGTGGCAATCAGGAGCGTGCCAAATAGCCAGGTGACGATGCCGTTGATCCCGAAGGTAAATCATAGGGGTGCTTTGAAGATAGCAACGCCCACGCCGTAAGTGAGGACAATGTGATGGGGATGGAAATCAGCAAGCTGGCCGCCCAACTGATCAGGCCAATCGTCAAGCCTTCAACCAGCACGATCATTTGAATGTCACATGTTCGAGGCGCCGATGGCGCGCATCACACCGATTTCGCGCGTACGTTCCAGGGTGTTAATGCTCATCGTGCCCATCAACCCCAGCCCACCTACGATAGCCGTCAGGATCGCCATTACCAGCATGAAGTACACCAACACATCGGTCTGACTGGTTTGCTGTTGACGCCATTCGGATGCCAATTGCACATATCCAACCTGAATGTTGTTGGCATCGTAGACTTGCTGGAGTTGTCTAGCAATTGGCTCTACACTTAACTGGTCATGACTGTTGGTGATAATTCGCAGGGAATATACGTCTCCCGGCGCGTTGACCAGATGACTCAGATATTCGTAATTGACATATACCAGTGGCGGGATTGTGTTACCCGGCAGTCGATAAATCCCTACAATCTGCCACTCAAACTCTTTCTCATTAATGCGGATCGTGATCCAATCGCCAACTTTCAGGTCAGGGCGCATGCTCAGTATATGATTACCGATCACAACAGCATTTTCGTCACCAGGCATGATCCAGCGACCATCCGTTAATATGGGTTCGATTAAGGTCAAGTCCGCAGGTGGCCCTACGAGAGCTAACTCGTTGGCGGTTGTGCCATCGGCCGAAACGATTTCTCCGTTCAGGATCATCCAACCTTCCGCGCTCTTGACACCCGGAACAGACATCGTCAGCGCGGCAATTTCGTCATATCGGTACGCGCGGTTGAAGGAAACGTTGATATCGGCCAGGAAGTATTTCTCAACATCCTGCATGGTTTTATCGAAGGTGCCAAATAGGTTCATGACGGCGATGAAGATAGCGCCACCCAGGATTAGTGTGGATAGGGTCAGGATGAGACGGCCTTTTCGCCGGAAGACGTTGCGCATCGAAATCCGCACTGGGCGAGATACAAAACCTATGCGACTTACTGTCGTTTTGGCCGGTTTCTGCTTCCCCTCGCGCCCCAAGCCGTAATCGCTCAAGGCTTCTCGTACCGTAATCCGGACAGTGTTCATCATAGGAACCAATGCGGCCAGCAATGGAACGACAAAAGCCACAATTGCCTGCTGAATAACAGTTTGCGGGAAAATGGTTAGTGGCCCTGTGTCAAAGTTCAACCAGGCGGCCGTGCCGGCCAACACGAATTTTGCCACATACGCAGCCAGCGGCACAGAGACGATAAAGGCCGCTCCGCCAAAACCGAGGATCAAAACTAGGTACATCATCGCGATCTGGCGTGTTTCGCCGCCGATGGCTTTCATGATGCCGATCTGTTTGACGTGTTGTGTCATTAAGGACACAATCGTATTGACCACCAGGAAGGCGCTTAAAAAAACCGTCAGCCAGCCGAGCACACCTAGCACAACGATAACACCCTGGGTTGTCTCCCATGCGAAGTGGTGACCCGGGTTGAAGATCAAAGTGAAATAAATGGTCGCACCACCTTTTTCCATGCGATCTGCTACAGCCTGTGTAACGTTAGAGACATGCTGTTGGTCGATCGGATTCTCGGCTACACTGATCAGCAATTTGGAGTAGTGGGTCGATGAGCCGCCTAGCCATTCCAGGGTATCCAAATTCACAAAGCCGGTCGCCGCCCCGGACATACTATATGGAATACTGGTTACAGAATGAATGTATCCGGCAACACGCAATTCTCGTATTTTGCCATTGCCTAGTTCCACGGTGACGATGTCACCTGTTTGATAGCCGAAGCTGTTGACGGTTCTATCCAACAAGATTTCTTTGTCTGCCAGAGTTGGCAATGTCTTATCAATCGGATTAGCAGGCTTTAAAATGTTGACATTTACCGCATCAGATGATTTCAAACCATCAATTTCTAGAGGAACTTTCTTACCATCCGATAACAACAATTGTGCGCCTACATCGCTACGGCCTTCCACCGCACCGACGCCTTCCACGTTCCGCGCAATCGCGACCATGTCATCGTCGATCGGGGAAAGGTAAAGCGTTGATTCTGATGGATTGGCTGATAGGAAGTCGGCATCCATATCGCGGTTCATCAACAAGCCAACGTTTTGATTAAAGCCAACCGCAAAGACACCCACTAGAATGGTCAGCACCATGATGAAGGTGCGGGTTTTATTGGACCAAAAATCAGCCCATACTTTTTTCCAGCGGGTACTCATCTCACTTCTCCGCGGTGTTGGATGTTCTCTTCTTCATGTTTTTGGGCTGCTGCTTGCAAAGCATCGCGCGTGGATTCGGATTCGTTCAGCAGGGCATGTAACTCGTCATAATCCAGCGCCACCACCTCGACCGGTCCGGTCTCCGCTGCGCGGACAGAAGCCCGGTTCTCCTGGTTATGGAAATATTCTATCTCGCCAAAGTATTTGCCCGGGCCAAGTTGCGCCACTACCACATCGGAAGCATTTTCGCGTTGCAGGAAGACTTCAACTGTGCCTTTGGTAATGATATGAAAGTTTTTTCTGCTTTCGCCTTCATGTAAGATGATTGAGCCAGCATCAGATTTAATGGTTTCTAATTGACGGGTTGCAGCCAACAGTTGGGGGTGCGTGAGAGTCGGCAGAGCTCTGGCAACGAACTCATTGACGATCTCGCCATCTGCAATGAGTGCCGTGCGTTCAGCGCGCTTTGCCAGTGCGCTGTCATGTGTCACGATGATGATGGTCTTGCCTTCAGATACCAGTTTGTTGAACATCTCGAAAACCGTTTCCGCGGTTTTCGAGTCTAGATTGCCGGTTGGCTCGTCTGCCAGGATCAGGGGCGGATCATTGGCCAGCGCGCGCGCAATAGCCACACGTTGCTGCTGGCCGCCGGAGATGGCAGAGGGCAGCTTGTAAGCGTGGTCGGCCAGTTCCATTTGTTCCAGTAAATGTAGTGCGCGATCTTCGCGCTCCTTCTGGGGGAAGGTGTTGCAGAAGTCCATAGGCAGCATAATGTTTTCTACCAATGAAAGCATCGGCAGCAATTGAAAGAACTGGAACACGATGCCGAGATTCTTTCCTCGCCAGCGCGCCATCTGATTTTCATTAAGCTCATGGACGGCTGTGCCATTGACCCACACTTCCCCGGACGTGGGGCGGTCGATGCCGGTGATCATGTTGATCAGCGTGGTCTTGCCGGAGCCGGATTTGCCAATCACGCTTACAAATTCACCACCATAAATGTCCAGGTCAACACCTTTGAGTGCCGGGAAATCGCCAACAGCAGTCTTGTAATTTTTGACAACGTTGCGCAGTTCGATCAGGGAGTGCTTCCCGTTGGAACTGCCAACTTTGTTTTTAGGGGTCCTGTTATTGGTAAAGGGTAGGGTCCACATACAATACCTCGAATTTCTTGCTCCGAGAACGGGAGCTGCTTTTACTCAGTAAACTTGACAATGGCGGTCATACCCCAGCGCATCGTAGGCAGGGATTCGGTTACCTCGACGGTGACTTCGTATACCACATCACCCTGCTTTTCTGAATAGTTCTGTCCAATCCGCAAGACTTTGCCTTCCAGGGTTTGATCGGGAATGGCATCCAAGGTGACGGTGACGGGCTGGTCTTCTGAGATTTTGACAACATCCAATTCGGTCAGGTCAGTGGTCTTGACGATCCAGCCAGAAAGATCTGCCACGCTGGCAGCAATTTGCCCTGGTGTGACCGATTCGCCGGTCTTGACTTTCAGGCCCGCTACCGTTCCATCGAAGGGCGCCGTCAACTCAACGTCGGCCAGCGCAGCGCGTGCGGCATCCAGGTTGGCACGAGCAGCTTCATACTGTGCTTCGGCCACGGCTTTATCACCAGCATTGCTCCCACTTGATAGGAGATCGTATTCTTTCTGGTTCTTTGCCAGTTCCGCTTGCGCGTTCTCGAGATTAGACTCCAGGGTTGCCCACTTGATAGCCTTGTTGTAATTGGCCCAGGCGTCGTCGAGTCGCTTCTTGTAATTTTTGGCGGTGCTACGATAGACATCCGGGTTGGCAGGATCTTCCCGGCTGAGTTCTCGGGCGAGACGTTCTGCCAGGTACCTGTATGGCTCGAATGCGACACGTGCTTCGTCCAGCTTGGTCGCTGTGTAGTTCATCGCTTCAGTGGTGCCCATATCTCGCAGATCAGAAGGGATGTCGAAGTTATCTAATTCATATTGGGCTTTACGCATGGCTTCGTGGGATTCAGCCAGTTTGCCCAAGACGCCGACTTCTGCGCTATCAAAGACCTGTTGGGCCATCAGGAAGTCTTCTTCGGCTTTGGCGACCTCGGCCTGCTTGGCTTCGCTGTTTTCTAACCGGGCGATGACCTGGCCAGCGGTGATCTGCTCGCCTTCGGAAACCAACACATCGCTGACAGTTCCATTGGCGTTGAAGGCGATGTCCACGTATTTGATGGGCTCTAGTCTTCCTTCTGCGACGATCAGGTTGTCGGCCACAACCGTTGGAATGGGCGTGCTTTCGGCAGCCGGTTCAGCACCGCCACCACAAGCGCTCAACAGCAGCCCTGCGGAAATAACAAATGTAATGATGAGTAAACGTTTCATGTTTGCATTCTCCTCTTTCTACATCCCTACTGGGATATGTTTATACACTCAACGCAAAAGTCTCTGTTTTTATTCAAAAAAACTCAACAAATCCGTTCTTTAAGCGTCTAGAAATGTTTACGCATTTTTGGAGATAAAGTTGCATAAATATCGTACTGTATTAATGTATCGAATTCAATAATGAATAAAAAGCTCCCAGAGAATGGGAGCTAACCACTGCCTGTATGATTTGGAGACCATGCTGCAGTGTCATGATGCAGTTGTAGATGAGTATTTACCTACCTAAATTTTGCCCGAAATAGCGGCGGGTTGGAGTCGCAGGGCAAAATTTAGGTAATTAGGGCAGTACTACTGGGGAACAGATTCAACTATCAACACATATACCCGTATTCCAGGCATGTATCTTGCCTTAGAAGTAATAATTACCCTATAAACTGATGCCAGAACAACTCGCTTTAAAAAGTTACCTTTTCTCTCCGGGTATTCCCCCGTTTTTGTGAAAAGACAAAACCCCCAAATCGCTAAAACTTCCTTCCGGTAATCCCATATTTCCATAAATTGGGAACGTATGTCCGGAATCGCGTAGCTGCTTGAGAGACTGGGCCAGGCCCAGGGTCCCGTAGTGGCGCGTGCGGGTAGTGTGATCAAGATCAATCATCTCAGTCATGAACGTCTGGTTGTTCCCGGCTTCTTGCAAGATACGTCCATCCGGGTCAACGATCAGGGAGCGGCCGCCGCCCCAACTCCCAATCCCGTTCACGCTGACGAAATAGGATTGGTTGAAGATGGCATTGGCGCGGCAGATGACCAATTCCAACTCACGGTCAGATGTGGGTGTCATCGTCGGCTGCAAAATAACCTCGGCACCCATCCAGGCTAGTGTGCGGCTGACTTCGGGAAACCACATGTCGTAGCAAATCAACAGACCAAAACGGCCTACATCGGGGATGTCGAAAACGCAGAACTGGTCACCAACTGCTGTGCCGCTTTCGTAAGGCAGCCAGGGGAACATCTTGCGGTACTTCGCCACGATCTCTCCCTGCGGTGAGATGACAACCGCCGTATTGTAGATTTGGTCACCATCTTTTTCGTACATCGAACCAGGCACCAGCCATTGGCCGGTTTTGCGCGCCAGGGCGCAAAGGCGATCTGTCAGGGGGCCTGGGATAGTTTCGGCATTTTTCTTCCAGGTGTCGGGAGCTTTGGTGGTGACGAACTGGACCAGTCCCGGCACGATCAACTCGTGGTACATCACCAATTGCACCCAGGGAAAATTGCGGCGGATATTCAAGGCGATATCTGACATTTTATCGACCGTGGCGTTCGCATCCCACGGGACAACAGACATTTGAACACCAGCAACACCAAATAAACGAGACATAAGTTCTCCCTGATCAGAGATTTTCTTCCACAAAATGACAGGCGGCAAAGCGCCCGGGTCGTACCTGCCGCAATTCTGGTTCCGTTTCGCTACAGATTTCCTGCGCCAAAGGGCAGCGCGTGTGGAACCTGCAACCTGATGGAGGCGCCACGGGGCTGGGCACGTTGCCTTCCAGCACGGTCAATTCCCGCTGTCCGTCAACCACTGGCAACGGGATGGCGCCAAATAAAGCCTGCGTGTAAGGGTGTAAAGGGTCATCAAATACCGCTTCGCTGGGTCCCAGTTCCACCAGTTTGCCCAGATACATCACTCCGATGCGGTCGCTGATGTGCTGTACCACGTTCAGATCGTGCGAAATGAACAGATAAGTCAGGCCGTGTTCCTGGCGGAGTTCTTCCAACAGGTTGATGATTTGCGCCTGTACTGAGACGTCCAGCGCCGAGGTTGGTTCATCCAACACGATCAAACGCGGATTGACGGCCAGAGCCCGTGCTATTGCCACACGCTGGCATTGACCGCCGGACATCTCATGTGGGAAGCGATCCAGATGCTGGGCACCCAGCCCGACTTGTTCCAGCAGTTCGATCACACGCCCCCGAACCTGCTCCCGTTCAATGACATGATGCGTGCGAAGGGGTTCTGCCACGATCTGTTCCACCTTCAAGCGCGGGCTCAGCGACGAAAGCGGATTCTGGAAAACGATCTGTATCTGACGACGCATGGCGCGCATATCTTTTTTGCTTAAGGTGGCCAGGTCTTTTCGGTCGAAGATGACTTTCCCTTCGGTTGGTTCGATCAGGCCCAGTAACATCCTTCCGAATGTAGTCTTGCCACAGCCCGACTCGCCCACCAGCCCAAGCACTTCGCCCGCATGGATTTCCAGGCTGACCCCGTCCACGGCATAGACGTAACGCGCATCACCTGAAAGCCAGCCCCCCGGCAAGCGGAAGTGTTTTTTCAGGTATCGGGCTTCCACCAGTGGAGTAGCGGAAATACGAACGGGGGCTCTCATCGGTTCACCAAAAAACAGGCGCTTTTATGCGTTTTTTCTATGTTGAATAAGGTCGGGGTTTCAGTGATACAGCGCTCGAATGCAAATTCACAGCGGGGTGCAAAAGCGCAACCTACAACTGCCCCAGGGTTTGATGGAACTGTGCCCAGAATAGCTGCCATCTTTTTGCCACGCGAGCCGGGGCGGGGAATGGCATTCATCAGGCCACGTGTATAGGGGTGCTGCGGATTGTTGAAGATGTCACGCGTGGTTCCGCTTTCAACGACGCGTCCTGCGTATAAAACGGCCAGTCGGTCACAGGTCTGGGCGACGACGCCCAGGTTATGTGTGATCAAGATGACCGAGAAATCCATCTTCTGTTGCAAGTCACGCAGTAGACGCAGAATCTGAGCCTGGATAGTCACGTCAAGGGCCGTGGTTGGCTCGTCTGCAATCAACAGGCGTGGGCGGCAGGAAAGTGCCATTGCAATCATCACGCGTTGTTGCATCCCGCCCGATAGTTGATGAGGATACGAAGTCAGGATGCGGTTCACATCTGGCAGACCTACGGCCTCCAGCATTTTTGCGGCGTGCTGACGGGCCTCGGCGGCATTCATCGGCAGGTGTTGGCGCACTACGCGCTCGATTTGCGAGCCAATGGTGAAGACCGGGTTGAGCGATGAAGATGGGTCCTGGAAAATCATAGCGATTTTGCCGCCGCGCACATCTTCCATCTCTTTCTTCGACAGTTGCAGCAAATCGCTGTCATCGAAAAGCACCTGTCCTTGAGAGATATTGGCTGAGCGCGGTAGTAGGCGCAGGATGGAAAGGCCGGTCACGGTCTTCCCGCAGCCTGTTTCGCCAACCAGGCCGAAGATTTCACCCTTTTGAACCTCGAATGAAACACTCATCAGAGCCTGGTGCAGCCCTCGGCTGGTGCGGAATTCCAGATGCAGTTCACGGACTTCCAGCAGGGCGTTCATCGATACTGCCTTGGGTCGAAGATGTCACGCAGGGTATCGCCCAGCATGTTGAAAGCCAATACCACGATAAAAATCGCCATACCGGGGAAAGTGGCAATCCACCACTGATTGAGAATGTACGTGCGCCCATCGCTGACCATCAGGCCCCAATCTGGATTGGGCGGCTGGGTGCCGAGACCGAGAAAGGCCAGGCCGCCCATCGCCAGGATGACGGTGCCCATATCCACTGTGGCCTGAACCAGAATGGGTGAGATCGTGTTCGGCAGGATATGGCGCAAGATGATAACCCAATCTCTAACACCGATAGCCTGGGCGGCTTCTACGAAGTAGCGCTGCCGCAGAGAAATGGTGACGCCACGCACCAGACGCGTGTACCAGGGCCACCAGGAGATGACCAAGGCGACAGCAGCGCTCTGTAGCCCGCGTCCCAAGGCCATAACAATGGCCATGGCTAACAAAAGCGATGGGAAAGCCAGGAACAGATCGGTGATGCGCATGATGACTTCGTCAATCCAGCCGCCTTTGTAACCGGCAATCGCTCCTAGCGGCGCGCCCAATAAAATTGCGAAAGCGACTACTCCAATCGGGATGATCAAAGCAGGCCGTGCACCCATGATGACGCGACTGAGCATGTCGCGGCCAAGCCGGTCTGTGCCGAAGAGATGCTCGACGGAGGGTGCCAGCATGGTATTACTCACGTTGGTTTTCCCGGCCCCTTCTTCGGGAGAGGGCGCTACCTGATACGCGAAAATTGCTATCAGGATGAAAAGTACAAGTACGATGGTGCTGACTAGCGAGAGCGGGTCGCGCACGATGACATTCAACACGTGACGGAACGTTCGTGTGTTTTGGGTGGTTTCGATTTCGGCTACTTGAACGGCACTCATATTTATCTCAAACTCACACGCGGGTCGATCCACGCCTGCAACACGTCTACAATCAGGTTAATCAGCACGTAACCGGTTGCGCCGAAGAGCGTAATGCCCATAATGGCAGGATAATCGAGATTCAGGAGCGAGCGGACCGTGAACAATCCCAGCCCCGGCCAGTTGAATATCACCTCCACATAGAAGGTGCCTGTCAGGGCGAAGGCGACTGTCAGGCCAATAACTGTCAGCGTGGGACTAATGGCATTTTTCAAAGCGTACAGGTAGGTCACAACTCGATCACGGATGCCGTAGGCACGCGCCGTGCGAATATAATCCTGCTCTAGAACCTCGAGCATGGCAGCGCGTGTCATACGGGCGATCAGGCCAATCGGATAGGCGGCCAGAGTTAACGAGGGCAGGACCAGGTGTAGAGCAGCGTCCTTGAACGCGACCCAGTTCCCGGTCAGGAAAGAATCGAGCAGGATGAAGTTGGTGATTTGTTCCACCGGGTTGGTAAATCGCAGGTCGTTGCTGACACGTCCGGCGAGGGGAAATAAGTCCAGATTTCTAAAAAACAAGATTTGCAAAAGAAGTCCGAGATAGAAGGCGGGCATTGACACACCAACGATTGAGGCGGTGCGCACGAACATGTCCGGCCATTTGCCCTGGGCACGGGCACTCAGCACTCCCAGGGGGACTCCCAGCAGGATTGCGAAGATCATGGCCGTAGCCAACAATTCAAGGGTGGCAGGCAGGCGGCCGGTCAACTCTTGCAAGACTGGGCGCTTGCTGCCAATGGAAATGCCCAGGTCGCCGTGCAGTAACTCACGCATGTAGATAGCGTATTGAACGGGAAGCGGTTTATCAAGTCCCAGTTGCTTTTCGACGCGGGCGATGTCTTCCGGGCGGGCTTTGGGACCGATGTAGAGCGCGGCTGCGTTGGATGGCACAACACGCGCCAGGAAGAACGCGATGATCGAGACTCCGATCAGCACGAAAATGGAAGAAAGCAGGCGGCGAAGGGCAAATTCGAGTTTGCGCATTGTCTGGAAGTTCACCACAGAGTACACGGAGTTTTTCTCAGTGTTCTCCGTGCGCTCTGTGGTGAGAAAACGGGTTACAGGGTTTTGCTAATTTGCAGGATGCAAGTCATAGAAGAAATATTGAACAAACGGATAGTTCAAATTGTACTGGAAACCTTCGATATGTTTTGGAATGATGAAGACAACTTTGGTATCGAAGAAGAACAGACCGGGTGCCTGGTCCACGAGCAGGTTCATAGCATCCACGTACTTGGCCTGCGAGGTGACCGGGTCAGAGACGGTGTCGGCAATGGCTTCGTCGACCAGTGAGTTGAAGTCCGGGTTGTTCCAGTAGGACAGATTGAAGAAGGGTTTTTCGGTGTAGTAGAACATGGACCACAAGTTGTCAGAACCGGCATCCGAATAGGTCGGCCAGTAGAGTAGCAAGAACATGTCCTGAGCGTTGGCGGGATCGGATTTGGCTTCTTCCCATTGCTGGTTGAAGGCAACCGCTTCAATGGTTACATCGACACCAATCTGTGCAAACAAATCCTTGATGAGCGGTGCAAAGGCAGCTTCAATGTCGTTTTCGGCCGCGTAGGTCAGGCGCAGGCTAAACCCGCCGCCTTCGTAACCGGCTTCTTTCAGCAGATCTTTTGCTTTTTGCAAATCGTAGGTGTATTGATTGACATCCGGTGACCAGGGCCAGACGCCTGCTGGAACAGGACCACGCGATTGCGTGCCAAGTCCCTTAGCGCCAATGGTGATGATGTCATCATAAGGAATAGCATACGAAAGCGCCTGACGGACGGTAGCATTATCCAACGGCGGGCGCAGGGTGTTGAAGAAGCCTACATAATTGAAGAAGGAAGGTTCCTCATCGTAGGTGTAGTCGGGGTTGTTTTTGAAGGTGTCGTAGTTCTCAACCGGGATACGGGTGACCAGATCTACATCACCACCTTCCAGCATTTGTTGCTGGGTGGTGGCTTCGGGCACGATCTGTACCAAAACCTTGTCATACTGGCCGGGCTGCCAACCGCCCCAGTAGTCATCGAAGCGGGTGAAGACGATTTCCTGGTCAGGTGTATAGGATTCGAGCATGTAGGGACCAGTTCCGGCATCCACGCCAGATTCGAAGTAGGTGTCATCGGCAGCAGCAGCTTCGAGCGCCTTCGGGCTGACGATCCAGGCCCCGTATAGGGACGAAGCAATCAGGTCAATGGGTGCCGAAGCAGTCAGGTTGAAATTGACAGTCAGGTCATCCACTACTTCCACATTGTCCAGCATCCACCAAATGAAGGACGCTCCGGCGTGATCCTTGGCGGCTTCGATGGAGGCTTTCACGGCGGCGGCATTCATCGGCTCGCCGTCATGGAATTTTACGTTCGGACGCAGGTGGAAGGTCCAGACCGTGCCGTCGGCGTTGGATTCCCAGCTTTCAGCCAGCAACGGCGTAAACTTTTCGGCCGAGCCAGGCGGGTTGATGCGCAGCAATTGCTCATACATGTTTGCCATATAGGCAGCCTCGGTCGAGAACGATTTGATCGGGTCCCAGGTAGTGATGTTGGCTGTGTTGGCAATTTTCAACACCAGTGGAGCGGCCGGGGCTTCGGTAGCGGTTGGTTCAGCCGGAGCCGAGGTCGCAGCGGGGGCGGCAGGTTCCGCCGGGGCCGCAGTGGGCTGTTGGCCGCAAGAGGCAGCCAGCAAAGCCACTACAATCAGGGTAAACAAAAACAGTTTTCGGGTCATTTTTTCTCCTCTCAGGCGAGATATGAATATCAGCATAATCGTAGCACGCTGAGTTTGCAAAAAGTTTGCAAAACCAGAGCAAGTTATAATGCAAGAAAATGAAACCCTCCATCCTGCTGCACACCAAGTTCCTTGTCCCCCGCCCAACCGCCGACCTGCTGCCTCGTCCACATTTGGTGGATTGGTTGGAAAAGCAGACAGACAAGCGTCTTATCCTGATTTCTGCCCCGGCTGGATACGGGAAAACCACCTTGCTGGCAGACTTCCTCAACGCATCCAACCGACCCTTCGCCTGGTACCAGCTCGATGCGAACGACAGTGACCCGACCGTTTTCCTGACCTACCTGATCGAAGCCCTGCGCCGCATGAAAGACGCGCCGGATTCAGTCACCAACGCTCTTGGCAAAACTGCCCAATCCTTGCTCGACAGTTCGGATACGTCCATTTCGCCGCAGCGGGTGTTGACGGTGCTCATCAACGAATTAACCGAACAGCTGGATGGCATCTGTTTGCTTGTTCTGGAAGATTATCATTACGTCACCAACCCGGCGGTACACCAACTGGTGGATTTTCTGCTCGAAAATGCACCTGCGGGTTTGCGGCTGGTGATTTCCACCCGCGTCGATCCGCCCATTGCGCTGGCGCGCTTGCGGGCACGCGGTCTGCTGGCCGAACTGCGTTCCCCCTCCTTGCGCTTTCGAGATGAAGAAGTGACAGCCTGGCTGGAACAAAATCTTCCTGATCTTTCCACCGAAAATATCAACTTGTTGCATGAAAAAACTGAAGGCTGGGCGGCGGCTTTGCAGATCATTCGCTCGTCCTTGAGCGGGCGGGATGCACAGGACATGAACGAAGTGCTTTCTGGATTGAGCGGCACGCAGCAATTTGTGTTCGAATACCTGGCGGAAGAAGTTTTTCGCCGCCTGCCGGATGACACCCAGGAATTCCTGCTGCGGACTTCCATCCTTTCCCAAATGGATGCATCTGTCTGCGATGCGGTTGCGGATATACACGATTCACAAGCCATGTTGCAACGTCTTGAAAAACAGAACCTGTTCCTGACCAGCCTGGATTCCAACCGGCGTTGGTACCGCTATCATTACCTGTTTCGTGATTTTCTCTACAGTCGTTTGCAGCGCGAGAACAGCGAATATGTGAACGGGCTTGAACAGCTTGCGGGCGCTCATTATGAGAAGCAGGGTGAACTCGAAGTTGCCTATGAACACTATCTGTTCGCACAAGATTACGAATCCGCCGCACGTGTGATTTCAGTTTTCGCAGCTGATTTTGTTGAACGCGGTCGCGTGGAAGTGTTGCATCGCTACTTGAATGCGCTACCTGCTGAAGTTATGCGTGCAAACCCGGAACTGCTTTTACAGCACGGCAACGCACATTGGCGTCTCGGGCAGGCTGGGTCGGCTGTCACTGCTTTTGAAGATGCGCGCAGCGCTTTTTCTGGAATGAACAATTCGGGGGGAGTTTGTCGCGCCCTTACCCGTCTGGCAGAAGTCAACCGCGCTCAGGGACACTACCGTCAGGCCCAGCGTCTCGCCACGGAAGCCTTGTCCCACGCACCGGAAGAAGATCATGCTGCCCGTGCCGAAGCCCTGCTAGCGCTTGCTAAAAGTACCGGCTTCCTGACCGGCATGGACCAGGGCCGTTCGCTGGCCGAACGAGCCATCGAAGAATCCCGGAAGGCGAGCGGAAAACTCAGCCCATTGGCGCGTGCCAATTATCTGCAATCGCTGGGTCAGATCTGCTGGTGGCACGGTGATCCGCAGGCTACAGTCCGCTATTGTCAGGAAGCTTTGCAACTAGTCCCCGAAGGGTATTCTCCCACCGCTGCGCAAGCTTATGTGTCGATGACTACTCCCTATATTTATTGGCGTGAACTGGACAAGGCTCTTCAATACGCGGAGCGCGGCCTGGAAATTGCCCAGACCCTGCACTTAAAAGAAATGTTTCCGAGCGCTTACACTGCGCTTGGCAATGTGCTTACCCGTCTGGGAGAGACAGCTCGCGCCGAAACCTGTCTGCGTCAGGCGATGGAGATTGGTCAACAATTGGGGCTGGCTTCCTTTGAACAGATGATGGCCACCGGTTTCTTGGCTTATAACCTTTGCGGTCAGGGACGGGTGGAAGAAGCCCGCCAGCTAACCGAAGGAGTACTCTGGTCTTACACTGGCAATCCTGATACGTACGAAGCTTATGTCTGCCGCAGCGTACTGGCGGACGTGGCGCTGGAAAGCAACCAACTCGAAAAAGCAGAAACACTTTACACTGAACTTGTAGAAGTTGGGGAACGGCGTCAGTTCCGCATCCCGCTGGCGATGGTGTATTTTGGGCTTGCTTATGTTCATCTCAAAACAGATCGTCGCCAAAGCGGTCTGGATTTTGCTCGCAAGGCGCTGCATTTGATTGAAGCCGCAAAGGTGTTCCAACTCTTTCTGGATCAGGGTGACCGCAGTCGGGTGGTCAGCCGTGCTCTGATCGCGGACGGGGAGCAAAGCCCTTTCCTGGAGCGCGTGCTCGAAAATTTGCCGGGCGAGCAAGAATCCGGCCAGATTTCCGTGATTGACGAGCATGTAATCAACGTGGAATGCTTGGGAAATTTTCATGTGTCGATTGGTAAAAATGAAATTTCACAGGAACGCTGGGTTTCAGCTAAAGCGCGCGACCTTTTGGCTTACTTCGTCACCTTCCGTGGTGAACGCATCCCAGCCGAGCGCGCTGTTGATGCCATCTGGGGAGAAAGAGGTTCCAGTCGTGCTGCGTTCCACACTGCGCTTTCCCGTCTGCGCAATGCATTGCGCAATGATGATGAATCACCCCGCTTCATCTTGGTTGAAACGGGCGAATACTGGCTGGACTCCGCCCGCTTCAAGATCGATGTAGATGAATTCAACAACGCCATTCTAAAGGCGCGTTCGTCCGTCAATATCGAAACTGCCGTGACGTGGTATGAGCGTGCTGTTGACTTATATAAAGGCGAGTACCTGCAAAATTGGTACTATGAATGGATATTTGCCGAGCGACGGAGCTTGACACAAGCTTATTTAGGAGCCTTACAAGAATTGATTACCCACTACGCTTCCAGCCCGGACCCTCGGCCTGCGCTCCGTTATTTCGAGAAAGCCTTGCTGGTTGATAACCTAAACGAAGATTTGTATTGTCAGGCGATGCGGGCATACGCTGCTCTGGGGGATCGGGCTAATGTTGTCAATCTTTATCATGAACTCAAGGTGCTCTTGGATGTAGAATTGGATTCTGAACCACTTTCCCGGACAACCAATCTCTATAATGAGCTTCTGGACAAGCTGAGAAATAGTGAAACGAAATAAAGTTGTGTTTTGTTAAGAGCGCTCCCCGCGTAATCAAATGCCGAAGAGTGAGGCATGTTGTGTATAGGAATGGCTTAATAAAATTACAGCCAATCTGGGGTGAAGTGCCTTTTCTCCGGTTGTTATCTCCGTTGTTTTGCGGGTATAAGATTTTGGGTTAGGAATTAATTCCTTAAACAATCATCCTTCTTGCCAAAACGGAACAATTTAAACCCATCAACAATATAAAATAGCTAACGCTTTTACTTTTAAAGATGGTATCCATTTACGGAAGCTTATTTGTGTTCAGATTTTTCATATCCATTTTTGCAAAAATGGGTTAGACCCCCAAGCTGAGTATTGGAAATGAAAAACAGCCTCCCCTCAGGCTGTCTTCACTCATTACTTATTACTCGTTACCATGCCCCTGGCGCTCTCAACCACAGCCACCACTTCGGGAAGATCCATCCCCAACTCGTGGAGCTTCTCCACGGTCGGGATGCTGTTCATGTCCCAGCCGCGGCGTTTGTAGACCGCGTCTAGGAGCAATTCGTACTGGGCTTCGCGGTACTCGCGCAGAGCTTTCAATTTTTCTTCGGTGGACATATCCATCGGATCGATTTCCACCAAGCGCTGCAACTGCTCATCGTAGCGTTCCTGGCGGGATTCGTACTCATCAGCAGTCACAGGTCCCATAGCGCGGTAGGGCGGATAATCGTGCTCGCGGCCAATACGTCCCATGCGAATGGCGAAAATCTTCTGGAAGTTGTAGACGCGCTCGGATTGGGCCAGCAGCGTTTCGGGCGTGGTCGGGATGCCGGTCACGCCCTCGTGGATCCAGGTGTAGTTTTCCACGTGCTCCTCGACCTTGGCAGGTTCGGCAGTCTCTTTGTTATTCGCTGGGGAAATGTCATTCCAGGGCAGTTTGCACAATCCGTGCAGGCTGAACCAGGTACGCCACATCGGGAAGTAATGCAGCGCTTCAGCCTTGTCTTCGAAGGTCGGCAGCAGGTTCTGGATCTGATCCATGAAGATCAGCCAGGCTTCGTCATGCTGCGGGCCTTTGGTCGCCAGCCCAAAGCCGCCCTGCTGGGCAATGGATTCCTTCGTCCCATATTCGGAGATTTCCATGCCCTTGATCTCCATGCCGATGTCTTGCAGAAAGGCTGCGTCCGCGCCGAAGTTATCAACGAAGTATTTCTTCATGTAGCGCACGCCCTGTCCAACGATAACGCCAAAGCCCTCGCCACGCGCCATCTGGTGCAGCAGTTCCAGCGCAGCTGCGCCGTTGCCGAAGTTGAGTTCCAGGCCGCCGGTGTGTTCTTTTGTGATCTGCCCTTCTTCGTAGCATTCCATTGCGAAGGCCACGCAGTTGGCGAACGAGATACTGTCCACGCCGTAGGTATCGCAATAAAAGTTGAGTTCAAGCAATTTCTGGGGGTCGAAATTGCCGATGTTTGCGCCCAGCCCGGCGGCGTTCTCGTACTCAGGACCATCTACCAGAACGCAGTGACCGGCATAGGGTCCGGTTTGAAGCGGGAATTTGTCCACGCCATGCGAGCAGGAAAGGGTGCATCCCAGCCAGCAGCCGTCCGGCACGCCCTGGGTGAAGCGTTCCATCCAGACCTGCGAGTCGATCTTGTGTGTATCAGGATGCGAGCCATAGCGGAAGTTGTGGACGGGGAGCAGGTCGAAGTGATCCATGATCTCGACGATGTTGGCCGTGCCGACCTTGCGCATGTTGTTCTGTTTATCATCCTGTTCGGTGATCTCCTTGTTGATACGCGCGGCGAGTCGATCTTGTGTGTATCGGGATGCGAGCCGTAGCGGAAGTTGTGAACGGGCAGCAGGTCGAAGTGGTCCATGATCCCGACGATGTTGGCCGTGCCGACCTTGCGCATGTTGTTCTGCATCTCGTCCTGGTCAGTGATCTCCTTGTTGATACGCGGCCAGCCTTGCGGATGAGCGCCATGTCGGCCACACCGTTCAGGTCACCCTTCATGTTGCTGAACTTGACAACGATGCCCTTGATCTTTTTGTCGCGGAAGACGCGCCCCGCGCCGCCGCGCCCAGCTTGTTTGAGTCGGATTTCCTTGCGGCGCACATCGTACCAGGTGGAGTTGATCAGCGCGTAGCGGATGTGCTCGGCAGCCTGCCCGGCAGACAAGACCGAGATGTTGCGCTTGGACTTCTCATCGCCGTCGCTGTACATGTCGGTCAGATAGCTGCCCAACAAATGCAAATCGACATCTTCGAGCGGCGCCGCTTCAATCGTAATTCGGCCTGTATCGCCATCAATGAAGATGACCACGTCCTCAGCCGCTTTGCCCTGGATCTCGAACGCATCGAATCCGGAGAACTTCAGAAAGGGCGCGAAATAGCCGCCCACGTTGGAGTCGATCACATTTTCGGTCAGCGGACCTAGAGTCACAATCGTGGATTTGCCGGAGCCAGGATAGGCAGTGATGCCGCAGATCGGCCCGTTGGCAATGACCAGCTCATTCTCGGGGCTGTCCCATTTGGTTTCGGGCGTGACGGCATCCCAGAGCAGTTTCAGGGCGAAGCCGCGGCCACCGGTAAAAAGGTCTTTCATCTGCTGGGTGACGGGCTTCTCTTTGATTTCCAATGTTTCGAGATTGATATATAGCGTGCGGTTGGCGTATCCGCGCTCAACAGGGCGCAGTTCGTATTCATATTCGGTCAGCAGCTTGTGGGCCGCTTTCATTTCGACGAGGGGGAGGGGTAGTGCCATAAAAAACTCCTTTGGATTTGATTTTTCTTTAGTTAAATATCTCTCTTTGGATAAACTTCCGTGGAGAAGATTTTTCTATGTACACATCCCGTGCTAGAAGACATTGGTTTCATTTTGGATCGACATATTTCTGAATCTGGTAATACGCAGTTCATCTATGTCGATGCTATGGGCGCGTCCATCCAATATTTCCTCTGCGATCAACATCCCGGTTGCCGGAGAGTGCATCACCCCATGCCCACTGAAGCCGCTAGCGTGCAGATAATTTGGCATCTCCGGATGGCGACCGAGGATCGGCATGTGGTCCGGTGAAATTTCATAGAGGCCAGCCCAGCATTGTTTTTTTGCCAGGCGTGCTTCTTCAAGCAAAGGGAACCGATCAATCCCGTCATCCAGCACTTCTGGTAGCCATTCCCAATCCACGTTCAGGTTAACCCCTGGGGGGTCAGCAGGGTTTGCCATTCCAAAAAGGAGGCTATCACCTTCCTTGCGCATCCAGAAACCAGTATCTACATCGAAAGTCAAAGGGATTGGATCGGGGAATTTTGGGAAGCGTTCTGTCATATATGCGTTACGCCGGTAAGGTTGCACCGGCAAGTCAACTCCAAATAGCGATGCCACCTGTCCGGACCATGCCCCGCATGCATTCACCACAAACTCGCCACTCACCAGCCCGTCCGGAGTTTCGACTGCCATCAAACGATTGCCATTTAACTGTGCGCCGATAACAGGGGTAGAAAGCTCTACGCGTACACCCAACTCGCGCGCCCGCTTCAAATATCCACTAGCAATCCCATAGGGATCACAAAAACCATCATCTGCTCCGAAAGTTGCCCCAACGATATCATCCAGCCGTGTGCCGGGTACATATTTGAGCACGTCTCGCGGTTCGAGCAGTTCAACCTGTACGCCTAGACTACGTTGTAGTCTCACCTGCTCTTGGAATTGCGACCACGTATCTTCCTTGTTGATCAAAAACAGGTATCCGGTTTGGCGTAAATCTGCATGTCCGCCAACTTCCTCGCTGAAGTTCTTTAAACGCTCGATGCTGTACTTTGATAAGCGGATGTTTACTTCTCGCGCGAACTGATGCCGCACCCCGCCGGCAGAGAAGGCCGTGCTGCCAGTTATCGGGGTTTCAGCCTTTTCCAAGATCAACACATCTGTGCAACCTCGTATCGCCAAATGGTAGGCTACGGAGGCCCCTACGATGCCCGCTCCAATAATTAGAACCTCCGCCGTATGGTCGTTCACAGGATCATCCTATTCCGGCGATCAATGGTTACTGCAAAAGCTTGACTGGCCAACACTTTAGCAATATGTTCATGCCTATCGCCCGGTACAAAAAGAGCCGATTTAATGCAACAGGAGGTAACCATGTGCTGATTTACTTTTCTTCTACCATTAGGATTATGATTCGATTTTGGTTTGCCGGACCAGCAAGGTTACGCCGGCATGCTGTCTTGTGTCTAAATATGAGAATCCAGATCCGTCATCCCGGCGGCCGCTGGCAAGAATTTTCATTCCATTGTTTGTAAGTTGCTTATCCACAGTATCAATATCATCTACTTCAAAACCGATGTGAAAGACGCCTTCGCCTTTCGTTTCAAGAAAGTCTTTATAAATCGTTTTCCCCTCACCGGGTTGAGCGAGCTGGAGCTGCAAATTACCAATGTGTGTATAGACAAAATCGAGTGTCGAAAAAGCCTTTTTCATCGATCACATTGAGCTTTGTATATTCAACCAGCGGAGGATATTCCACCCACGGACCGATACCGATGGATTCGTAGTAGCTTTTGGTTTTTTCGATATCTTTTACAACAATGCATATATGATGGGGTTTGCTGAAAGTATTATTTTCTTGCATTTCTTCCTCCTCGCTTATCTATTTAGGCGTTACCGCGATCGCCAGATCCGGGCATACGATTTCACATAATTTACACTGCGTGCAGGCATCAATATCAACAGCTTCAGGCAACGTATATCCCTTTGAATTAATATCACTCGAAGGCTGCAATACTTTCTTGGGACAGAAGGCGACACAGATATTGCAGCCTTTGCAATAATCAGGATTAATTACAATTTCAATCATGAGATCATCTCATTGGCCTTCTCAATGATGGACTCATACCTTTCAGTCCATGCGGGACGCGGCGCGAAATGAAATTCACCAATAGGAATTTTGTTGCTAGCCATCAGATTTTTTTATGGGTACGGTCATTTCCTTCAGGGCGTTTATCATCTCCACGGGCGTCTTATGTTCGTGAACAGGACATTGAGACAGAATCTCAATAAAAGAGGCACCTTTGTTGGCGATGCCTTTTTTAATCGCTTTAATGGTCTGAATGGGATGAGCCGTTGTCCATCTGCTGATATAGGAAGCGCCGGCTGCCTCAGCCAGTTTGCAAAGGTCAAACGCATCTTCAATATTGCCATAGGGTGTGGTGGGGGTGCTCGTAAACGGCAAGGTGGTCGGGGCAACCTGACCGCCGGTCATGCCATATAAACCGTTGTTCACACAGAGTACGGTAACATTGATATTTCTGCGAAATGCATGGATGAAATGGTTTCCGCCAATGGCTGCTGCATCCCCATCACCCGTAAAAACAATGATCTTCAGTTCAGGATTTGCCAAAAGTGCACCAGTTGCAATGGCAAGCGACCGGCCATGAAGTGTCCAGCCGGAATCAAAATCCAGATAATGACTGGTAAGCCGTGACGAACAGCCCACGCCGGAGATGAAGACAAAATTCTCTTTTTTCGCCCCGCTTTCCTTGATCAGGTCATCAACAGCATGCAAGGTGTAGTTGAGCACTTGCCCCGCCCCACAACCGGGACACAAGATATGCGGAAATCGCATACCTGACGGACCTTCTTCTTTGATGTATTCGAGCATTGGATGTTTTAACATGCTGTCACCTCTAAAATTTGATCAACCAGCTTTTCTGGACTGTGCAATGCTGCCGATCTCAGGCATGGAATAACCTGGTCACATTTATCACGCAGCGCTTCGGTAATGGGGTGTTTCATCATGCCCAGGTTCATCTCGGGGACAAAAACGGTTTTTACCGTTGAAATTAGATTTCGCAATTTCTCTTCAGGGAAAGGCCACAAAGTCACCAGACGGATAAAACCAATCTTAATGCCATGAACCTCGCGCACTTCCTTTACGGCTTCAAGACCGGTTCGCGCCACCGATCCGTAACAGATCAGTACATGGTCGCAATCATCCAGGAACTGGGATTCGACCCGAGCAATTTCATTCACATTTCCTTCAATTTTCTGATGGAGCCGTTCTATGTTTTCCCTGTGAACCTTTAAGGAATAGTTGCCAACACTTCCATCTTCGTGGTGAGCCAGGGACACGTGGTTGATGTTGTATCCTTCTCCAAAATTCGCCATCGGCGGCACGATCTCATGACCATAGGGAAGATAGGCCTCCGGAGAAATTCCCAGGTCCTGGGGTTTCTTTCGCCCGATCAATTCAATCGTATCCAATTCAGGCACAATAAGTTGCTCACGCATATGAGCCACGGTTTCTTCGGCCATGATCAAGACAGGGGTTCGCCATTTTTCAGACAGGTTAAATGCCTCAATGGTCAATTCGAACATATCCTGCACAGAGCAGGGGGCCAATGCAATAATGGGACCTTCTCCATGATGTCCATAGCGGGCCTGCATGACATCCTCCTGGCTTGTGGTGATATAGCCTTGCCCCGGCCCTGGTCTCTGGACATCCACGATTACCAGCGGTGTTTCTGTCATGATTGAAAAACTGATGGCTTCCTGCATCAGTGAAAAGCCCGGGCTTGAAGTAGCGGTCATCGCTTTTGCACCAGCCCAGGAGGCGCCAATCAGGGTGCAAGCAGCCGATATTTCGTCTTCCATCTGGATGAAGCGTCCTCCAAACTGTGGAAGTCTTCGAGAGGCATGTTCCATGATTTCCGAAGCAGGCGTGATGGGATATCCCGCATAGACTTTCAACCCTGCAAGAAGTGCTCCTTCGACACAGGCTTCACTACCTTCAAGATAATGCCTGCCAGGCTTGATGTAAGGGCTGCGACCGCGATATTTCTTTTCTTCCAAAGCCGTTTCAACCATATATCTTTCCTTTTTCAAGCTTTTTCATATTCAGCAACAGCCATCTTTGCATTCACAATGTGCGCCCATCCTGCTTCAAAAGCTTCTATATTTTTCTCTATGGTTTTTGGCGGGACGTTTTCAGACACAGCCGATTTCAGCGATTCCTTTTTGATCATGGATTTCAAAAGCGCTGCCAGCGCGCCAAGAACAACTGAATTCTGATATTTAACATTGCCCAAGGAATGAGCGATTTCCATAGCCGGAACTTCGTAGCAGACAAGGTTTTTCGGAACATCTTTCACTGAATTGGGATCAATGAGCAATATTCCTTCTTCTTTCAAATCTCGGACGTATTTATCCAAAGCCGTTTGAGACAAGGCGACCAAGATATCCGCCTTGCGCACACTTGGGTAATGTATCTCGCCCTGGGAAACGACCACTTCCGATCGGCACGCTCCTCCCCTGGATTCAGGGCCATAGGAACGTGTATTTACTGAGTTTATCCCTTCATGGATTGTGAAGGCGACCCCCAAAACCCTTCCTATGGTCACCACTCCTTGACCACCGAATCCCGCAACGCGAATTTCAAAGCGGTTATTTTTTTGCATCGTTAGATCGCTATTTCATTAGGCGATTGTAGGTGTTGGTCGTTCGGGCACATGGCCGCGTTTGTAGACCAGGATTGTGCGCTCAAACGTCATGATCACGGTGCCATCCTGCTTGAAGCCAGTGGTTTTGATTCCTACTATCCCCATGTGAGGCCGCGATTTTGATTCCCGAGTACTCAGGATTTCGGTCTGGGCATAGATCGTATCCCCTTCGAAGACGGGGGCAGGGATGTTGATCTCTTTCCAACCCAGGTTAATTCCGTTCTTGGACACGTCGCCTACGCTGAGACCGACAATAATTGCCAGGGTCAGGGTGGAGTTCACCAACGGCTGCCCGAATTCGGTTTGCTCTGCGTAATAGTGGTCAAAGTGTATTGGGTTGTTGTTATTCGTGATTAGGGTAAACCAGGTGTTATCAGCCGTGTTGATCGTTCGGCCCAATTCATGTTGGATAACCATTCCTTCATAAAAGTCTTCGAAGCAGCGCCCGGTTGGTTCGGTCATAGTCAATCTCCTCCAGTCCTTGAATTATTTCATGGCATTCTGCGATTGTTAGAATGAGCGTGGCATACCCAGGACGTGCTGACCCAAATAGGATAGGATCAGATTGGTCGATATAGGAGCCACCTGGTATAGCTTGGTCTCACGGAACTTCCGCTCAACATCATATTCCACCGCAAATCCATATCCACCGTGGGTTTGCAGGCAAACGTTCGCCGCTTCCCAGGAGGCATCTGCAGCCAGCAACTTCGCCATATTGGCCTCTGCTCCACATGGCTTGCCTTCATCGAACAATCGCGCGGCTTCATATCGCATCAGATCCGCTGCACGCACATTGGCATAAGCCTGAGCGATGGGGAACTGAATCCCCTGGTTCTGCCCGATTGGGCGGTCGAAGACGATGCGTTCTCCTGCATAGCGCCGGGCTTTGTCGATGAACCAGTAGCCATCTCCCACACATTCTGCCGCGATCAAGATGCGTTCCGCATTCATCCCATCCAGGATGTAACGAAAGCCTTTGCCCTCTTCGCCAATCAGGTTTTCGGCAGGCACTTCGAAGTCATCGAAAAACAATTCGCTGGTTTCGTGGTTGACCATGTTTTTGATCGGGCGCTCTATCATTCCCCTTTTAGCGTGGTCCTTCAGCTCTACCAGGAAGATCGAAAGCCCCTCGGTTTTCTTTTTCACCTCCGCAAGCGGCGTAGTGCGCGCCAGGAGCAACATCAGGTCGGAATGCGGGATGCGCGAGATGAATACCTTCTGCCCGTTGACCACGTAGCGGTCTCCTCTTTTCTCGGCAAAAGTCTTGGTCTTGGTCGTGTCGGTGCCTGTGTTGGGTTCCGTGACTGCAAATGATTGCAGTCGCAATTCCCCTGAAGCGATCTTGGGCAGGTATTTGTTTTTCTGTTCTTCAGAACCGTGTCGAAGCAGGGTACCCATGATATACATCTGGGCATGACAGGCTCCTGAGTTGGCCCCGGAGCGGTTGATCTCCTCTAGAATGACGGAGGCCTCGGTCAGGCTGGCGCCACCGCCCCCGTACTCTTCTGGGATCAGCGCAGAAAGCCACCCGGCCTCTGTTAGTGTTTTCACGAACTCTTCAGGATAACCAAACTCTGCCTCCACTTTGTGCCAATAGTCGCTAGGAAACGACCTGCATAAATCACGGAGTGCCCTGCGGATCTGAATGTGTTCCTGGTCACGCGGATTGATTTCTGCCATGAGTTACATCTCCCTTGTGGATAATCCGGGTCGCATCTTTCGCCTTCCTGTAGGCACTGGAGAGTTCAGGATCAAAACTTGACGACGAAATACAAGACTGATATACTAACAGTATACCAGTAGTATACTGCTTGAAAGATTCAAAGTCAAGTGCCTTGTTGAATGTGGAATGGTTGGGAGTTTTTCTACACTGCCGGAAAACAGTCTTCAAATATCGAAAGGTAATTCCATGGCGAAACCTGCCCCTAAGAAGGAACCCCAAGTTAGTTTGAACCAGAAGGCTTATGCCGAGATTCGGCGTCGCATCCTGAATGGTGAGTTGAGCGCAGAAACCCCACTCTCTGAGTACCAGTTAGCTGAGGAGCTTGAACTTAGCCGTACTCCTGTACGGGAAGCGGTAAAGCGGCTGGAACGCGAAGGTTTGGTGCAGTCCATCCCAAATCGGGGCACTTTTGTTGCTGAACTCACCGCCAGAGACATTTCCGAAATCTACCAGGTCCGTGAGCAGTTAGAAGGGTTTGCAGCCCGCATTGCCGCCGAGACGATGTCTGATGAAGGCATAGAAAGGATTGAAAAAGAAATCAGTATCTCGAATACATTGGCCTCTGAAGGCCGCCTTGTTGAGATCCTGGATTCAGACATCCGCCTCCATAAATATATAATTGCTTCGACCCAGAATAGTCGCTTGATCGCACTGCTTGGGACTCTAGATGACCAGATGTACCGGGTGCGAGCGCTATTCCCACGATCCCCTCAATGGTTGGAAGCCACCTTGGTAGAACACACCAACATCGTTGAAGCGATAAAGGCCCACGACGGATGGGGAGCAGAAAAGGCGATGAAGGCCCATCTTCGCACAGCGCGAGAATATGCTATTAGGCAATCTTTACCCGTGGATTTCCTTTCACCTACTCCCTACCCTTAGAATTCAGATCCACTACACTGGAGCAGCGTTGAACAAAGCTCTCACCCAACTGCTTATAGCAAGTTATGCGGTATTGCGTAAATTCAATGCTCATTTCGTTATCAAGGCACGAAACCCTCTCCATAATCCAGATTGACGCCCTCTGGCATGATAGCATCGACTGCTTCTACAATGTTTCTTACTTCAGGCACTTCCATACCGATGTTGTCAACGATATGCCGTTGGCTATTCGCTTCTACTACGATGAAAGCGTAAGAGAAACCCATTTCCATGCGGTAGTCATCCCTCAGCTCGAAGAAGTTGTTCTGGTTGATAGCCTGCCATAATTGCCTGAGTTCGGCCTGACTTAACTTGAATTTGCCGGATTTCAGAATCTGATCCGCTTCGTATGTGACCATGTGATTCAAATCATATCGGATCGCACCACGCGTATCGTAATAGTCGTACTGGCCCTCGCCCTTGGCATTGATTTTTATATGTACGTTGTTTGCATTCCCGGCTTCGGCGCTTCTAGCATCCATGACGAAGGAAAAATCCGCAGGGACAGCGCTTAGGTTCTTTGTAGCACACCCTGTGCCAAGAATTACGCCAAGAATTAGAAGAACCAACAGATACTTTCGCTTATTCCTTGCAATCATCATCTTCGCAATCGCATTCCAATCCCGCAGCTTTCTCAAAAGCCTCCTTGCCTTCGTTATAAGAGAAATAGATCAAGCCAATTGCGCCGAGACTATCGACAAAGCCAAACCCAGTCAGTTCGTAGATCAGGCTAGAAGCCAATAGCACCACGGACATGTAAATGCAGACCAGCGTGCAGTTGGCATCTGCCAGGATGGGCATGGAATTGAGTTCACGTCCCACCTTGCGCTTGCTGGCCACCAAGGCCCACATCATTGCAATCGAAATCGTCGAGATAATCAGTCCTGGTAGGGCGGTTTCCGGTTTGTGTCCGACGATGATGTTGTAGACAGCGGTTACAGCCAGGCCAACCGCCAGAATGTAGAAGCTCGTGCCCGTGATGCGTAGGGCGGTTCTCTCGAAGGCCGAGCGGTCAGTATCCGGGTTGTGACGAATGCGCAGCACCATCGCCAGAATGCCGACCCCCGACATGACCTCGATGAAACTGTCCACGCCGAAACCGAAGAGCGTCAGCGTTTCATCGGACAGGCCGAAGAAGATGGCGATCAGTCCCTCGGCCAGGTTGTACAGGATAGTAAAGATTGCCAGCCACAGGGCGTAGTTCCAGTAGCGTTCGAGGGTGGATTTGTCTGTCAGTGTTGCCATATTTTTTACCTTTAAATTGGACGCTGAAAAACGCTGATTACGCTGATGTAAAGATAAAAAAGCATCTGCGTTTTCTGCGTGGATCAGCGTCCTAACTTTTTGTTTTACCCAAGCAATTCTTCTAATGCCGCCAGGAACAGGGTGATATTCTCCTTGCTGCTGGAGTAGCCCATCAAGCCGATGCGCCAGACCTGGTCCTTCAATGCGCCGAAGCCTGCCGCGATTTCGATGTTGTATTCGCTCAACAACTGCGCGCGGACTTTGTGCGGATCGAGCCCCGGCCGGGACCTGCGCGGTGGTCAAAGGCGGGAGCCTGTACTCGAGCGGGATGAAGGGTACCACGTCGATGGCTTCCAGCCCATTCCAGAGCAGTTCGGCGTTTTTGCGCATGCGGGCATGGACATTATCCAGGCCTTCCTCGTAGATCATTCGCAATGCTTCGCGCAAGGCATAATGCAGGCTGGCAGAGGCTGTATGATGATAGCCATGGGCGCTGCCCCAGTAATTGGCGTATTGCTTCAGGTCGAGATAGAAGGATGAAACAGGCTTGGTACGCTTTTCAATGGCTTCTTGCGCACGCGGGCCGATTGTGATGGGCGCCAGTCCGCTGGGCGCGCCCAGTCCCTTCTGGCTGGCGGAGTAGGCGATGTCAACGCCCCACTCGTCTACCTTGAGAGGAATGCTGCCCAGCGAGGTGACCGTGTCCATCACCACCAGCGCGCCTTGCTGGTGAGCAGCATCCACGATCTCTTTGACGTGTAGCTGCTCCGCGCCGGTGGAAGTTTCGGCATGTACGAAAGCAAAGACTTTGTACTTCTTCTGTTTGAGCGCGGACTCGATTTCTTCTACAGAGAAAATCTCACCCAGCGGCTTGTCGACTCGCTCCACGTTGGCGCCCTGACGTTTCGCGATCTCGGCCAGGCGTTCGCCGAAATAGCCGATGGTGGCGACTAACACATCATCGCCGGGTTCGATCAGGTTGGTCAGCGCGGCTTCCATGCCGGAGGTGCCGGTGCCAGAGAGGGCGAAAGTCCACTCGTTTTCGGTTTGGAAGACGTAGCGTAGCAGTTCCTGTTCTTCGGCGTAGATCGCTAACAGGTCAGGATCAAGATGTCCAACCGGGGGAGTGGCCATCGCACGGACTACGCGCGGGGCGGCCATGCCAGGCCCGGGTCCGAGTAAGACGCGGGCGTGAGGGTTAAGGTCAAGGTATTGTTTTTCCGTCATAATTACTCCAATCAAATTTAGGTGATACAAGTTTAACTTAAAATAAGCGTTCATGCGCTGAAAATGACAGCGGAATGAACGGTTTTTGCCTGCCTTGCCCTGCCAATAAGTAAGGCTTTTTTGCTCGCGGTGATACAATTTGAATGTGACGACACGTCCCCTGCTTACCAGTTTGTCCAATCCGCTCGTGAAACAGGCGCGTTCCTTGCGTCAGCGCAAGACGCGCGTCGCCAGCGGATTGTTCCTGGTGGAAGGGCTTCACCATGTGGGCTCGGCTATCGAAGCCGGATGGGAAATCGAGACGCTGATCTACGCCCCGGATTTATTGACCGGCGATTTTGCTCACTCTCTGATTGAGAACGCCCAGCGCATCGGACTCGCGGTTCAACCTGTTTCCGCCAAAGTAATGAACTCATTGGCTGAAAAGGAGCACCCGCAGGGCATCCTGGCGCTGGTGAAGCAGCGCACCGTGCGCTTTTCCGATTTGGGGGATATTCGCTCTGGTGTTGCGCTGGTCTCGCCGCAGGACCCCGGCAACGTGGGAACGATCCTGCGCACGATCGATGCTGTTGGCGCGGATGCGCTGTTTCTGCTCGATTCCCTGACGGAGAGGCGTGGCAGCGTAGATTTGTATCATCCTACCCTGGTACGCGCCAGTATGGGAACATTATTCTGGAAGCCAGTTGTTCAAGCCGGGTTTGATGAATTTGTGGATTGGGCAAAGGAGAAGGGGTATCAGCTCGTGGGCACGTCTGCGCACGCGCAGATGGATTATCGTGGTATTAGTCTTGGCAATTCCCCCTGGGTGCTTGTGCTTGGTAGCGAGCAAAAGGGACTTTCTGATGAACAGATTGCTGTCTGTGATGTGACCGTGTCTATGCCTATGCAGGGCAGGGTCAGTTCGCTTAATTTGTCTGTGGCGGCGGGGGTTCTGTTATACACATTAAATGCATAGGGGCACGAATTTCGTGCCCCTGCGGAATTAACGGTAGCAAGCTCTAGGTCTGATTAAATATCGTCTTCGTCTTCCAACCAGAGATCGTCCTCTTCATCCCCGGAATCGTCTTCCCATTCTTCCAAATCTTCTTCTTCCCATTCATCTTTATCGGCAGCGTCTTCCGAGGGAGAGTAGGTTGCACAACCAGTATCGGGGTCGATTTCTACAGCAGCCGCGCTGCAATACCCTTCATCCAGAAAAATGCAATCCATGTAGTGACAGCGAATGCGAGGCATACTTTCCTCCTTCTAATATTGGGGTTGGCGTACCAACCGAATGATGGAGATAATGAAAATGACGGTCATAGAAGCTTGTGAAGTCAGGCAGAACGGGCACAGCGCGTGCAGCAGGGCAAATTCGACATAGATCAGGTAGACAGTAAACAGGAAGCCGGTCAAGGCCAGGCCAAAGATCAACATAGGGCTGTACTTTTCAAAAAACTCATCACGCCGCTCGTACCAGTGTGCCATCAGGATGGCGAAATACCCGGCGATACCAATCGTGGCGACCGGGATGCCATATACTTCTGCGTAACGGCTGGCGTTCACAGTGGAGCAATCTCCGCTGCCCAGGCACAGAGCATCATTGGAAGTTATTTTATAAATAGTCATGTAAATCGAAACGAGCAAACCAACCACGACCAAAATCACTGAGATGCGATATAACCATTTATCCATGGATATCCTTATTTATAGCAGCCAGGCATCGACTTCTTTGCCAGCAGCGAGCGATTTTACCCCAGCGGGGATAATTAGTAAAGCATTTGCCTGCACAATGGAGAGCAGATTTCCGGAGCCTTGGTGCCCGGCCAAATGAGCGGACAGTATACCATTTTCCTCGTGGACGTTGGCGCGCAAATAACTCTCGCGCCCATCCGATGAAATGTCCTCGGCGAGCCGCACGCGGACCCTGGTTCTGCTTGTGCCCTTTTGGGTACTTCCGACTTCGAGACCACTCAAGTGCTCCAGTGCCGGTCTCACGAACACCTCGAATCCGACGAAGGCCGAGACCGGGTTACCTGGCAAGCCGATAAAAGGGATGCCTTTGAAGCTACCGAAGGCCAGCGGCTTGCCCGGTCGCATGTTGACGCGCCAGAAGGTCAGTTCCCCTTGCGATTCGACCACATCCTTGATGAAATCGAACGCGCCTACGCTCACCCCCGCAGACGACAGGATCAGGTCAACCTTTTGCGCAGCGGCTTTTTCCAGCAGTCCTTCCACGGATTCGCGCCGGTCAGCAGCGATGCCCAGGTTGAGCGCTTCTACTTCTGCGTCTTCCAGCAAAGCTGACAGGGTATAGGTATTTGAATCGCGGATCTTGCCCGGTCTCAGCGGTGCATCCACCGGGATAAGTTCGTCACCGCTGGAGAGCAGTGCTACGCGTGGCCTGCGATAAACGGGCACATCCGCAACGCCCAGCATGGCCATCAATCCCAGATCCTGTGGGCGCAGTTTTTGACCGGTTTGCAGCACGGGCTGGCCGGTCTTCACGTCCGTCCCCTGTGCGCGGACGTAAGCGCCTGCCTCCAGGGTTTTGTAAACGGTCACTGCTTTGGGCGCGGATGTACCGGAACCGCGTTCCTGGAAGTCGGTCTCTTCGACCGGGATAACCGCATCCGCGCCTGCCGGCATAGGTGCGCCGGTCATGATGCGTGCAGCTTGCCCGGGGACGAGAGTCACGTTCGGGCTGCTGCCGGCCGGTATATCGGCGACCACATTCAGGGTCCGGGGAGAAGCGTGTGTAGCATCTGCCAGATCAGATGAGATGACGGCGAAACCGTCCATAGATGAATTGTCAAAAGAGGGGAGATCGTTCTTGGCGGCCACGTCGGTTGCCAGCACGCGACAGGCGCATTTCGCCAGAGGCAAGATTTCTGTGCCGACAGGTTCAAAGTGGGAGAGAATGCGCGAGCGCGCTTCGTCTACGCTGAGTAATGACATAAAACCGCCTGGTTCAAGGCGGCGAGATTATACCACCTCTCTTATCCCTACCCCAGCCCTTTAGGGCGGGAGGGGTTGAGAGAGGTTTACCCCGGTTTTGTGCGCTGCGCTTCCATCACATTGGGCAGATTTTCGATGCGCGTCAGAATACGGCTCAGTTGCTCGATATCGCGGACCTCGATGATCAGCTTGATATCGGCCAGGTTCTGGTTGGTTTTTACATTTACATCGGCGATGTTGATGCTCTCATTATTAAGTAGCGTGGAAATATCGCCCATTAGCCCCTGGCGGTCATAGGCGTGGATGCGCACGGGCACAAAATAGGTGCGCACGCGCGAACCCCAGGAAACAGCCACCAGCCGTTCGCGTTCGCGCATGCGCAGGATGTTGGGACAATCCTGGCGATGGACGGTAGCGCCGCGCCCGCGCGTGATGTAGCCCACAATCTCGTCGCCAGGAGTGGGATTACAGCATTTGGCGATGTTCGTAAGCAGGCCTTTGAGCCCTACCACGTCAACAGCATCCGCTGAGGCCATTTCGCCTGCAGGCGTGCCGGCTGTCAGGATATCTGCGTTTTCTTCATCTTCCGACAGTTTCCTGACAATCTTGCTGGCTGACAGGTCACCAGTGCCCAGTGCCACATATAGGTCTTCCGGTGCACGGAATTCCAACTCCCGCGCCAACTTCTCGAAGTTGGTTTTGTCGCCGATGCCCAGTCTGCCCAACTCCCGTTCGAGGATGGTGCGTCCGGATGACAAATTCTGCTCGTAATCCTGCTTTTTGAACCAGACTTTGATCTTCGCGCGCGCACGTTGGGTTTTGACCAGGCCAAGATTGGAGTTCAACCAGTCCCGGCTGGGACCACCGCGCTTCGCTGTCAGGATTTCAACCTGGTCGCCGGTTTTCAGCTCATATTCCAACGGGACAAGTTTTCCGTTTACCCGCGCGCCCCGGCAGCGATGGCCGATGTCCGTGTGAATGTGATAGGCGAAGTCAATCGGGGTCGAGCTGCCCGGCAGGTCGATGATGTCACCGCGTGGGGTGAAAACGTAGACACGGTCCTGGAATACGTCAGATTTCATGCTTTCGACGAATTCCTGTGCATCGTCCACATCACTACGCCACTCCATCATGCGGCGCAGCCAGGTGATGCGCTGTTCGTAGGACTTATCGCGTGGTGTTCCTTCTTTATATTTCCAGTGCGCGGCAATGCCATATTCGGCATTCTGGTGCATTTCTGAGGTACGAATCTGCACTTCCAGCGGTTTACCGTCATCGTAGATGACGGCTGTGTGCAGGGATTGGTAGAAGTTATCTTTTGGCGCGGCGATGTAATCATCGAATTCGCCGGGGATAGGGCGCCAGTGAGTATGGATCAAGCCCAGGGTAGCATAGCAGGATGGAACGTCCGGGACGATCAGGCGCACGGCACGCAGGTCGCGTACCAGATCGAACGACTTTCCCTTTTTCTTCATTTTGCGATAAATTGAATAGATGTGTTTCGGGCGTCCGCTGATCTCCGCGTTGATATTATTCTGGGCCAGTATCAGCTTGAGTTGGTCCACGATCTGGGTGACTTGTGCTTCGCGGTCGGGACGGCGTTCGTTGATTTGGTCGGCAATTTCTTTGTATTTGTCAGGGTCTACGTAGCGAAAGGCTAAGTCTTCCAATTCCCACTTGATCTGCCAGATACCCAGTCGGTTGGCGAGGGGCGCATAGATTTCGAGCGTTTGCTTGCCTATACGGCGACGCTTCTCTTCTGGCATGTAGCCGAGCGTGCGCATATTGTGCAAACGATCAGCCAGCTTGATGAGCACAACGCGGACATCGTCGCCCATGGCAAGAAAGGTCTTGCGCAACGTCTCTGAGACCACGTCAGGGCGACGTCCCAGCGGGGCTTGTGTTTTGAGCAACTCTACATCATTGTCCAGAGTCTGCCAGGTCACTGCCTCCGTGTCCATTGTGGCTAACACGCGGCAGGTTGGTGAGCTTGGTTACCCCATCTACCAGGCTGGCAACCACATCGCTAAAATCGCGCCGGATATCATCCAGCGTTACTCCGGTATCTTCGACAGTGTCATGCAACAGCCCTGCAGCGACAACTTCCGGCGGCACGCGCAAGTCTATCAAGATATTTGCGACTGCCAGACAGTGATTGATATACGGCTCGCCGGAATTCCGCTTTTGTTCCCGATGGGCTTCCTCCGCCACCCGATAGGCGCGTTGAACTAGCTCCCGATCAGCCAGGCTGAAAGTTTCCGGGAGACGTTCCATCAGGTTCTCAAGCGGGATTGCTACGGATGAAGTTTTCATGACACTCTTATTGTATTCCATGATACGAGCTTGTCAAAGGTGTGCAGAAAAGCCTGTCCGCAGACAGGCTTGGTGAACGACACATATCTTGTAGCTCGGATATTATCCTAAAGTGTTTTGAGCAACGCCTGGCGGCTATTCCGCAGGCGACTGGCGATCAGTTCGGTGAGGCGTTGCATTACAGTAAAGCCTGCTGCCGGGTTTTCGCTCAACACCTTCATGAACTTCTCGCCAGGGATGGTCAGGATTTTGCAATTTGCCTCGCAAATTGCCGAAGCCGTGTAATGGTAGGGCGGCACAATCCCAGACCAGCCAAAGCTCTCAAACTTCTGGCTGACCACTGAGACCGAGATACTTTCTGGCCGCGAAGTGAGCTTCACTTTGAGAACGATTTCGCCACCCAATAAAAAGTGCATTTTATCTGCCTGTTCGCCTTCACGAAAAATGATGTCTCCCTGTGAAAAGGTCTCTTCTTCGCCAAGCGCGGCGACTTTATCAAGCAACTCTTCCGGCAGGTTTCTAAAAAGAGCGAACTCTGAAAGGGGTGCGTTGGTTGCCATGGTTCTTCTCCTGAATGCAATGGGGTAGAATTATTTTACTGCTTCTTGCATAAATAAACGAACTTTTGCGCCGGATCGTACCGGGAAAAACATGTGTTTGGGTTCAGCTATTTATGCAGCACACAGTAAATAGTATAGCATGGATGTTAAGATGCCAATTGCCAATAATGTGACACGAATACTGGATTCGCGCAAAATTCCTTACACCGCTTATGAACTGCCCGCCGAAAAGCTAGGCGCGCTTGAAACGGCTCGTCTCCTGAACGTTGAGCCTGCTGCCGTTTACAAAACTATTGTCGTAACCCGGGATAAACCCAAGAAACCCCTGCTGGTGGTTATCCCGGGTCCCAACCAGGTGGACCTGAAAATGCTGGCTGCTTTCCTCGGCGAAAAGAAGGTGCATCTGCCCACCGAGCGCGAAGCCGAGCAGTTGACTGGTTTGCAGGCGGGTGGCATCTCGCCCTTGGCGTTGCTCAACAAAGGCTTTCAGGTGGTGTTGGATGCCTCGGCGCGGGAGCAGGCCGAAATCCATGTCTCGGGCGGACAGCGTGGGCTCAATGTCCGCGTCCCGGTCGAGGCCCTGATCCGCCTGACAAACGCTCGCGTGGCTTCTGTCAGCCGTCCGGAGCTTCTATAGTAGGACTAAGCAGTTCGCGAAACGATACCGAAAATAAGGGTGGCGAGCATTCAACTGCGTAACTCCTGTATAAAAAAACTATAAATCCGTTGGAATTTCCCCTTACTATATCTAGAAAATTTACTATAATACCTAACAATATCTGAATAGAGCGTTATTCATCACTCTATTGCCGCAACTTTCTAAAACTTACCGGGTAATTTACAGAAATTCATTGAGCATCTCGAAAAGCAGCCCAACAGGTAAATCCGTTGCGGTGTTCATTATTGTTAGGAGGTGAACAGCAAGTAAGATATAAAACCATTTGTACGCGAATTGTTTTGATGTGTAATAACCCCAAACATTCTCTTAAGGAGGAGAAAATGCGTAAGTTACTTACTTTGCTTACTGTACTTGTATTGAGCAGCCTTGTACTCACGGCCTGTGGTGGTGGTGCCACGCAAGCACCTGCTGCCACCTCTGCACCCGCAGAAACCGCTGCTCCTGCTGCGGCCCCAGCGGAAACTACAGCTCCCGGTACCACAGAAGGCCCTGCTCCTGCCGCACAGGTCGGTGGATTTGGAGAAACCCTGGCGACTGTCCAGGCACGTGGCAACCTGATTTGTGGTGTCAACGCCCAGGTACCAGGCTTTGGCTTCGTTGATTCTTCCGGTAACTTCTCCGGCTTTGACGTAGATTACTGCCGCGCTCTGGCGGCTGCTATCTTTGGTGACGCCACCAAAATCGAATTCCGCCCGGTAAATGCTTCTGAACGTTTCACTGCTTTGCAATCCGGTGAAATCGATGTCCTGAGCCGCAACACTACCTGGACGCTGGTCCGCGATACCGAATTGGGCGGCAACTTCACTGCCACTACGTTCTACGACGGTCAGGGTATGATGGTTCCGGTTTCGACCGGTTTCACTACCTTGGAAGACCTGGACGGCGGCACGATCTGCGTCCAGACCGGTACCACTACCGAACTTAACCTGGCAGATGTTATGGCTGCTCGCGGTATTTCCTATACCCCGGCCGTCTACGACGATGCTGATTTTACCTTCGCTGCTTATTCCGAAGGTCGCTGCGATGCCGTGACGACTGATAAATCCGGCCTGGTTTCACGTCGTTCTGTGCTTGCCAACCCTGCGGACCACGTCATCATGGACGTAACCATGTCCAAGGAGCCGCTTGGTCCGATGGTGCGCCACGGCGATGACCAGTGGTTTGATATTGCCCAGTGGACGGTCTTTGCGATGTTTGCCGGTGAGGAATTTGGTATCACTTCCGCCAACGTGGATGATGTTAAGTCGAGCACTACCAATCCTGAAGTTGTTCGTATGCTTGGGAATGAGGGCGACTTGGGTCTCAAGCTTGGTTTGAGCAACGATTGGGCTTACAACATCATCAAGCAGGTTGGTAATTACGAAGAAGTTTACAATCGCAACCTTGGTCCCGATACCCCGACCTATGTTCCGCGCGGTTACAACAACCTGTATACCAATGGTGGCCTGCTCTACGCTCCGCCATTCCGCTAAACCAAACCTTTTTGATGCAGGGGGTGGGTGTCTACCCGCCCCCTGCGCGTTTCTTGGAGACGGGATACATGGCAAAATCTGAATCTCAGACAACTGCAATCCCTTTCTGGCGTGATGAGCGTTACCTGCAAATATTAGGGCAGGTCATTTTTATAGCGGCTGTACTGTTTGTTGGTTATTTAATTTCCCGCAATATGGTTGCCGGCCTGCGTAAGCAGGGTATGACGCTTGGTTTGGATTTTATCAAGGGGACCTCCGGGTTTGACATTGGTGAAAAACTCATCGACTATTCCCGAAGCTCCACCTATTTGCGGGCGTTTGCTGTTGGCTTACTGAATACGTTACTCGTTAGCGTACTGGGAATTATCTTTTCAACGATATTTGGAATTGTCTTAGGCGTCGCGCGCTTGTCCAGCAACTTCCTTATTAATCGTCTGGCATCTTTTTATCTGGAACTTATCCGAAATCTGTCATTGCTCGTTTTTTTGATTTTCTGGTATCTGGGTGTATTCTTGAAATTGCCCAGAGTAAATGATGCAGTGATCTGGCCCGGGCCGATCTACCTGACCAATCGCGGGGTCGGCGTTCCCTGGGGGATACCGACCGCATCTTTCGGGACTTATCGCTGGATCTTGCTTTTCGGATTGCTCCTGGCGATAGGTGTGGCTTATTACCTGAGAGAGCAAGGGCGCCGCACCGGCCGACCGCCTCTCACAGTGGCCTGGGCAACTGGCACTTTTTTGATTGTTGGGATCATTGGCTGGTTTGTGTTACCTGTCTCGCCGCTCCAATGGGATTTTCCCTATGTCAAGGGCTTGAATTTGTCTGGAGGCAAGATCCTCAGCCCGGAGTTCATGGCGCTGACATCTGGTCTTGTGCTCTACACGGCAGCATTTATCGGGGAGGTTGTCAGGGCGGGAATCCAGTCTGTTTCCAAGGGGCAGGTGGAGGCGGCGCGCGCGCTCGGCTTAAACGGCTTCCAGACGCTGAGATTGGTTGTCTTCCCGCAGGCGTTGCGGGTGATTATCCCTCCGTTGACCAGTCAATACCTGAACCTGACCAAGAACTCGTCTCTGGCCATTGCGGTCGGTTTTTCTGACCTTTTCTATGTGTCCAACACGATCATCAACCAGAGTGGTCGGGCGGTAGAGATGATCACGCTGGTGATGGCTACTTACCTGACCATCAGCCTGCTGACTTCTGTATTCATGAACTGGTATAACCAGCGAATCCGTCTGGTGGAGCGATAAGATGAGTAACCTGACTGAAGCCCTGCCTCCACTTACCGAACGTTCCACGATCCTTGGCTGGTTGCGCAAGAACCTGTTCTATTCATGGGGGAGCAGCATCCTGACCATCCTGTCCAGTCTGATTATTTTCTGGGCCGCACGCGGATTATTGATCTGGATATTCACAGTAGCAAACTGGCGTGTGGTTACCGTTAATTTGCGCCTGATCCTGCTTGGACAATACCCGATTGACCAGGTCTGGCGTGTCTGGATTTTGTTGTACTTGCTGTCCTTTCTGGCGGGAAATTCGCTGGCTATCTGGGCACGTGGGGCGCGGCGCGCCAGCTTGATTGTGGCTGCCATCCCCGTGGCATTGGCAGTTCTGCCATTTGGCACGACGCAGCGTCTTTGGTTGGTGGGATTGTCAATCGTCGGGGTTTTGGGTTGGCTCTTGGCGCGCGGAGGTGGGCCTGCCCTACGCCGTTCGGTCATTATCGGTTGGCTGCTCTGGCTCCCGATCCTGTTCTTCCTTTTGCGAGGCTACACCTCTGGAAGAAGGATTGCTGCCTATCGTTACCACTAATCTGTGGGGCGGGTTATTGCTTACGATCTTACTGACGATCGTTGGGATTGTGTTCTCCTTCCCGTTGGGTGTAATGCTGGCGCTAGGGCGTCGCTCACAGTTGCCAATCGTACGCTGGTTCAGTATTGGTTATATTGAACTGGTGCGCGGCGTCCCATTGATTACCATCCTGTTCATGGCGCAGTTGATGCTTCCGCTCTTTCTCAGCTTCACCCCTGATCGCGTACTGCGCGCGATGGCTGGAATTATCATGTTCAGCGCAGCATACTTGGCGGAAAACGTGCGCGGTGGGTTACAGGCCATCCCGAAAGGACAATTTGAAGCCGCTGAAGCCTTGGGCTTGAATGGCTTCAAAACAATGGTTTTCATTATTATGCCGCAAGCTTTGCGCCTGATCATTCCGATTTTGGTTGGCCAGTTCATTTCTTTATTCAAGGATACCGCCCTGGTTTCCATCGTTGGCTTGCTCGACCTGGTAGGAATTGCCCGGACTGTACTCGCGCAGCCAGAATTCCTTGGTTTGCAGCGTGAAGTCTACGCCTTTATTTCTTTGCTGTACTGGGTATTGAGTTACGCCATGTCTTACGTCAGCCAGCGCCTGGAAGTTGCGCTGGGCGTAGGGGAACGATAGTGCTCGAGGAGAAGACACGATGAATGAAAAACGTGACACCATCATCATTGCTCATGATGTACACAAATGGTACGGTGAGTTCCATGCCTTGCGGGGCGTTAACATGGAGATCAAGAAAGGCGAAGTAATTGTTATCTTTGGCCCATCAGGTTCAGGGAAATCGACATTTATCCGTACATTGAACAGGTTGGAAGTATATCAAAAGGGCAAGATCGTTGTTGATGATATTGAACTCAGCCATGATGTCCGTAACATTGAAGCCATCCGTATGGAAACCGGTATGGTTTTCCAGCAATTCAATTTGTTCCCGCACCTGACCGTGATGCAGAATATCACGCTTGCTCCCATCCAGGTGCGCAAGTGGAAAAAGGAAAAGGCTGAAGAAATAGCCATACAGTTGCTGGAGCGGGTTGGTATCCCCGAACAGGCTGACAAATTCCCCGGTCAGCTATCGGGTGGGCAGCAACAACGTGTCGCCATTGCTCGTGCTTTGGCGATGCAGCCCAAGATCATGCTCTTCGATGAGCCGACGTCTGCGCTAGATCCCGAAATGATCAAAGAAGTGTTGGACGTGATGGTCGAACTGGCGAAATCCGGTATGACCATGCTGGTCGTTACCCATGAAATGGGCTTTGCACGTGCCGTGGCTGACCGCATGTTTTTCTTCGATCAGGGCAATATTGTTGAGAGCGGCACACCCGAGGAAGTTTTCTCGAATCCCAAAGAAGACCGCACCAAACTTTTCCTTTCTCAAATTCTTCAACATTAAAGAAGAAATTACTAACGATTGAACAGAGTCAGATTTACCCCTGGCTCTGTTTTTTTGAATATCAGTACTTCACGAAAATCAAAAGAATACCCGAAATTAGGGGAGCGGGCGTACGCCCGCTCCCCTAATTTCGGGCCTCTGCCAGCTATTTCGTGATCTACTGAATATGAGTTTTGAAAAAAAATATGTCATGGATCAACGGGTTGTATGTCCCAACCTGAATTCGAAACGTAAATCTTTGTAAGGTTTCCCGGCCAATAAAGATGGGACCAGTAACTGGCTCCTCGCAAAGTTGAAGGGTTTCTTCCGGTTGTCACAATAATGTGATTGTCAGTATAGTGGGCGAAATAAGTTTCCCGGTAAATCGACCAGCGTCCCAGGGTAGGGTCCATTGCGACCCAGCCGTTGCCTGGCAAATACGCATCCAGCCAGGCATGTTCTGTCTGCGCGATTTCCTCGTTTTTATCTCCGTTTTGATTTTCGAGATATAGCAAACCTTCAAAGTATCTTGCTGGTATGCCTTTGGCCCGGCATAAAGCGATCACCAGGGATGCGTACTCTGTACAATCCGCGCCCATCAAACCGAAAGTAGCCTGCGCTCCCCAGGCTTCGTGATTGTAACTATAGGTCAGTGCATCACCGGCGTAATCGTAAAACGCACGGACCTGGTCACATGCGGTCTTTTTCCCTTTTGATAATTCATTAGCCAGTGAAGTGATTTGCAAGTTGGCCGATTCAATGTGGAGTTCAGGCTGTGTGAATTCGTCCGGCAACTCTCCCTCGCAAGTTGAAAGATCATAAACGATCTCGTTGACGGAAACTTCGTAAAGGATTTCTACGGTGATCGTGCTCCCGGCCGGATGGTTCGACAGGTCGAATTCGGCGTACTGATTTCCATACTCGTCGGTCGAGAGCCGGTAAGTATCGGGGGAAATTTTTCTGGAAATTACCTCTTGATACGGGGGAATATCGTGAATGAGGGCCACCCACAAATTCTCTTTTGACGGTTTGAATTCTCCTTCGTTGACCAATGAAATCGTTTGTTGAATGGCGTATTTTTGGGTAGCGATCACTTTCGCTGGGAAGGTTGTAACCTCCCGGATGCCGGATGTCTCTTGATTGACAGGCGAACATGCAACGCATACGAACAAAAATGCCAAACACCATCGAAACTTCACGCTTATTAACCTTTCACCACTGCCACTGGCTTCAAGCGCGCCACCTTTCTTGCGATCCCAGCCGCGACGACAGTTTCGACGACCGCATCCACATCTTTGTACGCAGATGGCGCTTCCTCGGCCAGACCAGGCATCGAACCGGCTCTGACCTGAATTCCAGCCTGCTCCAGTTCCCGACGCAACTCATCCCCCCGCACCGTTTTCTTGGCCTTGCTGCGGGACATGACTCTCCCCGCCCCGTGACAGGACGAGCCGAACGAACGCGTCATACTCTCTTGCGTGCCGACCAGCACCCAGGAAGCCGTCCCCATGCTGCCGGGAATGATGACCGGCTGCCCGATGGCCTTGTACTCCGGCGGCAAGCCCGGCGCGCCGGGACCAAACGCGCGCGTGGCGCCCTTGCGATGCACACACACTTTCATCTGACGTCCGTCTACTTCGTGGGTTTCGATCTTGCCCATGTTGTGCGCGATGTCGTAGACCTGATGCAGATGCCAGTCTTTCGTTTTGCCTGCGAAAGTTTCTTCGAAAGCCTTGCGCGCGGAATATGCCAGCAGTTGCCGGTTGGCAAAGGCGAAATTGGCGGCGGCGCGCATCGCGCCCAA
The DNA here is from genome assembly GCA_963829615.1 of uncultured Chloroflexia bacterium. Classification (GTDB taxonomy): domain Bacteria; phylum Chloroflexota; class Anaerolineae; order Anaerolineales; family Villigracilaceae; genus JAABUE01. Next base: position 115,856 of record CAWHJM010000043.1, read on the forward strand.
GTAGGCCTGTCCTTCAGGGAGAATCCAGCGGTGCGCACACCAGTTCGCGGTCGGGCAGGTCGATGCCGTATTTGCGGACAGCGCCCTGGAACTCGCGCACATAATCCGTGCAGATTTGGTGCCCCAGCCCGCGCGAGCCGCAGTGGATTTGCAGGGTCAGCATGCCTTCGCGCAATCCCATCACAGCGGCGGCCTGTTCATCGAAGATTTGCTTCGACCACGTCTACTTCCACGAAGTGATTGCCTGCGCCCACGGAACCAATCTGCTCGCGTCCGCGCTGTTTGGCGCGCTCCGATACGGAAGCGGGATCAGCTCCTTTGACGGAGCCAGTTTCCTCGGTCCGGGCAAGATCCGCTTCGGTCGCGTAGCCATTTTTGAAGGCCCATCTGGATCCATCCTCCAGCACTTCATCCAACTCCTTCACACTGACCTTGACCACGCCCGCTTTCCCCACGCCGGAGGGACAGCGCTGGTTGAGCCGCGTGGCGAGCATGTCCATGTCCTTTTGCGCGGCCTCGAACTCGATGTTCGAAGCCAGCAGGCGCACGCCGCAGTTGATGTCGTAGCCGATGGCGCCGGGCGAGATCACGCCGTGCGGATACTCGGTGGCTGCCACGCCGCCGATGGGGAAGCCGTAGCCCTGGTGCATATCGGGCATGACCACCACGTTGCCGACCAGCCCGGGCAGGGTGGCCGCGTTGACGGCCTGCTCGAGTGACTTGTCGTTCATAACCTGCTCAAGCAGTTCGCGCGTGGCAAAGATGCGCACCGGCACGCGCATGTCATGCCGGTAGCTTTTTGGGATTTCCCATTCGGTGTCGCTGATACGGGTAAGGTCTTGGATGTTCATTAATCACCTTTCGGTGAAGAGAGTAGAGAGTGGATATTAGAGAGCAGTCATTTTGCATAGTCACTACTCTCTTCTCTCTGTTCTCTAATCTCTACACATCAAACACAATCTCTACTTCCAACCCCCTCATCGTTTCTTCGATCTTCAAATTATGCCAGGTAACGGCCTTGATGGCCTTGCTCAATGCCTTTAACGGCGCGCCTTCCATCTCCACTTTCAGTCTATCATTTTTAATGCGGATGTCAAAATCGTCGAAGCCCGCATATTCATGCTCCGCGTAATACACCAACTCGGACAGGAACGCCACCAGCAGGCTTTCGCCGTCGATCCCTTCGGCTTCAAAAGTACGCTTGATTCTGGGCTGGTCGACAAATTCCGCCCCGCATAGCGAATACATCCCCCGCGCGGACTCAGCCAATAGCCCAGGCAAATCCTGCGCCCAAACGTGAATCGACCAGTCAGCCATGTGGTGGATTTCTTCAAAACCCATCTATTACTCCATCCTGTTGTTTAGCACAGCCAATCAATTAAAACCGCGAAGAGCGCAAAGTGCGCTAAGTTTTTAATTTTTTCTTTGCGGTCTTAGCGGCCTTTGCGGTTCAATTTAAATTCTCACTCATGTCGAAACATATTGCTGCCTTCGAACAATTGCGGCGCAATCACAAACAAGCCCTTGCCCTCCACCAGCAGTGTACCATCTTCTAGATATATCTCGCCCCGCGCGTAGATTTTTCGCCCGCGTCGTCTCGTGATGTAGCCTTTTGTGGTAATCAACGTTTCCAACGGCACCGGCTTGCGGTAATTGACCTCGATCTTCGCCGCCGCGACCGTGTAGCCCGCCTGCCAGACCGCCGCGCCCATGACCTCATCCAACACCGCCGCGGACAGCCCGCCGTGCGCGTGACCGGGCGGCCCCTGCTGCGCCAACGTCAGCGTGAACTCGGACGAGACCACGCCTTTCTCATCCACATACCAGTGAAGGCCGAGGTTGTGCGGGTTTTCGGTGCCGCAGATAAAACAGGAACCGTGTTCGGGGAGTTGTTTCATGTCTATTCTTTTGGGGCTTTCATAATTATGTTTTCAACCGCACCACGATCTTCAACCGAGGCCACTTGAAGGCAATCCCAGAAGAGTTGATTGGATTCTAAATACCCCAGGGCGGCCTGGTAGTCATCTGAGTCCCAACGTTCGCTTAGATCGATGCCAAGCAAGTTTTCCACAAGTTTTAAAAACTTCTTCACAAAACTCTTGCCATTTCTGGTCGGATGCAAGGTGGGATGGACAGACAGAGGGTACTCAATTTTTTCCAGTGTATTTTTTGGCAGGCCTTGCCAGACTACCATAAATTCTTGAAGTTTTCCTACGCGGGCTTTTGAGCGATTTTTCTTGGAAAGAAGTCGAAAGATGTTTGAAAATTGGACAAAATTAAATCGTGTTCAGGTCAAGTCTAAAAAATTCCTGGTCAGTGATGGTCTGAAGAGAAAAGTCGCGAATACTGTCACTGTTAAGGTCGAGAAGGGCAAGGACAAGAGCAAGAGCAAGGGCACGGTCGAGGTCACAAGCACGGTCAAGGTCAAGGTCAAAGGCACGGTCACGATCAAGGTCAAGAGCAAGCTCACGGTCAAGGACAAGATGAAGATCAAGGGCGTGGGCGATGTCATGCGCAAGATCATCGGCAGGAGCCCGGGCAAATGCACGGGCAAGGGCAAGGTCAAGGGCATGGTCAAGGTCAAGGTTTAACGAGAGAAACCAGTATAAGCTTCGCTTAGCGTTTTCCTTATGAGCATTGATATGAATGACACTGGCTGCTCCAAGTCTGGGTCGCAAGGATATGTGGCCGATTCTCCATCAGGTGTTGAGCTGCTTTTTGCAGGCCGGTAAACAGGGGGCTGGCCTCATGGAGCAGGCTGGCGGTCATCAAAAAGACTTCTCGCCAGCGGCGGTCGCTCAGATGGGTGGTCAAACGTTCCAATTTGCTGAGTTTGGCATTCTCAGCGACTTGAGCAGTGTAGTATTCTTGAAAGGTCAGGTGGGAGAAGGAATAAATCCCCCGGGGCGCGCTCAACCAGGATGCCGTGCTGTGCACTGATCGTTTCCAGGATGGCTTCGCCATCTGGCGCTCCGCTGGCTGAATTGGGCGGTAAATGGCTCAGAAAAGCCTCGATTTTCTCGGCCAACTCCCTTTTGTGGAAGAAGATTTTACCTTTATCAAAATATTCCACCGCAATTTGGGCAAACATCTGGCGTTTGTGTCCCAAGGAAATTTGTTTATAGGTTGAGTTACGCTTGATCTTGCGATAGTTCCATTTTTTGAGCAAAGCATCAAGAGCTTCCTAAAAAGTCTACCTTGCGTTTGGGGATGTTTAGCGTTTCTTCATAAGCAAGACAGATCATCGAACAGGCAGCAGCGGGCTGCGACTTAGGTCGCGCACACCCTTGTTTTCTGCAAAGTTTAGTTCCTTAACAAATCTTCTCCGGTTTTGGGGTCTTGCCGGAACCAATTATGAACATAGGTTTTGGCCTGCTTCTCGCTGAAATCTGCCATTTCAACGTAAGTAAATTCGGCAAAGGAATAATCACTGGCAGCAACCCGGCAGGTGATCACGATCTGGGCTTCCAGATATTTTTTGCTGAAATCGTGCAGGGCTTGGATGGTCTGGCCATGTTCGGTGGATATTCCAGCGGCACTTCATCCAGCCCATCGAACAAAACAATGGCTTTCCCGCTTTCGAGTATATATTCAATAAACGGCAGAGCATCCGGGAAGTTGCAGATGGCAAATTGAGTGGCGATGAAATCCATCAGGCGGGTATTGCGCGGGTCCCAGTCTCGCAGAGTGACAAAGACGGCAGTTTATCCAATTCGCTGGCAATAATGGTCTGGTGGACCAGATATTTCATGAAAGTAGTCTGCCTGCGCCGGGTTTGCCGAGGATGTAAAGGCGATGTCCGCTTTTGCTGACAACTACTTTTAGTCCACGCGTGCGTTTACCATCTCCAACTTTTCAGGCTCTTGCTGGATTTCGTGCAGTTTAGTGAAGTCGAAACGACGATAAGCTTGCGGTTTTTCGAGAATGTACACATCCGTAAAATATCGCCCGATGGGAATAGGTTCGGTAGTGCCAATCACACGGATGTATCATAGATTTCTCGCATGTTATTTTGTACGTTCGGCGGCCTGCCCCCAATTAAAGTTTTTCCATATGGCCTCCCAATAGCGTATAATCTTTCTTTTTTCTCTTTGGTATTTTTATAGGCTGTCTCTATAGAGCAAAAGACCAATTGATGAAATTTCACCAAATTATTCCAGGCCCAAGCACCTGCGCCACTACTGTTTTTCCCACGCTCATTTTGTCTCCATCATCGTTTGTCACATTGCTTTTGTCCATTGGGTTTATTGTACTTTTTTTTCTTGAGTCATTGCGGCTACCCGTAGGGGCGTGGCCGTGTCAACGCCCAAGATAACTTTCGTTTCTATAGCCATGGAAGTATCCGCGTCGGCTCTTCGATTCGCTCTTTGCGCTAAGGACCTCCTCGCGGTGAAAAAACTATGGTTTAATCCCCCCATGCCCAACACAAAAAAATCCCACCCCCTTATCCGTTTATGGGGCTACGCCCGTGCGCACCACCGCGACATGCTGCTGGCCTCGCTGTATTCCATCCTCAACAAGATCTTCGACCTGGCCCCGCCGCTGCTGATCGGCGCCGCCGTAGATACGGTCGTCCAGCAGCAGGATTCGTTTATCGCCCATCTCGGCATTTCCGATGTCAAGGCCCAATTACTGGTACTGGCTGGCCTGACGGTCGTCATCTGGGTCTTTGAGTCGCTCTTCCAGTATCTCTATCAGGTCGCCTGGCGCAATCTGGCGCAGACCCTCCAGCACGAACTGCGCATCGACGCCTACGACCACGTCCAACATCTCAAAATGGCCTACTTCGAAGACCGTACTAGTGGCGGCCTGATGGCTGTCCTGAACAACGACATCAACCAGCTCGAACGCTTCCTGAACGTGGGTGTCAACGACATCTGGCAGGTGGTCACCACCGTCCTGGTCATCGGCGGCATCTTCTTTTATACGGCTCCCACCGTGGCCTGGATGGCGATGCTGCCTATGCCCTTCATCATCTGGGGCTCGATCCGCTTCCAGCGCACACTGGCGCCGCGTTATGCCGCTGTCCGCGAGCAGGTGGGGGCGCTCAATGGTCAATTGGCCAACAACCTGGGTGGCATTGCTACCATCAAGAGTTTCACTGCCGAGACCCACGAGCTGGGGCGCGTGAGCCTCGAAAGCGACCGCTACCGCGTCGCCAACCGCGATGCCATTGCGCTTAGTTCGGCCTTCGTCCCGCTCATCCGCATGCTCATCATGGGCGGCTTCATCGCCATCCTGGTCTCCGGCGGCCAGATGGCTCTCGATGGACGCCTGGCGGTCGGCGCCTACTCCGTTTTGATTTTCATCACCCAGCGTCTGCTCTGGCCGCTCACCAGCCTGGGCGACACCCTCGATCTCTACCAGCGTGCCATGGCCTCCACCGACCGCGCCCTCGATCTGTTGGATGCGGATGCCTTGCTCCCGGATGGAGAAAAGACCCTCGATCCCAAAAAAGTGGACGGCGAGATTAGCCTCGAAGATGTCTGCTTCGAATACCAGAGCGGCGAAGATCAAATTGTCATCCGCGACCTGTCTTTGAAGATGCCCCCCGGGGAGACGATCGGCATCGTCGGCGCGACCGGCGCCGGGAAGTCTACCCTGGTTAAATTGCTTCTGCGCTTCTATGACGTGGGCGAGGGCTGCATCCGTCTCGACGGGCATGACCTGCGCGATCTGCGGCTGGTAGACCTGCGCCGCTCCATCGGCTTCGTCAGCCAGGATGTCTATCTCTTCCACGGCACCGTCCGCGAGAACATCGCCTACGGCACCTTCGATGCCACCGATGAGCAGATCGTCGAAGCGGCCAAAATCGCCGAAGCGCACGACTTCATCACCTCCCTGCCGAATGGCTACGACACCGTCGTTGGCGAACGCGGACAGAAACTCTCCGGCGGGCAGCGCCAGCGCGTCTCGATTGCGCGCGCCGTCCTCAAAGACCCGCCTGTGCTCATTTTAGATGAAGCCACCTCCTCGGTCGATAACGAGACCGAGGCTCTCATCCAGCGCTCGCTGGAGAAGATCGCAGTGGGCCGCACCACCATCGTCATTGCCCACCGTCTCTCCACCGTCCGCAACGCCGACAGGATTTTCGTCCTTGAACACGGCCAACTCATCGAGCAAGGCCGCCACGATGAACTGGTCGCATCCGATGGTATCTATGCCCGCCTGTGGGGTGTACAAACGGGTGAACGCAGAAAGCAATAGAACACGGATAAGGCGGATGTGACAGATTTGCACGGATAATAAAAAGAATCTGCGAGAATCTGTAATGGTCAGGAATAAGCTGCACACTTTTTGAACCACGGAGACACAGAGACACGGAGTTTTACTCCTGTTTTCTCAGTGGCTCCGTGTCTCTGTGGTTAAAGTCTTTGTTCAGCCTTTATCTGACCAATACAGAATCTGCGAGAATCCGTAAAATCTGTGTCATCCGCGTTCCATTTTATGGCCTGTATGCTAAAATTGATTCATGAAAGTTTGCGTCAAGCTGATCGCCACCTAACAACGGAGAACAATATGAAAAGTCTTCTTGAAAAGTTGAACATCCAGAATGTCAATGCGGGCGCTTGCACGGGCCCGGATGGCTGGCTAATGGATTCCAAAGGCAAAGAACTGGTCTCGTACAACCCGACCACAGGCGAGGCTTTAGCGAAGATCATCCAGGCTACACCCGAGACATATGAAAAGGTAGCAACGGCAGCACAGGAGTCTTTCCTGAAATGGCGCGAGGTCCCGGCGCCCAAGCGTGGCGAAGTCGTGCGCGATTTGGGAGATGCTTTGCGCGAACTGAAAGAGCCGCTTGGTGACCTGGTGACGCTCGAAATGGGCAAGATCCGCGCCGAAGGACATGGCGAGGTCCAGGAGATGATCGATATCTGCGATATGGCCGTCGGTCAGTCGCGCATGTTGTATGGCTTTAGCATGCACTCCGAACGCCCCGCGCATCGCATGTACGAGCAATGGCACCCGCTGGGCATTCTTGGCCTGGTGACCGCCTTCAACTTCCCGGTGGCGGTCTGGTCGTGGAACTCGAGCCTGGCGGCCGTGTGTGGCGACACGATCATCTGGAAGCCGTCTTCGTATGTGCCCCTGACCGCCATCGCCGTGACGCATATTGCCAACCGGGTCATGGCCGACCACGGCCTGAGCGGCATTTTCAACCTGGTGATCGGTTCCGGGCGGGATGTAGGCGATCTGATTTTGAACGACAAGCGCATCCCGCTGGTATCGTTCACGGGTTCGACCGAGATTGGCATCCACGTTTCTGAAACGGTGGCGCGCCGCTTTGGACATACCATCCTGGAGTTGGGCGGTAACAACGCCATCATCGTCTCCGAGAAAGCCGACCTGTCGATGGCGACACGCGCCATCCTGTTCGGCGCGGTCGGCACGGCCGGGCAGCGTTGTACCTCCACCCGACGCATCATCATGCAGAAATCCATCGGGGATGATTTGACGCATCGTTTGGCCAATGCCTACAGCCAGGTGAAAATCGGCGACCCGCTTCAGGATGAGACCCTGATGGGTCCGCTGGTGGTCAACACTTCGGTCGAAGAAATGATGGACGCGGTCAAACAGGCTGAGGCGGATGGCGGCGAAGTGGTCTATGGTGGGCACATGCTCCCGGATCACGGCCCGAATTTCGTCGAGCCGACCATCATCAAGATGCCGGCGCAGACTGAGATTGTCAAAACCGAGACCTTTGCCCCGATCCTGTATTTGCTCGAATATGAAACCATCGAGGACGCTATCCGCATCCACAACGATGTTCCACAAGGCTTGTCAAGCGCCGTCTTCACTGACTCCCTGCGCGAAGCGGAAGCCTTCCTGTCGGTGGCTGGCTCGGACTGTGGCATTGCTAACGTTAACATCGGCACGTCCGGCGCGGAGATCGGTGGCGCATTTGGCGGCGAGAAAGAGACTGGCGGCGGGCGCGAGTCCGGTTCGGACGCCTGGAAGGCCTACATGCGTCGTCAGACCAACACCATCAACTGGTCGAAGGAGTTGCCGCTGGCTCAGGGTATCAAGTTCGGGGATTAAGCTTACATAGAACATCCCGAAGGCTCGGCCAAACCCTTCGACAGGCTCACCTGTGCCTGCGGCTCCGGAGCGGGCAGGGCGATGCCTTCGGGACGTTGTTTACTGTGACCCTAAAGGTCTACCAGACCTTTAGGGTCTTTCATCGTCACGACATAATTGCGATAGGCGGCTGTTTCTTCCAGCAGACCTTTGACTGCGACGTACAGCTCTTTGCGGACGTACTCGTTCCCCTCGCCGATTCCGTTCGACAGGAGAACCGCATCGTTCTCCCCGGTAACTGCTACATGCCCCCCGGCCACCAGCCACTCCAGGCCGATTCTCACAGTGGTTTCCCGTTGGGTTGTTGCCGCAGCCAGTGCTGGGATAGATGTTTCTCCACCCTTTTTCGTAATCGCAAATTTTGCCATGCCAGCCAGCCGGGTTAGGAATTCATCGGTTTTCTCAACCGGCGGGTTTTGTGCGACTAAATATATTTTCTGTGGCTTGACCTGCTCCAGGATGGTTTTTAACTCAGCCGAACCGGGTGGAGTAGTGTAAATTGCCAACTCTTTTGATGGCTGCAAGTTGAACCTGTCCGCACCGTCAACTTTTTTCCTGTCATTGCCCTCAGCGAAGATTTGAACATCGATTTGGGGTGACAATTCGCCACTTGAACGTAGATCTACCACCTCTATCTTGTTTCTTCTTACTTCAACAGCTTTTTCTTCCACCACCCTGAAATCGACAAACTCCAGCGCCAATTGTCTTTCGCCGCGAAAAGTGCTGGCGCGCAGGGAGTAAGCGATATCGATTTTGGTTCCCGTTTCCGGAAGCCCATCATTTACGCCGTTCCACCACAGGATACCTTCTGTGTTTCCTTGTTCGTCTTCCACATTTAGGCGGAGATGTTCTTGCGTTTTTCCAATCTTTGCTACAGCCTTCAATTGCAGGTTGCGCGAAGCGAATGTCAATGGGGGATTGCCTGCGCCGAAGGGAGCCAGATGCTCGATAGAGTCAGCCAGGTCTAGTGATAAGTCTTCCAGGGCCATCCAGGCGTCGATTTGTAAGGATGGTTCTTCAAAAGCAGCTTCGCCCAGCATTTTTTCGATGGTCTTGCTCAATCCCTTACGGAAAGCGGGCAGATTTTCCTGCACCAACGAAAGGCCGGCGGCCATGGGATGCCCGCCGAAACCGAGCAGCAGGCCTTTCTGGGCGGCGATGGCTTCGGTGATGTGTAGTCCCTCGATGGAGCGTGCCGAGCCGCGCGCGGGTTCGCCTTCAGCGGTATTGAGCAGGATGACGGGTTTGTTGTAGCGTTCTTTCAAACGGCTGGCGACGATGCCGACTACGCCGCCCGGCCAGGCCGGGTGCCCCAGTACGATGGCGGGTTGGGACAGCAGAGAGGGGTCCGCGCGCAATTGTGCCTCAGCGGCCTGGTAAACCTGGTTGGTGAGCAGTTTGCGCTGGCTGTTCAGCCCTTCCAGTTGGGCGGCCAGCACGCGTGCACGAACGGGGTCGTTGGTGGTCAGTAGTTCGACGGCCGGATTTGCATCTCCCAGGCGGCCAAGAGCGTTCAGGCGCGGCGCCAGCACGAAGCCAATGTATTGCTCGGTGGCCTGTGAAAGCGGTTGGTTGGCGAATTCGGCGATAATCTTCAAGCCCAGGCGTTCGGAGTTTCGCAAGGCGGCCAGTCCCTTTTGCGCCAGTGCCCGGGTTTCGCCTTTGAGCAGGGCCACGTCGGCGATCAGGCCGAGGGCGACGAGGTCGAGTAAGATCTGTAGTGGCGAATTCCTGGCATGCCCGCCAGGGCAGGTGTAGTCGCTATTGGCGAACGACTGAAGTCGTTACTACCAAGCAACGCTTCTGCCAGTTTGATATGCTACGCCAACACCAGCCAGGTTTGCCAAGTCGGTGGTTTTCGGCAGTAATCGCTTGGGATTGACGACCGCGATTGCATCTGGCAAATGAAGCGCTTCACTGCGCTCCCCTTTGGTCGCTCCGCTCAGCGAGACGAAGGATCGTGATGGTCGGTGATGACGAAGTCTACGCCGCGGGATTTGGCATAGTTCACGGCTTCGTGAGCGCTGATGCCGGTGTCACAGGTCAGAATGAGTTTTGTGCCGCGCTCGATGATCGGTGCAAGACTTTCGATGTGAACCCCGTGACTCTCTTTGCCACGAATGGGAATATAGTAGCTGACGTCCGCGCTGAGGGCTCGTAGGGTTTGCACCAATAGTGTCGTGGAGGTTTGTCCATCTACATCGAAGTCGCCCCAAACGCAAATTTGCTCGTTACTGCGGATAGCCAAAAGGATGCGCTGGACGGCGGCCTGCATGCCAGGGAGTTCGTAGGGAGAAACCAGGGGCTGGGAGTCAGGGTCAAGGAAGGCGCGGGCGGCTTCAGGCGTGGTGATGCCACGTCGAACGAGAGTACCTGCAACCAGCGGGGGCAGGTTCAGGTCTGCGAATGAGACGGGGATTTCAAGGGGAGAGGGATCGAGCCAGCGAGTGGTCATCTCTGGTAGTTTACATGTTCGGGGCGAAGGTGTCAATTAAAAAATCATCCAAAAATCACCCGAAAGGGGCTTGCATTTTTCTGTGCGATGATTATATTTGGATTAGTTTATATCCAATTTTGATTTTACAGTGAAGGAGATATTTATTTATGAAAAAGATATTCAAATGGATCGGCATTGGACTTGGCTCATTGGTTGGGCTGATTCTGCTCGTGGCTCTTGTCATGTTTTTTATCGGTAATGCCCGCCTCAACAAAACATATGATTTTCCACCATCTAACATTGCTCTGCCCACCGATGAGGCCAGCCTGGAATTCGGCAAGCATCGCGCCGAAGTTTTGTGCGAGGGCTGTCACGGAGCGGATTTGAGCGGCATCGAAAACTGGTTCAGCGCCGGGCCGCTCGGCACAATTGACTCAGCCAACCTGACGAGCGGGTGAGGGTGGCTTTGGTCGTGAAGCCACCTCGGTTGAAGATTACGTGCGCGCCATCCGGCATGGCATAGATCCGGAAGGTAAGCCTATTTTCATGCCGGCGGTTGTGTCCACTGCGAATTTAAGCGACCAGGATCTGGCCGCCATCATTGCCTATGTGAAAAGTGTCCCGCCTGTAGATCATGTCACCCACGGGCAGAATTTTACGCCATTGGCGAAGATCATGCTGGCTGCCGGGATGCTGGGACAATTGCCGGTCGAATCCGTCAGCCATGCGACCCAGGTCAGTGCACCAGCCAGAGGGGGTGAGCAAGGAGTATGGCGAATACATGGTGAACACCAACGATTGCCGTGTCTGTCACGGGCCGAAACTGAATGGCGGAAAATATCCTGATCCCACCATCCAAAAGATTTCCCCGAACCTGACCCCGGGTGGTGATCTGTCTGCCTGGACGGAAGAGCAATTTATCACAACCTTGCGGACCGGAGTCACCCCGCACGGGCATAATCTGGACAACGAATTCATGCCCTGGAAGAATTATAGTAAATTCTCTGATGATGAATTGAAGGCCATCTGGCTGTATTTGCAGTCGCTGCCAGCTGAGAGCCAGTACACAGAGTAAGCTTACTCTCAAGCAGGGCAATTAATCAAAAACGGTGACCTCCATTTAAGGGGCCACCGTTTTGTGGATAGGGTGGACAAAAGTACCTGCAATGAATGGAAGCAGGTTTAGGTCTGTGAAAGAGGCGGGGACGTCTACGGGGGCGGGGTTGATCCAGCGAGTCATACTTGCATTATATGGGAACTGCGAGGCGATGTCCGATTAAAAAGGCCAGAGTAACGGCAGGACCGTCATCGCGATAATCAGGCCGATCAGCAGCATGGGGGCGCCGATCTTGATGTAATCGATGAAACGATAATTGCCCGCGCCCATCACCAGTGTGTTGACGGGTGACGCAACGGGCGAAGCGAATGCCATCGAAGCGGCGATGCCGACAGCCATGAGAAACGCGTGCGGTTGAATACTTAAGTTGTGCCCGGCGGCGAGTGCCAGCGGGGCGATCAGCACAGCTGTTGCTGTGTTGGATAAAACCTGCGTGAAAATGGATGTAGCGATGAACAATCCGCCCAGTACCCAGATAGGGCCAAGCGAGCCGAGCGTGTTGGTGAGTGATGCGGCTGCCAGGTTGACCATACCAACATGTTCGAGAGCGGTACTCATTGGCAGCATTCCGGCTACCAGTACGATAGATTTCCAGTCGATAAAGCCATATGCTTCGTCGATGGTCAGGCAACCGGTCAGGATCATGAGCAGGGCAGCTAACATGGAGGTGGTGGTAAGCGGCAGGACTTCGCCGACCATGCTGAGGAGCATCAGTACCATGATGAGGGCTGCGATGGGCGCTTTGGAGCGATTGGCTGGCCCGAGCATGGATTCTGGCTGCCCCATGACGACAAAATCGCGGCGGCGTTTGCGTAAGGCCAGGATATCGTCCCATGAACCTTGCACGAGCAGGATGTCGCCAAAGTGTAGGGTAGTGGTTTTCAGGTTGAGCGCTTCGTTTGCGCCGGGACGCTGGATGCCCAGCACACTCAGCCGATAGCGGCTGCCAAAGTGCAGATCGGTGAGGCTTTTGTTGATCAAGTGGGATTCGGGTGGCAGCAACACTTCGGCCAGCCCGACTTCCTGATTGATAATGGACTTGTCGTCTTCTGTTCCGGCCGGTTGGACACCCAGGTTCCAGGATGCGGCTAAGTGGGCTACATCTGTGGATGTTCCCTGGACGAGCAACAGGTCTTCAGCGTGGATGCGGGTTTTTGCAGAAGGTTTTATGCTGAGCGGTTTTTCTGCCTGCCGTACCAGACGCGTTTCGCCAACCTTGACCACGGTACGCTCTGTAGGGATACGACGTATCTCGATAATATTGACACTGAAGCGTGCTCCAAACTCGCCTTCTGTGATGGTTTTGCCAACTAGCAGGGAGGCATTTCGCACCCTTAACCGATAAAGGTTGTCTGGTAGGCGGTAACGACGGGCAATCTCTTCGGGAGTCTCGACGCGCTGTAGGTCCTGTGTGGAAACGTGGTCTGGGAGCAGGCGTTTGCCGATCGTGAGCATGAAGGCTGTCCCGGCGATGATCAGTAAAAACCCGATCGGTGTATAGTCAAAAAAACGAAAGGGTTGTGCGCCGCTTTCGCGCAGAACTTCACTGACGATTAGATTTGGGGGCGTTCCGATCAGGGTAGTTGCGCCGCCAAGCAAGGCCCCAAACGAAAGCGGGATCAGAAGTTTGGACGGACTGATGCGGGCGCTGGCTGCCAGGCTAATGACCGCCGGAAGTAAGACCGCAACTGTTCCGGTGTCGCTCATGAAGGCAGAAAGCAACGCTACTGCCAGCATGACGGTCACGATCAGACGCGTGGGGCTGGTTCCAGCGATCTTGAGAATTTGATTGCCGATGGTGGCGGCTAACCCGGTTTGTAACACGCCGCCACCGATGACAAACAGCGCAGCGATGGTCAGCACGACCGGATTAGAAAATCCGGCAATGGCTTCGGCCGGTTTGAGCAGACCGGTCAGCATGAGCGCAATGACCACGATTAACGCAACCACGTCCACACGCAGCCATTCAGTTACAAAGAAGATGATCGCAAAGAGCAGGATGCCTAATGCTAACCACATGTTTGGAGTCATAAAAACTCAGTTAACCGTAGAGGCGCAGAGAAATAAATTAATACTCCCTGAACTCGGCGTCTCTACGGTGAGAAGTGCTAAAGTGGCTCAAAGCGTGCAGTAAAGTGCCGCAGCAGTTCAGGGGCATAGGTGAATTTGTAGCCGCGGATCTGGTCGGCGCGTTCTTTGATCTTGGCGGCGCTGTCAGCGATATAGTCCAGATGACTCTGCGTGTAGGTGCGGCGCGGAATGGCCAGGCGCAGCAGTTCGAGCTTGGGGAAGACCATTTTGCCCGTATCGGGGTCGGGATAGGCGAACATGACCGAGCCGATTTCTACGCCGCGGATAGCGCCTTCGCGGTACAGTTCGACCGCCAGCGCCTGACCGGGGAATTCCTGCTGCGGGATGTGCGGTAGCACGGCGGCTGCATCCAGATAGACGGCGTGTCCGCCTGGGGGCTGGATGGTGGGGATGCCGACTTCGTTCAGTCGCGCGGCCAGGTATGCGGTCTGACGCAGACGATAAGCCAGGTAGGCATCGTCCAGGCCTTCGTACAGGCCGACGGCCATTGCTTCCAGGTCGCGGCCAGCGAGACCACCATAAGTGGGGAAGCCTTCGCGCAGGATCAGTTCGTTCTTGACGTTCTGGAAGAGCGTTTCATCGTTCATACACAGCAGGCCGCCGATGTTGACAATGGCGTCCTTCTTGGCGGACATGGTCATGCCATCGGCCAGACTGAACATCTCGCGTGCGATGTCAATCACAGCTTTGTTTTCGTAGCCAGGTTCGCGCAATTTGATGAAGTAGGCGTTCTCCGCGTAGCGGGCAGAATCAATGAAGAAGGGGATGTTGTAGGAGTGGTAGGTTTCCGCAACGGCTTTCAGGTTTGCCATCGAGACCGGCTGTCCGCCGCCGGAGTTGTTCGTGACCGTGATCATGCCGAAGGGGATATTCTCCGCGCCGATCCTCTGGATGAAGTCCTTCAGCTTGGCGATGTCCATGTTGCCTTTGAAGGGAAGTTCCTTGGCCGGGTCGAAGGCATCGTCAATGACCAGATTTGTCGGGCGTCCGCCACGCGCGCGGATGTTGGCGTCGGTGGTGTCGAAGTGCATGTTGGAGGGCACGTAGTTGCCCGGCTTGACCAGGCAGGCCGCCAGGATGTTCTCGGCAGCGCGTCCCTGGTGGGTGGGTACAAAATGCTTGAAACCGAAAATATCTTCCACAGCGGCTTTCAAGCGTTCGAACGAGCGCGCGCCTGCGTAGGACTCATCACCGCGCATGATGGCAGCCCACTGCTCGCTGCTCATCGCGCCGGTACCGGAGTCGGTTAACATATCAATGAAAATATCTTCGGCCTTGATGAGGAAAACGTTGTAGCCGGCTTCTTTCAGTCGCTCTTCGCGTTCTTCACGCGAGATCAGGCGGATGGGTTCGACCATTTTGATGCGGAAGGGTTCGGGGGGGTGTATAGTGGTCATTTGGTCTCCTTTAATTTGAGTGTGCGTCAAATCTTGGGTAGCGAGCCTGGCGTTTTCCCCTGATACGGCCATTCGGTCTCCAATGACGAATTAATTCTACACCCAATCCATTTTTGCATCTCGTAAAACAAAACATCGGTGGTCGATTAGACCTGAGCGTTCTTTGCGAAGGGCATATCGAGACCATCAGTGACTGGAGTAGTTCTCAGATCTACTCCCTGGTCTGATACGTACTCTCTATCTCTCTATTCTCTATTCGATCTTCTTTCAATTTCCTTCAGCGTTTCCTGCGCTTCTTGCAAATTATCTTGCTGGCGCAGGCGCGTGAAAATCTCGACGGCGCGGCGGGACAGGGATAAGGCTTCTTTAGGTCGGATTGCCAATTCGACGTTACTCTGGTTTTGTTTGAGCAGGGCTTTGGCGAGGCGGTGACAATCGCTGGCAATCAACTCCTGCCGCCCGACTTTTTCTGCCAGCGCGAGGGCTTCGCGGGCGAGGGCTTCTCGGCTTCTCGCCCACTGCTCGCGGTCGAGGGCGAGTACTGCCAGGTTGCCTGTGAATTCGGCAACACGTTCTTGATAATTGATTATTCTTTGCAATGCGCAGGGCTTCGCGGTAGTCGCGCTCGGCGGCGGGGTAGTCTTTGTTGACGTGTTCCGCGTCTGCCAGATCGTTCAGATGCGATGGCGACATCGTCGCTTTCGGGGGAGATGGAGCGGTGGATTTCCAGTGCTTCGCGGTAGGCGGTGATGGCGGCGGGGTAATCTTTGTTCAGTTGGTGACCAAGTCCGCGCAGTTGAATGGCAATCGCTTTATTGCGCGGTGTGCTATCCTGCCAGTGTTCGGCGGCGCGGGCGGCGCACGCCAGCACTTCGGCGGGTTGGTTGCGGAGGTAATAAGTCATTCCTGCTTAATATGCCCGCCAGCCTGCTTTCTCTTTATCATCGGCGGCGAGGGCGCGCGCTTCGGCTTGTTCGGAGAGCCAGATGCCGTTCATCCCATCTGCCAGTGAAGTCGAGAAAATTGATGAAGTTGGTCGCAGACCGTTTGCAGGCGGTCATTGTCGCCCGTCAGCAGGCGCGGCAGGGCGGCGGAGATGAAGTCCCATTCGGCGTCCAGCATGGGGAATCTTTCGTAGTTGGTTTCGTCCGCCGTATTGCATGGCGAGGGCGTAGGCGCGGTGGGTGAGGGCGTCGCCTGTCTGGGTCACGGCTTCGGGGCGGCGTGCCCGGATGAATTTCGCTGTCAGCGGGGGTAAAAAGAAAGTTAGAGATTCGAGATTAGAGATTAGTATCGAGCGATCCGTTAAATCTTCGAGGGCGGTTTCGGCGGCGCGTTCCGGCAGGTCGGTCATGTCCGCAATCCATGCGAGTTTGGCGGGCAGGCTGAAATATGTCAGTGCGGCTAGGACTTTTGTCTCGTCGGCGGTGAAGGTCTCCAGCAGGTCGCCGAAGATGTATTCGAGCGGGTCGTTGCCTTTGGGGGCTTCCTCAATGAAGGCGCAGGCTTCGGCGATGGTGCGGCATTGCGAACCTCGCGCCCCAACTGCCCCGCGATCCAGCGGATGAAGAGCGGGTTGCCCTGCGTGATCTCGTACAGGTCTTCGCGTTCTTTTTGCGAGGCGCGAGCCAGGCGCGGATATTTGGCGGCGAGTTCGGCGATGAGTTGCAGGGCTTCGTCGCGGGCCAGGCGGTCGAGGCGCACGATGCGCGCGTCCACGTCGCTGCGGCGGCGGCGAGGTGACGATGGCTTTGTTCCCTTCGGGCAGGCGCGAGAGGAATTGGAACAGGCGCGTGCGTTCGTCTTCGGGCAGGGTTTCCAAATTGTCGAAGATGATCAGCGCCTTTACCCCCGCCAGCGCCAGGCGCAGTTCGTTGGGACGCTCATCGGGCGCGAGTTTTTCGAGTCCGTCTGCGCCCAATTCCTTGCCCAGTTCGTCCAGCATGGCGAGGTAGGTCGGGCGGGTGAAGTCGGTCAGTTTGGCTTCGCCTTCGGCGGTCAGTTCGCGCACTTTGGCGGTGATGAAGATCTTGCGCTCGAAGAGTTCCGCGGGCGCGTCATGCGCGGCTTTGATGGCGAGCGCGGTCTTGCCGATGCCGCCGGGGCCGTCAATCAGCGCGCCCCAGGTGCGGAAGTTGGGGGAGAGGGCGGATTTGATGATGTCGAGTTCTTTGGCGCGCCCGAAGAAGTAGGGTTGGGTGGGGAGGGTGGAGCCGGTGGGTTTGCCCTCACCCCTAACCTCTCTCCCATCGGGAGAGGGGAATTGGCTGTGGTGGTTTGCATAGATAATGACTGAGGGCGTTGGATACTTTCGTGCTCAGGTCGTCAGGTGTGGTGAATAATGCTACAAGGTGTTGGTCGGTTTCATCCTTCTTGAAAATCCTTCAACTTTGATTTGCTTGGTCATCTTCGATCCATTTCGGCAGCCAGGGATGAATTTCTTCATCTACAAAGCAATAAATGGCCTGCCAAGTTTTTTTGCATGAGCAAATTCCATTTCGGTGATGGAAATATCGTAGCCCATCAGGCAATATAACCATAACGATGCGCGTAAATGCCGATGAATAAGTGCGCTTTCTTCCACTTCTTTCAAGCAGCGTGCTAGTGTTCGATCCGACAGGCGGCGCCGAAGGCTTCCATTATGAGCGGCTTGTAACATGCCCAGGTTCATCGTCGGCGGCAAGGTTTGCCGCGCAGCTTTGCGGTATTCGATCAGGTCTTTGTAAGTGGAGCTAATGAAAACTTTCATGCCTTTATCCCTTTGGATCGTATTGAAATAATTATAACCCTCGCATTGCGGATACTTTTTAGCTCCCTATCAGGTTGCTCACATCGTCTCCCGCTCTTTCAGGCCCATCAGATAGAGTATCCCATCCAACCCCAGGGTGTTCAGGGAATGTTTGGCTGAAGCCCCGACGATTGGTTTGGCATGGAAGGCGATACCCAGCCCTGCGATACTCAGCATCGGCAGGTCGTTGGCGCCATCTCCCACGGCAATGGTCTGCTCAAGGGAGATGCCTTCCTTTGCAGCAATTTCTTCCAGTAGTGCCGCTTTCCTGGCTCCATCTATGATCTCGCCGCATACGCGCCCGGTCACAAGTCCGTTTTCGATTTCCAGTTCGTTAGCGTAGACGTAGTCGATGCCGAGTTTTTCCTGAAGCAATTTGCCAAAGTAGGTGAATCCGCCTGAGAGGATGGCGGTCTTGTAGCCGAGTTTTTTAACGGTTTCAACCAACCGTTCGGCGCCATCCATCAGGGTAATGGAAGCAGCCACATCGTCCAGAGCGGTTGCGGGTAATCCTTTTAGCAGAGCCAGGCGTTCGGTGAAACTTTGTTTGAAGTCCAGTTCGCCGCGCATAGCTCGTTCGGTGATCCTGGCAACTTGTTTGCCAACTCCGGCCTGGTCCGCAAGCTGGTCGATGACTTCGCCTTTGATCAGGGTTGAGTCCATATCAAATGCCAACAGCCGCCGGTTGCGGCGGTAGATGTTATTTTCCTGATAGGCGATGTCCACATCGATTTCGCTGGCGAGTTCCAAAAGAGCACGTCGAAAGGCCGCTATATCGGCCACTGGCCCGCGCAGGGAAAATTCCACACCGGCCTGACTAATGCTTTCGATAGCAGCCAGCGGAACCCTGCCGGAGATGCGGGTGATCTTGTCGATGTTCAAACCATTATCTGCGACGATGCGCGCCAGGCGGCTGACCTGATGTGCCGTGATGCGCCGTGCCAGTAATATAACGATGTGCCGCGGCTTGCCCTGTCTTTCCACCCAGGCCGTGTAGCTTTTAGAGGTAATATCCGTAAAGCGGGCGGTCAAGTTCATTTCATCAGTAACTTTTCTGACGGCATCCTTTACGGTTTTGGCATCGACTGTTTGGGGTGGAATCTCTACCAGCATCCCGAGCGAAAGCATGTCGTGAATCACGGACTGCCCGATGTCAAGAACATTGGCATCGAATTTGTCGAGGGTGTGCATTATGGAAGCAGTGATGCCGGGCCTGTCTATGCCAGTGATTTTGATCAAAATGGGTGCAATCAAATCGGCTCCTTGTTTCGTGTATGTTCCATTCTACAGCAGAAATAAATCTGCGGCGTGTATAATAACGGTATGGCAAGAAAAATCCGCTTGTTGTTGGCAATCTTGATTTTAGCCGTCTCCCTGGCGTTGCTGGTTTGGGGCTTATGGCCCAATCTGGTGGAGACGCGCATCGTGCCGGTGGATCCGGGTCAGATGCAGTTGCCGACGCCAGTTTCATACTATGTGGGGTTGGTGGGGTAAGCGATGCCCTCGCGGCGAAATCTCCTACGGTTGCTTTTGATCGGATTGCTGCTCCTGTTGGGTGCGGCCTGTTCTGCCGCGCCGGAAGCGTCGGCTCCAGCAGAAACACCTGTACCCGCGGAGCCCGCAACACCAGAACAGCCAGGTGCCGCGGCTCCGACTGAGACGATTTGTTCCCCAGCACTATGCCGCCTGCAATTGGAAACTTCCCAACCCCTACACTGCAAACTGAACCTCCCGCGGAGGACGCACCAGAGACTCCGCAGCCAGCCATCCCCGAGTCCCGCCGCCTGACGCTGGAATTCCCGCCCGTCATACGTACCGGCAATTCGGCCCGTATCCGTTTGCAGTTAGAAGTGGATGAGCAGGGCAACATCACGCCGACCGCGGTGGTCGAAGGGAATGTGGTCACCGGTGAAGTGGTCCAGATCCCCAATTTATATGAAACGCATAACGTGATCGCTGAGGCAAACCTGGATATGGCGGGCATGGAAGTGCAACCGCCCGGGATAATCAGCGAGCCGTTGTCACAAGGACAATCGGTGACGTTTTATTGGAGTGTGCATCCCGCTGAATCTGGAAAATATGAGGGCGCAGTCTGGCTGCATCTGCGATTTGTGCCCAAAGGCGGGGGCGAAGAGAGCCGCATCCCGGTATCGGTACAGTTTTTGGAGATCGAGTCCAAATCCTTTTTGGGATTCCTGAACGGCGGGACCGCTCGTGGCATTGGCGCACTAGGGTCCGTCATTGGGAGTGTGTTGGGCTTTCCATTTGCGGATGATTTTTTAAAGTGGCTGTGGGGAAAAATCAGGCGTAAGTAAGTTGAAAGGTTAAGAAGATTGACATGCAACTCGTTGATTCTGTGACCCTCAAATTCGTGACGAATATCACCTGAATTATTGACATGCATTCGTATGCCCCGTTTGGGCTATATGGTACAATGCCAGCGACCCAAAAAAAGGGCAAATCTTTAACTTTTGGGAGTGCTTTATGCAAAATGAATGGCTATATATCGGTTTATTCCTGATGGTTGGAGTGGCTCTCCCGGCTGCTGCGCTGGTTCTGTCATGGCTGATTTCGCCCAAAAAACCAAATCCTATCAAAGACAGCATTTATGAGTGCGGTATGGAGACTGTCGGTGAAAGCTCGGTCCAATTCAAGGCGCAGTATTACATCTTTGGGTTGGTATTCCTGGTTTTCGACGTGGAAACAGTCTTCCTGTTCCCGTGGGCCGTATCCTTGAGCAAATTGCCGCTTTTCGCGGTGCTGGAGGGTATTGTCTTTATCCTTATCCTCGTAGCCGGATTGGCCTACATTTGGCGCAAGGACGCGTTGGAGTGGGTTTGATTTAATCCAGAAATAGAAAAGGCTGATAGGAAAAAATCCTCTCAGCCTTTTATTTGTGTTCCCTACTGGGATAATATTTCCACGGGAACAATATTGTGAGGAGCGTTCCATGAATTTATGGACTAACCCAATTCAAGTGACGGCTGATTGGTTGATGGGCTTGCTTACAGGCTGGGGTATGACGGAAACCCTGGCAAGCATACTCACCCAACTGATCGGTATCGTCGTATTGGTCACCATTATGTTGGTGATCGATATTTTTTTGGTCTGGATCGAGCGTAAGGTTGTTGCTCGCTTCCAGGACCGGCTGGGGCCGAACCGTGTAGGTCCGTTTGGCTTGATCCAGCCTTTTGCCGACATTATCAAGTTATTCATCAAAGAGAATATCACCCCGGTGGGCGTGGACAAGGTGGTCTACAACCTGGCCCCGGTCCTATCGGTGTTCTCGGTGCTGATCCTGTGGGCGATCATTCCACTGGCTCCGGCCATCATCGGTGTAGATTTGAACGTAGGCTTGCTGTATTTGGTAGCAGCGGGTGCGATTGGCACGCTGTCCATTATTATGGCGGGCTGGTCGTCGAACAACAAGTTCGCGTTGCTGGGCGCTTTCCGTCAGGTGGCTGCCATGGTTTCCTATGAAATCCCGATGGTAGTAGCCTTGCTTGTCCCGACCATCCTGGCAGGGACAATGGGCATGCTCGGCATTAGCGAGGCGCAGCAGGGGATGTGGTATGTCTTCCTTTCACCGTTAGCTGCCCTGATTTTCTTGACCAGCGCTGTGGCGGAACTCGGACGCGCCCCCTTCGACCTGAGCGAAGGTGAATCCGAAGTGGTGGCTGGATACATGATTGAATACTCAGGGATGAAGTTTGGCTGGTTCTATGCTGGCGAACTCCTGCATGCCTTCACCTTTGGCGGCTTTTGGGGCATCCTGTTCTTTGGCGGCTACCATCTCTTTGGCCTGGAAAATCTCGGCCCGTTAGTGGCGGCAGCCATCGTGCTCTTCAAAGCGCTGCTCGGCTACTGGGTCATCATGTGGATCAAATACACGCTGTTGCGTATTCGCATCGACCATATGCTGGCCTTCAACTGGAAGTTCCTGGTTCCGCTTTCCCTGGTTGTTTTGATGGTGACGGCTTTGCTCAGCACGCTTCTGCGCGGGACTTCAACCTGGGTTATGGGCCTGAGCATGTTCCTGTCGAACGTCTTGATCGCCTGGATCACGGTCGAGATCCTGCGTGGGCGCAGCCGGGCGGCGCGTGAAGAAGTGGAAGGTTCCGTGCAGCCTGCTGTTGAAGCCCCGCTCCAGCATAGCGGGGAAGCAGCGCAACATTAAAGGCGGGAGGAACTGATATGACAACTCTCTTTTTGATAACTGCGGTAGTCATCCTGGCTTCAGCCATGATGGTTGTGACTTCTCGCAATCTGGTACACGCCGCATTATGGCTGGTCTCTACTCTGTTTGGGGTTGCGGTCCTGTATGCCATTCTCAACGCAGGTTTCCTGGCGGTGGTACAGGTGGTGGTCTACATCGGCGCAATTGCCATCCTGTTCATCTTCGCCGTCATGTTGACCCGCAGGGAAATGCGTGATACGGGCCCCGGCCTGAACAAAAACTGGTGGGTCTCGGCTTTGGTGAGCTTGTTGATTTTCGGCGGGTTGGCGTACCTGCTCTCGAGCTGGAACGGCTTCTCGCGCACCTCAGCAGCCCTCCCGTCCGGGTTCGATGCGGTGAGCGCGCTTGGTAATGCGCTGATCTCACCCGATGCTTATGTCCTGCCGTTCGAAGTGGCTTCCGTCCTGCTTGTAGCGGCATTAGTCGGCGCGGTGTATATCGCGTTCAACCGAAAATAGGAGCAGACCATGATCCCAATTTCCTGGTATCTCATTCTCTCCGCCGCGCTGTTCAGTATTGGTCTGTTTGGTGTGCTGGCTCGCAGGAATGCGATTGCTATCTTGCTGGGCGTTGAGTTGATGCTGAATGCGGTGAATATCAACCTGGTGGCTTTCTGGCGCTATTTGGACCCCGTCCAGATGACCGGCCAGGTGTTTGCCATTATCGTTTTTGCCGTGGCGGCTGCAGAAGTTGCAGTTGGCCTGGCGCTGGTGATTTCGGTCTACCGCAATCGCAAGACGGTGGTGGCCGATGAACTTGACTTGATGAAGTGGTAGGGAAACGATATGGCAACTGAAACTCTTATCTGGTTACTTCCCCTTCCGCCCCTCCTGGCGTTTTTCTTGATTGTGCTATTTACGAACAAGAGTAAGGCGCTGAGCCATACGATCGGTGTTGGCGCGGCGGCTCTATCATGGTTGGGTAGCATGGTGGTTTTCTTCCGCGCCGTCGGGATAGAGCATCTGGGTGCGCATCCATTTGCATCTTCAATCCCCTGGCTGCCAACCGGTGACACCTGGTTCCGCATCGGCGTGCTGATCGATCCGCTCGGCGCGGCGGTCTTGTTCTTTGTGTCCATTACGATTTTCATGATTTTCCTCTACAGCGTTGGCTATCAAAACTTTGGCCAGCCGAAAGGTGATCATGACCGACCCGGTCTGCCGCCGCATGGCGCAACTGTCACGGACGAACATGGGCACAAGCATGTCGTTCCATCGATTGAGCCGATGTACTCGCGCTTCTTCGCCTTCCTGGGCCTGTTTGCCTTCGGTATGTACACGCTGGTGGTTTCTGACAACCTGTTGACCATGTTTGTCGGCTGGGAAATCATGGGCTTGTGCTCATATCTGTTGATTGGTTTCTGGTATGGCAAGAAATCGGCGCGGGATGCGGCCATCAAGGCCTTCATGACTACGCGTGTCGGTGATGTGTTCATGCTGCTGGGTATTGCTTTCCTGTACTCGGCAACGGGCACGCTCACCTTCAGCGAGATTTTCTCTGAAGAGACGCTGCATATCCTGGCTAACTATCCATCGGGCATACTTGGCCTATCGGTCGCGGGACTGATTTCTCTGTTGCTCTTCATCGGTACGGTCGGCAAATCAGCGCAGTGGCCACTGCACGTCTGGCTGCCGGACGCGATGGAAGGCCCGACCCCGGTCAGCGCCATGATCCATGCGGCCACGATGGTTTCGGCTGGTGTATACGCAGTCATCCGCATGTTCCCGTTGTTGACGGCTGGCTGGCATGAAGGCTTGCCCCTGAACCCAACGATGGTCGTTGTGGCTTTCATCGGTTCGTTCACAGCGCTCTTCGCAGCTACCATCGCGGTCGCGCAGAACGACATCAAGCGCGTGCTGGCTTACTCGACCATCTCACAGTTGGGCTTCATGGTTGC
Source organism: uncultured Chloroflexia bacterium (assembly GCA_963829615.1). GTDB lineage: Bacteria > Chloroflexota > Anaerolineae > Anaerolineales > Villigracilaceae > JAABUE01. The sequence goes on from CAWHJM010000043.1 coordinate 139,902, forward strand.
CTCTCTTGGCATTGGTGCCTACATTGCAGCGGTCTTCCACCTGATTACGCATGCCTTCTTCAAGGCTCTGCTTTTCCTGGGCTCCGGTTCGGTCATTCACGGTATGGAACACGGCGTTCTGCACACCGGCAATCATGACGTTGATCCACAGGATATGTTCAACATGGGCGGCCTGCGTAAGAAGATGCCCATCACGTTCTGGACCTTCCTGATTGGTGGTTTTGCGCTTTCCGGTTTCCCGGTTATGACGGCTGGTTTCTGGTCGAAGGACGAAATCCTGGCGGATGCGTTCACGAACGGACATTGGGCTGTTTTCATCACCCTGGCGGTGGCTGCCTTCCTGACGGCCTTCTACACCATGCGCCAGATCACGCTGACCTTCCTGGGCGAACCGCGCACCAAGGAAGCCGAACACGCCCAGGAAACTCCCTGGACGATGACTGTCCCGTTGATGGTGCTGGCTTTCTTCGCCCTCACTTACGGCTGGGTCGGCATTCCGGAGCATTTCCCGCTGTTGGGCGGTATTCGTTCCGAACTGGTTCCATGAATTCGTAGGCAGTACGTTGGCAGAACTCCCAGCCGTATTGCCGTTCAGTTGGACGCCTCTATTGACATCCCTGGTGGTGGCGTTAGGTGGTCTGTACGTTGGCTGGCTGATGTACCGCAATGTCAACTCGCCCGCGGAAGATAAATTGCAATTCCCCGTTCTGAAAAACAAGTGGTATTTTGACGAAGCTTACGATTTCTTATTCGTCAAGCCCGCTTATTGGTTTGCTGAAACTTTCGTCTACAAGTGGATGGACAAGGGCGTGATCGACAACATCTTGCACTTCTTTGGTAAGTTTACTGCCTGGATGGGGGTTGGCATCCGCGATTACTTCGATAAGCCAGTCATCAATGGATTTATTGGTGATGGCACAGCTCGCCTGGCGCAGTGGTTCGGGGGACGCTTGCAGCCCGTTCAGACAGGGCGTATCCAGCAATACATGCTGGCTTCACTAGGCGTGCTGATCGTGGTCGGCGGCTTGCTGTTCTCGCTGCTGGCGAAGTAGGCGAATACCCTTCGGGTACGATAAGGAGACCATGATGGATTTCATCAATAACTATCTTTTGAGCCTGATACTTTTCACTCCCGTCCTGGTGGCGTTGATCATCTTTTTCCTGCCCAAGGACGAGATGAAGCTTATCCGTTGGACCGCGCTGGTTGGCAGCTTATTCCCGTTTGCGCTCTCGTTGCTGCTCTGGTCGCGTTTCAACCTGAACGGGTCAGGCTTCCAGTTCCAGGAACAATACAAGTGGTACGAAGCCATTAACTCCACCCTCCATCTGGGCGTGGATGGTCTTTCACTGACCATGGTTCTGCTGACCACCTTGCTGACGCCGCTATCAATCCTGGCGTCTTTCAACATCACTGACCGCGTCAAGCCCTACATGATGCTGTTTCTCTTCCTCGAGACAGGTATGCTGGGCGTCTTTATGGCGCTTGACTTGTTGATTTTCTTCGTCTTTTGGGAAATCGGACTTGTCCCGATGTACTTCCTCATCAACCAGTGGGGTAGTGCTAACCGGAACTATGCCTCGCTAAAGTTCATGATTTATACGATGGGTGGTTCGCTGGGTCTTTTGCTGGCAGTCCAGATGCTGGGCGTCACATTCGGGACCTATGACCTGCCTCGCCTCTATGAACTTTGGCCAAATGCTACATCTTTGGCACACATCCCGGCCTGGCTGCCGATTGGTACCGTCAAGACAGTCGCTTTCTGGGCTTTTGTGGTTGCGTTCGCGGTCAAAGTTCCGCTGTGGCCGTTCCACACCTGGTTGCCTGATGCGCACACCGAAGCGCCTACTGCTGGTTCAATGATCCTGGCGGGTGTGCTCTTGAAGTTGGGTGCCTACGGTTTCTTGCGCCTGATCCTGCCGTTCTACCCGGAACAGGCACAACACTTTGCCGGTTGGCTGGCTTTCCTGGCGACTGCCGCGATTGTCTTCGGTGCGTTTGCTTCTTATGGCCAGACCGATTTCAAGCGTCTGGTAGCGTACTCATCGGTCAATCACATGGGTTTTGTGGTGCTTGGTATTGCCGCAGCGGCTAAAGTTGGCATAAACAACCCGGATTTATCCATGAATTTGAGCAAAAATATTGCCCTGAATGGCGCAATCTTGCAAATGTTCAACCATGGTCTCTCGGCAGCGGGTATGTTCTTCCTGGTAGGCGTGATTTACGAGCGCACGCATACCCGTAACCTGAACGAGTTTGGCGGTCTGTTCCCACTGGTGCCCATCTACGGCGGTATCCTGATCTTTACCAGCATGGCTTCGCTCGGCCTGCCCGGCCTGAACGGCTTCATCTCCGAGTTCCTGGTGGTACGGGGCTCCTGGCCGATTTTGACGGTTTACACGGCCATCAGCATGTTAGGTCTGCTCTTCACTGGCGCTTATATCCTGAAAGGGATCAAGCAAGTTCTGCATGGCCCGATGAACGAGCACTGGGCGCACGGCGAGCACAAGCTGACCGAGATCAATATCCGCGAAATCATTGTCATGGCTCCGCTCATGGCTATGATCCTTTGGATTGGCGTCTGGCCAGCCTGGATCTTAGACGTGATCAATAAAGCCGTGGTTTCGTTGTTCTAGGAGGCGGATCATGACATTTCCGATCCTTAGCGTAATTGTTTTCACCCCCATCATTGCCGGGATGCTGATCTTGCTCTTTCCCGCTGAGCGTAAGAACGAAGTGCGCGTCACGGCCCTGGCTGCGGCGACTTTTGCTCTACTGTTATCAATCTGGGTATATTTCTCCTACGACCAGGCTGCAGCAGGATACCAGTTCCAGGAAGCCCACAATTGGCTGCCGGCTCTGGGTATTGGCTACCACGTTGGTGTAGACGGCATGAGCACTCCGCTTGTTCTGCTAACAGGTGTGGTCATGTTCACTGGCGTGCTGATCTCCTGGGGTATTGAAGACCGTCCGCGTGAGTTCTTCGCCTTCTTGTTCATCCTGGCAACCGGCGTATTTGGCGTTTTCGTTTCGTTAGACCTGTTCCAGCTGTTCTTCTTCTACGAGATCGCCGTTTTCCCAATGTTCCTGCTGATCGCCATCTGGGGTTGGATCAAGACGCGCGAATACGCGGCTATGAAATTGACCCTATACCTGTTCATTGGTTCGGTGGTTGCCCTGGTTGGCGCGCTGGCAATGTACTGGATTGCCTTCCAGAACACTGGTGTGCTGTCTTTTGACATGCTTCAATTAGAACAAGCCGGTTTTTCTGAACAATTCCAAGTCACCTGGTTTTTACCGGTCTTCTTTGGTTTTGCGGTGTTGGGTGGTATCTGGCCTTTCCACAACTGGTCGCCTGATGGTCACGTGGCTGCACCGACTGCCGTCTCCATGTTCCATGCGGGTGTGCTGATGAAACTGGGCGCCTTTGCAGCCTTGCGTGTTGGCATCATGCTATTACCGCAAGGCGCGCAGCATTGGTCTTGGCTGATCATGTTGTGCGCTGGTATTGCCGTGATTTACGGTGCGTTCATTGCTTTCATGCAAGACGACATGAAATATATGATCGGTTTCTCATCAGTCTCACACATGGGTTTGGTCATGCTCGGTATGTCCACACTTAATAAGACTGGTCTCACCGGCGCGGGCGTGCAAATGTTCTCACACGGCATCATGACGGCGCTCTTCTTTGCTGTTACCGGTATGATCTATGACCGTGCGCATACCCGTCAGATTTCTGAATTGGGCGGTATGAGCAAGGTCATGCCCTTTGCCGCGATTGGCTTCATCATTGGTGGTCTGGTTTCGATGGGTATGCCCGGTTTCTCCGGTTTTGTGGCTGAATTCCCCATTTTTATGGGCGTTTGGCAGGTACAACCCTGGTTGGCGATCATCGCCAGCATTTCGATTGTGATCACTGCGGCCTATATCATGCGTAACATTCGGGATGTATTTTTCAGACCAATGCCTGAAAACCTCGAAGGGCATATCACTGACGTGAAAATTTTGGATAAAGTTGCCATCGCTACAGTAGTTGTATTGATGATCGCAATTGGTTTGTTCCCAAGTGTGATGGTGCCAATGGTGCAAACCGGCGTGGACAATATCCTGCGCCTTTTGGGAGGTGCATAAATGTCTTACACTCCAACCATGTTCCTGTCTATCCTCCCTGAACTTCTCTTGCTTGTTCTGGGCGTACTCCTGTTGGTTGTCGAGCCCTTTTGGAAAGAGGAAAAACGTCGTAATGCTGGCTGGATGACGGCTGGTGGGTTGCTGGCGATCATGGCGATTAGCTTGCTTATTGGTCGTCCGGGTGAGCCGACCTCGGTCTTTGGCGGTATGCTGCGCTACGACTGGCTGGGTTTCTTCTTCAAAATGATGTTCATCTTTGGCGCGGCTATGACGGCGCTATTTATGATGGATCATGAGGTTCTCGGTAAACGAGGTGAAGCCTTTATCCTACTGTTAGTGGCCACGCTCGGTATGAACCTGATGGCTGCTTCCGCTGATTTGGTCATGCTCTACCTGGCCATAGAAACCACGTCGATCCCGCTCTACGTTTTGGCTGGTTTCATGCTCTCGAACGAACGCTCAACCGAGGCCGGGTTCAAATACCTGCTTTTTGGCGCGATGACTTCGGCTATTATGCTCTATGGTTTCAGCCTGCTCTTTGGCTTTACCGGGACGACCAACCTGTACGAACTGGCATCCATGGCGGTGAGCAGGCCAGTTGTCCCTGGGTGTTGCGCTGGGACTGGTAATGCTCATCCTGGTAGGACTCGGGTTCAAAGTTTCAATTGTCCCCTTCCACTTTTGGGCTCCTGACGTCTACACCGGTGCGCCCACCCCTGTTGCTGGATTCTTGTCAACAGCTTCGAAGGCTGCCGGTTTTGCTGTTTTGATGCGCCTATTTGTCGTTGCGTTTCCTGCCATTGCTTATGATTGGGCTTCTATTCTGGCAGTACTGTCTGCGGTCACAATGACGCTGGGCAACTTGGTAGCCTTGAAGCAGACCAACATCAAGCGCCTGCTTGCGTATTCTTCCATCGCGCATGCTGGGTACGCCATGATCGGCGTAGTGGCACTCACAAAGCTGGGCGTGACCAGTGTAGTGTTCTACCTGTTGGCATATATTCTGACCAACCTGGCAGCCTTCGGCATTGTGATGGCTTTCGGTCGGGTAACTGGCTCAGATGAGATCAAGGATTACGCTGGCATGAGCCGCCGCTCGCCCGGACTGGCGCTTGCGATGCTGGTGGCCTTCCTGTCGCTGGCCGGCATGCCGCCCTTCGGTGGGTTCGTGGCGAAGGTATTTGTTTTTGCTGCGGCGGTGCAGGTCAATATGGTCTGGTTGGCGGTTGTCGGTATTCTCAACTCCATCGTGGGTGTGTATTACTACCTGACTGTTTTGAAGGTAGTTTATCTATATCGTATGGAAGGCGAGAATGAGGAAGCATATCCCATTCCGTTGACTCGCCCATATGCCATCGGCCTGGTGGTACTCACGCTGGGTATCCTGTTGGTCGGTACTTTGTTTGCCCCGTGGTTTGGACTTTCCGGTGCGGCGGCGTTGAATCTGTTCTAAGTCTCTTTGGGTGATAGTCACTCCAACGTGACGTCACCTACAAAATTGACGCCCGTTAAACCATTGTGATATAATCCGCAACCAATGAGCCAGCCGGAGAATCAGGGAAAAGACCGTTTCCAGTATGCCATGAACCTGACTCTGGCATCTATCGCCGGGCAGGTTGGTTGTCTTACTCTGGTCATCATCTTTGTTGCTCTATTTGCGGGGCTGTGGCTGGACCGTTATCTTGATACCAAGCCACTTTTTACAATCGTTCTCTTAATTGGCAGTGTGCCGGTGACGCTTTTCCTCATGTTTCGCGTGGTGAGAGCAGCCACCAATCGCATCAAGCCGGTACAAAATTCAGAAACAACCAAAATCCCCAACCCTGAGGAGGATTCTGATCGTGATTGAAAACCAAGAAAAGAAAAGCGGCTGGCGCTGGGGTGTAAACCGCTGGATCGTATTGGCGTTGATTATTGCCAGCGTAGTTTTCACAGGCATTTACGCGCCATTACGTCCGCACATTGCATTGCCCGCTGAGCCGGTTATCGAAACCCCTTTGTTCACCTTACCGGTGATTGGGGCGTTCTATTTCACCAACACAATGACCGTCATTCTCATTTCGGATGCGCTGTTGTTGTTGATGGCCTTAGGGGTTTATCGTTCCGTCAAGAGCGGAAGTTTAGTTCCTAAAGGTTTTTCAGGTGCGGTAGAAGCGCTCTTGGAAATGCTATACAATATGACTGAGGGCACTGCCGGCAAATGGGCGAAAACGATTTTCCCCTGGTTCGCATCGATCACCTTGCTTGTTCTCCTTGCAAACTGGGCAGAATTGATCCCGGGCATTGATGCATTGGGGTGGTTCAATCCACATCACGTGGCAAACTTTGAAGAAATTTGCACACAAACACAAATTGGACCTTTCGTAGCGATTGGTGCGAAAGTTACTGGCAACGAAGCCAACGAGTGTGCCCAGGCAATTATTCCCTGGTTCCGGTCCACTTCTACGGACCTCAATTTCACATTATCCTTAGCTCTGACTGCGGTTATTGCTGTACAGGTCATTGGCGTCCGTGCCCAGGGAGCTTCGTATTTCACGAAGTTTTGGAATACTAAGACTTTCTTTAGCAAACCCATCTTTGGTGTGATCGACTTTGTCGTTGGTTTCTTGGAGTTGATTTCGGAATTCTCAAAGATACTCTCGTTTACTTTCCGTCTTTTCGGTAACATCTTTGCCGGTTCAGTCCTCCTTTTTGTTATGGGATCGTTATTGAGTCGGGTTGCTTTCTTCCAGGTCGCCTTTTTGATGCTGGAATTTTTTGTTGGCCTCATCCAGGCCATCGTCTTCGGTCTGCTGACCATGACCTTTATGGCGCAAGCCACTCAGGGTCACAGTGAGCACGAAGAAGCACACGCGTAAATTTCGGGCGGCGCTTAACCGCCCGGGAAACACACCATATTTAGTGGCGGTTCCCCCGCCCGAAACTTGAAACGGAGGTATTTCGAAATGAATGTTGAAGCTGCCGCCATTCTTGGCAAATTGATCGGTGCTGGCCTGGCCATGATTGGGGCCATTGGTGCTGGCGCTGGTATCGGTATTGTTACTAGTGGCGCTGTACAGGCTATGGGCCGCAATCCCGATGCGACCGGCACCATCCAGACCAACATGATCCTTGGCATCGCCTTCGCCGAAGCCGTAGCGATTTACTGCTTGGTTGTCGCTCTCCTGATCCTGTTCGTTTTCTAAACGCGAGGAGGTTACTTTGGAACAACTAGGTCTCAATCTCGGTTTTATCCTTGTCTACCTGTTCAATTTCTTGATCATGCTGGTCGTTCTGCGTGTATGGGTCTACAAGCCCATTCTCGGTTTGCTGGACAAGCGACGCCAAAATATTGCGCAGGGATTGGAAGATGCTCGTGTAGCTGCTGAAGCGCGCGCAAATGCTGAGAAAGAAGCTGCCAAGATCGTTGCCGATGCACAGGCAGAGGCCAGCAAGGTTGTGCGTGAAGCCAATGAGCGGGCGCAGAGCGTTGCCAAAGAAGTCAAAGCGGAAGCCGAGGCCGAAGCTGTTAAAGCGCGCGAAGCTTCACTGGCTGAGGCCGAAGACGAACGCAACCGCATCCTTGGCGACTTGCGCGGCCAAGTAGCTGCTTTATCCATTGCTGCCACCCAGAAACTGGTGGGCGAAGCCCTGGATGAAAAGCGTCAGCGTGCTCTATTGGATGAATTCTTCTCGGGTATCAAGTCCGGCGAAGTCGTTGTAATGAACGATGCTACCTTTAAGGGTGAAGCCGCTGAAGTAACCAGTGCGTTGCCATTGACCGACCAGGAGCAGAGCGCTGTCAAAACTGACGTGCTCGCCAAAGTCGGTGCACAGGCAGTTACCTTCCGTGTAGATCCGTCTATCTTGGGCGGGTTGGTCATTAAGGTCGGCGATAAGGTAATGGATGGTTCTGTAGCTGGCAAGCTTGATGGCTTGCGCCAAAACCTGAAATAGTTTGCTTTGATTACGATCAGACCTGACAGGTTCCTAAAACCTGTCAGGTCTTTCTGTTATATGGTAAAACCAGCCCATGCGTATGAAGAAATTATCCGAATTGTTTTCAGATTCTTCATTTGAGAACTTGCCAGCAATATCCTCTAATGTCATGGTTACGGGGATTGCAATTGATAGTCGCGCTGTTAAACCCGGTGATATGTTTGTAGCTATGCAAGGTGGTTCGGTGGATGGACACGCTTACATCCCCAAGGCAATTGATAATGGCGCCTCCGCAGTAGTAGGACAGAAGGATATGGGAGACTTACCCGTTCCTTATATTCGTGTAGAAGACCCGCGTCAACTCCTGACCTATCTGGCTGCTTCGTTTTACGATTGGCCGGGTCGCAAGCTGACAGTCATCGGCGTGACTGGCACGGATGGCAAGACCACCACCTGTAACCTGATCTATCATATTCTGGTGGCAGCCGGGCTCAAGGCAGGTATGATTTCGACCGTCAACGCTGTGATCGGGGACGAAGTGCTGGATACGGGTTTTCACGTTACTACACCCGATGCTCACGATGTGCAGCGCTATCTTGCGAAGATGGTTGATGCTGGGCTGACGCATGTTGTGTTGGAAACCACTTCCCATGGTTGGTCGCAGCATCGTGTGGACGCCTGCGAGTTTGATATTGGTGTGATTACAAATATCACACATGAGCATTTTGACGAACACGGTTCTTATGAAAATTACCGTGCTGCAAAGGCGCGTTTATTCAGCAGCCTTGAAAACACACATCCAAAGCCGCAGGGCAATCCAAGATTAGCAGTGCTCAATCGTGATGATCGATCATTTGATTTTTTGAATGATTTTGTAGAAACTAATAAAATTACTTACGGTGTGAAATCTGATGCACAAGTACAGGCGACAGATATTTCTTACTCTCTGAACGGTATGCAATTTATCATAAAAACCCATGAGACTTCGTGTAAGCATCAAGGCAAACTGGTCGGGCAATACAATGTCTCAAATTGCCTGGCCGCATTTGGTGCGACTGTATTTGGCCTGGGAATTGCGCCGGATATTGCCGCTGAGGGGATTGCCAATTTGCCCGGTATTCCCGGTCGCATGGAAATGATAAATATGGGACAGGATTTCACGGCCATTGTGGATTTTGCGCATACCCCCAATGCGTTGAAAGTGACACTGGAAACCGCTCGAGAAATGTTGAACAATGGGGCAAGGGGAGAAGAAACGAGTGATAGCTGTCTTTGGCTCTGCTGGGCTGAGAGACAAGGAAAAGCGTCGTATGATGGCAGAGACTTCTGCAGAGTTGGCTGATTTCACGGTGTTAACCGCCGAAGACCCGCGCACCGAGTCGTTGACTGGAATCCTCGACGAAATGGCAGCAGGTGCCAGGCGTCGTCCTGAGCGATCAGTCGAAGGGTCCAGGGGAGGAAGCGAAGGGAAGACGTTTTGGCGGATCCCGGACCGGGGCGAAGCGATCAGGTTTGCATTACATTTAGCACGTCCAGGCGATATTGTCCTGTCATGTGGAAAGGGACATGAACAATCTATGTGCTTTGGGAAAGTTGAATATCCATGGGATGATCGTGTTGCCATGCGCGCTGCCCTGGCGGAGTATTTAGGTGTGGCTGGCCCGGACATGCCTTATTTACCCACGCAAAATAAAATAGAAGAGGAGTGGTTGAAATTGTGATGGATTGGAGAACCCCCGTAAGTTTGACTGGTAAATACGTACGTTTGGAGCCGATGACGGAAGCGCATGTGCCCGGACTTGCTGCAATTGGCTTGGATGATAGCATCTGGGAGCATATGTTATATGGAAAAGTGCGCTCTGAGGAGGATATTCACCGTTGGGTGCGTGATATTCTCTCACGGTCCGATTTGCCTTTTGTGGCAATTCACCTGGCTTCTGGGCGTGTAGCCGGAGCGACACGCTATTTGAATATCGTGCCAGAGAATCGTGGACTGGAAATTGGCGGCACCTGGTATGGATTGGAATTCCAGCGCACAGCAGTGAATACGGAGTGCAAATATTTACTGCTCAAACATGCTTTTGAAACGCTGGGTTGTATTCGCGTACAATTCAAAACGGACATGCGTAATGAACGCTCACAACGAGCCATTGAGCGGATTGGGGCTAAACAGGAAGGCGTGTTGCGCAATCATATGATTTTGCCGGATGGTCGTTATCGAGACTCTGTTTATTACAGTATCATTGACAATGAATGGCCAGGAGTAAAAGCCCGACTGGAAGAGATGCTTGCGAGATAAAAACACTCCCGTGTAAACCACGGGAGTGTTTTTTAGAATTATCTGCGTCCGCCACGGTTGTCGCGACCACCACCACTGCGCCGGTCGTTTCCGCGCCCACCGGAGCGATTCCCGCCGGGGCGTCCACCGCCGCTGCGGGGTTTGTCTTTCTCACGTGCTTCCTCAGCGCTCCAGCCTTCGAGCACGGCCTGACGGGAGAGGCGGATCTTGCCCATCGGGTCAATATCGGTGATCATAACGGTGATCTCGTCGCCCATACCAACCACGTCTTCGACGGAGTTGACGCGTTCGGAATCAAGCTGTGAGATGTGTACCAGGCCGTCGGTGCCGGGCAGGATTTCGACAAATGCGCCAAAGTTCTCGATACGCACCACCTTGCCGGTGTAGATGCGGCCAATTTCGGGGCTTTCGCCCAGGGCTTCAATGCGCTCAATAGCGATCTTGGCGCCTGCACCCTCAACGGCGGCAATATAGACCGTGCCATCTTCTTCGATGTCGATCTTGGTGCCGGTCTCTTCTTGCAACGCGCGGATATTTTTGCCGCCGGGACCAATCAATGCACCGATCTTGTCCACCGGGATCTTGACAGTTGTAATGCGTGGGGCGTGGTCTTTCAACTCGGCACGTGGTTGGGGAATGGCCGCCAGCATGACATCAAGAACCGCCATACGAGCTACGCGCGCCTGTTCTAGGGCTTCTTTCATGATGTCAGCGCTCAGGCCACCGATCTTGATATCCATTTGCAAGGCGGTGATACCTTCAGCGGTCCCGGCTACTTTGAAATCCATATCACCCAGATGATCCTCGGTGCCTTGAATGTCGGTCAGCACTTTGTAACGGCCAGTATCATCAGTGATAAGACCCATAGCGATGCCTGCGACAGGCGCCTTGATAGGTACACCTGCGTCCATCAGCGCCAGGGTGGAACCACAAACGGATGCCATTGAGGTGGAGCCATTAGATGACAGGCATTCGGATACCAACCGCAAGGTGTACGGGAAGGTTTCTTCCGCGGGAATGACCGGTTCGAGGGCGCGTTCTGCCAGCGCACCATGACCAATCTCACGCCTGCTCTGTCCACGAAGAGGGCGTACCTCTCCGACGGAGTAGGGCGGGAAGTTGTAGTGGTGCATGTAGCGTTTGGTGGTTGTCGGGCTGAGCGAGTCAATTGACTGCGCTTCACCCAGTGTGCCCAACGTGGCAAGCGTCATGACCTGGGTTTCACCGCGAGTAAACAGGCCGGAGCCATGCGCGCGCGGGGACAAGTTCACTTCAGCCCACAAATCACGTATGTCTGTAGGACCACGGCCATCGGGGCGTTTGCCCAGGCCGAGAATGCGCTCACGGACGATTGTCCCTTCGGCCTGGTCAAAGGCTTCTCGAACGGAAGCAAGTGAGGGGTAGTCTGAAGCGGATTCGCCTTCGGGGACAGTGCAAAACTTGGCCACAACGTCGTCTTTGAGAGTTGTCATCCCGCCATAAAATTCTTTTTTGGTCAGGGGATTGTCCAGCAATTCGGTCATCGGGCCGTTGACATACTCGAATACCTTTTTCGCCAGATCTTCATCTGGCAGATTAAAGGTGGCTTCACGTTTTTCCTTGCCTACTTCAGCCTGCATCTTGAGTTGCAGTTCGATGATGGGTTGTATGGATTGGTGACCCAGTTCCAGCGCCGCTACCATGACATCTTCAGGGACTTCATTTGCGCCGCATTCAACCATTAAGATCGCATCTTTCGTGCCTGCGATGCGTAGATCCAGATCAGATGCGTCTATTTGCTCAAAAGTCGGATTGATAATGAATTCGCCGTCAACACGGCCGATGCGTACTGCGCCGATCGGGCCGTTCCAGGGGGTGTCTGAAATGGTGACAGCAGCTGATGCAGCATTGATCGCCATGATATCCAGCGGGTTGATGCCATCGGCAGATATTGAGAACATGATGACTTGCACTTCGTTGCGCATACCCTTGGGAAAGAGCGGGCGCAGCGGGCGGTCGGTGAGACGAGCGGTGAGAATGGCCTCTCCACTGGGGCGACCTTCACGGCGGAAGAACGAGCCAGGAATCTTGCCGGTAGCGTACAGGCGTTCTTCAAAATCCACGCTGAGTGGGAAGAAGTCAATGCCTTCGCGTACACCGCCCATCGTGGCGGATGCAAAGACGATACTGTCACCTAATTGAATGGTTACAGCGCCGCCAGCCTGTCTGGCCAGTTTGCCGGTTTCAAATGTAATTGTTTGCGAGCCAACTGTGGTCGCAAAGGTTTTTGCTTCGGGTTTCATTTTGTCTCCTGTGTAATGGGCACGCGCAAGTATTAAGAAATGCAAAGAGCGCGAAGAGTTGAACTTCGCGGTTTTATCCGATTTTGCGTTTCAACTTCAATAACAAATAGCGCAAGCCCCTTGAATAACTTCCCGCCTGGTCAGGGACTGAAGAGCGGCGGCAACTTGCCTGGATGTGTTTGCCCCCTTTTAGGGGGGTTGCCAGCACTATTCAATTCCTGACGGCGGATAACGAAGACCCTAAAGGTCACCGAGACCTTTAGGGTCTAAAACAACCTTACTTTCTACGCAGACTTAACTGCTCGGTCAAGCTCAGGTAACGCGGGTAGTCCCTCTTGCGCAGATATGCCAGCAGGCGGCGACGATGTCCGACCAGTTTGAGTAGACCACGGCGGCATGATTTATCGTGCTTGTTGGAGCGCAGGTGATCAGTCAACTGGGTGATACGTTTGGTCAGAATGGCAACTTGCACTTCGGGAGAACCAGTGTCGCTATCATGACGGTGGTAATCCTGAATGACCTGGGTCTTTACTTCTTTATCGAGCGGCATGACGTATGCTTTTCCTTTCTTTAGATTATGCAGGTCTCCTTGCCTACAGCCGAATTCCCTTGTTACAGGAGTAACCGTATGACAGGACCAGTCACGGGTTGAGATTATACCAGAAAAACGCAGGATAATTATCCTATTGTGATGCGATTGCGTCCATTAGCTTTACTTTGATACATCAATCGATCAGCACGGTCAATCACAGAATCGATAGTATCAGTTTTTTGCACGAGCGTACCCCCGATTGAAATGGTAACGAATAAAGCACCTTTGTCGGGGAGAGTTAGATGGGATTGTTTGACCAGATTGAGTAACTTTTCTCCAATCATCAGGAGTGATTCGACATCAATATTTTGCAAGATGACTATGAATTCCTCTCCGCCCCAGCGGCCCATTGTATCGGTTTCACGGATATTGGCGCGCAGGGTCTGGGCAATCATGCGCAGCACTTGGTCGCCCAGATTGTGCCCGAATGTATCGTTGATGGCTTTGAAGTGATCGACATCACAGAATAACAACCCGAAAGGGAATTTGTTCTCGCGATATTCCATCATACTTACTTTAAGACGACTTTCCAGGTGACGCCGGTTGCCAATGGACGTGAGCGGATCAAGAAAGGCGGTCTGTTGGAGCTTCCGAATACGGCGCTCGGTATCTTCGGGCGAGATACCTTTGTGAAAGGTCTCAACAGCACCGATGATGCTTCCGCTTTCATCGTGAATGGCAGTTGAACGTATTTTCACAGGAACCCGGTGACCATCTGCATGATGCAAATAAACATACGCCTCGCGCGGCTTGCCATCTTGCATAGTCGCAGCCATTGGGCAATGTTCATTACATAGTACATGCCCCTGCTCGTTTACGTGGTTAAGGAGGTTGTCACGACAGGATTTTCCGATGACATGATCGGCGGCATATCCGCTAATTTGTTCTGCGCCCCGATTCCAATACGTGATGATACGGTTTTTATCTAAATAGTAAATTCCATCTTGTAAGCCGTTGAGAATTTCCTTGTAAAAATTATCGTCCATAGTTTGTCACATTCCTTATTGAAAGATAGAAGGTCGGTATGAGACAGTTCTTACACTAAACTTCCACCTGGATTCCCGAACCGCTTTCATAGCGTCTCAATCCCAAACGGAAAACTGCTACCGCCAAACCCAGGAAGACTAGCGACCCCAGGAATATTTCCGTCAAAATGACCCAGCTAAAGCTATGCACGAATTGAGCCGGGAGTGCGCCCATCAATGCTGCCGGGATGAGCGTGAACAAAAGCAGTTTGGCTGTGTTGTCAAAGAGCGTGATAGGGTAAATGGCGAAGGTGATAATGGCATTGAGCGCCATGCTGCTGAGATAGGATGTGTTGCCGATCCAGAACGCCAGGCTTTGGACCAGGATCATAAAGGCGGCAAAGATGGCCGCTGCACACAGCATCCCAATCAGAAAGCGCCCCAATCCATCCCAGGTATATTGGCCGGAGAGCGCATAGCTCACGAAACCGTAGGTGAAATCTCCCAGTCCACTGGCGATGCTTCGGCTGGCGACCGTGTGCAAGAGTACTGGCCTGGGCATGGACAGGTAGTAATCCAAACGGCCTTTGGCGATCACATCTCCGAGATTGAAAACATTCCCAAACAGTAAGGAGACCAACCCAAAGCCGCTGGCAATGATGCCATAGGTGACGAACATATCATTGAGACCCCAGCCGCGCACTTCTTTGAAGCGGTCGAAATAGATTACCCAGATCAAGAAATAGATGGCATTGTTGATCATCATGCCGAAGACCTGTAGCAGAAACGCGACCCGGTATTCCATCACGGATTGCAGGTTGGCTTTCCAGACGGCGAGGAGGAATTTGAATTCTTTCATAAGCACTGATAATAAAACCATTTGAACCGCGAAGCACGCGAAGAAAACAAAAAAGATTCTTGGCGTCCTTTGCGCTCTTTGCGGTTAAGAGAGCCCTCAACCTCCATTCACAGTCAGATATGTCAGCCCTCGTCGATAGGCAAAGACCAGCAGGAAACCCAATACCAAAATCCAGATGGCTTGTTGGGCGAGTACGCTTGCAAACAGACCGGCATCTGGGGAGACAAATAAACGTGAAGGACCGTAAGTCATGGCGGGAAAGGGTAGCGCAAATGCGATCTTCTGCAACCACTTGTGGGTAGAAATCAAGTGGGATGAGCAGTCCGCCGAAGATAAAAGCAAACTTCTGGTAGATCCATTCGAAAGGCGCTACTTCTTCTGAGACAAAGGCCGCCAGACCGATCATGCCGTTGACCATGAAATTCAAAACCCATGCGCCAATGACAGCCACGATTGTCAGCGGCCAACTGCGCAAATCAGGCGGCGGTCCTGCCAGCCACCAGACCAGTGCGCCGCCCAAAAGGGCGTTCATCAGCGCGCGGAAGATAGTCTCGCCCATGGAAACGCTGAATTGGTAAATCAGGAAGTCGTAGGGCTTATTGAGCAGGTAAGCGATAGAACCATCTTTGACATTATCGGCGATGGTGCGCGCCACGCGTGGACGACTCAATTCGATGGTCTCGGCCATCATCAGATACCACATCGTATCGTGCAAACTCAGGCCGTTGATCGTGTCCGATCCTGATGCAGCGAACGTGACCTGCCAGAGCTGGTAGAAGATCCACATGAAAGGCAAAATCATCAGGCTGCGTCCCACTAATTCGCCGGGATATGCCAGCGAATTGACCAGCGTGGTTTGGAATATTGCCCAGTATTTCCGCGCAGCACTCATGTTGAAGAATTTCCCTTTTGGACCAATACGAACAGGTGTTGCCCGTCATAGGTTTCGTCAGGAACAATTTTTGCGAAAAGAATGCTAAATCCAATTTCCTTTAGCATTGACTGATAGGTAGCTGCATCATAGTGACTCCAATACATGCGCTGCCCATGGAAATCTTCTTCGATGTCATCTAGCAAATCTTCTGCACCCAGGCAGAGCAGTGCTAAGCCTTCAGGCTTGAGCATGCGGTAAAAGTTTCCGAGCAACGTGCGATGCTCTTCACGCGGGACATGAATGATGGCATAGAGGGAACAAATCCCGTCAAAGGAATTGGCAGGAAACTCCAACTGGGTCATGTCCTGGCAGATGAAAGTCGCACCTGGAACATTTTCCTTGGCCAGTTCGATTTGGGTCTCTGAGAAGTCCACGCCAGTGACATCGAATCGTTCGCTTAATTTTTTCGCAACGGGAACGCCTGCTCCGCAGCCGCCATCCAGCACGCGCGCTTTCGCTGGCAACTTCTGAATGAAATCATCCAACAGCAGCATATCGGCGGACTTTTTTGTCCGCGCTTCGAGATATTGGGCTGCAATGGCGTTGTAGCCTTCCCTGACGGTCTTTTTGTGGTCCATATTTAGTAGGGTCGCAGGTTCTGGACGGTTTCCAGGAGCATCCGCTCGAGCTCTTCTTGCTGCGGGATTCCATCTTCGGTTGCAACCTGTAAATACAGGCTGCGTAAGAAGTTGCGTACGTTGAAGAAGGCGCACGCGGACTCATCTTTCGTCCAGGCGCCTTTCCATGACTTGCCGTTTGGTTTGAAGAAAAGAATCCAGCCACTGTCTAACAAAGGTTGCCGATAAGGTGCCTCTGCGCAAAATCTCCAACGCTGCTTTGGATAACCTTTCATCTTCGCCATATACATATACCCAAGTTGTGGATTGGATTAATTTTTCGCTCATTCCAATCAATATGAGACTATGATCGCTTTCGCCGGTGCTCAGGCTCTTGCCCAGCACCAGTAACAGGTCGGCGGTATGGGCCAGGGCGTGCGCCCATCCCTTTCCTTCAACATAACCGCGTAGGTCTTGTTCAGAAGCGAGATACCACAACCCCTTTTCAAGGATCGTTTGAATGAGGGGCTCCTTCAGGAGCGGGGTCTTATTGTCGTTATGAACGATCTCGGCCAGGAAGAGCGCTGAAAAAGAGCGCAGGAAGACGCTGTCAGATTCAACTTCACCGATCCCGATATCTAAATTGGCCAACAGGTTTGCGATATAGATTTCGATTTCTTCCAGACTGAAATAATCGCGTTGGAGAAAATTGGCGAAAGCCTCGTAGGCAATCTGGTCCCGTAACTCTGGGTCTGTGCTGCCAAGATATGAGAATAATTCTGCGGTTAGCGACGTTGGAGTATGACCAATCGGGATTGCGTATTTATTTTCCTGAATGGTTTTCCAAAACAACTTGTCCATATTCCTCCTTAATCGTCCTCTCCCCTTTGAGGAGAGGACCGGGTGAGAGGGGATTCAGCTTGAACCTTTGCTCTGGTACTTATCATTTCTGATGGCGTCTTACTTTCAGGAGGAGAGAGCGACTCCGTTTCGTAAATCTTGGCAATCACTTCTTCCAGCGGCGGGTCGGAAATGGTAATATCCACCACCTGGCCGTGAGCGGAGAGCGCCGCCATGACCCGGTCGACGGCTGTTTTGCGGGTATCGAAGCGCAGCTTGACGCCGTAATGCCCGATCTTGAGCACCTCGGTGCCTTCCAGCGAGAAGTTAGAGGGGACTTCGTCCGCGTAACGTACTTCCACCAGCTTGGAGGTCAGGAAGCGGCGTTTCAAGTTTGAGACTTTATCTTCGTAGACGATCTGTCCGTGGTTGATGATGATGACACGTTTGCACAGCGCTTCCAGGTCGCCTGCATCGTGTGAGGTGAGCAGCACGCCCACGTTCTCCTCCTGTGCCATAGTGCGGATCGAGTCGCGGATGCGTTGCTTGGCGACCACGTCCAGGCCGATGGACGGTTCATCGAGCAGGAGCAGCTTCGGGCGGTGTAAGAGCGAGGCGGCCACTTCGCAGCGCATGCGTTGTCCCAGGGAGAGCTTACGCACGGGCGTCTCCAGCAAATCCCCAATCTCGAACGCTTCAGAGAGTTGGCCAATGCGTTTCTTCGTCTGGGCATCTTCCAGTTCGTAGATTTTTCCGAACAGCGTGAAGGTGTCGATGGCGGGCAGGTGATACCATAGTTGCGGGCGCTGACCGAAGACGGTGCCGATCTGGTAAGCCAGTTCGCGGCGCTGCTTCCAGGGCGTGTAACCGAGCACCTGTGCTTCGCCTCCACTGGGCAGCAGGATGCCGGTCAGCATTTTGATGGTGGTCGACTTACCCGCCCCGTTGGGACCGATGAAACCGAGCAGTTCGCCCGCTTCCATCTGGAACGAGAGCCTGCGTACCGCTTCGACGGTGGCATACTCAGGCCGGACGAGCGCACGCATGGAGCCACTCAACCCGGCGGCTTTACGTTTGGTCTTGAAGGTTTTTTGTAGATTGGTGACTTGGATGGCGGGCATAATGGTCAGGTTTGTTTTGCTAAAACGTTAACAAATCGTTTTTACAAGTTTAATCTTCTGTTCATACTATAGCGATACAATGATAATCGATAAAATAAATGATGAAAGGAGGTAACCGGTTATGATTAATGTTATCACTGCATTGAAAAAAGGCTGGACGGTTTCAGAAGTGGCTACAGTGTTGGCGCACGGACAGAACGATGAAGGCCGTGGTTTTTTGGTGACGCTGATGGAGCCGAAGAACCATATGTCCCGTGAAATGTACTTGCCGTACTCTACGGAAACAGAAACGTTTCTGAAGCGCGTATCCATTCCGTTGGTTGCATAAGAAAACAACAGCAAAAACGACACCCCGCAAGGGGATTTTTTGTTTAATGGGGGATAACAAAAAGAGACCAGGACTTGCCTGGCCTCCATAATGCTACGGGGAAACCTTACTTATCTCCGATTTTTCTTACATTGCCAACCCCGCTGATGCGTTCGCTGACTTGCGGACTGCCGTAATAATCGATCGACCCGGCGCCGCTGATGCCGGCGTTCAATTGGCGTTCGACCCAAACCTGCGCGTTGCCTGCGCCGCTGATGTTGATATCGGCATCCTGGCTTTGTAGCCCCTCGCCGTTGAAGTTTCCCAGTCCGCTGATGTTTAGTTGCACTTTATCGGCAACACCGTCAGCCTTGAGGTTGCCTGCGCCGCTAAGATTGAGATTAAGAGTGCCGGCCTCCAAATCATTCAATGTGACATCACCTGCGCCACTGACGGAAATTGTCAGGGAATCTGTCTGCAAGCTCTCGATCAGCATTTTCCCGGCTGTCGGGAATTGGATTTTGTTCAAATCCACCACGCTGATGGTTACGATGACCGGCTCACTGGGATTTACACGTTGCTGCCAACTTTGTTCGGTGTTTTTCAGATACAACGTGCCGTTTTGCACCTCGGCGCTCAGTTGCGGCAACAAATTATCTTCAGCCTCGATTTTTAGCGATGCGGACTTGCCTTGCCGGATCGTGATCTCAGCCGGATAGTCCATGACAATTGCGTTGAAGTCTGAAACCTGACGGGTCTCGGTCTTGACTACGCCTGAACCTGCTACCGC
Organism: uncultured Chloroflexia bacterium; assembly: GCA_963829615.1. GTDB lineage: Bacteria > Chloroflexota > Anaerolineae > Anaerolineales > Villigracilaceae > JAABUE01. The sequence continues at coordinate 159,495 of CAWHJM010000043.1, forward strand.
GCCGCCCAGATCGGTATCGAGATTCCATAGATTGAAACTCCAACTGGGAGGCGTATCCCAACCGAGTTGTGGCGCATAGAATATGGCCATTACTGCGCCTGCCACTACAAGTAACGAGACCAGCATCCCGGCGAAGCGCCAGTATGCGCGCAGAATCAAGCCAATACCAAGAGCTATCAACAGGTACGGTAACGTGTATGACAAAGCCCACAGATTGGCATGCGGGATTACATCTGTGCCAACTAATATCCAAAGCACACCCGCCGCAATCATAACAAGCGGCCAGAAGATGGAGCGTTCTCTCATTGTTCTATTCCTCCAAAGAATTGTCAGTAGATTCGGGTTCAGATGCTGCATTTTCTGAACGACCTGGCAGCAAACCAGAGCGTGACAGTACGAGATACAGGCCAAGCAGGATTAATGCTGCCGGGAAAACGATCGAGCGCAGGCCGAAAGGCATCCCGGCTGTGAAGATCAGCTCGAAGAAAGCGCCGAAAATGATGAACATGATCAAACCAATGCGCAGCACGCGCAATCCAGCAGCTCGTTGGCTCTCGTTTTGTCCCCAGACGCCCATAATAAAGATGCCCAGACCAACAGCCATCAGGATGACCGTCCAGCCATAGGACCAGCTTTCCCAGTGGTTGGTGATGTTCTGGTAGAAGAGCATCAGGCCGATGGTTGTGATAATGCTGCCCGGAATTGCCAGGCCTGAAACGGACTTTCCGCCTGCAAACATGCCGACGAAGAACAACAGGCCGACCCCGATGACGAAAAAGGGCCAGAAAGTATTCCAAAAGTTAAAATTCTGGAACAGCTTTCCAAGCAGGGCCAGCACACCAAAGATGATCAGCAGGCTACCGACGACTAACGAACCGGTGTTACGAGGTGAAGACATATGAATTCTCCTTTGATTCAGTGAGTTTACAATCTATATACGCATAAAATAAATAAAGGTTTTAGTATTTTTGGCCTATATTGGCAGGGATGGAATCTTATCCGTGTATAATTTGATTAAACTCCTTTCGGGATTCCCGATGATTTTTCTGATTCAAGGAATGTGCTGCGATGAAAAAGATAATCTATAGTCTTGTAATAATGTTCAGCCTGACAGCTTGTTCCCTGAACGATGTGGTGTCTTTGCTGATCACGCCGACAGCGCCGCCCGCGCCAGTCGAGACCTCGACGCCAACCGTATATTCCACACCTACTCGAACGCCAACCATCACGCCGGTGCCCAGTTTTACCTCAACGCCGACTTTGGCTGGTGTGGGGAATTCGTTCGAGGGAGAGCCGACTGATAGTGAACCTTTGCCAACCCTTATTTTGATCCCTACCTCAACGCCCGGCCCAAAAACTTCCCTTTTCAGCGAGCCGGGTGCTTTAATCCAATCCATATCGGTCAGCAGCGATATCCTTTTTTGGGGATATTGCAATGCGCCTAAATATGTCGATTTTGATGTCCGGCTGACCAATAACTTGCACGTGACTTATGTCCTGCTCTTTCTGCGTCTGGTGGATAAAAATGGCAACCAGTCCACTCCCTGGGGTGGCGGGGCGATCATGAAAAAAGTCACTGGGAATTACTACACTTATCGCATTACCCCAGATAAACTTTCGCACCACGAAGAATTCAAGGATGCCTGGGTGGAGTATCAGGTGATTGCTGCGACGGGTAGCTTGAAGCATTTGGGAAGTTCTCCGGTCTACCAGGATACTCTTTCACTTCAATGGTGCCAGCCGGCTGAATCGGGTGAATAAACAGTGGCTTTCGAAATTCCCCGATGAGTTGGTCCGCTTCCTGCGCAAGGCGGAACGCGTCGCTGCTTTGACCGGTGCGGGCGTTTCGCAGGAGTCCGGGTTGCGTACGTTCCGGGATGCGCAGACTGGTCTGTGGACGCAATACAAACCGACTGACCTGGCTTCGCCTGAAGCTTTTGACCGTGACCCCAAATTGGTCTGGGACTGGTATGCCATGCGCCGCGAAAAGATACGGGAAGTGGAACCCAACCCCGGTCACTACGCTTTGGCGGACATGGCGCATCATATCCCGGACTTCAGCCTGATCACGCAAAATGTAGATGGTCTGCACCTGAAAGCGGGCAGCCCGCGCGTCATTGAGTTGCATGGCAACTTGCAGCGCGTGAGATGTTCCTCGTGCGGTCAGCAGGCCGAGGCCTGGGATGAAGCGGACGGCGATGTGCCTCGTTGCAAGATCTGTGGCGGTCTGCTGCGCCCGGATGTGGTCTGGTTCGGCGAGTCGTTGCCGCGTGCTGCGTTGGAGTCTGCGGTGGAGGCGGCTCGTAGCTGTCACGTGTTCTTTTCGATTGGTACATCGGGATTGGTGCAGCCAGCCGCTGCGCTGGCCTATGCGGCTCGCAACCGGGGCGCGGTGGTAGTCGAAATCAATGCCGAGCCGACTCCGCTGACTGAAAAGGTGGACTTTGCCTTGCATGGCAAATCGGGAGAGATTTTACCTGCGCTGGTGCAGGCGGTGTGGGGCTAGCTGTGTTACGCACCCCAATCGCTGAAGCGTTCGCTGATCTGTTTGAGCCTGTCGCGCATGATAACGGCCAGGATGCCGAGCATCAATAAGATGAAACCTGTGCAGCCGATCAGCACAACTGTCAGAATGCCTTGCAGCAAGCCGTAGAGCACAGTCAACACGGACAAGACGAGGAAGACCAAAGGGGTAACCACCAGGCTGCGCGAACGGATGACGATACCGTAAACCAGCACTGCCAGCGCCTGGAAGAAAATCACTACGAAAAATACCAGCCGTTCTGTAGACAGAAATTGAATATAGGTGGTGCTCAGCAAGACTAGCTGAGACACCATCCCGGTAATGAACGCGCCGGCGCGGCTGCCTGCACGCGTCAGCAAGTAGTGCATCAGCATTCCCAGCGCTGCGGTGGCAATTGAGAAGAATTGTGGTTCGTCCACGTTCAATTCGACCAGCAGAATAAAATACGCCATCAAATAAAGGGCATTGGCCGGAAAGCCCAGCCAGACGTTGCGCCGTTCGAAGGCTTCTATGGCGACCATGGTGGCTGTCACGGCGGCGGGGATGGCGGCAGAGAGTCCGCCCTGCATCGGCGAGATAAGCGTAGCAAGCAAACCGGCTCCCAGACCGCTGGTCCACAGGACAAAAGGCCAGGTGAATGAGATTTTGGCAGTGGCGGGAGATTCTTCGCTTGTTGTAAAGTTGGCTGTTTTTTGTTTACGGAGGGCAAAACCCACAGCATAGTAAACGACTGCCAGCAGCGTTACGGGCAACATCCATTTCGATTGGTCGAAGGTTTGAAGGGTGAATATGACCGTCAAGACCGCATAAAGCGTGAAGCTATAGCCCAGCAGGGGTTGATGATAGAGAAATGTCTGTGCCAGGAAGAAGAGTGCGTAAATAGCAAAACAAATGGCGCTAACTTGCGGATCAACATTGTTGAACAACAGGTCGAGCGTATTCACAAGGACGACGAGCGCTCCCAGTCCACGCGAGAACCAGGCGATCGGGCGTTTGTCTGGGTAGGTGCGTGCCAGAACGAGGTCCGTTCCGAGCAAGGCCAGAGCGATGCCCAGCCACTGGTAGCCTCGCGCTATATCCGCTTCTTGCAGGAGCAGGTAGATCCCACTGGCAAAGAATACTTGCATACCTGCTTCAGCCAGACCCGCGCGGTGCGAGAACATCTCGATGCCAAACAACAACCCAGTGACAAGAACGTACCAACCACCGCTTTCTTTGAATGTAACGATTGCCAGAAGCGAGACCAGAGTCGACAGCCCCAGTCCACTGTAGCGCAGCATGCTGAGACCAGGATGTTCGATTTTCGTTTCGACCCAGTACAAAGCCAACCAGATAATAAATCGCCGACAGGGCCGTCAGAGTAAAGAGCCAGGCATCCGATTCGAAATGTTGGAGCGCGAACGTGACACTCAGCGCAGCGGAAGCAGTCGCAATATATCCCAGCCAGGCTTTGTCAAATTTCAAGGCGTAGAGGACGAAGAAAACGGCATAAAGGCCATAGGCAATAGCAGCATGGCCGGTATTGTCTGTTGAGAATGGCAGGATCAAACCCAAGGTTAACGAATGCCAGCATCCCGCCGAGAACGCGCAACGGCCAGCGCCAGGTTTTGTCCGCAGAGAAGTCGGGTGCGAGAAACAAGTCGGGTACCAACAGGAGCAGGCTGGCGCCGAGCAACTGATAACCTGCGAACACATCGAAGGTCTCCATGAGGGGTAAGGCAAAGAAGCTAAAATAAGCTCCTAATCCTAAAAGCAGCGCTGTTGTCCAAAGATAAGCGCGCGGTTTGAGGATGTGTAGCACAGCATATACAATGGCCGAGCCCAGGATGAAGGCAAAGCCGTAGGTTATGTCATCGATATAGCCGATAGAAGTAGCAGTCAAAATGACTAATAGCGAGCCAGTCAATATGGGCAGCCCGTAGCGGCGGATTCTGTCGACTTGCAAGCGACGGATAAGCTCACTGACAGATGCGAGCAGGAAGCCCCATGCCCAGGTTACGATGGCAACCGGCAAGGGTTCGTCAACGCCGAAGGTAAACATGAAATTAAGCGGTAGGGGATAAAGCGCTGCGATAGATAGCCAGGGGAAGATGACAAAGGGAAAGATCAAATCACTCAGCACATAGAAACCGGCTGTCAGCAGCCAGAAAAGTGTGCTCACGAGATTCCAGGCACTGGGTGCATCTTCCAATCGTATCGCGATAGCAACCAGGGCGAAGGCGATCAGTCCAAGCTGGGAAATTTGCACAAGGATGAAGAGCGGCAGACTGAACTTTGCGGTGCGCCAACGTTTGAGCAAATAGGTCCCGCCCAGGCCAAGTAAGGTAACGAAACTGAGCAGGAGCAGATAAACTTCAGGTTCTGCCTCGAAGAGTTCGCCCAGGCGCGCCACTGAAATGACCAGTGCGATAAAGGCCGCCATGCTGAACAGGCGAGATGTGTAGAACCAGGTGCCAAAGCTCCAGATGATGGCCATGGCAGCCATGACAGCAAACCAATAGCCTGCGTTGGCTTTGCTGGAAAGATTGAGTACATCGGCTAATACATTGGCGTCAGTCGGGAGCAGAAAAGAAAAAACAATGAACAGCGCAAAACTTGGTTGCGGCAGGCGCGTCCTGGTAACGATAGCCCCGCCAGCAAATAAGGCGGTCGCAGCCAGCAGGATGGGCAGGCGTGCGGCTTCCACTATGGCGGCCAGGATGGCCGCGGCGGCTATGACAAAGAATGCGCCCAGATAGAGGGCGATTTTGATACTGGTTTCACTTAGCAGGGTTTGTGTCAGGCTGAGGCGGGGCGTAGGAACAGCCTGCGAAGCGGGAGCAGGCTCAGGCTTGGGATGAAGCGTAGAAGCAACAGGTTCGGAGGCAGGGGTAGCTGGTTTCAGGTCAAAATCATAGCGTTGCCGGAGCACGTTAGCCAGGTCCGCTTGAATCATATCTTGCGATTCCCATTTGTCGATTTCAGATAAGATGGTTTTGCGTTCAGGACGAGTGCGTTTGCTGATTTGGCTTTGAATGTAACGGTGGGCGGGGGTGTCTAGTGCCTGACGGGCTGCCACGCGGACAGTTTTGCTCTTGTCGTCAATCGCCAATGTTTCGAGCGTGCGTATGATCGCCGGGCTGCTGAAATTTTGTTCACCCAGTTTTTGGATAGCATCCAGACGGGTTTGAACCGTCTCGCCCTTTAAACCGGCATGAATACTGGCAAGGATTTCTTCTGGTGTTGGTGTATTGTTTCCTTCCGGCGCTTCAGGCATGCCTTGTTCTCCCGATATTGTTTAGTCTGATAAATAGAACAGTGTATTGAGGAAAAAGGTGCGTTATCTGTTGTAGGATTTGAGCAGTTTGCGACATGGCGGTGTTTGCGGGGAGGAACTCAGTGGAATATAATTGCAGTTCCGGGTTTGCTCCCGGGTATTCAATTTCACAAGGCAGGTCATGTTTAATCATTTGAGATCTCGTTTCCCTGATAAGCAAAGTATCGTAAATGTTTTTGCGACGGCCGCTTTTATCGTTTATGGTTGGACTATCTATTCGTCTTTCTGGAAAATCCCATCATGGCTGTTTTATTTGAGGTTGAGTGAGATATTCTCGGTCTACGCGTATTCGTTTATCGTGAATTTGTTGGAGAGCATCTTGTTAACGCTGGGGGTAATATTTCTAGGTTTTTTCCTTTCCGGCAATTTGTGGAAAGATGGATTTATATCGGCCGGGGTGGTTATTTTGGCTGTTTTAGTGGGGTCTGCGCTGGTCCATATGCGCCTTTATGAAGATCCGAATCTGCGAGTAGATTTTATCCATAGCCAACTACGCTGGTGGGCAGGTACGGTTTTTATTGCCTTTGCCGTCAGTTTTATTTGTGTAAGGGTAACCTGGCTTAGGAGTTTGTTGGAAAACCTGGCTGACCGTTTTGTGGTGTTCTTGTATATTTATATGCCTTTGACCCTGCTGTCTTTGGGCATAGTTCTTGTTCGAATAGCTTTATAGGAATTCAAATGTCGAAATTCTCTCGAAGAGATTTTTTGAAGTTTGCATCCATCCTGGCGGCTGGGACGCTGTTGCCTCGCTCTTTAACTTACTTGAAAGATGATGGAACTACCCCTAACATTATTATCATCTTGTTTGATGCGATGTCTGCTCGTAATCTGTCGCTGTATGGATACCCTCGTACCACGACCCCTTTTCTGAGCCGGTTTGCAGAGCAGGCTACGGTTTATCACAGACATTATTCTGGGGGCAACTTCACCACGCCCGGCACGGCCTGTATGTTGACAGGTATGTTCCAATGGAAGCATAGAGCATTTAGCATCGGTGGGCTTATCAAGTCGGATCTCGCGCCAATCAACCCTTTCACTTTGTTGGGCGATGATTATTTCCGTTTGATGTTTGCTCAGAATTTATATGCTGACCGCCTCGTAGGTCAATTTGCTACCGATGTTGATCGTTTCCTGCCGATGACTTCTTTTAGCCTTCGAAAAAACAATTTGGTTCCGGATAAGGTCGGTCGAGATCGCTATCTGGCCTCGGTTGCTTTTGACGAGTTTTTGCTTCCCCTTCAGACTGGTATTCCGGCTTCTTCGGTGCTTGGGTATATATATAAAAGCATAAATCTTCGTACCATTCTTAGCCATGAAAACCACCCAGGTTATCCCAGGGGAGTTCCTGAAGCTGAGAATTTTTTTAATTATCTAAATGAAGATATCTACCATGGGGTTTTGACTGAAATACTAAACCTGGAACAACAGGCTAAACCGTACTTTTCTTATTTCCATCTGTTTTCGCCGCACGCTCCGTATAAGCCTGGGAAAGAATTCTGGAAACTGTTCGAGAACGATGGTTTCGAGCCGCCGCATAAACCTATGCACCCTTATACGCCCGGTTTTACGGATGAAGATTTGCTCGATAAACGCTTGAAGTATGATCAGCAAATTGCCCATGTCGATGCGGAGTTCGGAAAAGTGATCGGGCAACTGGATGCTAAGGGTGTTTTGGATCATAGTTATGTCATTGCTACATCTGATCATGGGGAGATGTTCGAGCGCGGTTTCTTCGGGCATAGCGGTCCTTTATTATATGAACCGGTTCGTGAGAATACCACTGCTCATTCACTCCCCTGGACAGAAAACTCGTCAGGATATTCATGGCTCTACGAGCAACATTGACCTGCTTCCCACGCTCCTGTCTGTTGCGGATAAAGATATCCCTTCCGACCTGGACGGTCGATTATTGCCTGGTTTTGGAGGAGTGGAAGATACCGAGCGTCCACTATTCTCGATGAACGCGATAGAGAACTCCGAATTTCTGCCGTTGACGAAAGCTGCCATTTCCATGCATAAGGGACAATATAAGTTGATTGCTTATCTTGGATACGAGGAAATGGATAGCGCCTACGAGTTATATAATCTTGAAAGCGACCCTGAAGAACTGCACAACCTGGTTAAGACGGATTCGCCAGTATTTTCCAAAATGAAAGATGAATTTCTTGGTTATTTAGCGGATGCAAATCGGCCGTATTTGAGAAACGGCCAAGCTGGGGGGTAGTTGCCAGGTTTCCGGTTTTATTACGAAAACAACGCGCTTTGCAGAAAAGGCGCGTTGTTTTTTATATAGTGCGAATTTTTGCCTTATATCCGAATCACAACACCCTTGCGGGCCGGGACTTCGATGTGCAAGTGGTTGTTCTCAACGTATGGTTTTGTGTCCGGGCCGAAAACAGTTGCCGGGGTAGGATTTCCTGTAGCGAGCGATTCAATGGAAAACGTACTCTTCATATTCGTGTCAGCGGTGTTGAGGATGACGATCAAGGTTTTTTCTTCGAACTTGCGAGCAAAAGCAAAAACTTTCCCTTCACTGTATAAACGTTGATACGAGCCACGTCGCAGGGAGATATGTTCTTTTCGCAACGCGATGACAGCTTTGGTGTAGTTTAGCAAGTCATGATTCCATTTTGCATCATCCCAGGGAAAGCCCTTGCGACAATCGGGGTCATGCCCACCGGTCATACCGATCTCATCGCCGTAAAAAATACAAGGCGCTCCAGGATACGTGAACATAAACAGCATTGCCAATTGTAGGGAAGGAATATCGTTGCTGACGCAGCGACAGAAAACGCGGCATATCGTGACTGTCAAACAAGTTTAGCTGGGAGCGCGTGATTTCAGGGCTGTACAGGTTAGTCAGGCGGTCGATTTCATTGCCAAACCAATTTGCGTCCATGTCGGGGTGGACACGGTTTTTCAGCTCACCAGCCTGATTTACAACGGCCATATCCACACGCGGACCACCACAAAAACCAATCAGGGCGCCAGTCACCAAATAATTCATCACAGCGTCAAACTGGTCGCCACTCAACCAGCGCTGTGCCTCGTGCCAGATCTCGCCGACGATGTAGGCTTCCGGATTGATTGCTTTCACGCGGCGGCGGAACTCCTGCCAGAATGCATCGTCGTTGATCTCGGCTGGAACATCCAGTCTCCAGCCGTCAATGCCAAAACGAATCCAGTGCTCGGCTACATCGAACAGGAATTTGCGCACGGCAGGTGTGTCGGTGTTGAATTTGGGAAGGGCGGGTAAGTCCCACCAAGCCTGATAGCCCAGAGCTCGCAAGCTGCCTTCGCCCACTTGTAAAGCACGCAACTCACCGGTATCCGGATAAGCCCCCCAGCGACGATTCCCCATTAATCGTTCTGGGTCGAAGTAGAACCAATTCACATAAGGAGAGCCAGCGCCATTTTCCAGCACATGATGGAATTGCCAGAAACCACGACTGGCATGGTTGAAGACGCCATCCAGTACCACTCGGATACCGCGTTTGTGTGCCTCGTCCAACAGGAGGCGTAAGGCGTCATTGCCGCCCAGTAGTGGATCTACATTGTAGTAATCATAGGTATGATAGCGATGATTGGAAGCGGACGCAAAAACGGGATTAAAGTATAGTGCCGTTATACCTAAATTGCTAAGGTAATCCATCCGTTCCACGATTCCGTACAGGTCCCCCCCTTTGAAACCATGGTAGGTGGGGGGCGCACCCCAGGGCTCGAAACCCAGGTCTGGCATGCGTTCACTACGTGCAAAGCGATCGGGAAAGATTTGGTAGAAGACAGCGTCTTGTACCCAGTCGGGTGTAGTCATGTTGAAGCCTCGAGGGATTTGTCATGATAACAGGGCGGTCTATAGACCGCCCTGTTTGTTTGATGTTGTCGGGCAGGAGGTGTATTAGCGAATTGCCTGTTCCGTTTCCGAGTCGAAGATTTGGATGCTGTCCATGTCGAAGGCGACTTGCGTTTTATCGCCAACATGCATATTAGAGCGCGGGTCGACGCGGGCAACAAATGTATTCTGACCGCTGAGCATATGCAGGAAGATTTCGTTGCCCATCAACTCCGTCACATCCACCTGTGTTTCGATATTTTCGGTATGGACGTTCGGCGGAGTGAATTTTGGATCGTGAATGTCTTCAGGCCGGATACCGAAAATTACATTCTTACCCTCGTATGCGTGATAGGGCTTGGCTTTTTCGGAGGGGATTGCGACAGCAAAGGTTTCGGTATCAACCATAAGTTTGCCATCGTCCTTGCGCAGTTTTGCCGGGAAGAAGTTCATTGCCGGGGAGCCAATAAAACCGGCAACAAACAGGTTGTCGGGTCTGTCATATAGATGTTGTGGGGAGTCGACCTGTTGGAGAATACCTTTGTTGATGACTGCAATACGGGTAGCCATGGTCATGGCTTCAACTTGATCGTGGGTCACGTAGATGAATGTAGTCTGCAGGCTCAAATGCAGCTTGCTGATTTCAGCGCGCATGGCCACCCTGAGCTTCGCATCCAGGTTAGAGAGTGGCTCGTCAAACAGGAAGACCTTTGGTTCACGAACAATAGCACGTCCGACTGCAACACGCTGGCGCTGGCCGCCTGAAAGTTGACGGGGCTTGCGATCCAGAAGATCATGAATGCTAAGGATATCGGCAGCCTGCCCCACACGACGCTTAATCTCATCCTTGCTGAACTTGCGCAGCTTCAAGCCAAAGGCCATATTGTCGTAAACGGAAAGGTGCGGATAGAGTGCATAAGATTGGAAGACCATGGCAATGTCACGGTCCTTGGGGGCCACATCGTTTACAACGCGGTCACCAATTGAAATCTTACCCTCTGTGATGTCTTCAAGGCCTGCCAGCAGGCGCAGGGCCGTGGTCTTGCCGCAGCCTGATGGGCCGACAAGCACCAGGAATTCTTTGTCAGCGATCTCGATATTCATATCGTTGACAGCGGTCGTTTCACCAAAACGCTTGTACACGTGATCGTACGTTACACTTGCCATGTTTTCCTCCAGTCTTAAGGATATAGTGCCTCAATTATACCCATAAAATGAAAACACAGAGCGATTAAACTCTGTGTTTTGTTGAAATTGATGTAGTGGCCTTCAACGCTTCGGAACTGACATAACGACCTGCTTCCGTTTTATTTTCCCTGGTTGCGAGTGGCAACATCGAATACCACAGCGCCAGCAAGCACGAGAGCCCTGACGATGTATTGATAGGATATATCAATGCCCATCAAGTTCATACCGCTTGTCAGGGATGTCATGACCAGTGCACCGATGATGGAGCCGACCACCTTGCCAACGCCGCCCGCTGCCGATGCGCCGCCAACGAAAGCCGCAGCAATAGCGTCCAATTCGAACAGTGTTCCGGCTGTTGTGGTAGCGGATTGCAGGCGCGCCGCGAATAACATGCCCGACAGTGCGGAGAGCATCCCCATTGAACCAAAGACGACATGGGTAATATTTGCTTAACGCTGATACCGCTTAATTCAGCAGCCTCTGGATTTCCACCGACAGCATAGATATGTCTGCCAAGTACAGTCTTTGTGGTGATGAACTCGTAGATAAAAACCACGAGTAATATAACCACAGCAGTCCACGAGAGCCCCTGATATCCTGCCAGTATCCAGGCAATGCTGCCAATTAAGACCGAGACAAATGCCAGTTTAAGGATGAACATTTCTGTTGACAACACTTCGACTTTGTTGCTCATCATTTTTTTGCGCGTAGTGATTTGGTTCGTAATAAATAGAATAATGCCTAACAATCCAAGAATTAAAGTTAATTTATGCTTTGTCGGTAATATTCCAATATCTGGAATGTCCGGAATGAAGCCGTTTCCTATGGCGTTGAACGCAGGATCCGGAATAATAATTGTGCCGGTGGATATAGTGATAAGTAAAAGCGCTCCTCTATACCCCAACCAACCGGCTAACGTTGCAACAAAAGATGGGATTCCCAACTGTGCTACTAAAAAGGATGTGAGAAGTCCTGCTAGAATTCCGAACACCATTACCAGTGGTATGACCGCATACACCGGCAGATGCCACGATACCATAGCGATGGCTGCTACTGCGCCAAGGAAGCCTGCCAAAAAGCCGACCGATAAATCGATATGTCGAATAACAATGACCAACGTCATGCCGACTGCCAATACTGCGATATAACCGGTTTGATTGACCAGATTAACTAAATTTCTTGATGACATAAACAAACCGTTCGTTGTGATTGAGAAGATCCCCATGATAATGAATAAGGCAATAAACATTCCATATTCACGAATATTTTCTCGCATTAATTTCCGGGCATCTGTAAAGAACGACATGTTAGGCCTCCTTGTGGCTATTGAGCGGTTCTGTTGTCGGCAAAGTCATCTCGAGCGCCGATCATGTAAGCCACAACGCGCTCGCGGAACTCATGAAGATCACCCGCTACGGGAGTGTCGCAAACTTTGCGTCCCTGGCGCAGCACGATCATTCGATCACTCACCCGGTAGATATCTTCCAGACGGTGGCTGATGATGATGATCGATGAGCCCTGTGCCTTGAGTTCGCGTACCAATTCTATTACCTTGTCGATAGCTGCCACGCTCAGGGCTGCCGTGGGCTCATCCATGATAATGACCTTAGCATCGAAGGCTGTTGCGCGGGCAATGGCCACTGCCTGACGCTGGCCGCCAGACAACCTCTCCACTTTTAAACGCACAGAGGAAATATCAATTTTGAGACGATTTAGTAGATTATGTGTTTCTTGTTCCATTTGATGGTGGTCCATTACCCCGATTGGTCCCAGTTTTACCCGTACCATTTCACGTCCCAGGAAAACATTACCGGCTACATCGAGGTTGTTAGCAAGGGCATAGTCCTGATAAACCATCTCGATTCCCTGGCGGCGCGCATCCATTGGATTGGCTATGTGTGCCCTCTCTCCTTCAATGAGTATTTCTCCCTCATCGGGGATATAGGCTCCGCTGAGAACTTTCATCAGTGTGGATTTACCAGCGGCATTATCTCCCATCAACCCCAACACTTCATTATGATGTAATGCCAGGTCCACTCCTTTCAAAGCCTGGACAGCGCCAAAATTCTTTTTGATGTTTCGCAACTCTACGACAGGTGCCGTTTCTGCTTTAGAAGTCATCGCATTCTCCATAAGTTCAGACTACAATGGTATTTTTCCCATAGCAATTCCAAAATCGATTAAGTGCGTGTGTGAATATCTTTGAGTGTTCACACATTATTTAATAAACTACCCTTTGAGCGCACCTGCCATCAAACCGCGCAGGAAATAACGCCCAAGGAAGATATAAAGCAGAAGTGTTGGCATGGCAGCCAGCAAGGTGGCTGCCATGAGAACATTCCATTGAACGAGCTGACTACCTGCGAGATTATTAAGTGCCACTGTTACAGGCCAGTGCGATTGATTTGTCAGGATGACTGCAAACAAGAATTCATTCCAGGCCTGGGTAAATTGCCAGATGATCACCACAGCAAAACTTGGAGCAGAAAGCGGTAATATGATTTTGCGATAGATGCCCATCAAACTGGCACCGTCAATCCGGCTCGCTTCGATGATCTCTGTCCCGATCCCGGCATAGTAATTGCGAAATATCAAAGTAGTGATCGGGATACCATAGATGATGTGGACAAGTACCAGACCGGGAAGATCACCATACAATTTGATGAATTGCATAAACTTAACCAGGGGAATCAAGATGCTTTGGTAAGGAATAAACATCCCGAACAGAATAAGGGAAAAAATCAGGTTTGAGCCGCGGAACTTCCATTTGGAAAGCAGATAGCCATTGAAAGAACCAAGCAATGCCGAAAGCAATGCCTCTGGAATGACCATCACCAAACTATTATTTATATTAGGGGCCAGCTGTTTATAGCCTGCGATAAAGTTGTCAATGTGCAAGCCACCGATAGGCAAAGCCCACATTGTTTTGAGATCAACTTGATTAAGGGGTTTCAAACCAGTCAGCACCAGCAGATAGACCGGTAATAAATATACCAACGCAAGCGCGATCAAAATAAAATAGAAAAGAAACCTTAGCGCAATCCGTCGGTTCATAGCTCAGTCTCCGTGCGCATATTTTGTACCAGGTAGGGAACAACCAGCACGGCCACGCTGATAAGCATCAGAATGCCGATCGCCGCGCCCTGAGCATAGTTGGTACCGTCGAAGGTAGTTGTCCACATGTAAATGCCCGGGACATCCAGACGAAGATCTTTATGGCCAAGCGCTACGATCAGATCGAAGATCTTGAGCGACATATGTCCCAGGATGATTACCGCGCTGAGCGTGACAGGCTGAAGCATCGGCAGGATAATATAACGATAGATCTGGAATTCAGATGCTCCATCTACGCGAGCTGCTTCACGGATATCTTCTGAGATGCTTCGTATGCCGCCCAGGTAGAGTGCCATGGTAAAACCCGAAAGCTGCCAAACAGCTGGGATAACTGTAAATGCCATGCCCCAGGGCATGGGTGTGGAATGCCACAGGCTTATTAAAAAGTCCAGGCCAAGTGACTTGAAAATGAGATTGATCCCAGTAATTCGGCTACCAGTCGCCGGATTCATCAACCAGCCCCAGACCACACCTGAAGCGATGAACGAGATCGACATCGGGAAAAGAAATATGCTCCGAAAGATGGCCTCACCCTTGAGTCTCTGATCCAAAAGAATGGCCAACCCAAGTCCGAGAATAAGGCAACCAGCAATAAAACCAACGGTGAAGACTGCCGTGTTACGAACATCAATCATGAAGCGTGCATCATGGAAGAGGTAAGTGTATTGACTTAAACCGGCCCATGTATAATCCGGTAATAAGCCTTTCCATTGGCTAAGTGAAACTCGAATTGACCAGCCGATAAAACCATAAACAAAAATTGCGACTGCAATTATCGATGGCAGTAATAGGGCGATCGAGAGATAAGTTTCGTCTTTGAACATGGCCACGATGACTAAAACACCGGAATAAAAGACCAGGCCACATATTAACAAGCCGATTGATGTGAAATCTTTCCCCAAAATAATAAGCTCGGTAGTTTTGAGGGCATAAATCGAGGCAAAGCCTGCAACCATTAAGACAACTGCCAGGATGAATTGTCGTATATCGAATTCGAATTTTCGAGCCATATACTACCTCTTGATCCCGAATTTCAACATAATATTAGTGGTAGAGGTCATAACTGTCAAGCACAGGTCATAATCTGAAAAAACGCATCCTTCGCCTTCAAAATGGGCGGCTCAACGAGCCGCCCATTTTCTTTCTTGTTGCAACTTACTTACTACTTGCAAGCACCATCCGATTTACAAGCATCGACAAGTGCTGTCTGGAAGTCAGCAACCTTTGTCGGATCAGCCACAAACACGCCCAAGGCTGTGGCGACTTTGCTGTTCCAGGAAGGATTACCAACAACCTCGTGCGTCAAGCTACCAACAACCTGGTTGCTGGCCCAATCTTTGGCCGCGTTTTGCGAATACTCGCTGAATAGGCTCTGATCGCAATCAGTACGGGCGCAGATCGAACCCTTGAGCGGGTTAAAGGCCTCTTGACCTTCCTTCGATGCCGCAACGGTCAACCAATCCAGGGTGCCCTCGGGATTTTTGTTACCAACCGGCATAACGAAACTGTCGGCCAGGAACACGAACACGCCGTTCGTTCCGGGAGGCGGAGCCCAATCAAAATCGGTGTGCGGAGTCAGAGCGAGACCATTGGGGGCGGGATTGGCAAAGTAGCCGTACGCCCAGTCGCCCATAATATTGAAGGCCGCATCGCCATTGGTCATGAGTTGGGCAGCAGGCTGCCAGTCGGACAGGGTCGCTGCATCGCTGTTGGTGTAGGACAATGCCTTGGCATAGTTGTTCAATGCCGTCGTGACATCGGCGCTGGCCCAATCCGTCGTGCCATCCCATAAGCCAGCCCAGCCATCCGCACCTAAGGTGCCAATCATGACGTTCTCGAACAGGTGCTCAGCAGTCCAAGCGGGTCCGAGGGCTAAGCATGTTTTGCCGGCCGCTACGATTTTGTCGCAAGCAGCAAAGAAATCATCATAGCTTGCGAATCCACCGTCGGGCATCGTTACACCGGCATCGCTCAGGACCGTCGGGTTGTACCACAGTACGTTCGAGCGGTGAATATTCACCGGGACGCTATACGGATGGCCATCCTGGGAAATCAGGGGGAGCAGAGCGGATGGCAATGCCGCGCCAAAGCCACTAGAACTGAAGAAATCATCCAGCGGTTGAACTTGTTTCGCATCTACATAAGCGAAGGTGGCTTCACCAGCGTGGGCCTGCCAGGAATCAGGCGGGTCCCCAGCAGAGAGACGGGTTGCCAGAACAGCCTTTGCGTTCGTGCCGGCACCGCCAGCGACGGATGCATTGACAAACTCAACATTTGGATACTTCGCTTGGAAGATTTTGATCATCGCGGCGAGACCATCGGCCTCACCAGGGCCAACCCACCAGGAGAAAACTTCCACCTGGGACTTAGCGGGTGCAGCGCCGAGAGTGTCGAGACCAGTGAAATCACTGGCGGGCCAATAGCCCGAGTCGATGATGGCGGCTTTGACATTGGACTGGTCAACCGCAATTACTTCGGAGGGTTTGGCCGGAACATCGATCTTGCCGTTGTTGTAGGTGGTGGTCTGTGGAGGTGTATTGCCTTCGAGGAATGCAACAGCTGCGCTGATTGCATCGGCGACCAATGTACGGACATCTTTCAGAACGGTCATGGATTGCTTGCCATCGATGATGTACTGAATAGAGGCTTCCTCTGCGTCCTGACCGGTGACAATATAGCTGCTAACATCCTTATCAGCGGCAAAGGCATCGGCGATAGCGCGAGCAGTTCCGTCATTGGGGGCCAGGATAAATACGTTGCCTTTATCGGCCGCGGTAGTCGCGGTCAGGTTGGATTCTGCCAGGCTCTTGGCGGTGTTGAAATCCCAGTTGGTGGTGATCTGGCCGATGATCTTGCCCATTTCGTCACGGGTCAATTCGGCTTTGTCTTGCAGACCAACCGCTTCGCTGGAGTTCTTGATGACGAAGGTGCCATCAGCGATCTTGGGCTGGAGAACATTCCAGGCACCCTGGAAGAACAGGAAGGCGTTGTTGTCGGAAGAGGCGCCAGCGTAGAGATAGAGCGGGTTTCCTGTGCCGGTGGCCTTATCCACCAGATACTGGCCCTGGGCTTCGCCGACGGCAATGCTGTCAAAGGTGACGTAATAGTCAACAGCGTCGGTGTTTAGAATCAGACGATCGTATGCGATGACCTTGATCCCTGCTGCACGAGCCTCTTCTGCGGCAGCTGCGGCAGCGGCTCCATCTTGCGGGGTGAGGATCAGGACTTTGACGCCCTGGCTAATGAGAGACTCTACGTTGGCCTTCTCTTTGGCCGAATCGCCCTGGCTGAAGAGAATCTGTACATCGTAGCCAGCAGCTGTGAGGGCGTCCTTGAAGCGGGTCTCATCCTGGATCCAGCGGGGTTCATCCTTTGTTGGTAGAACGATGCCAACTCCTAGCTTCGTTTCTGCCGGTGCTTGGGTTGCAGCACCACCGCCACAGGCGGAAAGGATTGTAGTAGCAATCATGAGTACAGCTACAAGGCTGTACCACATTTTCTTAGACATTTTTTCTTCTCCTTTACAAATATGTGTGAAAAGTCTACAAAACTGGGTAACAATTTATGGGTTTTCCTCCATCACCTCCTTTCTACATGTGTGGGCTTAGATAAAATATCGTCTACTACGATGCTGATTGCTCCAATCAGGATTGCATCAGTCTCAAAACTCGATAGTAGGATTTCTACCTTTGGGTTGATATTTGAGATGGAATGGTTTGTAGCGGTCTCTTTGATTGCGGGGAGGAGGTATTTTCCAACGATGCTTAGTGGTCCTCCCAGGATAAGTTTTTCTGGATTGAAAATATCAATCAAATTTGCAAAACCAAGCCCCATGGCCGTTCCGGTTTCTGTGAGAGATTCGAGAGATACTTGATCACATTGATCGGCTGCTTGCTTGATGATTGAAATGGATAGGGGAGCATTTTGTTTTTCCAATAAATCAGGGATAACACTTTCTCGATTGTCGTCCAATCGAGTTTGCACTCGCCGGATAATTGATTGCTGGTTAGCATAGGTTTCCCAACAACCGCGCTTGCCGCAGTGGCAAAGCATCTGATAAGGTTCTGCAAGGATAGGCGTGTGTCCGATTTCTCCTGCATAGCCATCCTTGCCTCGATATAGCTTGCCATTCAGAAATAGACCGCCGCCGATCCCTGTGCTAACCACAACAAAAATAAAGTCATCTGTTTTTTGTGCTACGCCAAATAAATGTTCTGCAATGGCTGCTGCATTTGCATCATTTTCGATATATGCATTCAATCCAGTGTGATCATAGAAAGATTTTTTTGAGTGGCACGTTCCGCCATTGCAAATTAGGAGCAAACACCAGAACACCTTCCTCCAGATCAACGGTTCCGGGCACAGAGAGACCTATCCCTAAGAGATAAAGGTTGTGATTTTCACAAACCTTTATGGCTTCATCGATCAACTCTAAAATTTTTGCGATGGTCTTTTCCTGTGTATCAATCGGTTCTATGTTGATCAATTGTCGCCATAGAATGTTGCCAGTAAAATCTGTCAATGCGATAGCGACAAAATCTACCCCTAACTCGGCGCCAATGATTCCGCCTGCCTGGGGGTTAATCTCCAACAGGGTGGCTGGGCGACCAGTGCCAACCGAGTTGACACCTGTTTCATGGACCAGCTTGCGTGCAAGAAGTTCTTCTACGAGGCTTGACACTGTAGACTTGTTCAATCCGGTTGCTTGCGCAATTTGCGCGCGAGATAGTGGCGCGCTGTTATGAATATAGCGCAGCACCAGCGAAAGGTTTAGTTCACGGACCAGGGTATGACCAGCTGAATTTTGAGTAGCCATGGAATTAGTATGTTGTGACAACCAACTAATTAAATTATATAACGGGATTTCAAAAATTTGTCAAGTGTTTTTTACTCGAACATACTTAAATCTCTTGTAGGGACGTGGTAGATATTCCCTGGCAGCCGCGTTGGCACGATCTCCCGTGAAGCTATTTTCGATTTAGCTCAAAGATGACTGTCGCGTAAGCGGGGATGGCGACACTTGCTTGAAGGCTAAATCCGCTGTTTTTGTCAACGAGTAGGTTCAAGTTCGAGGGTGATCCGAATAGGCTCGTCAAATTGTACTCGCTCGCAGCGAGCTTCGTTCCCCCTACTTGGAGTTCGTAATCGCTAACCGGCGCATCACTGGTGTTGATGATGACTAGCACTGCTTCATCTTGACTGACCTGCAAATCTGCCAGGAGTTTCGTCTCATTGCTCTTGACAACCTGACTGGCTCCCACGCGTAGGGCTGAATGGGCGTTGCGCAGATTGACCAGGTTGCGATAGTGCGATAGCAGGGAATTTGGATTGTTCTTTGCGCAGCCACGTTCACCTGCGGATAGTCCGCGGCGGGTGCACGCCAGGGCTGGCCACCGCTAAACCCGGCATTCTGATCCCCTGACCATTGCATTGGCCTTCGGATATCTTCATCCGGTTTTTCTCCCTGCATACCGATCTCTTCGCCGTAGTATATGAATGGCGTGCCTGGCGAAGTCAGTAGCAATGACGCGGAACCTTGGCCTTGCCAATATCGCCGTCGAGATCGCTCATGAGACGATCCTGGTCATGGTTGGTGAAAGAGGTGCCATAATTTCCGTTTGGCAGGGTCTGCGTTGCAAATGTCAGGGCGCTATTGACGCTGATATTGGAGCCTGTATTAGCGCTGTTGATAATCCAGGTGGCGATTTCAAAATTAAACGCTTCGTCTAGTTGATCGCCGATATAGGTCTTTGCCAAGGAAGCATCCGCGCCGTAAACTTCTCCAATTGTATATGCATCCGGCTTCTCGGATTTGTAGAAGGTATAGAATCCCTTTAACCAAGCATGTGTAGCAGGTGTGTTCTCGGTTTTAGTTCCGTCTTCGATCAGACGGTTAATGGCATCCATCCGAAAACCATCCACGCCTACATCGTTCAACCAGAAGCGGGTGACATCTTCCATTTGAGCCGTGACTTCGGGATTGTTGTAATTCAAATCGGGCATGCAATCGCAAAAGATGCCAAAATAGTATTTTTGTTGCGCCCCCATGACAGGGTGCCAACTTGTGCCCAGGTTAGTATCAGACCAAAGGTACCAGTCGTAATACTTTGACTGGGGGCCTTGGAGCGCATCTATAAAAAAAGGATGTTGATCGGACGTGTGATTTAATACCAAATCAATGATGACGCGAATGCCACGTTTGTGCGCCTCATCGAGCAGCCTTTTGAAGTCGCCCATCGTCCCGTACTCTGGGTTGACATCATAATAGTCGGTTATGTCGTAGCCATGATAAGAAGACGAGGGGTTGATGGGCATGAGCCAGATGCCGGTGATTTCCCAAGGCCTGCAGATAATCGAGTTTAGCAGTAACACCGTTAAGGACCCCAACCCCATCTCCATCAGTGTCGTAGAAACTGCGGACGAAGATTTCATAGAAGACGGTGCCCTGCCACCAGGGTTGTTGGCGAACCGGTTTTGGGGTGAGGGAAGACGATGAAACAGACGCAGGTATCGGTGTCGCGTGAGTGCAGTCTGTCAAAAGGAGAATTAGCGAAAGGACAGCCCAGAGTTTTTTCATGGGTAAAAATCGGAGCGGTCACGGAGAGACCGCTCCTGACCAATGCCGATTATCCTTTGATGCCACCAATAGCAAGACCACCAACAAAGTAACGTTGCACGAATAGGTAGACAATTGTCACTGGGAGAGCGATGATAATAGACATGGCAGAAAAATGTGACCAGGGCGTTGTGTTCGAATATTGCCCGATCATATTGTAAAGTGCCATCATCAGTGTAAAATCTTTCGGGTTAGTGAGGAACAACCAGGAGGTGGCAAATTCTGTCCAGGTGCTCATAAAACCCAGGAAGAAAGTTACGGCCAGGACGGGCATGGACAATGGCAGAGTCACACGGAAGAAAGCCGAGTTGGGCGTGCAACCGTCGATCAAGGCGGCTTCTTCCAGTTCCTTAGGGATTGTATCGAGGTAGCCTTTCATATTCCAAATGGCAAAAGGTAGAGAACCAGAAAGGACAGCCAGCCCAACGCCTATGAGAAAAAAAAAAAAAAAAAAAAAAAAAAAAAAAAAAAAAAAAAAAAAAAAAAAAAAAAAAAAAAAAAAAAAAAAAAAAAAAAAAAAAAAAAAAAAAAAAAAAAAAAAAAAAAAAAAAAAAAAAAAAAAAAAAAAAAAAAAAAAAAAAAAAAAAAAAAAAAAAAAAAAAAAAAAAAAAAAAAAAAAAAAAAAAAAAAAAAAAAAAAAAAAAAAAAAAAAAAAAAAAAAAAAAAAAAAAAAAAAAAAAAAAAAAAAAAAAAAAAAAAAAAAAAAAAAAAAAAAAAAAAAAAAAAAAAAAAAAAAAAAAAAAAAAAAAAAAAAAAAAAAAAAAAAAAAAAAAAAAAGCTGAATATACCAACGAATGCGGGTTAGAAAAGGTTTATTGTTCTTAGACATCATAACTCTCCGTTGCACGCGTGATTGCGTTGGTGATAAGCGTTAACGCAAGCAAAATGAAGAAAATGTAAACACAGAAAGCGGCGGCAACACCATATAATCGTTGTTCATTTATGAGCCGGTATGCTGTTGTGACCAGAATTTCTGTTTGTCTGAGGGGGCCGCCGCCTGAAAGAAAGTAAATCAAACTGAATAAGTTGAAGGTCATGACAAGGCCATACACTGCTGCTGGGATCATGGCTAGGCGTATGAGCGGCAGGGTGATGTTCAGAATTGTTGAACTCGCTTGCACATCTATACGAGATGCTTCATACAAATCCTTGGGGATGCTTTGTAATGCACCGCTGGCGACAATGGTCATAAAAGGCCAGCAAGCAGACGTTTGTGATCAGCAATGCGTAATAGGAAAGTGGTAGAGGTATCCAACTGATGGGATAACCTACCTGGTCGATCCAGCGGATGTGAAAAAGATCAGGGCTTAAGTTGAAGAAAAATTTAACAAACAGCTAGCCCCTGATTGATAGCACCATAATCCGGATCGAACATGTGCGGAATATGCTGGCTACGATGATCTGTGGAACAACAATCGGCAAAATATAAAGTGCCCGATAAATCCTTTGAACCACAAACCCTGTCTGTTGAGGATCACCGCAATGAGTATTCCCAATGCAACGTGAATAATAACGTTTGAAAATGTCCAGAAAAGGTTGAAGCTAAGCATCTTGAGGAAATCATAATAGGATAGTCCAAGATGATTGGTCAGGGTATTGATGTAATTGGTCAAACCAACATAATCTGGGGCTGGAGCGTCGAACCGTAAATTCTTCAATCCGTAATTTGTAAAAGACATCCAAACTTGATAAATCATCGGGTAATATGTGATTACACCCATTACGATGAAAGCAGGCAGTAAATATAGATAAGGGTTAAGAAGCTTCCAGAAACGTTTTCTGGGTTTTCCTGGCGCTGGAGGGGAAATATTTCTTGATATAGTAGCCATATTTGCCTCGTGTCTTTGGGCTATTTCTTAATACTGGCTTTGGGAAATACTCTGGAATTTTGAAAAGAGGGAGCGCTGTTTTAGTAGCGCTCCCCGATTTAAAGTACTTACTTGTACTACTTGTTATTCGCTGTGTTCATTGCGTCGCAAGCGGTCTTGACAGCATCGGTGGGGGTGGCTGCGTGAGCCAGGACCGCGGTCAGCGCATCGCCGAACGGGCCCCAGTAGTTGCCGAACTCAGCAGATTGCGGACGCGGGTAACCACCGGCTGCAACGTCAGCAAAAGCCTTGACCAGCGGGTCAGTTGCGGTAACGTCCGAACGGGCAGCAGGGTCGCCTGCATTGTTCTGTATAGTGTCAAGCCATCTTTACCGAAGGCATACAACGCGAACTCAATCGCTGCTTGCTGGTTCTTGCTGTTCGGGTTGATGTACCAGCCGTCAATGCCCATCATAGGCTTGGATGGACCAGCCGGGCCAGCGGGCAATGGAGCAACGCCAAGGTTATCGCTGAGTGCCTTCTCGAAGTTGCCAGGACCCACGGGCCATCAACAATCATATCAAGTTGACCCTGGGTAAAGGCGGTATCGAGTTTGCTTGAATCGGAGTTGAAGGTCGCGCCGGCGGCCTGAAGATCCGAGAAGTATTGCAAGGCATCTGCGAAACCGCCTTGATCGGCTGTGCATTTGCCGGTGCTATCCATAAGCTCACCGCCAAAGCCAGACCAAAAGCCCCATACGAAATAACCACCGGTGGCAATGCCAATCTTCTTACCTGACTTGACGAGGTTCATCAGATCATCGGTGGTGGCGGGTGGAGTGTCAATAGTTGACTTGTTGTAAAACAGGCCAACGGCCTTGGCAATGCCAGGGACAGCATAGATCTTGCCATTTACGGTTACGCCTTCGATTCCAGCTTTTGTATAGCCGTCCAGTTTACCAGCTACAAGATCATCGATGGGGGCAATCACGCCAGAGCGTACTTCACTGCCGAGATTGTCGTTGGGCGCGGTATACATGTCTGGGCCGCCGCCAGCAGCAGTGTCGGTTTCGTATTTGTTAATAGCTGGTCAAATGGGACTTCCAAAACGGTGACCTTGACATTTGGATTATCGTTCATATACTGAGTGGCGATCTGATTAATCGTAGCCTCTTCGGAGCCACCAGCATGATAGCCGTGCCAGACAGTCAGGTCAACCGCCGCTGCAGCAGCAGGTGCTTCGGTTGCAGCAGGCGCAGCTCCACCACCACAGGCGGTGAGCACAACCGACGTAATCACCAACAGGCTGAACAGTATAAACAGAGATTTTTTCATTTCCTCTTTTCCTCTCATGACATTTCAGATTTTTGGCCAATGTAATTTTTCAGTAAGAAATCTATCGATCAGTACGATCACCTCCTTTCAAGAGAATTTAACCAAACCTTTCCTCTGTCCTAGCGTCCAAGATGCTGAGCATATGCAGGATGTATCGTTTCCCATCAACTCTGTCACACCTGTTTTTGCTCTTGCTTTTTTGATATGTATGCTGGCAGAGTGAAATCCGAATTATAGATATTTTCAGGTTGTATATCGAAGATAACGTTAACGCCTTCTCTATTTTCTTTCAAACCCGCTAACAGGGGGAAGGCAACGATTTGGATCAGAGGGACCCTTTTTCATCGACTTGAATATTCATGCCGTTGACGGCAATCACATCACTAAAGCGTTTGAATGTAGAACCGTACGTTATACTTGCCATGGGTTTCATCCAAGTCAGTATGAGTACAATGATTTCATTATACACCGGTCTGAAAGTTGGTGGGCGTTCCAGACCAAATGACTCTTAAGCTTTTTCCGATGGTTTTACCTGCCACGAACTATGCTGGGCAGGTGTTCTGCTGTAAACCTTGGCATCGAACAGGTATCTAACATCCCCCAACCAACGTAAGAAGTTGCTTCCCTTTGAGCGCAACAAGACTGATTTTTATTTTGGTTTTGATCGCGAGATCAAAATGATCACAAGAATTAAAAGAAGATTTGGATAGCAACTTAATCCATTTGGCTCTAGAACTGGCGCTATCTGCGATCACTACAGCCAGTCTCGCCATTTTGGTTGCGTTCTCGCCTGCGCAATTGGATCCGCCGTTTTCGGGACAGCGATTAACCTGAACACAGGAGCCATCATTTGAAAGAACATAATCCGTCATGCCGCGCACCAGAATCCCTTCAACCTGGTAGGTATTTGTATTTATAACGGGGGAGCCGGAGTTGCTTCCAAAGGTATCGAGATTTGCAACAAAGAATGGGTCATTACCATCATTGCTTATAACGATGGCATTGGAGGCAATCTTCATCGGTAAGCCAGATGGATATCCTAGAACGGCAACATTGTTTTGAGCCTCGAGAAGATCGTCAGTGACATAATCAAGCCCTGCTCGCCCGGTGGTACGATCCAATTTGATGATTGCATAATCCAGATATTGATTCTCCTGACTGGGAATTTCTTGCGCAATGACTTCTGCGCACTGAAAAACATTTTCCTTGGTCAAGGCTGCCAGTGAATTGCTGGATTCCATCTGGTAGCCGAACACGATACTGGTATCAGAACAGGGTACTTTTTGAAGGCAGTGTCCTGCGGTCACAAGAATATCGTCTTTTACCAGGAAACCAGTACAAAAGCCCGGCGCGATTTGTGAAGTGAATAATTCTTCTGAGCACATGGGTACGTTTGCATCTCTGACAAGCCAGCCCATCTCGCTCATTTCGTTGAGAGTGTGTCCCTCTAGCGTGACCGAATTTCCTGTAGTTTTTACCTGCTCGGAACGAACAAAAACCCCTACAGAAGCAGCCATTTCTTTTAGCTTCGAATCCGTATGTTGAAAGATTTCAGTGCGTGAATCTTGACCATACAAAACAGGATATTGTTCCTCCGGTTGAACTGGCTCGGCCGGCGCCTCGGTGGCTGCAGGTGCTTCCGGAGCCGCCGGCGCTCTGGCGTCGCTGCGCCGCCGCAGGCTGAAAGGATTGCCAGGGTTAGAGAATAAGATGCCTAGTAGAAGTAGCTTATTTCTGAATTGGTTATCCTTGAAGCTTGTGTACATGGCCTGCTATTTACCTCGTATACGAACAGAGACAAAAGTGCCTGGATGGATTTTACCCAACCAGGCACTGAAGGAGGAAACGGAATTAAGCTTGCTTGAGCGCATCCCATCCGGCATAACGGGCTGTTTCCCCTAACTCAGCCTCGATCCGTAATAACTGATTGTATTTTGCTACCCGGTCTGAGCGGGCAGGTGCCCCGGTTTTGATCTGACCGGCGTTCAGCGCCACGGCCAGATCGGCGATGGTGGCGTCCTCGGTCTCGCCGGAGCGATGTGAGACGATAGCTGTCCAAGCGTTGCGGTGACAGAGTTCTACCGCTTCCAGCGTTTCGGTCAGTGAGCCGATCTGGTTGAGTTTGATCAGGGCAGAATTAACCGTGCCCTCTTTGATGGCGCGGCGGATGCGTTCGGGATTGGTTACTAGCAAGTCGTCGCCCATAACCTGGATTTTATCGCCCAGTTTTTCGGTCATCAGTTTCCAGGAATCCCAGTCATCCTGGGCCAGGCCGTCTTCGATAGAGACGATAGGATAGTCTTCCACCCACTTTGCCCAGAACTCAACCATTTGCTCGCCGGTCAGTTTTTTGCCTTCTTTGCGCAGGTTATAGGTTTTGGTCTCTTCGTCGTACAGTTCGGATGCAGCCGGGTCGAGCGCAATGGCTACTTCCTGACCGCGTCCGGCTTTGAAGCCCGCCTTGGCGATGGCTTCCAAAATGACTTCAACTGCCTCGTTGTTCGCTTTCAATGCCGGGGCGTATCCGCCTTCGTCGCCGACCAGGGTGGCATAGCCTTTTTCCTTAAGCACTGACTTGAGCGCGTGATAGATCTCCGAGCCCCAGCGCAGACCTTCTGCAAAGCTGGGAGCGCCAAGCGGCATGACCATGAATTCCTGGGCATCGGTCGATTGCCAGGCCGTGTGTGCGCCGCCGTTCAAGATGTTCATCATCGGGACGGGCAGCACGTGCGCGTACACGCCACCCAGATAGCGATAGAGCGGCAAACCGAGCGAATTGGCTGCGGCTTTTGCCACTGCCAGGCTGACGCCCAGAATTGCGTTCGCGCCCAACTTGGATTTGTTTGGAGTGCCGTCGAGCGCCAATAGTTCCATGTCGATGGCCTTTTGGTCGCTGGCATCCCAGCCGAACAGCATCTCTGCGATCGGCCCATTGACGTTGGCAACGGCCTGGGTCACGCCTTTGCCAAGATAACGCTTCTTGTCACCGTCGCGCAGTTCCAGGGCTTCGTGCGTTCCGGTCGAAGCGCCCGAAGGAACGGCAGCGCGTCCCCACGAGCCATCCGCAAGAATGACTTCAACTTCAACCGTCGGGTTGCCGCGTGAATCCAGGATTTCCAATGCGGAAATACCTTCAATAATAGTGTCCATGTTACTCTCCAGGGGTTAAGTTTTATGAAGGTGCAAACAATTTCACTGCACCTTCTTATTGATAATTTGATTGTGCTTCTTAGTATAATCCAATTTCGTAAACCCTGTTTTGTGAGGCTGTTTTGAATCAATCAGAATTCAACGAAAATGACCCCCGCAATCGCAAACACTTTGCTTTTCACGCCACTCTCTTTCGGAAATTATTGGTTGCCGTTCTCAGGCAAATTTTCTACCTGATCATGAAAATGGATGTGCAGGGGCTCGAGAATTTCCCACTAGACGGCTCAGTGGTGATCGCCTGTAACCATGTCAATAACTTCGATGTCTTCCCGATGCAATTGAGTCTGCCGCGCCCTATCTTCTTTATGGCCAAAGCGGAATTATTCAAATTTCCGCTTATGGATGTGGCTCTGCCCAACCTGGGTGCATTCCCGGTATACCGAGGTGAGAAGGATGCCTGGGCGATGCGGCATGCCCGCAAAGTGTTGGAACATGGGATAACATTGGAACGTTTCTGGAAGGAACGCGCAACAAAGGTCGTGGATTGGGTGTCGCCAAAACCGGGTGCACGAACAGAGACAAAAGTGCCTGGATGGATTTTACCCAACCAGGCACTGAAGGAGGAAACGGAATTAAGCTTGCTTTAGCGCATCCCAGCCGGCATAACGGGCTGTTTCCCCTAACTCAGCCTCGATCCGTAATAACTGATTGTATTTTGCTACCCGGTCTGAGCGGGCAGGTGCCCCGGTTTTGATCTGACCGGCGTTCAGCGCCACGGCCAGATCGGCGATGGTGGCGTCCTCAGTCTCGCCGGAACGATGTGAGACGATAGCTGTCCAAGCGTTGCGGTGACAGAGTTCTACCGCTTCCAGTGTTTCGGTCAGTGAGCCGATCTGGTTGAGTTTGATCAGGGCAGAGTTAACCGTGCCCTCTTTAATCGCGCGACGGATACGTTCAGGATTCGTTACCAGCAAGTCGTCGCCCATAACCTGGATTTTATCGCCCAGTTTTTCGGTCATCAGTTTCCAGGAATCCCAGTCATCCTGAGCCAGGCCGTCTTCGATCGAGACGATAGGATAATCTTCCACCCACTTTGCCCAGAACTCAACCATTTGCTCGCCGGTCAGTTTTTTGCCTTCCTTGCGTAGGTTATAGGTTTTGGTCTCTTCATCGTACAGTTCGGATGCAGCCGGATCAAGCGCAATGGCTACTTCCTGGCCGCGACCGGCTTTGAAACCCGCCTTGGAAATGGCTTCCAGAATGACTTCGACTGCCTCGTTGTTTGCTTTCAATGCCGGGGCGTAGCCGCCTTCGTCGCCGACCAGAGTGGCGTAGCCTTTTTCCTTAAGCACTGACTTCAGCGCGTGATAGATCTCCGAGCCCCAGCGCAGACCTTCTGCAAAGCTGGGAGCGCCAAGCGGCATGACCATGAATTCCTGGGCGTCGGTCGATTGCCAGGCCGTGTGTGCGCCGCCGTTCAAGATGTTCATCATCGGGACGGGCAGCACGTGTGCGTACACGCCGCCCAGGTAACGATAGAGCGGCAAACCGAGCGAATTGGCCGCGGCTTTTGCCACCGCCAGGCTGACGCCCAGAATTGCGTTCGCGCCCAACTTGGATTTGTTGGGAGTGCCGTCGAGCGCCAGCAGTTCCATGTCGATGGCCTTTTGGTCGCTGGCATCCCAGCCGAACAGCATCTCTGCGATCGGCCCGTTGACGTTGGCAACGGCCTGGGTTACGCCTTTGCCAAGATAACGCTTCTTGTCACCATCGCGCAGCTCCAGGGCTTCGTGCGTTCCGGTCGAAGCGCCCGATGGAACGGCAGCGCGTCCCCACGAACCATCCGCCAGAATGACTTCCACTTCAACCGTCGGGTTGCCGCGTGAATCCAGGATTTCCAATGCGGAAATACCTTCAATAATAGTGTCCATGTTACTCTCCAGGGGTTAAGTTTTATGAAGGTGCAAACAATTTCACTGCACCTTCTTATTGATAATTTGATTGTGCTTCTTAGTATAATCCAATTTCGTAAACCCTGTTTTGTGAGGCCGTTTTGAATCAATCAGAATTCAACGAAAATGACCCCCGCAATCGCAAACACTTTGCCTTTCACGCCACTCTCTTTCGGAAATTATTGGTTGCCGTTCTCAGGCAAATTTTCTACCTGATCATGAAAATGGATGTGCAGGGGCTCGAGAATTTCCCACTAGACGGCTCGGTGGTGATCGCCTGTAACCATGTCAATAACTTCGATGTCTTCCCGATGCAATTGAGTTTGCCGCGCCCTATCTTCTTTATGGCCAAAGCGGAATTGTTCAAATTCCCGCTTATGGATGTGGCTCTGCCCAACCTGGGCGCATTCCCGGTATACCGAGGCGAGAAGGATGCCTGGGCGATGCGGCATGCCCGCAAAGTGTTGGAACATGGACAAACATTGGGGATGTTTCCGGAGGGGACGCGCAACAAAGGTCGTGGATTGGGTGTCGCCAAAACCGGGACAGCGCGCTTGGCGCTCGAGACCAAAAGCCCGATCGTGCCGATGGTGGTGACTGGCACTGACGGGTTCTTCAAGCATTTCCCGCGCCGCGCGGACGTGACCGTGAAATTGCTCCCACCATTGCTGCCCGATCCCGGCGAAACACCGCTCTCGTTAACCGACCGACTGATGTTCAGCATGGCGGCTGCGCTACCAGAAGAGATGCGCGGGGTATATGCTGAAATCCCGAAAGGGTTTGGAGATTAAAAATGAAAATCCGCGATTTTTGAAGTTCGCGGATTTTTCGTTAGATTGCGCAAAAGTTATACCAATTGCTTGCCGTAAGACCATGAATTACTGTGATCTCAGGGCGGCACAGACAAATTGGTTCATGGTGTATAAGATGGCAATTGGTATTACTTGCTGGCCGTAGAAAGTTTGAGGGCTAAGTAAATCGGGCAAACGTTCACAGCTGCAGTCAGCGCGAAGACAACTGCTAGCACGAGCAGTACAATCCCAAATGTGCCGGATACCATCCCGGTGAAATACAGCACCGCAAAGAGGGCTGCCAGAACAAAGCGGATAATGCGATCAGCGGAGCCTATGTTCTTTTCGATTTTCATTTTGATTTCTCCTTATGACGTCAAAAATTGAATGAGATACACCAGCCCGGTGACCAGGCTGACGCAGATCAGGCAAACCAGTGCCAGTTTGATGAGTTTCGTTTTAGTGTCGTCCATCTTTTGTTCCTGTGTTTTCCTGTTCTGACTTTTTAGATGTATTTGGTGATAAAAAGTTGCATAACTGCGGTTCAAGTGGCTAAACCCCATGACAATTCTGTAAGTCAAAACAGGATGTTCTTCACATGTAATTTTGCTGATTGTGCATATAATTACCCAATCAAAACCACAGGGAAGGATTATGACAACTTTACCTGAAAAGCTGATTCCCTTTTTATGTTATGCCAAAGAAAATGTCGAAATCGTGCGCCAGCTCGCTGAACGTTTAAAGGCTGAAGGCTGGATCGATCCCTGGTTTGACGAGGAAGACATCCTTCCCGGTCAAAAGTGGGAAGACCGTGTCGTGCAGGCAGTACACGAGTCGCATGCGGTTATTGTCTTTCTTTCCAAGATTGCAGTGGAAAGCGAAGGATTTTTTCACAAAGAGCTTACTCTGGCCTTAGATACCGCCGAAGAAAAGCCTGACGGGACGATCTTCATTATTCCCATCCGGCTCGACATTTGTGATGTGCCCCAGCGTTTATCCCAATACCAGTACGTGGATTATTTCGGCGATGAGATGAAGATAGAACGTGTATACCAAAACTTGTTGGCTTCTCTAAAATTGCGGGCAGAAGGGCTTGGGATCAGAATACCGTAAGATATGGTTATACAAAGAGCTCTCGAGATGACGCTATCTCGAGAGCTCTTTTCTTATCACTTACAATCCAAATTTTACAAACTCAAGTGCGAATTTCCCTGCGTTGGAAAGAGATATAGCTCAGGGCAAACAGCAAAATGGTGGCTGCAATCATGCCAGTGAGATTCGGCCAGATGATCAGCAGACTTTGTCCTACCGGTAACGGTGCACCTAAAACTGCGCCCTGTAATTCGATGGGTAGAAACAATCCCAGGGAACGTACAGCAGGGCTCAATAAACCGATGGCTGTCTCCACGAAAAGGGTGTTGGGAGAAATGCGACTTAACGCCAATTGCAGTTTTGCCTGGGCTAAGGTTTCATCGAGAAAGCCGTATTGGATGGGTTTCAAACTTTGGGCCAACAGACTTGCCAGGATTCCCCAGAACACGGTGAAAAACAGCCATACGGCGATGGAAGCCAAAGCAGCGGTAGCTGCCTGGTTGAACAGGGTGGAAAACAACATCGCCAACGCCATCCAGAAACCGCCATACACGATGGTTGCCAGCAGAAACAACAAACTGCGAGCAACCTCCTGACCTGTGGGTGGCACCCCTAAACCGAGCAACCCTATGCCGAAAATCAGTAACCAGATCGCTGACAGTACCAGTGCCAGCGTAAAGAGGCCTCCCAGGAACTTACCCAAAAGCAACGCATCCCGGTAGATTGGTTGTGACAATACTCTTGAAATGGTGCGGCGATTGAACTCGCCATTGATGGAATCGAACGCCAGGGATATGGCAACCAGGGGGACCAGGAAACCCAAAAAACCGGCAAAGGCAGGCAATGGATTTTTAGCCGTGGTGAACAGCTTCAAGAACAGAAATTGGTCTTGACCGGTGGTTGAGCCTGACGAACCTGAAAGTTGTTGCAAGGCTGAATACCCGGTTCCTACTGCAGTGAGCACAACCAGGATCTCAAGGATGCGCATCCTGGCGCTGGTCAGATTGTCAGCCATCTCTTTGGTAATAACAGCTCCCATGCCTCTCCATGGAGAGCCTTCGCGTATCTTACCTCTATTTTCTGGGGCCATGATTCACCTCCTCGAAGTAGGCGTTGTAGATGTCATCCAGGCTCAAATCCTCGATGTCCAGTGAAGTTAACTTTCCACCGGCATCGACAATCGTACTGGCCGCCTCAGAACGTAAATCCTTGGTGGCCACCAATGTGTAAATATCTGGAGCTTTGAAATTGACCTCTACAACGCCTGGAAGCTTGTGTAATACTTCTACGTAAGAAGTCTTTGACCCGTTCGCTCGTAGACGCACATGGTAACCGCCGCCCAGCACCTTTCGAGCCAGCTCGGAAACTGTACCTTCCAGGACCATATGTCCCTGATGGAACAACCCGACCCGGTCGCAAACTTCCTGAACCTGGTACAGCAAATGCGATGACAACAGGATTGTGATTTCAGCCTCCGAAAGCTCGCGGATCAATTGTAGGAATTCGCGAGCCAGTTCAGGGTCCAGACCCTGGGTTGGCTCGTCCATGATGATCAGTTGGGGATTCTTAATCAAAACATCTGCCACGCCCAGACGTTGCCGCATGCCCCTTGAAAACGTCTTGACACTATGACCAGCAACATCGGTCAGCCCCACTTTCTCCAGGGTCTTGTCAATCCGTTTGTTTGATTCTTGGCGTGACAAGCCGTTCAGCTTGGCGATGTAGATCAGATTTTCGCGAGCGGTCAATTCATCATAAAACCCGACTTGATCCGGAATATAGCCAGCACGGGATTTGATGCTCAAAGGTTGCCGGGCAGGATCGAACCCTAACACCTTCACTTTACCGGCAGTTGGTTCGGTCAATCCCAATAGCATCAGAATAGTGGTGGTCTTGCCAGCCCCATTCGGGCCCAGCAGACCGAAAACTTCACCCCGCTTGAACTCTTAGATTCAGAGAATCGACCGCGACAAAGTCACCATATTTCTTTGTCAGGTCTTTGGTTTCTATTATATTGTCGCCCATGCTTCACCCTCCTGCGACTCTACCTGCGGCCGAAGCGCGTCACGGCCATGGCGACCACGCCAACTGCGATGGCTATCAGCGCGATCCCGGCGACGCCCCACAAGGTTGACGTGGCAACCGTGATGCGGAAATCAGCTGATTTTGTGGCACCATCCACAGTGCGGGCATTGACAGTGACGACATAATCACCGGCGACTGCCTTATCGGCTGGTGTGAGATTGGCCGTCACCTGGATCTGGTTTCCCGCGGGGATTTCATCGATCACCTTCGGGTCAAAGGAAACTGTCCAACCAGAAGGTGCATTAGCGCTCAACTCGACACCTTGAGCGGGAGCCGTTCCGGTGTTGTTTACTACAACCTGGAATGTGGTCGCCTTTCCCGCGTTGGCGTTGCCTGATAGGCGACCATCCGGGCCTGAAACGCCCAAAGTATATTGCCCGGTGATCTTAGCGGTTAGATCCAAATTTGCCTGTAAATCGCCTGCATCGGCGTAAACCGTAAAGGGATAGTCACCGGCTGCTGTATCTGAAAGCGGGGTCAGCTCGACGCTGATGCTTTTGGACTGGTTTGCGCCCACTGGAAAACTGGTCACTTCCTGCCCGGAGAGCATGAATTTAGTCACGAAACCGGTAGGGGCATCTGCGGTCAAGTTGACGGTCAGGTCTTGATCCCCGTCATTCCTGAGTGTGGTGTTATACCGGAAGGTAGTGGTTGGAGAGCCCTGGATGGTCGGCAGGTCGGTTGTAAAAGACAGGCTGGCTGGCACTTTTTCCTGAACGGTCAAAGTGATTGGCAGTTCAGCCTTTTCTGTCCCGCTCTGGGCGAGCACTACGAAGTTGTAGGTGCCGGATTTCGCATCTTTGGGCGGATCCAGCCGCAGGTCAACCGTTCCGGAAGAATTCGCATCGACGTAAACGGATTGAATGACCCGGCCACCGCCCAGGAAGGTGGCGGTCCACCCATCGGGCATCTGTCCCATGCTCATTTCAACTGTTTGCGCGAGGTTGGTGGTTTTCAGATTGAGGCTGATACTGACCGATGCCCCAAGCTGGGCCACCTGACTTGGATAAGTTGTTGAAATGGACAGATTTGGTGAATTTCCTTGCGCCTGGGCCATCATCGGCCAAAACAGGGTAACCAACATAAGCGATAAGATAGTCGGGAAAATAACCCTTAAGCGTTTCATCTTCTAACTCCTTGTATCGATCAAATGATTTAGTTGGGAACCTGCAAGAATACGGCATGTATGATACGCTTTGGCCTCCCTTTTGACATTACAAGCAGAATAAGCGAACCTTATGGTTTCCTTAAGGATTTACGAAAAAAGGCACGCCTCATCCTAGACCTCGGCCTGCATCCGCAAAATAAAACGATTTCAGTTCCTGACTGAGTCTGGAATCAAAAACCTTGCGAGACCTGGAACCCATCGAGCTATGCTCTCAAGGTAGATCTTCGCAAGGTTGATGAAGTCGGCTCTCCCGTTTACAGTAGGATTTTTACAAGGATAAAACGGAGTCCAACGTCTCCAGACGTTGGCACCAAAGTCTAGAGACTTTGGACTCCTGTTCTCATATCCGACACGGGAGACACAGAGTTTTTCTACCATTGTGAGCCCAATCCCGGTTCAGTTTCTCTTCAACGTCTCCGTGGCTCCGTGTCTCTGTGGTTTTTCCTGTTTCTGGACAGGCTTTCCCCTACTCATTCGCCTGTTTATCCTTCGGGGTTGCACCTGCGCTTGTGGATAACGCTGCTTCAATGATCTGTTGGATACGCGGTGCCATACTGGACGGGTCGGGATGCAACCCTTCGACCAGCAGGGTGCTGTCATAGATTTGCTCAATGATCATGGTTTCCAGCCCCGATTCAGGGTTCAGGTTAACCAAACTCTTCAAAATCGCATGCGAAGGATTCAATTCCAGAATTTTCTTGGGGACTTCATACTCTTTGCCAAGATATTTGTAAACGCGCTGTAATTCTGGGTCGAGGCTGCCATCCGGGTCCACCAACCGCGCCACGGACTGCGACAGGCGCTGGCTGGCACGAACATCCGTCACGCGTTCGCCCAACACTTGTTTGAAACGCTCGATCAAAGTCTTGAAATCATCGTCCGGGATTTTCTGTGCTTCGGGCTCTTCCTTGGGTTTTTCAGGCGTCTCTATGTCGGCCTGAGCCACGTTCTTGAGCTCGAAGTCTTTGTATTTGCGCAGGCCCATCAGCATGAATGGGTCCATCGGGTCGGTCAACAGCAATACTTCCGTGCCTTGTGATTGGAAGTAATCCAGGTGTGGACTGAGCAACACGGATTTAGGGTCCTCGCCGGCGATATAGTAAATCACTTTTTGCCCTTCTTGCATGCGCCCGGCATAATCTTCCAACGATGACCAGACATCAGGATGCAGGTTGGTCTTGAAGCGCAGCAATGGCTGGATGCTCTCGACATCGACAGGGTTGGCCGCGATGCCCTGCTTGAGATAGATGCCAAATTCCTGCCAGAAAGTTTGATACTTTTCGGTATCGTTTTTGGCGAGGTTTTCCAGTTCTTTTATCACCTGCCCGGTGACCACTTTTTTCAGGCGCGGTATCAACCCGACGGATTGCACCGTTTCACGTGAGACGTTGAGTGGTAAATCTTCCGAGTCGACTACGCCCTGTACGAAGCGCAGATATTCGGGCAGCAGGTCCTTGTTGTACTCGTCGATCAAAATATTGCGGGAATACAATTTCAGCCCATCATCTTTGCGGAGCGACAAAACTCCACGCTCGCCTTTGCCTGGGATGTACAGCAGGGCATACAGTTGTACCGGCGCATCCGTGATCGTGTGAATGTATAAGAGCGGA
The DNA here is from genome assembly GCA_963829615.1 of uncultured Chloroflexia bacterium. Lineage (GTDB taxonomy): Bacteria > Chloroflexota > Anaerolineae > Anaerolineales > Villigracilaceae > JAABUE01. The sequence goes on from CAWHJM010000043.1 coordinate 195,075, forward strand.
TCTTCGAAATCGAGCGTTACCTGGCGGTAAAAATCCTTGTACTGCTCTTCGGTCACTTCTGATTTGGACGTGCGCCACAGCGAGGTCTGCTTGTTGACTTGTTTTTCATCCTCGCCAACATAAATTGGGAAGTTGATGTAGTCCGAATGTTTGTGGATGATATTTTTCAGGCGGTATTCTTCGGCAAATTCGCTCGCATCTTCTTTGAGTTTGATCTCGATCTTCGTGCCGCGTTCGTTCATCTCGGCCGGGCTGATTTCAAAATTATCCTCGCCGGTGGCGTACCAACTGACGGCTTTGGCACGTGGCTTATAGGAACGTGACGTAACTCGTACCCATTCTGCCACCATGAAAACGGAGTAGAACCCGACCCCAAACTGTCCGATCACCTGAGTCAGGTCCACATTCTTGTCCTTGGCAGCTTCGATGAAATTGCGTGCCCCTGACTGAGCGATGGTGCCCAGGTTCTCGATGATCTCGTCCTTAGTCATCCCGATGCCGGTATCCTGAATGGTCAGGGTGCCGGCCTCCTTGTCCGGAGTGATGCGGATGCATAACTCAGCTTCGGGGTCCAGTACGTTCCGATCCGTCAGCATCTCAAAGCGGATACGGTTGAGCGCATCCGAAGCATTCGAAAGCAGTTCCCGCAGGAATACTTCCCGGTCTTTATACAGGGAATGGATCAGAATGTTAAGCAGTTGTTTGGTTTCGGCTTTGAATGAAAAGGATTGCCCTTCACTATTGGGTGTAGTTGGGTTTGTATCGGTCATGCTTGCCTCCTGTGCGAAAAATGCCCTGGTTATTCAGAGTGTTCTCTTGGATAACCATGCTTTAATATCCGGTCAGTTTTCGATGATTATTTTATACCCTCCCTATCAACCTGCTGCAAGAGAATTGTTAGAAAATTGTCAACAGAATATTTATCAAATTCTTGCGCTCTTTTTACCTTCTTTTGACGTTTTTCATACACTCACGAATTATATTAAATTCGTAAGTTTCAAACCAATATTTATAGAAGGAGGTTCACTATGTCCAACCTAATTCGTTGGGAGCCCATGCGCGAAATGATGACTCTGCGTGAAGCTATGGATCGTTTGTTCGATGACGCTTTCACTCGCCCAGTCGGCCTCAGTGGAGTCTCCGCCATGCCCGCTATTGATATGTACCAGACCGGTGACGAGGTGGTCGTGAAGGCGACTTTGCCCGGTCTCAAGGCGGAAGATGTACACATTACCGTTACTGGTGAAACGCTGACCCTGCGTGGCGAGTATAAGCAGGAGAACGAACAGAAGGAAACCACGTATCATATCCGCGAACAACATTCCGGTTCCTTCGAACGCTCGCTCTTGCTGCCCACAGACGTCAAGTCTGACAAGGCCAAGGCAGACTTCGAGGACGGTATCCTGACCATTACGATGCCGATCGCCGAAGAGGTCAAGCCGAAGTCCATCACCATCAAGGCCAAATAATCGGCTCTCTCCTTTCACAACAGACGCGCTATGAAGCGCGTCTGTTTGTTGTTGCGTGAAGAAGCGTTGGTGGTTGGAGTGTAAAAACTTACCCTGAGTTTGTGAAGTGTCTCCTGATTTTGCTGCCAACAGTTCTTAATACATCCTTAAAGTTTTTTGTGGGGCACCCGGATTCCAATTGGGTGTAAACTATCGCTATGGCACGCACCATTCTACTGGTCGATGACGATGCGCTCATGCGGCGCAGCCTGGCTTTTCACCTGGAACAGGCCGGCTATCGCGTCCACACGGCTGCCAGTGCGGAAGACGCCCTGGCGCTGGTGCGCCGCACGCCGCCCGATCTGGTCCTGCTGGATATCGGCTTGCCGGAAATGGACGGCCTGGACGCCCTGCGCGAAATGAAGGCGGAGCAGGACCTGCCGGTCATCTTCCTGACTGCTCGCCGCCGACAACTGGACGAAGTGCTGGGCCTGGAGTTGGGCGCGGACGATTACATCACCAAACCTTTTGACTTGGACGTGGTGTTAGCGCGTATCAAGGTGGTGTTGCGGCGAGGCAGTAGCCCATCCCAGCCCGAGAAAACCAGTGAGCGCCTCATCGTGGGGGACCTGGAAATTGCTCCTGATTCCCATACCGCCGCCTGTTCCGGGCGTTACCTCGATTTATCTCCGCGTGAATTCGACCTGTTACACGCCCTGGCCTCCCAGCCCGAAAAAGTGATCTCCACCGAAGATTTGCTGGCGCAAGTGTGGGGCGCGGAATTCATCGGCCAGCCGCAGGTGGTCTACGTGCATATCCGCTGGTTACGCCAGAAAATCGAAGACGATCCAAACCGCCCAAAGCGCATCCTGACGATACGGGGCGTGGGCTACAAGTTGATCCCGCAGCAAGTAAAGTGATGCCATTATGTTCCGTACCCTGCGCAACCGCCTGATCCTCAGTCACATTTTGCCGGCCTTGCTTATCATCCCTTTGATGGGTGCGGCCATGGTGTACGTGCTGGAAACCCGTTTTCTGCTGCCGATGGTGTACGGGGATCTGGCCAGGGATGCCACGCTCATGGCTGAGATCACCCGCAACCAGCCCGTATTCTGGCAAAATAGCGAGGCGGCCCAGGCGTTGGTGAATGGTGTCAGCCCGTATGTGAGCGGACAGCTTTCATTTGTGTCAAGCGACGGGCTTGTCTTGGCCTCCAGCGAGACAACAGGCGGTGGAGTTGGCACGCATGTTGTTGACTTGCCCGACCTGGCAAACGTCAAGCAGGGTGAAATTATTGAGTTGCGGCAGGGCCCACTGGCTGAAGTTTTCACGCCGGTCTATGATTTGAGTGGGAAAGCAATTGGCATTGTCCGCATGACCACGCGGGTGGTCACAGTTTCAGATGAAATCTACCAACTGCGGTACCTGCTGGGAGCCGTATTGCTGCTCGGCGTGCTGGGGGGCATTGGGTTGGGTTCATACCTGGCCTTCAATATCAACCGTCCGATCCAGCGCGTGACGCGCTCGATCCAGGCGCTGGCAAAAGGCGACTGGCAGGCGCATCTCGAAGAAAGAGGCCCGGATGAAATGCGCACGCTGGCGCAGGAAGTCAACGCGCTGGTGGACCAGTTGAACAGTCTCGAACAGGCGCGGCGGCAGTTGCTGGCTAACCTTGTGCACGAATTGGGAACCCCACTGGGCGCTATCCGCTCGGCCATCCTGGCAATGCTGAAGGGCGCGGACAAAGACCCGCAATTGGCGAACGATTTGCTGACCGGCATAGACAGCGAGACTGCCCGTTTGCAGCGCCTGCTGGATGACCTGGCCGGATTGCACGATCAGGTGTTGGGCCGTCTGGAACTGAACCGGATCCCAGTCAAACTCGATGATTGGCTGGCAAGCACGTTGTCCCCGTGGGAGGCGTCAGCGCGGGAAAAGGGGCTGGCCTGGGACGTAGAAACCCCGTCAGCGTTGCCCCTCATCGTGATGGACCCTGACCGCATGGCGCAGGCGCTTGGCAACCTGCTCAGCAATGCCATCAAGTTCACGCCCGCCGGGGGAAAGGTGTCTACTACGGTAGAAATGAATGGGGGGCAACTCACTATCCAGGTAGCCGATACCGGGCCAGGTATCCCGCTGGATGAACAGGCGCGAATCTTCCAGCCGTTCTATCGCGGGAGGCATGGTCGCCGGATTGTGCAGGGCATGGGGCTGGGATTGAGCATTGCGCGTGACATCATCGTAGCGCATAACGGGGAAATTGCGTTAGAAAGCACGCCCGGGGACGGTTGTCGCTTCATCTTGCGGATGCAGGTTGAAGTCCCGTATGAGGCGTGATTCTCTGAAAATCATTCTATTGACCTTAATGCAATCATAAGGTTCGCTTATTCAATCGATAAAGTCAAAAAACAGCCTTAGCGCGTATGATACTGGATGTAATCATCCTGGTTCCCAAACCGGATCATACGCGTAAAATAAGGAGATATCCATGAAAAAGCAAACCCTTTCCCTTTCGATTTTAGTTGTTTTTGCGATGCTCGCCCTGAGCGCATGTGGCGGCATTTCGCTCTCTACGAACAGCCCGAGTGCCAATTCGGCCCCTGTGCAGCAGCCTGCGCCCACGAAAGCCCTGTCGGCGCCTGCAGCGGGCACAGTGCCTTCCGGCGGCTCCAGCGACCTGCTGGCAGCTTACCAGGGCACCCTGGAAAATATCTACACAACGGTCAGCCCGTCTGTTGTCAATATCCATGTGGTGCAGAAGGTAGCTGCATCCAATACGACTACAGCGCAGCAGATACCGGGTTTCCCCTTCTTCAGCCTGCCTCAAGGACAGCAGCAAGCTCCACAACAGTACCAGAGCGCGCTGGGTTCAGGCTTCGTATGGGATCAAAACGGCCACATTGTGACCAACAACCATGTTGTCAGCGGTGCGGACACGATCGAAGTCACTTTTAGTGACGGGACGATCGTACCTGCCACACTGGTTGGCGCTGATCCTGATAGCGACCTGGCAGTGATTAAGGTAGATGTGGCAGCCGACCAACTTCACCCGGTGCAACTGGCGGATTCGACCGCGGTCAAGGTCGGTCAATTGGCCGTTGCGATTGGCGAACCCTTTGGCCTGGAAGGTACGATGACCACTGGCATCATCAGCGCGGTAGGACGCTCGCTCCCCGCAGATGAAACCGCAGCCCAATCCTACACGATCCCGGACGTTATCCAGACCGACGCGCCTATCAACCCCGGCAACTCTGGCGGTGTGTTAGTTGATGCGGCGGGACAGGTAATAGGCGTGACCTCAGCGATTGAGTCGCCTGTGCGCGCCAATTCCGGTATCGGTTTTGCGATCCCTTCATCGATTGTAAACAATGTTGTTCCTGCTTTGATCACGAATGGCAAATACGTTCATACCTGGCTGGGTATCAGCGGCACCAACCTGGTCCCTGAACTGGCCACAGCCATGAAACTGGATGCCAGCCAACGTGGGGCTCTGGTTGAAGAAATCATGCCGAATAGTCCTGCTGAGAAAGCTGGATTGCAAGGCAGCAATAATCAGGTGACGATTCAAGGACAGACTGCTACCGTTGGCGGTGACGTGATCACTGCTATCGATAACCAACCGGTGGTTCAGATGGATGACCTGATCGCTTATCTGGCCGATAGCACCAAAGTGGGCCAAACGGTCACCCTGACCATCTTGCGAAACGGCAAGCAACAGACTGTGGATGTGACGCTGGCGGCACGCCCGTCTACCAATGCAAACAGCAGTGCGACTTCGCAGTCCGGTAGCACGCAAGGGATCACATTGGGCATCTTGGGAACAACGGTCGACTCGTCGATTGCCAATGCGATGAACCTGCCCAATGGTCAACAAGGTGTGTTGGTAACGCAGGTCCAGTCTGGCAGCCTGGCGGATACGGCCGGTCTGCGTGCCGGGAACCAGTCCGTTACCATCAACGGACAGCAGGTCAATGTTGGCGGCGATATCATCACAGCCGTCAATGACCAACCGGTGGCAAGTATTCAGGAATTGAAGGCCGCACTTGCCCAACTCTCGTCAAATCAGAGTTTATCCCTGACGATTTTGAGGAATGGCACACAGCTTCAAATCACCATTCAACCGGGCCAATAATAGCCTGATTGTCAACGGCGTAAATCACTTTGACTTGGGGGCAACCCGCAGGGTTGCCCCCAGCAACCATTAAACCTATGAATACAAATAAACAATCTTCGAACCGTAACAATCGCAAAGAAGAGAAAGACTCTTCTGGGATTATGAAATTCTTTTACCTGGTCATGTTCCTGTTGATTGGTTCCAGCAGCGTCATCGGCATTGCGGGGATAAGTCACCGTAACGCAAACGCACAAAGCGCTGCGACTCCTGCGTCGAATAACCCGCCTATTGGCGGCGAGACCTCCGCCCTTGTCCTGGTCTTCCATCGGGAAGATAGCGGCTCGGGTAAGTGTGTGGACCTGACAATCGCCTCCACAGGAACTGCGGTCTATTCGGATTGTAGCAACAGTGTGAATATGCGTTATACCCTGAGCGCTTCGGAGCGAGCGCAGGTACAGGATTGGATCAAGCAGTTCCAACAGATCAATGACCAGAGCCAGTCCGGCCAGGTGACCACTAAAATTTACCTGAACGGCCAGGGCAACCAGCCACCGAATAATACGGCAACTCAGCAGTTGATCTATTTTGTGACGGCATTGATTGCGAAAATTGCCGCAATGTCATAAGACAAATTTTGCTTCGTGATTTGAAAGGATAATCAAATGGATATTGGCCCCTCTGAACTCATCATCGTTCTGATAATCGTATTACTCATTTTCGGCCCCGGCCGCATTGCCAAGCTGGGGCGTGAACTTGGATCCGGCATTCGGAATTTCCGACAGGGCATAGAAACGCCTCCTGAATCCGAAGAAGATAAGGAAGAAAAAGGCGAGGAAGAGAAACAAGAAGAAGTCGAGAAATAATCTCAATGTAAATCAATACACCGCTGACTCGTAAATAGAGCAGCGGTGTATTGTGAAAATTGTTGATAGGTCAATCCACGTGAGGGGTTAACGTTTCTTGAATCTTACCAAGTATGTTTTCCAGATCCAGTTCGTGTTGAGCGCAAAGTTCTTCCAATGTGCAATACTTATTCATAAGACACCCAACGCAGTCTACGGTTGTCACGTGAGATTATCTCCAACCCTGGGTGGGGTAGACAGGGGTGAGGAAGATCTCGGCTTGAGAAAGAATAGAATTTGCCAGGCCGATAGCCATTGCCGGAGTGCGTTGCTGAAACTTTTTTCCCCTGAGGTTCAGGGAGTGGGCAGTTTAATGCAAACCTGATAAGATAATTATAGTCCTAATTGGGGAAATTTGTAATTGGATTTGTTGGGTGAGTTAGCCATGTCGCTATGTGAGCGTGATAAGTTCGTGCAAAAACAGCAGAGTATCTTCTCTGAGATGGCAGGTATCATTGTAATAATGCAGATACAAGATGATACTGTCTATGTGATACTTGGTCTGAGGGCAGCGAGGATTTACAAAATTACTACGTATTTCAAATCGCGGCCCCGATAAAAAACAACAATTTTAGATCCCGCGGAGCGTAACAAAGAAACAAACCAATTTTTTGGGACAAAAACAGGCATAAAGTAACAAAAAACCAACCTTTTTGGTTGGTTTTTTGTGTCAACTTTGGCGGCCCCGACGGGTATTGAACACGCGATCTAGAAAAGCCAGTTGTGCGCCACAATTGTATATAGAAAAGGCACTCATCTAAAATTTGGTTGTCATGTGAGATTATCTCCAACCCTGAGGAGGGTACACAGGGAAAAGGAGGATCTCAGCTTGAGAAAGAATTGAATTAGCCAAACCAAGAGCCATTGCCGGGGTACGTTGTCGATACTTTTTTTACC
>CAWHJM010000044.1:0-125344 GCA_963829615.1 uncultured Chloroflexia bacterium
CCAGGTTTGCGCTTCACGTTTTGCCAGTTCCTGCATTTCAGCAACGTGCTTTTTGCGTTTTTCATCGGCTTGTCGTTTGGTTTCGGCCCGGCGCAATATTTCCGCAGCCTCGAGCAATTCGCCAAAGGTGCGCGGATTGCTCTGCATGCTGGACTTTGGCTTCTCAAACGATGATAATTTTTTGCGCAACGCGGCTACTGCACCCGGCTCGGTGTTGACGATTTTGAGCAGGAATTCATCACATTCCTGGCGGGTAAGGCGAGAAATCAGAGGAGCGAAATCCGCCTGTTGTGCGGGAGACAGGCTGGGGCTTAGTTCCGCAGCGGCAGCCACTAGAAATGGGTCGATCTCAAAGAAATCCATAAAAGCATTAAGCGGGGGAGTTAGTTGCTTCAATCCGGCAGGCAAGGCTGGTTCGGGGTCGTTGAAAAAATTATCAAGGTCATCTTCATAATAATCGCCTGATTCTAAGGTCATAGCCTTCAGCCAGGCAAGATACAAGGTACGGTAATCGCCCTGGAGAATATCGTCCCGCAGGCGTGCCAATGTGAAGAGCAGCCCGCGCTCGTCAATCCACTCGTCGAAGCCCTCTTCCTCGCCCATGTCGAATTCCAAAATCTGCACATCACCAACGGTTTTGATGGTTGTGTGGTATTCATCGCAGTAGGCTTCGATGGCAACAACATCCGCTAACCCTTTGGGAAAACGAAACGCCAGGCGTCGCGTACCCCAGTTAGCGAGATACAGATATGCATCGAAGTATTTTGCCAGCACTTTGATGGGATCATGTCTGAAACTACTCCAGTTGTATGTGACAATCGCCTGGGTAGATGTAACGTCAATGTGGCTCGAAAGCTCGTTCACCGCTTTTTGCTCAACTGTGGTCAGCGGGCGTTCAAGAGTTTGCCATTCATGATATTGATATTCACTCATAAGAATAACCTACTGGGACAGGATGCAATTCCAACGGATAATACCAGCCTGGTGTCTGGCTGCTGAATTGCATCATCGTTTAAACATGAAATCACGCAAGCCGAACCCGTCTTGTTGCGTCAGTTTTCTCTTGCGTATCTCTTGATAACGGCGCATTTCTTCTACCAATGCTGTCGTGCCAACGATTTCAAGATGGGTCAAAGAGCAAACCACGGCTTTTTTGTGTTTTCCTGGCGGAGTGACATCACAGGCTATCCCCATTTCATCGCCGCCATAAAAGACACTCTTGATGGAGAAAGTCTGGCGGTCGCTGATGGGAAGACCTTGCTTGCGCAACATTTTGAGTAGGCCTTTGCCTGCCCGAACGGATATAGGCAGGTTCGCTTCCATCTTGACAACCAGTTCTTTTGCATCTTTCACGTTGTCTATTTGGCTGGAAAGTTCCGGTGTTGGTGGCGGCTTGGGTGTAGTTTCATCTGGTAGCCAACCGCCGACCATCTCGAAGTTGAGATACTGTTTGAAGCCATGCAGGTTATCAAGCAGATCGCTGGGATCGTGAGGATGCTTCAAACCTTCTTTCCAATAGGCTCGCTCGGTGGTGCCCATAATCAAATAATCATGCCCTATAGCTTCTGGCGCCCGTTTACTAAACATCTGGTACAGATAGTTTTCGATCTCATTCTGGTGGGCAATCAGCAGGTCACAGTTGGTACAGTAGCGGCAGGTGTAATTGAGGATGATCGGGTAATGCGGGTCAACATGAATAACAAGGGGAACTTTCTTTTGCCCGGTTTTACTTTCACATTGCGGACAACGCGTAAAGCGGGCATCCGAATAGGGATTCAGGAAGAAATTATAGAGTGGGGGCAAGTTTCCAAGTTGGGGCGCTTTTTTTGACATAGGCAACTCTGTTGGGTAAATTTGTTTGTATCTTATCGCAATAATATCCTGCCGAATAGTGTTTTTTGCTGATAAGGCATGCGTAAAAGTAGGACAAGAATCTGGCAACTTGAACGTTTGCGTGAAAGTTTCTACCAAGCGGTCACGTTCGATGTTCAGACCAAGTATAATTTGAAAAGATCGTTCAACTTTTACGGAGGTCGTCCCCATGCCCACCGATATCCAGAGAACAAATCGAGCGTCGGCGTGAACGCGCCCGCGCCGAAATCTTAAAGATCGCCAACAAAGGCAGCCATCCCGTCTTCAGCCAGTTCGAGGTGAAATCCGTTTCTGGAAGCACCTACCGCGTCGAAATCCGCTCGCTGGATGAAATGCAAAATTCCTGTACCTGCCCCGACTACAAATCCAACCTGATCGGCACTTGCAAACATATCGAAGCCGTGCTGATCCATCTGGACGAAGAATACGGCCAGAAACTGAAAAAACTGGCTGAACAACGCCCGCGTGGCTACACAAATCTACCTGCATTATGGGATGGATGTGACCGTGCGCGTTACCCTGCCCCTGCCGGACCGCGCCCCCGTCCGCGACCTGCTCAACCATTACTTCGATCCTGCGGGACTTCTGGTTGGCTCCCCGCTTCAGTCGTTACCGGCGCTGTTGGCAGCCATCGAGGGCTTGCCGCCGCGCGATCGTCAATTGGTCAGCGTGACAGAAGCTGTGCGCGAGCACCTGGCCTTGCTGCAAGACCGCGACGAAATCCGCCAGCAAAAAGAATGGTTCCTCGACCAGGTCAAGCGCGGCCGCCGCACCTTTGACGTACTCTCCACCAAACTTTATCCCTACCAGGAGCAAGGAGCTATGCACCTGGCCTTTGGCCGCCGCGCCATGCTTGCCGATGACATGGGGCTGGGAAAAACCGTCCAGGCCATTGCGGCAGCCGCCCTGCTGAAAGAGATGCGGGATATCCAACAGGCCGTGGTCATCTGTCCGGCTTCGCTCAAGCACCAGTGGGCGCGCGAAATCCGCCGCTTCACATCTCTGTCTGTTACCGTCGTGGAAGGCAACCTCAAGGCCCGCCGCGACCTGTATCGCGACTCATCTTTCTTCAAAATCATCAACTATGAACTCGTTCGTTTCGACCAGGACGAACTGCTCAAACTGCGTCCCGACCTGATCATCCTGGATGAGGCCCAACGCATCAAAAATTGGCGCGCCAAAACCGCCCAGATGGTCAAAGCCTTGCCCAGCCGCTACGCTTTCGTTCTGACCGGCACACCGCTCGAAAACCGCATCGACGAACTCTATAGCATCTTCCAATTTCTCGATCCGCGCATCCTTGGCCCGCTCTGGCACTTTCAACGACCGCTTCTACGAACTCGAAAAGCGCGCCAGCGGCACCTACAAAGTGCTCGGCTACAAAAACCTTGACCAATTGCGTGCTCTCATCGCCCCCTACATCCTGCGCCGCACCCGCGACGAAGTGCTCAAAGACCTGCCGCCGCGCACCGACAATAACTACTTTGTCGAAATGACTGACCCACAATGGAAAGCCTACAATGAGTTTAAAGAGACGCTCGCCAAACTGATCGCCAAATCCCATCGTAAGCCGCTCACCCCCAAAGAACGCGAAATCTTGCTGATGTGTCTCATCAAAATGCGTCTGATCTGCAACGCCCTGGCCCTGCACGACAAGGAAATCCCGCCCAAAGAACAGGAACGCACCGGTCCAAAACTCGGCGAACTGGAAGAAATCCTGACCGAAGACATCGCCTCCAACGGTCACAAAGCCATTATTTTCAGCCAGTGGGCCAACATGCTGGCGCTCACTGAGCCGGTCATCAAGCGCGTTGGCCTGGGTTACGTCAAACTGACCGGCGATGTGCCTTCCAGCAAGCGCGGCCAACTCATCCAGCAATTCTTCGACGATCCCGACTGCCGCGTTTTCCTCTCCACCGATGCGGGCGGCGTGGGCCTCAACCTGCAAGCCGCCTCGCTGGTCATCAACCTCGACCTGCCCTGGAACCCGGCTGTGCTCGAACAGCGCATCGCCCGCGCCCACCGTCACGGCCAGCCTTCGTCTGTGCAGGTTATCAACCTGGTCGCCAAAGACACCATCGAAGAGCGCATGTTGGACACCCTGGCCGCCAAGAAAAACGTTTTTGCCACCGTTTTCGGAACTGACGAATCTCCGACAGCCATCCGTTTCGAGGATACGGGACAAAACCTGCTGCAAAAACTCGGCGACCTGCTCAAGACCCCCGCCGAAGTCGAACTGGAACTCGCGCCTGCCACCGTTACCGAGGCCGCCGCGCCGCCCGAACGCATCCCCGCCCCCACCCTGAGCGGATTCGCCGCCCTGCTGGTCGACCGCCTGCCGGGCAAAGTCCAACTTGTCCGCAAAGCCCCGGCCATGCCCGGAGCCAGCGGCGATGGCATCCTGGTTGTGGTCAGCGGCGCGCCCGCCGACCTGCGCCCGCAAGTGGAAAACGCCCTCGCCGAACATTACGTAAACGGCGCGCCGCAACTGCACCTGATGGATTCAGAAGGCTACCGCGCCCTTTCAGCCTTCATCCCGGCCCTGTCCAAAGCGCCTGCCCCGGAAGAAGTGGCTTACCACGCCGTCAGCCTGCCATCCGTCTCCGCCAGCGATGCAGCTCGAATCCCGCCGCAAACGCGCCAGCGAAGGCTTGGCTTTTGCAGAAAAACGTCTCGCGCTGGCCCAGTTGCTGCTCAAAGGCAACTTCCCCGAAGAAATGTCCCGCCCGCTGCGCGAATCGCTCGGCTGGGCGCTTACCTCCCTGCTGGCCCTGCACACCGACCGCGATCCCGCCTCCGATTTGCCCTCTCCGCGCCTCATCCAGGCTGAACTGGTCGAAGCCGGGCATCTCCCCGCAGAACTCTCTCAAAGGTTGTCCCTGGTTCGGGATTTAACCGAGCAGCCCGAAGCCGGGGAAGAAGCGCTTCCGTTATCCATGCAAACAGGCCAAACTTTGCTCGAATCCGTACGCGATGCGGTTGCACTGGCGCAGGAACAAGTTGTCAAGACCGGGCTATAATTAGGCGCGAGCATGAAAACCACGCAATATTTTCAATACACTCGCCAACGTCCAGACCGTATCATCATTCTGGATGAATGGATTGAGAACACGATAAATGAACCTTTGCGTGAAGAGATACAGGCTGACGGACGAATTCGCCGCTGGGCACGCATCCCTGATATGGAAAACCGAGTGTTGCGCGTCATCTTACTGGAAGACGGTGAAACGGTTCATAATGCCTTTTTCGACCGGAACTTTAAGGAGTAAGCCATGCGAGTCAAATATTTTGAAGACACAGATACCACTCTGGTTGAGTTTTCCAGCAACCCACCTATTGAAACACAGGAATTCAACGAGAATATTTATCTGGATTTTGATGCAGAGGGTCGCGTAGTGAGTATTACCATCGAACATGCGGGGCAGTCTGCTGATATGCGAGAATTTCTTTACCAGAGAATCCCGGCGACTTTATCGGCAACCAACTAATATGCCTCGCCTGCTGCTTGCCCCCGCGGGGCATGGCAAAACCGAACAACTGATCCGGCGCATCCGGCAAATCCTCAGCGAGGAGCCACTTGCGCCGGTGCTCGTCATCGTCCCCAATGCTATCCAGGCCGCCGGGTTCCGTCAGCGGCTGGTCGCCGCCGGGGGGGCACTGGGGGTCGAAGTCTACACCTTCCACACGCTCTATGCCGAACTACTGATCCAGGCCGGGCAGCCCATGCCCCTGTTGACCGACCCGGTGCGCATCCGCCTGCTGCGCGCCATCGTGGATGACCTGTGCGAGCGCGGCCGCATCCGTCATTATGCTGCCCTGCGCAACCGCCCCGGCTTCATCACCCTGCTGCGCAACGACATCGAGGAACTCAAACGCGCCCGCATCTTCCCTGCCGATTTCGTCGCTGCCACCCGCGACCTGCTGCCAAGACTGGGTGAAGTGGCCCTGGTTTATAGCGAATACCAGGATTGGCTGCAACGAAATAACTGGGCGGATAACGAAGGCCGCGGCTGGCTGGCAGCCATTGCCCTCGAATCAAACCCAGATTTGGGGGCTGCCACCCGTTTCCTGGCCGTTTCCGGCTTCGACGAGTTCAACCCCACCCAACTGGCCGTGCTCTCTCTGCTGGCGGGGCGTGCCACGGAAACCATCATCACCCTGACCGGCGACCTCGAACGCCCGCAACGCCCTGCCCAACGCCGCTTTCAGCGCGCCCAGAAAGCGATTGTTTCCAGCCTGGGAATCGAGCCGGAGAGGATGGATTCGTCATCCATGCTTATGCCCGCCATTGCCCAGGTCGAGTCTTCGTTATTCGAGTCTACAAGGCCGAACTTGCAAATCAAAAATCGGAAATCGTAACCCCGCAATCCGAAATCGACTTCATTGAAGCCCAAACGCGAACGGCGGAAGTCCGCGCCGCCTTGCGCTGGCTGAAAGCCCGTGTCGTCCGAGATGGCATGGCCCTGGCCGATGTGGCTGTGCTGGCACGTGACATCGAACCATACCGTCCCTTCCTCGAAGAGACCGCCGACTGAGTTTGGCATTCCCCTGCGCATCGTGGGCGGGCAGCCGCTGATCGAGAATCCTGCCGTGGCGGCGCTGCTCTCGCTGCTGTCCCTGCCCGTGGATGATTGGCCGCGCCGTCCTGTGCTGGATGCCTGGCGCAGTCCCTATTTCGATTGGTCAGGAGCCGGGCATCACCTCCGAAGATGCGGCTGAATTGGATGAAATCTCGCGACAGGGGCAAGTGATCAGCGGATTGGAACAATGGTACGAGGCGTTCGAAATCTGGAAAAACCGGAGAATTACAGAGTTCGAAGATGATTTGGGCAATACAACTTCGGCAAGTCTCCGGGCTTTCGAAGCTTCAAAGTCAGGTGCCCAACGGGGATGATAAGACTTTGGAGACCAATTTGAAGCTATTTGTCGATTTGCTTACCGTTCCTGTCCATGCCACGATCAAACAATTCATTGCCTTTATCGAGAACCTGATGGGAGATGACCCGGCTTTGACGGGTGCGCAACCTGAAGATGGAAGCATCAATATTGTTGACCTGCGCTCGCGCCGCCCCAGTTACCGGGGAACGTGACGTGGCTGCCCTGCGCGCTTTCAAAGATGTGCTGCGCGGGTTGGCGCTGGCTGAAGTCACGCTTGAGATCAGGCGCGTTGGATTATGCCGATTTCTACGCCGACCTGCGCGCCGCTGTCGAAACTGCTACGTACACGATCCCGACACAGGCCGGGATGCTGGCCGCCTCGGTGTTGGATGGGCGCGGGTCTGGCTTTCCAGGCGGTGGCGCTGCTGGGACTCTCGGAAGGCGAGTTTCCACGCCTCGAACGGGAGGATGTTCTTTTCAGTGAGAGTGACCGGGATGCGTTACGCGCTCACGGCCTGCCGCTGGAAACCCGTCTGCGCGGGGATGAAGGCTCACTGTTCTACCAGGCGGTGACCCGCGCCCGCCAGAAATTGCTGCTGACGCGTCCGTACCTGGCGGAAGACGGCCAGCCGTGGGAGGCATCCCCGTTTTGGGCTGAGATGCGCCGTCTAAACGGGAGCAGGCCAGTTGTCCGGGTGCGACCGGAAGACGGTTTGGCGGATCTGGCCGATGCGGCCTCGCAGGTCGAGTGGCGGGAGGCGGCCCGGGAGTTCGACATCCACATGAAAAATGGGGTGGAGGCGCTGATGGCGCGGCTGGCCCCGAAAGCGGAGGGAGAATGTACGAGGGCGAGACGTTTTCGACCTGAGTGAGCGCTTTGGCCCGGGGAATTCGGCTGGAGCGCCGCCGAAACTGGAGAGTTACGGGACATGCCCGTTCGAGTTTTTTGTGGCTTATGCGCTGGGGCTGGAGCCGCGTACGCCGCCGGAGGAAGGTTTCGACGTGCGCATGCTCGGCTCGATGCTGCACAAGATTTTGGAGGATGTGTACGGGGTCGGCGAGCGACCTGGAGACGTGCCTGGCGCTGCTGCCGGAGAAGGCGCAGGCGGTGTTCGAGCGTGCCCCACAGGAATATGGTTTCCGCCCGACGGCGCTGTGGGCGGTGCAGCAACGCGAACTGGAGCGGCGGCTGCGTGAGACGATCACGGCGCTGGACGAGGTTTCACAGGGATTTAGGCCGTTCCGCATGGAGGCGCGTTTTGGGATGGGGGAGCCGTCGCTGGTGCTGCGAACGGAGGCGGGCGAGGTGCGCCTGCACGGATACATCGACCGACTGGATGCCGCGCCGGACGGCTCGCTGCGGGTGATCGACTATAAGTCGGGCGGGGCGACGATTTCGGCAGCGCACTTGAAGGACGGACGCCGCCTGCAATTGCCGATCTATGCCCTGGCGGCGCGGGATGCGCTGGGGCTGGGCGAGGTGTCGAGCGGCTTTTACTGGCACATCCAGAGCGCCAAGGCCAGCAGCCTGAAGTTGGAGAAGTTCGAGGGCGGGGTGGATGCGGCGTTCGCGACGGCTGTGGCGCATGTTGGGAAACACGTGAACAGCATCCGCGCCGGTCATTTCGAGCCGAAGCCGCCCGCTGAGGGCTGCCCGTCCTATTGCCCGGCGGTGGGATTTTGCTGGAGATATAAGAAAGGATTTTGAGATGCCATTCGAGCAATTTATTGAACGTTTTAGCGAACTTGGATGGAAAGAAACCCGTACGGCGACAACCCTGAATCATCCGAAATTGCCAGAGGACAGTTATGGGTTTATTGAGATGTACTGCAACGATGAAGACTGTGATTGCCGCCGAGTAATCTTTGAAGTGGTTTCTGAAAAGAGCCTCAAACCAGTTGCATACGTGTCTTTTGGCTGGGAAAAAGCTGCTTTTTATGCGCGTTGGCTTGGGGAAAACGACTCTGTAACTGTCAAAGAATTGCAAGGACCTATTTTGAATCCGGGCAGCCCACAATCCAAGTTGGCCCCCGCTATTCTGGAATTGGCTAAAGATATTTTGAGTGACCGGAATTATGTGGCGCGTATCAAGCGACACTATAAAATGTTCAAGGAAACTGTAGACCGAAAACCCAACCAGATTTTCGACAAGACCAAAAGAATCTCCACTCCGGTTCCCCCGTCTTTGTCAGAGCGTAAAGCGCCTAAATCCAGAAAACGCCATCGTCCTCGCTCCACTGATAACTGATCACTGGACACTGGTTACTGTCATGTCTCTCCTCTCCCAATACCACTTCAAAGGTCGCCAGGAACAGGCCGTCACAGAACCCAACCCGGCCATCGCGGTCACTGCTGGGGCGGGATCGGGAAAAACGCTCTCGCTGGTCGGGCGTTACCTGTACCTGTTGGAGCAGGGCTACCCGCTGCGCTCGATCCTGGCGATCACGTTCACCGAGAAGGCGGCGCGGGAGATGCGCAGTCGCATCCGGAAGGCGCTGGCGCCTACTTCACCAGAAGAATTAGCCGCCGAGGACACGAAGGAAATCCTTAATCCCCTTTCGGCGGAATGGCCTGGATGGTGCCGAAATCGATTTCGCCCGCATCGGCACCATCCACAGCCTGTGCGCCGAGATTTTGCGCACCCATCCTGCCGAAGCGGGTCTTGACCCGGCCTTTGGCGTGCTCGAAGAAGGCCTGGCCGCGGCCTTGCAAGCCGAAGCCATCGATGCCGCTCTGGCCTGGGCCGTCAGCGATCCGGGAGCTGCGGCGCTGTTCGGGGATTTCAAGGAAGGCGACTTGCGGCGGATTCTCGGCGCATTGTTGAGCCGCCGCTTGGATGTTTCCCCTCTCCCAATTTTGGGAGAGGGGTCAGGGGTGAGGGGCGTTTTCGAATCTTCCCTTTCCAGCTACCTTGCCGCCCACCTCGACTCTCCTGCCTGGACAAATGCTCTGGCATGACCTCGCCGCCTGCCAGCGCCGCCGTGCTCCGATGACAAGCTCGAACTGGCCCGCCAGTCCGTGCTCGCCAGTTGGGATGAAGTCCAATCGGCGCGCGCTGCCAGGGACTGGGATGCTGTCCTCTCCGGTTTGACCGATTTGCGCAAGGCCACCTCCACCCAGGGCAAAAAGGATAACTGGGCCGACATCGAAACGCCGCGCGCCGCCATGTCCGAATTGCGCCAGGTTTACGATGAGAATCTCAAATTCCTGGCCGAGAAATCCCGCTTCAGCCTGGACGAAAAAGTTGCCGCCCATCTTCCGGCCATCCAGCGGCTCTTTGAGCAGGTTCTGGCCGAATACCAGCGCCGCAAGGATGAGCGCCAGGCCCTCGACTTCGATGATCTGGAGGGTCTTACTGCCCGTCTGTTGGCCGAAAACCCCGCTGTGTGCGCCCGGCTCCGGTCTGGCCTGCGCGCCGTGCTGGTGGACGAATTCCAGGATACCAACGACCGCCAGCGTCAGATCGTATATGCGTTGACCGGTTTCAATCAACAATCAAAAATCGAAAACCGAAAATCGATTGATCTCTTCATCGTCGGCGACAGCAAACAATCCATCTACCGCTTTCGCAACGCCGACGTGACCGTCTTCCGCCAGGTGCAGGCTGATGTCCAGGCCTCGGGCGGGGCGCTGATCGACCTCGACCTGACCTTCCGCGCCCACAAAGGACTGCTCGACAGCCTCAATCCCTTGCTGGCTCCCATCCTCGGCGAAAGCGACGATCCCGCCCGGCCTCTATGCCGTGCCGTTCGCTCCCTTGCGCGCTTACCGCCAGTCGCCAGCGCGCGAAACAATCCAACCGCCGTTCATTGAGTTCCATCTCGGATTGGGAGAAAACGCCGAGGAAGGCCGCATCGCCGCTGCCCAAGCCCTCGCCCATCGCCTGCATCAACTCCACGCCGATGAAGGTTTTGGCTGGGGCGAGATGGCTTTGCTCTTTCGCTCTTCCACTGCCTTTGCTGTTTACGAAAATGCCTTCGAGCAGGCTGGCATTCCTTTTGTCACCGTGGCCGGGCGCGGCTTCTATGACCGGCCCGAAATCCGTGACCTGCTCAACATCCTGGCTGCCGTCGCCGATCCCCTCGACGACCTGGCCCTGGTCGGCCTGCTGCGCTCGCCCGCCTTTGCCATCTCCGACGCCGAAATTTACCACTTGCGATTCCCTGATGAAATTAACCGCGAAGCACGCCAAGTAAACCATAAAAATCTTAGCGTTCTTAGCGCCCTTCGCGGTTCGATATTGCCCGCTCATATCAGGGCTTGTGCGATCCTCGGCGAACTCCGCACCCTCTCCGGGCGTGCCCCGGCTGCAGCCGTGCTCAAACGCCTGCTCGACCTGACCGGCTACCGAGCCATCCTTGCCAGCGTCCCCAATGGTGAGCGGATGCTGCGCAACGTTGAAAAACTGCTCGCCGACGCCCATCGCTCCCGTCTCGTCAGCCTGCCCGACTTCCTTGCCTACGTCCAGACCTTGCGCGACGTAGGTCTGCGCGAAGGCGAAGCCCCCGCGGACGCATCCGCAGCCGGCGCCGTCCAACTGATGACCGTCCACAAGGCCAAGGGCCTCGAATTTCCGCTCACCGTCATCGCCGATGCCGCCTACGAGCATCGCGGCGCGGGTGGCAAGGTGCAACTCACCCCCGGCGGCCTGCTGCTCGACCTGAAAGACGGCGATTTTCACCCCACAGCCTGGCAGCTTGCAGCCCGTCTCGAAGACGACCTCGACGAAGCCGAAAACGCCCGCCTGCTCTACGTCGCTGCCACGCGTGCCAAAGAAAAACTGCTCATCAGCGGCCATGTCAAGCGCAAAAAGGATGGCACACTCACCCTGGCGGGCTGGCTCGGCAAACTTGTGGTGAGCAAAGTCGAACCATTTTCTGGTTTGGAAATGTCTACTTCTGAAAATTTTCCATTAAACCAGGATGGACTGGCGGCCACGCTCTACCCCGTTTTGCCAGCCGACGTCTCGGACTCCCCCCATCCTGTAACATCCCCGGAGGGGGCTCCCATTTCGACAGACTCCCCTCTCCCACAGGGAGAGGGGCCAGGGCGTCGTGCTGAGCTTGTCGAAGCAATGAGGGCCGACCTGCTCGAACCCCTCACCCCACCTGAACCCGTCATCGACGACAAATCCCGCGCCCGACAGGCTGACCCACCCCAGCACGTCTGGCGGGTGGTCTCCACCGCCAAACGGCCGCGCGGCCCTGCCTGGGTGGTGGGACGCCTCGTCCACGAGGCCCTGCGTCGCTGGCATTTCCCCGCCGGAGAGGGGCTAGACGACAGCTTCGAAGCCTTCCTGCGCCCGCTGGCCCTCGAAACCGGCCTGACCGACCCGGTAGAAATCCACACCACCATCGGTGAAGTCCGCCGCCTGTTGGGACGCTTCCGCACCCACCCGCTCTATGCTGAGATCGACGCGGCCGAGCGTCACCACGAAATTCCCTACCACCTGCCCGGCAACACCGGCATCATCGACCTGCTCTATCGCTCCGAGGCAGGCTGGTTCCTGGTTGATTTCAAAACCGACGAAGTCCGCTCCGACGATGAAGCGCAGATCGCCATCCAGCGCGGTGGGTACGACCGTCAGGTGGCGCGCTATGCCGAGGCCGTGACGAGCAGGTTCGGCATCCAGGCAAAGACTCGGCTGGTCTTCCTGAATGTGAATAACGGCCTTTCGATTTTCGATTTGTAAATATGGTGATCCTACAGATGTTGAATTTAGGGTATCATCCTGGTGCAGGTGGTGGTATTGACTGGCGTGTGTATTATGAAATTTTTTCGCGGGGCAGGGTAATACCAGCAGAACTTACGGAACTTCAAAAAATTGATGGAATATCAGTAGGTATTGGGATGTCGGACAAGAACCTGACAACTTAATCTTCTGCCTGAGATATTCTGCCAAGCCATTGCCAAGGGACTTTTCATACACTCCTTCAATATTCCCATGCTATACGCCTCTTGCCAAACAAGCTTTTGCTTGAACAGAGACATCAAAAAGATGAACCAAAAAATGTCCTCCCGCACTCGTCCCACCATCGAAACCATCCCCATGTCCACCGACGCCAGGAAGATCGAATTCTTCGGCACGCTCATGCCGGCGTTGCTGCTGCTCAAGGCCGCGCCGCTGCGCTTTCTGGGCTACCAGGCGGCGGGATTCCTGCGTCCGCGCGGCGAGATCGCCGATTTCGTCGCCCATGGCTGTGACGATGCCGCCCGTATCGGGAACACGCTGGTCTTCGTCCACCGCTGGGAATCGACGACCTTCGATCCCTTCACCTTTGCGAAAGCCAAAACCTTCATCCGCCAGTTACGGCGCATGCTCACACGGGAGGGCTACCACGCTACCCTGATCGACCCGCTCTCCCCCGGTCGTAACCTGCCCAAGCTGGCCCAATCGGCGGGATTGGGGAATCTTAGTCCCTACGGGCTGCTGGTGCACCGCATCTTCGGTCCGCGCCTGATCCTGACCGGGATCGAAACCGACTACGCCCTCGACCTGTCCCCGCGTTGGGGCGGCGGAGGCTGCACCGACTGTCTGGCCTGCGTGCGTCTCTGTCCGCAGAAACCGATGGAGACCGGCCGGGTTACCCTGCGTGAATGCCAGACCTGCGCCAAATGCCTGATCGTCTGTCCCACTGGCAAAGGCCGCTACGCACAGGAAGAGATAAAAGCATTAACCGCAACACCTGCCCTAGCGGGCGGTGCCAGGGAGCACGCTAAGGACGCGAAGAAAACCATCCAAAAATCTTAGCGACCTTCGCGTTCTTTGCGGTTCAAAAAAGGATTCTCATGAACTTCAACGACTACCAAGACAAATCCCGCAAGACCGCCAAATACCCCGCCATCGGCCACCCGGTTATCTATCCCACACTCGGGCTGGTCAACGAAGCCGGGGAGGTGGCCGGCAAGATCAAAAAAGTCTTCCGCGACAAAGATGGGGAAATCAACGAAGAAACCCGCTCCGCGCTCAAAGCCGAACTGGGAGATGTGTTATGGTATATTGCACAGGTATGCACTGAGTTGGATCTATCCCTGGATGAAGTGGCCGAATACAACCTCCAAAAGCTGTATTCGCGTCTCGAGCGGGGTAAGATTTGGGGAGATGGAGACAACCGATAAACGTATCAAGTGCAAGGAATAGGCTATAGAGGCCCTTTACACCTGGCAAATAATATATACAATCGTTAGGAAATTCTAATCAATTTCCAACGGAAGCACCCCTTCCTTTTTTGGTACAATCAATCTTGACAGTTCCTGTCTGATTGAGTAGGAGAATAACAAAATGGCTGGTATGGAACGCTTTACACAGCGTGCACGACGGGTGCTCAGTTTGGCTCATCAAGAGGCCGAACGTGCTCGTCAAGATAAAATTGGAACCGAACATCTGTTACTTGGATTAATGGAAGAAGAAGGTGGTGTTGCCGGGCGCGTCCTGCGTGAACTTGGCATGGACTCAGACCGTATGCGCGAGATGGTCGAACGGGTTGCAAGCTCGGGCGACTATGTCGGTGGCAAGATCGAGCTTGCGCCTGAAACGCAGCAAGTGCTCGAACAGGCCGTCGAAGAAGCCCGTCGCCTCGGCCATCACTATATTGGTACCGAACACATCCTGCTGGGGCTGGTAAGCGGCGAAGGCACGGCTATGGATGTGCTGCGCAAGCTGGGCGTCACCCCCGACCAGGTCCGCCGCCAGACACGCCGCGTGCTCAACGAGACCACATCATCGCCCACACCATCCGCACCCGGCAGCAAGCGCGAAGCCGCCAATAAGCCGCAACAGTCCGGGGCAAAATCCCCGCTGGTGGACCAACTGGCAACCGACCTGACCGCCCTGGCGGAAGAAAAGAAACTTGACCCCGTCATCGGGCGACAGACCGAAATCGAGCGCGTCATCCAAATCCTGGCGCGCCGGACGAAGAATAATCCGGCGCTGATTGGCGAACCCGGTGTCGGCAAGACCGCCATCGTCGAGGGACTCGCCCAGCGCATCGTCGAGGGCGATGTGCCTGCTCCCCTTATGAACAAGCGCGTCCTGCAACTGGACGTTGGTTCCCTCGTGGCTGGCACCATGTACCGCGGTCAATTCGAAGAGCGCCTCAAACGCGTTATCGACGAACTCAAGCAATCCGGCGCAGTCTTGTTCATCGACGAAGTCCACATGCTGGTGGGCGCTGGCGCGGCCGGCTCCTCCGTAGATGCGGCCAACATCCTCAAACCGGCGCTCTCACGCGGCGAATTGCAGGTGATTGGCGCTACCACACTGGACGAATACCGCAAACACATCGAATCCGATGCGGCATTAGAACGTCGCTTCCAGTCCGTGCTGGTGGAAGAACCCTCCGAAGATGAGACCATCGAAATTCTCAAAGGCATCCGTGGCGCTTACGAAGAGCACCATCACCTGGTGATTTCGGATGAGGCCCTCAAAGCGGCCACCGAGCTTTCCTCCCGTTATGTGACCGAGCGCTTCCTGCCCGATAAGGCCATCGACCTGATCGATGAAGTCATCCTCGCGTGTGCGCATGTACAAGAGTCCCGCCGCCCAACAGGCCAAAGACCTGTTCACCCAACTGCGCGAAGTGCGTCAGAACCGCACCCTCGCATTGGAAGACGGCAGTATGGAAGACGTCAAAGAGTGGGAAGAGAAAGAACTCGAACTTCAGGAGAGTTCTGGAGCGTCTACGCACCGGCTGGGATCGCTCCAACAGTCCCGTCGTTTCGGCGGAAGACATTGCCGAAGTGGTCTCCATGTGGACCGGTGTGCCACTCATGCAATTGGCCGAAGAAGAGAGCGCACGCTTACTGAAGATGGAAGAAGAATTGCAAGAGAGCATCGTCGGCCAGAAAGATGCCATTGATGGCATTTCCCGGGCCGTGCGCCGCGCGCGTGCCGGGCTCAAAGACCCGCGCCGCCCGATCGGTTCGTTCATTTTCCTGGGCCCAACCGGCGTCGGCAAGACCGAGTTGACCAAGGCCCTGGCCAAGTTCATATTCGGTAGCGAAGATGCGGCCATCCAACTCGACATGTCCGAGTTCATGGAACGGCACACAGCCTCACGCCTGGTTGGAGCGCCTCCCGGATACGTCGGCTACGAAGATGCCGGTCAACTGACCGAGGCCCTGCGTCGCCGTCCGTACTCCATCGTCGTCTTTGACGAGGTGGAAAAGGCCCATCCCGAAGTGCACAACATGTTGCTGCAAATCATGGAAGAAGGCCATCTCTCGGATGCACGCGGCCGCAAAGTGGATTTCCGCAACGCCATCATCGTCATGACCTCCAACATCGGCGCAGACGTGATCAAGAAGCAGGGCTCGCTCGGCTTCCAGTTGAAACGCGACGAGGAGACCGAAGAGCGCCTGTCCTATGACGAGATGCGCAAGAAGTTGACCGAGTTGCTGAAGAAGGTCTTCCGGCCCGAGTTCATCAATCGTGTGGACAGCGTGGTGGTCTTCCGCGCCCTGAACAAGGAAGACATCCAGAACATCGTCAAGCTCGAGCTGAACAAAGTTGCCGAGCGTTTGCAGGAGCACGAACTGGTCCTGACAGCCTCGGAAGAAGCGCTCGCGCTGCTGGCCGACCTGGGCTACGATACCGAATTCGGCGCTCGTCCGCTGCGTCGCGTCATCCAGCAAAAGGTGGAAGACCCGCTCTCCGACCTGCTGCTAGGTGGTGAGTTTGGCGAAGGCGCATCCGTCCTGGTAGATGTCAACGAGGATAACGAGATTGTCCTGACAGCCAAGGAAGAGAAAAAGAAAGTAAAAGAAAAAGCAGCCGCACCCGCGGCGTAGCAAAAGTAAAGTTACAAAAAGGCCTGGCAGGTTCTCGGAACTGTCAGGCCTTTTCAATTTACAGTTAGTTTGGATACAGATATTTGCCTGAGCGGAGCGATAGCGCAGCGAACGTAGTGTTGACACAAATTTGCGCTTCGCTACTGGCGACGATTAGCATTCGGTCCTCGTCATTTGGCATGCGAGACTATTGGCGCGGGCAGCAAAGAAATTCTCGTTCATTGCTGACATAGCATTTACTTTATTTACACCACATCCGGCAACTCTGCTTCCATATTCCGCACACGGGGATTTAGCGCAGTCGATAATGTCAAAATGACGATGAACAGCCCCATCAGGGAGATCAACAATCCCATCCCCCGGCTGGGCCCTACCCCGAAGATTTGACCGAGGGAAAGCGCCAGCGAACCGTTCTCGCTCAACAACGGTTTGAAGACTTTATCCGAGAGCGGACCGGCAGTCAGATAAGCCAGGGGAATCATGGAACGTGCCAGCATGCGGCGGATGGAGAACACGCGTCCCTGGAGTTCGGGTGGCACCTTGCTCTGCCAGATAGCCTGGTCCGAGCCATTGACCAGCGGAAAGGGCAGGTAATAGAAAAAGGTCGCTAGCGCAATCAATGGGATGCTGCGGAACAGACCAATTGCGATAATCGCCAGGCCTGCCAGCGTTTTGAAAATCAGGACGCCATAAATGCGCTTCTTTGGGCCTCCCCAAATTGACATTAGCAAGGTTCCGACCAGCATGCCCAATCCGCCTGTTGAGAGCACGCTTCCCAGAATGGTTGGGGAACTGAGTTCCAGCAGCATGGGCGGCATGAGTGTGTCGGTCATCAGGTTGGCGTAATTGCCCAGTCCGAACAAAACCATCAAACCTATAAAGCCAGAGCGCGTGGAAATGAACTGCCAGCCAACGGCCATTTCCTGCCACAAGGAGGGCCGCGTGGATAGTATCCTTATCCTTCACAACAGGCTTGGGAAAACGCACAGACAATACGATGATGACCGCAAAGAAGAAGGTCGCCAGGTCGATCACACATCACGTTCACGATGCCAACCTGGTTCGAGCAGCCAGCCGGCCAGGATGGGCGAGAGCAAATAGCTGGAAGTGGCCTCCAGTTGCATGATGCCGTTGGCGCGTCCAAGCTGCTCCCGGGGCACCAGCAGGCTGACCGAGGCCGTATAGGCTGGCACCTGCAGCGCGCGGAAAAGCGAGTTGAAGCCCATGATGACGTAGATGTGCCAGATCTCCAGTTGTCCGGTGTAGATCAGCAGCATCAGCAATCCGGTACAGACCGCCGCGCCGCTATCGGCAGCGATCATGACTCGGCGGCGGTCCCAGCGATCGACCAGCGCGCCCGCCAGCGGTGCAAACAGCAGCGAGGGCAGCACGGTGAACAACAGGATGAGCGAAAACAGGGTGGTCGAATGGGTTTCCTGGTAGACCCAGGCGCCGAGCGCGAATCCGGTCAGCGACGAACCGGTCACGGAAACGATCTGTCCAACTGCAACCAGGATGAAAGTTGTCATTCTCCGCGATGTTTTGGTATTGTCCATGTTCAAATCCAGGATGAAGCTGAGAAGGTATGGAGATTACCCACGTATGTAAAAACTTATACAACTATGCTATAGGATATTTAATACTTTCGTAATCCATCTCTGGTAATATTTGTAGACAATTTGCGTCAAAGAAGGAGAGAAAGGAGTTCTTATGGGTACACAAATCGCAACATTAGCCGGGGGCTGTTTCTGGTGTCTGGAGGCGGTCTTCGATGAAGTCAAGGGCGTACAGTCGGTCGAATCCGGTTACGCTGGCGGACACGTGGAAAATCCGAGTTACAAGGCCGTCTGCACCGGCATGACCGGGCATGCGGAGGTCACGCGCATCACCTTTGACCCCGACATCGTCTCCTATCGTGACCTGTTGAACGTCTTCTTCGGCATCCACGATCCCACCACGCTCAACCGCCAGGGCGCGGACGTGGGCACGCAATATCGCTCGGCCATCTTCTATCATGACGAGGAACAGAAGAAAATCGCTGAAGAGGTCATCAAAGATTTAGAAGCGCAGAAAATCTTTGATAACCCCATCGTCACCACATTGGAGAAAATGGATGCGTTCTACATAGCCGAGGACTACCACCAGGAATACTTCGCCAACAATCCCTACCAGCCTTACTGCGCGGCGGTGGTCGCGCCCAAGGTGGCTAAATTCCGCAAGCATTATATGGATATGCTGAAGAAGGAACAACCAGCGTAATTTGCCCAAAGATTTTGTTATACTGTGGAGGCGATTCAATCGAACCGCCTTCATTGTCTTTAGAAACCATGGTAACAAAAATACTGGCTTCCACCCCCGATACCCTTGCAACTCCAACCTTTCACGTTGGCGAATTGCCTGTTTATGGCAACGTCATCCTCTCGCCGATGGACGGCGTGTCCGACTGGCCCTTCCGTTCGCTGTGCCGCCGGTTGGGTTCGGCCATGTCGTACACTGAGTTCGTCCGTGCGGAGGCTATTTTGCAGGAGCAAACATCGGCCTTCAAGAAATTGACGTATGAGAACGCCGAGCACCCGGTCGTGTTCCAGCTCTACGGCGATGATCCGGACAAGATCGTAGAAGCCGCGCTTCGCGTCCGGGACTTGGGGCCTGATGTGATCGACCTGAACATGGGCTGCCCATCGAAGTCCATCGCCAACCATGGGGCGGGTGTGGGCATGATGCGTACCCCGCTCAAGATCGGTACCACCTTCCGCAAGCTGACCGCCGCGCTCGATATCCCGATCACGGGCAAGATGCGCCTTGGCTGGAACGACTGTCGGACTTATAAAATGGTGGCACGTATGGTGGAAGAGAACGGCGGCGCGCTGATCGCCCTGCACGGACGCACGAAGGAGCAGGGCTACGGCGGCATAGCCAACTGGGATGCGATTGCCGAAGTCAAGGCGGCGGTCAAAATCCCCGTTATCGGGAATGGGGACGTCCGCACGGTGGCAGATATTAAACGGATGCAGGCTTACACAGGCTGCGAAGCGGTCATGATCGGGCGCGGGGCGATGGCCAACCCGTGGATCTTCTCTGGCCTTGATCGGAGACAGGTCCCGCCGGAGGAAGTCCGCACCTTTATGCGTGAGCACCTGAAACGCAATATCGAATTTTACGGGGAAGAAGATGGGCAGCGGCTGTTCCGCAAGTACGTGGCGCAATATTTGATGATGAAGAATCTGACCCGCGGGGAACGCCGGAACATCCTCAGTAAAAAGCCGCCCGAGGAATTCTTGGCGGTGCTGGATGAGGTCGCCACGACGATGGCGGAAATCAGAACATAAATTCTGTTATACTTTACTAACCCTCACCCCCGACCCCTCTCCCTTGCAGGGAGAGGGGGGAGAATTTGAAATGGCCAAAAACCCACACCCGTTATGTCTGCCAGCAATGCGGACGTGTATCTGCCAGTTACATGGGCAAATGCCCGCAGTGCGGCGCGTTCAACAGCATGGTGGAAGAAGTCATCCATGAAGAGAAAGTTTCCACCAAAAAAGCTGCCGTGCGCGGCCTGACCGGGCGTTCCGAACCACAACCGATTGGAGAAATAGGCGGAGATGCGGAAGACCGCATCCATTTGCCGATTGGCGAGTTCGCGCGCGTGTTGGGCGGCGGGATTGTGCCCGGTTCCATCGTGCTGGTGGGCGGGGATCCCGGTATCGGTAAATCCACGCTGCTGCTGCAAATGGCGATGGAAATGGCGGGGGCGCAAAGAGTGTTATACGTCTCCGGGGAAGAGTCCGAGCGGCAGATCAAGATGCGGGCGCTGCGTTTGGGGAGGGGTGATAAAAAAACGGATTTGCCAGCTAATTTGTTGTTGGTCACTGAAACCAATTTAGAGACTATCTTCAACCACGTCCGTGAAGTGGCGCCGACCATGCTGGTGATTGACTCGATCCAGACCATGTATCTCTCTGAATTGGATTCTGCTGCAGGCTCAGTTTCACAGGTACGCGAATGTTCGTCGCAATTGCGGGAATTAGCCAAATCCAGCGGTATTTCGGTCTTCGTGATCGGGCATGTCACCAAGGAAGGCACGATTGCCGGTCCGCGCGTGTTGGAGCACATCGTCGATACGGTGCTCTATCTGGAAGGCGACCGCTTTCAGGCTTACCGTTTGCTGCGTTCGGTTAAGAACCGTTTCGGCGCGACAGCGGAAGTGGGTGTCTTCGAAATGCGGGGCAGCGGGCTGAGCGAAGTGATCAACCCGTCCGAGGCCTTTCTGGCGGAGCGCATGGTCAATGCGCCGGGATCGGCTATCGCTGTGACGATGGAGGGCACGCGTCCGCTGCTGGTGGAAATCCAGGGGCTGACCAGCCCGACCCAGTTCGGCAATGCGCGCCGCACGCCCAACGGTGTGGATTTCAACCGCCTGCTGCTGATCGCGGCCGTGCTGACGCGCCGCGTCGGGCATCAAACTGGGCGAGCAGGACATCTTCGTCAACGTGGTCAGCGGCCTGAAAGTGGACGAGCCTGCCGCTGATCTGGCGGTTGCGGCGGCCATTGCATCTTCGTGGCGCGATGTGCCCATCCGCGCGGAAGCCGTATTAATCGGCGAAGTGGGCCTGGCCGGTGAACTGCGTATGCCGGGACAAATGCAGCTCCGCCTGCGGGAAGCAGCCAAGCTGGGATTCAAAATCGCTATCGTGCCAAAGGCCATCCGCAAAATGGATGACTGGCCTAAGAACATTGAAATCATCGAGGCGCGCTCGCTCAAACAGGCGCTGGATTCTGCGTTTATGGAACGTGAAAGGCCCAAAGGGAGGAAGGTGGCGTAGGCCCTTACCCTCACCCCAACCCCTCTCCCTGAAGGGAGAGGGGCTTTTTGTATGCAACTCATACTCTCCTATGGCGTATATCTTCCCAGAAGGAGAGTATTCCATGAAACATTTATTATCATTTCTCGCAGTCCTGACCCTGGCCACAATGGCCTGCGGTTTTAGCGTCAACATCCCCTCAGTGCCCACTCCAGGGCCGGAAGTCACAGATGAGATAACGGTGGCAACCCCGGCTAGCGAAGCGACGCGCTTGAAAATTTCGTTCGGAGCCGGTGAACTCACTTTGTCTCCTGGCGCTGCGGATATGCTTGTCGATGGCACGGCTACATATGACATCCCCAATTTCAAGCCGGAAGTCATTGAAAGTGGCAGCGATATCGAAATCAAGCAAGGTCAACTCAAATCGCTGAACGTATCCAATTTCAAGAACGAATGGGATCTGAAGCTCGGCGAGACGCCGATGGAACTGGAAATCAACGCCGGGGCTTATCAAGGACACTATGAATTTGGTGGACTGGCGTTGACGGACCTGACCATCAAAGACGGCGCATCCGACGTGAACGTTTCTTTCTCCGAGTCAAACCCGACCGAGATGTCTGTATTCCGTTATGAGACGGGCGCTTCCAGCGTCAAGCTGACCGGCCTGGCAAACGCCAATTTCTCGACCCTGATCTTCAACGGCGGCGCAGGGGATTACACCCTGGACTTCAGCGGCGACCTGAAACAAGATGCCACCGCACGCATCGAGGCCGGGTTTGGTAACCTTTCGCTGGTTATCCCCAGGGGCGTGGATGCACGCGTGACCGTAGAGGGCGGCCCGGTGAGCATCAATCACAGTTCCGGCTGGGGACAGAGCAACCAGACTTATACCCAGGACGGCTCCGGCCCAACTCTGACGATCATCGTCAAAATGGGCGCAGGAAATGTAACTATTACAGACTGAATATGAGCAGTTCTGGCTGAAAAGACCCGAAGACATGTTTTCGGGTCTTTTTTGTACTTTTAAAATCGGAGTAATTAGTCATATTTCATCCATGACCTCCATCACTTGCCTTGTAAGGCCAAGCACAATAAAATCTCTATAACGGATAAAAATTACCTATATTGTAAGTGAGGACCCCATGCAAATTACACGCCAAGCTGACTATGCCGTGCGAGCCGTTTTATATCTGGCTCGTTTGGAGCCCAACCAGCGTGCTGCCACAAGCCAGGTGGCAAAAGAAAAACACATCCCGCCTTCCTTCCTGGCGAAGATCATTTCACAGCTTTCCATTGCCGGATTGCTGCATACTTCGCGTGGTGCGCGCGGCGGTGTAACGCTGGCGCGTGAACCCAAAGATATCACCTTGCTTGAGGTTATCGAAGCCATTGACGGGCCGATCATGCTCAACGAGTGTGTTACTGAAAATGGCACCTGCACATTTGACGAAGATTGCCCGCTGCGCCCGGTGTGGTGTGAGGCGCAGGAAGAACTCATCAACCGCCTGAAAGGTACCCATTTTCAACAATTGCTGGAACAAAGCGCTGTTGCGGCATAAATAACTGGTAGTTCGTCGTTCTTTTCATCCCGGTGGTATTGCGCCGGGATGAATTTATTTCTGTGCTAACAAAATAATCGCGAAACCATTGGTCATTGCACTATAAAAGCGCAAACGCAATTGTGATTTCTCAATCTCCCGGCGTATAATAGTTGGGAGATTGTTATTACTGCTTCTTGCATAAATAAACGAACTTGCATCTAACGAATTGTCTTCAAAAACAGGATCCTGGTTCGGATATTTACGAGCACTCTGAATTCACTATGATGCGGGGGCCAGCCCCGTTGTATAGCAAAAACAAAGGAGAAAAAATGTCCGGTCCACGCGAAGTCCGTGCGCCGCGCGGCACACAATTGACCTGCAAAAATTGGCTGATCGAAGCCCCCTATCGCATGATCCAGAACAACCTCGACCCGGAGGTAGCCGAAATCCCTGAAAAACTGGTTGTCTACGGCGGACGGGGGCAGGCCGCTCGTTCGTGGGAGGCGTTTGACGCAATTCTGGAAAGCCTGAAGAATCTGGAGGAAGACGAAACCCTGCTCGTCCAGTCTGGCAAGCCGGTTGCGATTTTTAAATCTCATAAAGACGCGCCCAGGGTGCTGATTGCCAATTCAAACCTGGTCCCGCACTGGGCTACCTGGGAGCACTTCGACGAACTGGCAGCCAAAGGCCTGATCATGTACGGTCAGATGACGGCTGGCTCGTGGATCTACATTGGCACACAGGGCATCTTGCAGGGCACCTACGAGACATTTGGCGCACTGGCCAGGCTCAAGGGCTGGGACTCGCTCAAGGGTAAATTCTGTCTCACCGCCGGGCTGGGAGGCATGGGTGGTGCGCAGCCGCTGGCGATCACCATGAACGAGGGTGTCGGCTTGATTGTGGAAGTGGACCCCGAACGCGCCCAACGTCGCCTCGAGATCGGTTACGTGGACACGGTAGTGGATACCCTCGAAGAAGCCATGACGCTGGTGGAAGAAGCCGTGGAACAGGAAATCCCCAAGTCAATCGGGCTGATCGGCAATGCAGCCGATATTTACTCCGAGCTGGTAACACGCGGCGTAACGCCAGATGTAGTCACTGACCAGACCTCTGCGCACGAGGCCCTGATGTATGTTCCTTCTGGACTGTCAATCGCTGCTGCGGACGAACTGCGTGTTTCTAATCCCAAACGCTACAAAGAAATGGCGATGGAAAGCATGGCGAAGCATGTGCAGGCTATGCTGGCCTTCCAGCGTGCGGGATCGGAAGTGTTCGATTATGGCAACAACCTGCGTCAGCAGGCCTACAATTATGGCGTGACGGACGCCTTTGAATTTCCTGGCTTTGTCCCGGCCTACATCCGCCCGTTGTTCTGCGAGGGCAAAGGGCCTTTCCGCTGGGTGGCGCTTTCGGGTGATAAGGAAGACATCTACCGCACCGATGAGGCCATCATGGAACTCTTCCCCGAAGACGAGCACCTGCACCGCTGGCTCAAGATGGCGAAGGAGAAGGTTCCCTTCCAGGGATTACCAGCCCGTATTTGTTGGCTGGGATATGGCGAGCGCATGAAAGCAGGACTAAAATTCAATGAGATGGTAGCCAACGGCACCCTCAAAGCACCCATTGTGATTGGCCGCGACCATCTAGACTCGGGCTCGGTTGCCAGTCCCAACCGCGAGACCGAGGGCATGAAAGATGGCTCGGACGCCATCTCTGACTGGCCGATCCTGAATGCACTCATCAACGCCGTGGGCGGCGCGACCTGGGTCTCATTCCATCATGGCGGCGGCGTGGGGATAGGTTATAGCCAGCATGCGGGGCAGGTCATCGTAGCGGACGGAACACCGGAAGCGGCTCGGAGACTGGAACGCGTTCTAACAACGGACCCAGGTCTGGGCGTGGTCCGACACGCGGATGCCGGGTACGAGATCGCTATCGAAGCAGCGAAACGTCATGGCATCAAAATGCCGATGTTGAAATAAGCCCAAAGGTCAAAGTGTCAATATGCGACATGCCGCTCGAGAGAAGCAAACAATCTCCCTGGCTTTGATTATCCTGGTTCTGCTCACTGGCTGTAGCCGAGGAGCAGAACCGACCCTGGAGGCAACTCAAACGCCCCTCCCCCCGCCCTTCGAGGTTACCTATTGCGATATCAATCCATCCGATATATGCCTGGATGGGTTTGGTGCGGATGCAGATGGCAATTTGTTGATCCTGTTCAAGGCAGATGACCGTTTTTTTGCTGACATTTATATTCGCGCCGAAGGACCCGAAGGTGAGATCGATTTTGAGTGCCAGGAATCGGAAATTTTCCTTGAAAATGTCTATTGTCTGGGAGAACCTTACCCTGAGCAGAAACTCATAAAACTGAATATTTACTCAAAAAGCAATGATACATTGATTGCCATAGGTGTTTTCGACGTTGCGTACAGTAGTTTACCAGCGCCAGATGTAGTCTTTGGAATAACTCCCACGCCGCAACCTTTTCCACGACTTCACCAACTTCGTCATCTAGCCATCCTATCCCAACCCATCTTACCCGAATCCTTCATATCCCAATCCGACTTCCGCACCGTAGACAGTAATGTGGCAGGCGTTCTTAGACGGTCTCTCCGTCCTAAGTGAAAAATGGCCGGTCGTATTGGGCGCTGTGAGTCGTCATAGGCCTGGGATGCAGCCTTAGTTTATTCTTTGGGCGAAGTGCCTCCAAAGAAAAAATCCGCTGGCAAAGTGCGCTGTTACTGGTCATCCTTTTTGGTCTCTCGATAATTCTCCGGCTGGCGTTCATCACCAGGACATTCGTCCCGCCTTATTTTGATTCTGTCGAGCATTTCAGAATTGTAAAAGAACTCGTGAACGCATTAGAATCGTCGACTTTACTAAAGATGATTCCAACGCTAGTTCCAAGCTATTACCACCTCGGTTTTCACTTTCTCGCTGCTTTCCTGACCTTCGGCCTGCGTGCCAATCCAATGGACGTGATCCTGGTCCTGGGCCAGATCATCCTGGCGACCATCCCCATCCCGATATTCTTTGTGCTGCGACACGAAACGCACAGTGATGTAGCTGCATTTTTTGGAATCCTTCTGGCCGGCTTTGGCTGGTACATGCCGGGATTCGCAGTCAACTGGGGAAAATATCCCGCCCTGTCAGGCCTGCTGGCTTTAGAAATTGTCTTGAGCATGGCATATTTCATTTCTCGAAATAAATCCTATCGAAGTCAAAGCATATGGATTGGCATCCTGATACTTGGAATTATCATTTCC
Source organism: uncultured Chloroflexia bacterium (assembly GCA_963829615.1). Lineage (GTDB taxonomy): Bacteria > Chloroflexota > Anaerolineae > Anaerolineales > Villigracilaceae > JAABUE01. Next base: position 26,150 of record CAWHJM010000044.1, read on the forward strand.
GCACTTTTTCATTCCAGAACGCTGGTCGTTATCGTTTTTTCCTTTGTAAGCTGGCTGATTGCAAACAGGATACAAACCCTTCCTAAAACTTTTCAGTATCTGTCACTGGGAATGTTGCTCTCAGGGTTGATAGTTGTGGGAATATTGATACAGAGAGAACCGTTGTTAGCTTTAGCGCTTGAGCCTTATCTAAACGATGGGCTCTGGGTCACTTTAATTGTTGTGGTATTAAGTCCCTTTGCGCTGATCAAATTTCCCCGAGGGTTTTATTTCAGTTTTCTTTTCATGCTATGCGTTTTTGTCGCGCTATTCATTCCAATTGGCAATTTGGTGCCCGGACTTCGAAAACCAAACCATACTGGACAGGCCCTTTGTGGAGATGGTTCTATATTTGCCGCTATCCATTCTCGGCGGGTTGGGGCTGGCCGGTCTCATGCAGTCTGTACGAGGCATGCAGGCTTTCCCTGAGCGAATACTTTCGTACGCTGCGATTTTGGTTGTCGGGCTTACCGGCCTGATAGCATTAGGACGCTATGACTTTTACCCGTCAGATTGCTGTAATTTTGTGGGATATGACGATACAGTCGCATTCGACTGGTTGGACAAAAACCTGCCGTCCGATGCCCACATCCTGATTGCCTCTACTAGCATGAACGTGCTTCCATCAGGTCCGTCGGCAGGCCCCACAGGCACGGATGCCGGCATATGGATCCCCGCGTTGACAGGCAGGAACATGACCTTTGCGCCGTTCGATATTGACTTTCGTTCTTCAGGCACACTGGAACAATTATGCCAAATGCAAATCGATTATATTTACGTTGGGGGAACAGCACAAAATTTCAATGCTGAACAATTGCAGGCAAAAGCAGATTGGTATAAAGGGATTCTTTTTCTACCAAACGCTCAACTGTATCAATTGACAGGATGTGAGAAGTAGGTCACTGTGCCGCCGGAATTGGACCGTAGGTGGGGGCACACATGATGTCGTAATACTCTAATTCAGTGGCTTTGTTCTGTTCCGCATACGCAGCGGCATCCTGCCCCAACACACGGATATCGTCCAGGTGGGCACGTGCATCCACGTCCCAGTAACGGGGCAGCGTCATCAAGGGATCTCCGGCCGGTCCCTCAGGGATGTAGGACGGGCGTGCCGGGTCTTTCAGGTCACCCTGCGGAATCCAGTTGTACATCACGGGGCCACGCGGGTTGACAGTGAAACCGAGTACGTATCCGAATTTACGGGCAAATTGCACGGGTCGCACTCCAAAGCTGCCACCAGGCCAGATGATAGCAATCGGCGTTTTGTTGTAGTATTTCTGAAGATTGATAATCGCCCCCTGCAACTCGCTGGTGAGATATTCGTCCGAGGAACTATCGTCCATGTTGATGTTGTGGATCACGCCATGCGCCTGGTAGTCCACCCAACCTTCGGCTGCCAGCGCTGCGTTCTCGGCCCACAGATCAGGACGCTCATCCTTGGCGATGTAAGCATTGACCACCGGCCAGCCCCATTGTTCCCAATACGGGCGGAAATGATCGTTGAAATAGGAAGCAAAGTGACGGTCATCTACGACCAGCAAAACGGAGCGCTGGGGAATCTTTGCGTTGTTATACATGAAATCCGCAAGCTGCTGCATGTTGATGGCCTGGAAACCCATATCGTGCAGATCGTTCATTAGCTTGCGATGGTCAGCGGCGCTGATCTGGTTGGCGTCTGTGGCTTTGTCCTTGGAAATGGAGTGAAACATGATTACCATGACCACCGTCCCCGGCACAGCATTGTTGGGATTCCACTTATTCTGCAAATACTGGCAAGTGTCCGTCACGTAGGTATGAGGCGTATCCAATGGCTTGAGGATACTGGTCGAAAAAGTGGGCGGCAATGCAGGTGGCGTACGTGGTGGCGTAGTGGCAGTTGGCAATGGCGTTTCGGTAGGAAGCGGAGTGGGTGTGACCATACCAGCCATGGCGGTTTGCACGGCCTGGGTCATGACAAAGTCCATGTCCGGGGTGGGGGAGGCAGATGCCGCGGGCCCACATGCGGTCGAAATAACGGCCAGCAGGCTAATTGCAAGAAAGATGCGAGAGAGTCGAAACATGGGGAGCATTTTACCAATGAATCAAATTCAGCGGGGGTCTGTGACCCCCGCTGAGCGGTCGTTCTATTCTTCTTTGTCGCCTTTGATATAGGCTTCTGTCATCTCCAGGCAAACGCTATCCTTGAATTGTTTGGGAGGCGTTTTGAAGAAGTATGACGAAGGTCCAATAATGGGCCCGCTGAGCTTGCGGTCGAGTGCGATCTTGGCACAGCGCACCGCGTCGATCATCACGCCCGCCGAGTTGGGACTGTCCCAGACTTCCAGCTTGGTTTCTACGTTGAGGGGCACATCACCGAAGGTGGTACCTTCCATGCGGATATAGCACCACTTGCGATCAGTCAGCCAGGGGACGTGATCCGAAGGGCCAACGTGGATATTGTTTTTGCCCAATTCGTAGGGGATCATACTGGTGACCGCACCGGTCTTGGAAATCTTTTTGCTCTCCAACCGTTCGCGTTCGAGCATGTTGAGGAAATCAGTGTTGCCGCCAAAGTTGAGCTGGTACGTGCGGTCGATGCGTACACCGCGGTCTACAAACAGGCTGGTCATGGCACGATGCAAAATCGTTGCGCCAACCTGAGACTTGACATCGTCGCCCAGGATAGGCAGGCCGGCATCGCGGAAGCGCTTGGACCAGTATTCGGACGAAGCGATAAAGACCGGGATACCATTCACGAAGGCGCAACCAGCATCAATCGCCTGTTCCACGTACCATTTGGTGGCCATTTCTGAGCCAACCGGCAAGAAATTGAGGACTACGTCGGTCTTGGTCTCTTTCAGCAGACCAACGATATCGGCCGTAGGGCCAGGTGCCTTTTCAATCACTTCGGACAGATATTTTCCCAGTCCATCATGGGTCATGCCGCGCACAACGGGCACATTCATATGCGGCACATCAGTGAACTTATAAGTATTGTTCGGAGAAGCAAAAACTGCTTCGGAAAGGTCTTTCCCGACCTTGGTGGCGTTGATATCAATGCCAAGTGTAAACTCAATATCATTGACGTGATACCCGCCCAGGTTAACGTGCATCAGGCCGGGGACGGTGTCGGTATCTTTCGCATCTCGGTAGTAGTGGACACCTTGCACCAGGGAAGACGCGCAGTTCCCTACACCGATGATAGCGACACGTACTTTTTTATTTGCCATGAAATATACTCCTTACCATTTGGATTGCAATTTGCTGAGAGGATAAGTTTTTCCTCAATAATGCCTTTTCATAAGCCCTGTTGTATAATGATACTACTTATTCTTTGAGACTAGCTATGACACCGACTGATAAAGCCTCAAAACTCGAACAACTACCCGCAATCTTGCGCGGATTTGGGTCTGCTCCCGATACAGAGCAGTTTTTGCAGCGTCTGACAACCGCCGCCATGGACCTGACCAGCAGCGCATCCGCGTCCGTCATGGAATTCGACGAATCGTCTAACTCCTTGCGCTTCGTTGCGGGGCCCTGGTTCTGGCAGCAACTCCTGAAAGATTTCCTGGTGCCTTTGGATGAAAGCATTGCAGGTTGGGTCTTTGCCAATAACAGGCTGCAAGTCATTCAAGACGTGACAAAAGACCCCCGCCATTTCAAGGCGGTTGATCAGATAACCAATTTTACAACTTCTTCTTTGCTGGCTGTTCCTGTGGCCTATAAAGGGAATACGATTGGTGTGCTCGAAGTAGTCAACAAGGTAGATAGCACCCATTATACCGAGGATGATGTCACAATTCTAGAGATACTGGCTTTATATGCTGCCATGGCTCTCTGGAATTCCAGTCTGGAAGAACAAATCAAAAATACGCGCAATGAATTTGCAAACCTTGATCGCTTGAAAAGCAATTTTATCGCTATTACCTCGCATGAATTGCGCACTCCGCTTGGCTTGATCCTTGGTCATGCTACTTTCTTAAGAGAGATGATTGATGAAGAGCATCGTGATCCGATGGAAACCATCATCCGCAATGCCACCCGCTTGAAAGAGATCATCGAAAGCCTGACAGAAGTCGATAACTATGAGGCCGGGGTGGCCCGTATTCGTCAAAACACGATCTCGATCCCAAAAATCGTTAAAGAGGTAGTTTCATCTTTCCAAGATATGGCGTCCAGTAAGAATATTACTTTGCAGGCAGATACCCATGATGAAGATTTACGAGTAGAAGCCGATGCCAATAAAATCACGGTTGCCATCAGCAACCTGGTACGAAATGCAATTACGTTTACGAACGAGGGCGGTGAAGTGCTGGTCACGGTCGAATCGGTGACCGGACATGTCCAGGTTTCAGTGAAAGATAATGGGATCGGCATTCCGGCCAGCGATCTCCCCTTCATCTTCGATCGTTTCTTCCAGGTCGAGTCGCATCTCACGCGACATCATACCGGAATGGGCCTGGGCCTGTCAGTTGCCAAGACCATGATCGAACTGCATGGCGGCCGTATTTGGGTCGAGAGCGTTGAGGGGAAAGGCAGCACCTTTAGCTTCTTGCTGCCCTTGCAACCCAAACGGACCGAACTCTCTGAACAAGCTTTTATAACCTGACCGCATGGAAGCACGCTTCATTGTTGCTGGTCTTTTGCGACGTGAATATCTGTTACCCCCGGTGGGGCATCCCTTGTTGGATACACCCGGCGGCAACCTGCTGTATGCGGCGGGTGGACTGCGCATCTGGGAATCAGAGATTGGCTTGCTAGGGCGTGTCGGTGAAGACTATCCATTTCAATGGCGGCGGGATATTGAAGCACGTGGCTTCGACATGCAAGGTTTGAAAATTTTGCCCGGCAGCCTGGATTTGCGCAGTTTCCGCGCTTATTCTGACGCCTTCGAACAGAGTCGCAGTAACCCGGTTTCACACTTTGCGCGCCGAGGAATGAACTTTCCCAAAGCGCTGTTGGGCTACCAGCCTCCCGATACCAATGTCAACCCGCGCCAACCGCACCCGCATGCGCCCACCGTTGGAGACATCCCTGAAGATTATTTGGGAGCCAGTGCGGTACACCTTTGTTCGATGGATTTCACCAGCCAGGGACAGTTGCTCAGCGCATTCAAAGCCGGACTGGCAACCACGGTCACACTGGACCCTGAGCCTGCTTACATGAACCCCGATTTTCTCAAAAACCTGCGCGAATTGCTCAACGGGCTGACAGCTTTCCTGCCCTCCCAGGAGGAATTGCAGGCCTTGTTCTGGGGCAAGACCAACGATCTGTGGGAGATGGCGGAAGAATTGGGGAGTTATGGCTGCGAATTGGTTGCCATCAAACGTGGCGGACAGGGACAGTGGTTGTACGATGCCATGGGCAAGCATCGCTGGGAAATCCCAGCCTATTCTTCGCGCATGGCTGACCCGACCGGCGCAGGTGATGCCTTCAGCGGCGGCTTCCTGGCCGGTTATCGCAAATCGTACGACCCGCTGGAAGCAGCGCTGTATGGCAACGTATCCGCTTCGCTGAGCGTGGAGGGCAGCGGCGCATTCTATCCACTGGACGTGATGCCCGGGCTGGCACAGGCTCGTCTGGAAGTGTTACGCGACATGGTACACGAGGTATGAACATGAAAGCATTCGTAAAACACCTGCTCGATCTGACAGTACAGATCCAACAAATCCCTGCGCCGACATTCGCTGAGACACAAAGGGCGCAATTCGTGCGAGGGCTGTTCGAGGCAGAAGGTTTGCAAGATATATCCGTGGATGAAGTGGACAATGTCTTTGCGTGTTTGCCTGGGGAGGGCCGAGCCAGGCCGCTGATTGTTAGCGCTCATTTGGACACGGTGTTTCCCATAGAAACAGATTTAACAGTTCAAAGAAAAAAGAACCGCATCATCGGTCCGGGGATCGGTGACAATTCCATGGGAGTCGGGGCGTTGATTGGTCTGGTGCAGATGTTGCGTGCACGTAACATCTCCCTGCCGGGCGATCTATGGTTGGTGGCAAACGTGTGCGAGGAGGGACTGGGGGACTTGCACGGGATGCGCGCCGTGGTAGATCGTTTTGGAGCGGGTGTGCATGCCTATCTCATTATCGAAGGGCTGTCACTGGGCTACATCCAGCACCGGGCTCTGGGTGTGCAGCGCTATCGCGTCACGACTAAGACCACGGGTGGGCACTCCTGGTCGGATTACGGAAGACCCTCGGCCTTGCACGAACTTTCCACGTTGGTGACACAGCTAACCGCCATCCCACTACCGGATAATCCACGCACGACGATGAACGTGGGACGCATGGGCGGCGGGACTTCGATCAATGCAATTGCGGCGGATGCCTGGTTGGAACTGGACCTGCGCTCGGAAAGCCCGCAAGTCTTAACGGAACTGGCGCAAACGGTAGAACAGCTAATTGAAACGGCCAACAGGCCCGATGTCCAGGTGGAGGCGGAGGTGATCGGGCGGCGTCCTGCCGGGGAACTGCCGGTCAGGCATCCTTTGGTCAGACTGGCCGAAGATTGTCTCAAGGAGCAGGGCCTCGAGCCGAGACTGATGATCGGCTCCACTGATGCCAACGTGCCGCTCAGTCGTGGTTTGCCAGCGGTGGTGCTGGGCGTGACGAATGGCGCCGGAGCGCATACGCTCGGAGAGTATATCTACACGGAGCCGGTTGAGCGCGGCATGCAGCAATTGGTACAGTTTGTTAGCAGGGTGTGGGGTGAGTAAGGAAGACAGCGGTTTCAAGAAGTTTTCAACCAAAATAATAGTTCAAAGCCTGCAAGAAACATAATAGTGAACTATAATATTGTTTGAAGTATCATTTATTTATTACGGTGATGCCTCACGAAACGTGCCTTTAGGCTTGAACTGGTTGTGCAAAGGTGATGATCTGAAAATGAAATATGTCTTTGGACCGGTCCCCTCCCGACGGTTGGGCCAATCGTTGGGGATCGATCCCATCCCGCAAAAAACCTGCAATTGGAATTGTGTATATTGCCAGTTGGGTCGCTCGACGCCTATGACCAACGAACGACAAGAGTATATTCCTCCTGATGCGATCCTGGCCGAAGTGGACGAGGCCTTGCAGAGCCATGCCCCCGGTGAGATCGATTGGGTGACCTTTGTTGGGTCCGGCGAGCCGACCCTGCATAGTAAGCTGGGCGAAATGATCCGCCGGGTGAAGGCACATACATCCATCCCGGTAGCGGTCATCACCAACGGTGCCTTGTTGTATTTGCCCGAAGTGCGCGCAGACCTGTTAGGGGCCGACGCCGTCTTGCCCACATTGGATGCTGGCAGCGCTGACTTGTATCGCCAGATCAACCGTCCCTGGCCTGAATTGACCTTCGAGCGTCTGGTGAACGGGTTGATTGCCTTCCGCACTGAATACACAGGAAACCTGTGGGCGGAGGTCATGCTGATCCGCGGCTTAAACGACAGCGAAGAGGCTTTGCAAGAGCTTGCAGTTGTATTGGCGCGTATCAAACCGGATCAGGTGCATCTCAGCCTGCCGGTGAGACCGCCTGCCGAAAGCTGGGTGCAACCCACGGATGAAGACGGTTTGCTGCGTGCACAGGCTATACTTGGGGATGTGGCGCAGGTCCTATCCCCTGCACAGGGCGAATTTGACCTGCGCGGCTGTGAAGATGTGAGCGAAGCGATCCAGTCGGTTATCCTGCGGCACCCCATGCGCGAAGACGATCTTTTGGCAGCGCTGAAACGTTGGCCGGATGAGGAAGTGCGCCAGATATTACAGAATCTTTCAGAGAGTGGCCGGGCCCGATTGGTGACGCGCTATGGTGTGCGCTTTTGGGCGGCCTCCGGAACAAAGTATGCGGACTAGATTATGGACCTATTAGATGACTTGATCGCCAGCCTGCCAGAAGATGCTCCAGTACGTTCGGTCCTGGTGGGCATGCACTGGGTGGTCGTTTGCAGCCGCTTTTGCGGGATGGCCTCCGCCATACAGAATGACCATCTACATGGGAATCCATCGGTCCGTGAGGCAGGGGAATTGCATTTGAAATCTGCCAGAGAATTGGCCCAGCTCATTCATTCCGAATCCGCTTTGGAAGTCGGCATTGGCATGGCAGCCATCAACTCTTTGCTGGAAGTGGACGAATCCCAGGCAGTGGAGATCAACGCTGCGGAGGTGCTGGCAGAGCGCGGGCGCGGAAAGAACGTTGCCTTGATCGGGCATTTCCCGTTCGTTTCAAAGCTGCGAGAGTCTGTTGGCGCGTTATGGGTGCTCGAGCAACATCCAACCGGGGATGATTATCCAGCCGAGGCGGCCCCGGATTTACTGCCCCGCGCAGACGTGGTTGCCATCACCGGCAACTGCAATCCTTAACCGTACGATGGAGGATCTATTGAAATTGTGCCGACTGGAAGCGACCGTCATGGTATTGGGACCTAGCACGCCGCTTTCCCCGGTCTTGTTCGATTACGGGGTGGATATTCTCTCTGGCACGCGCGTTGTGGATGAGGCCGCTGTGTTGCAGACGGTTGGACAGGGCGCTTCTTTCAGGCAGGTGCAGGGCGTCAAGTTATTGACCTTTACCAAGGAATTCGATTAAACAATGGAATTCAACATGCGGCCCATCGGCCTCATTCATTCGCCATTCACCGAAAAAGGCCAGACACCCATCCAGCCCACGCGCTCGCAGGCGATCGGATCCGTGGAAGTCTATCCTGAGTATCGCAGAGGGCCTGCAAGGTCTCGAAGGGTTTTCTCATATTATCCTCTTGTATGTCTTTCACCAGTCCGATGGATATTCCCTGCATATCAAACCTTTCCTCGACCACCAGGAACATGGCCTGTTCGCTACACGTTATCCGTATCGTCCCAACCCCATCGGTTTGTCAATTGTCAGGCTAAAGATCGTCCAGGACAATTTTTTGACCGTAGAGGGGATCGACGTACTGGACGGCACACCCCTGCTGGACATCAAACCTTATGTGCCGGACTTTGACGTGCGGGAAAACACCCGCACCGGCTGGTATGAAACGCGGAGCGAAAAGTGAAACATCATTACTCTACATCGATTTTCATCTTGCTGGTCATCTTGTTAGCGAGCCTGTCCGCTCCCGTCAAGGCACATGCGCAAAATGCCGAAGCGGTTGTGCGAGCCGTGTTGTTCTACTCCCCTACCTGTCCGCATTGTGCCAAGGTTATTCAGGAAGACCTGCCTCCCTTGTTTGATAAATACAACACGCAGTTGACAATCATTGGTATCGATGTGTCCAGCCAACAAGGGGCAACGCTTTATCAGACAGCGATTACCCAATTCCAGATCCCGGAAAGCAGGCTGGGAGTCCCGACACTGATCATTGACGATATTGTACTGGTCGGCTCACTGGAAATTCCGGAACAATTTCCCGGGCTGGTCGAATACTACCTGTCGCAAGGTGGTGTGGATTGGCCGGAGCTTCCCGGATTAGCTGATGCACTAGTAGTTCCACCAGCAGAGCAGACAACAGAGCATACTGAAATGTCTACAGCAAAATCCTCCGCGCCTCTTTCTCCGACCCTCGAACAGGCATCATCCCCACAGGGAGTCTCCCCTACTGGAACGATTCCTGCCACCTTCCCAACTCCCATACCGACACAGGTCGCGCCGAGTCTGGTATTGCCGAATGGCCATGATCTAAGCTGGCAGGAGAACTTCGCTCGCGACTTGGTGGGCAATAGCCTCTCCGTCTTTGTCTTGCTGGGGATGCTGGCTTCGCTCATGTGGGGATTCGTGTATTTCATCCGTGCGGGCAGGAACCCGACAGGGGCTCATGTGCATTGGCTCATCCCTGCTTTAAGTCTGTTGGGCATGTTCGTGGCCGGTTACCTTGCCTATGTAGAGACCGCGCAGGTCTCTGCCGTGTGCGGTCCGGTTGGGGACTGTAACACCGTGCAACAAAGCGAATACGCGCGCTTGTTCGGGATTCTCCCAATCGGCGTGTTGGGCCTGGCCGGATACGTCATGATCCTGCTGGCCTGGCTGGGCGCGCGTTTTGGGCGCAATGGCATTGAGAATCTGGGAATGTTGGCTTTGCTGGGGATGACCATTGCTGGCACGCTTTTCTCGATCTACCTGACATTCCTGGAGCCCTTCGTGATTGGCGCCACTTGCGCCTGGTGCCTGACCTCGGCAATCCTGATGACGGTTTTGATGTTGTTATCGCTCCGTCCCGGGAAATCCGCCTATTTAGCGTATGCGAAAAATCAGCGCGGTTGAAATTTGAGTTTCGTCTCGGAGTCCAAAGTTTTTGCGGAGCATCCTGGAAAGGGCTGACTTTGGGGCAAAATCGGGAAACCCTCGATAAACTCAGGACAAATTCTGGCACTCCGCTATGCTATACTCATTTTATGAACGCCACCGGGCTGATCGCCAACCTGCGCACGCGTCTAACCCGTCTGTCATTGTTCCAACGCATCGTCATTGGCAATGGAATCATCATCGTCTTTGGGGCGGTCATTGGCACGCTCGTCACCCGGCATCTGGCCCAGCGAGCCGCAGATTGGTGGTTGATCATGCTGTTTGCAGTGGGGGGCATTACACTCAGTTTGCTGATTAATTTCTGGATCGTCAGCGCGGCCCTGATCCCCTTACGTGACCTGGGACGGTTGGCCAAACGCTTACAAAGCGGCGACCCCGGCGTCGAACTAAAAAACCCCGATCCGTATATCATGCGCATGGCCGAAACCCTGCGCTCACTCTTCATGCAACTGGAAGAACGCAACCGCGAGTTGCAGGCCCTCTCCGAACGGGCGATCGATGCCCAGGAGGAGGAGCGCCGCGCCATCGCGCAAAGTCTGCATGACGATACCGGGCAGGCGCTCTCGATGCTCATCATCCATCTCGACCGGATCGACGAGCGCACCCCAGCGCAAGAAAAGGAACTCAAAAAGCAAGTGGCGGACGCGCGCGAACTGGCATCCAACTCGCTGACGGAACTGCGCCGCATCCTTTCCGGACTTCGGCCTGCCATCCTCGACGATCTGGGGCTGGTCCCGGCGATCAGGTGGTTCGCGCGTACCAACCTGGAGCAGGTTGGCATCCACGTGGTGGTCAAAGCGCCGAGCACCCCTTTGGAACTCTCACCCGCGATCACCACCACCCTGTTCCGCATCGTCCAGGAGGCGATCAGTAACATCGTCCGGCACGCAGGCGCGGGGTCCGTAACGATCGTTCTCCAATTAAGCGAGGGTGCAGTTGATCTGCGCATCGAAGATGACGGGCGCGGCTTCAATCCACAGAATGCATCCCGTGATGCAGTAGAATTACAGAGATTGGGTCTGCTGGGCATTCGCGAACGCGCCGAATTGCTCGGTGGAGTAGTCGCAATCGAATCTGCCCCAGAAAAAGGGACCCGTTTACAGGTATCGATTCCTTTAGGAGAAACCGGTGGAAAAAATCCGCATCCTGCTGGCTGACGACCATACGCTCGTGCGCAGCGGCATCCGCTCGTTGCTCGAAGATGAGCCAGGACTGAGCGTGATCGGCGAGGCCGAAGATGGCCGCACGGCGGTGACGATGGCCTGCCAGTTGAAACCCGATGTGGTCATCATGGACATTGCCATGCCGCTGCTGAACGGGCTGGAGGCCACGCGCCAGATCAAGATGCAATGCCCGAGCGTGAAGGTGCTCATCCTGAGCATGCACGACAACGAGGAATACATCCGCCAGGTGCTGGAGGCGGGCGCGATGGGTTATATTCTGAAGGATGCGGCTGCGCGCGAACTGATCAGCGCCATCCATTCTGTGTACCATGGCGAAGCAGTGCTATCCCCGGCTGTGACGCGCCTGGTGATCGAGGATTACCTGCGCTGGGGCGGCGCACGTCCACAGGAAGAGACCGATGGTCTCAGCCCGCGCGAGCGCGAGGTGTTGCAGTTGATCGCAGAAGGCTATACCAATAAGCAGATTGCCGAGATATTGTCGATTTCGATCAAGACGGTACAGGCGCACCGCAACAGCCTGATGCAGAAACTGGACCTGCACGACCGGGGGGAATTGATCAAGTATGCTATTCAGAAGAAAATCATCGAGATATAGTTTTATCGTATGGGGGGAACACGTCAGGGGAGTGTATCGTCTAAAAGAAAAGCATCGCTTTCTCAAAACTGTAAACTTTTACAAAGTGCAACGCCGAAGGAGGTTGCCTTATGAAACTTTATTGGATTTTACCGTTTGTGATTCTTGCCTTTGCCTTAGCGGGCTGTGGCGCTTCGCCCGCATTAACTAAACAATCTCAGCCTCAACCAACAGCGGATACCCAACCACAAAAAGGCCCCATCCAGGAACCACCTTTAGATTCACCTAAGAGCGCTTCCAACCTGCCTCAATTACCAGTGCCAACAGAGGGTTCGGTTGTGATCACAAACACGACAGAGACTCCCGTTTTACCCGAATCTTCTGCATCTGCATTAACGCCTACCCCAACTCTGCAAGAATTGGTTGAAAAAGCCAAAACAGACCTTGCCAATCGATTAAAAGTAAGCATTGATCAAATTGACCTTTTCAAAATCGTTCCAGCCAAATGGCCGTATGACAGTATAGGTTGTCCTTTACCAAATGGGGAAACCATTGACACCAGTACAGCAGGGTATCAAATCCTGCTCAACGCCAACGGCGAACAGTATTTGTATCACACGGATGGCAAAAGCTGGATTGGTTTATGCAATGTCAAACCACCCAATGAAATTCGAACGCTCCCATGATTGAATAAGAAATTCCGAGAGAGAAGAGCCCGTCTTCGAAGACGGGCTCTTTTGTTCAACTTACTGATAAGTTGTCTAGCTATATGTCTATTAGGTTTACGGATTAAGTTTGCTAATCCGTGTTGCCCAGTTCGCAAGCGATGTGCGAGTGCCACCGCAGGTTCCAAAACCAGCCAGGTTCGGAGGGTCGGGGTAATATTGCGAATAGGTACAGGTCTGAGCGATGTACTCCGAGGCAATCCAGATATTGTTGCCATCGGTCACAGCCGCGCCATAGTCGCCCCAGCGCGTGCGTGGCGGATTGCCCACAAAAGCCTTGTAGCTTGTGAAGCCATCATCAGGTCCCTGCCCAGCGGCCGCAACGTGAATCGGACCTACAGAACCATTGGCGTCGATGGTTGCGTAACCAGCGCTCGGGTAGTAATCCCCACCTACGACTGTAAATGCGATTACACCTTTTCCGCTCGCAGTCATAGCGATCGCTGGCATGGTGAGATTGTTGTTTGCAAGAGCAAGGTAACCCTGCTTCTTGACCTGGCCCTCAACTTTGCCTGCGCCATTGATCTTCGGCGCGACTGCAAACCAGGCGACCCCTGCCTTAAGTTCACCGCCAACATTGACAGCGGTGCCAGAAGCACCCCACAACATACCATTAACGTACCATACTTGCTGCATGCGTGAATCGAGTGAGTTTGGCATCGATTCAACCTCATTATGTGCTGGCTCGCCAACGAAGAATAACTGCCAGCATCCGGGGCCGAAGATTGTCGGCGTGGAGGTATCGTTGATACAGTCAGCCAGAGGAATATCGCCAGACTTCTGATCCGATGTGGGCGGGTAAACGTATGTCTGGCTGTTGATCAGTCGGCTGGTAATGCCTAAAGCCGGCGAACCTGAGTCAAGCGAATCAGTATTGGTAAGCGCCCAAAGGCCAATGCGACGAGCGGTGCCGGTCGGGTTGCCGGTCTCGGAACCATCGCCAGCGATTGTGCTGAGGAAGTATTCTACGCCATGTCCACGCTTATCGGTTGCATATTGCCCGGCTGGCGAATTGGCTGGCCAAACTGTGAATCCTGGTGAACCATCCACGTTTAGGTTTTCAACCAGCGTGACGTTGATCGAGGCCGGGTGTGCGGCGAGTTGTGCCTTGGAGAAGGCAAAGATTTGTGCGGCATTGTAGCTTGGCCCGAACAAATCGTACTCGTTGGTTGTGATGTAGACACCGTTTGCATCAGCACCTATATGCGGGTAATCCTGGAAACAGGGGCCCGGTGTTGAACCGTCAAGCGTACAACCATGGTTCGGTGTTCCATCCGTGCCATCGTTCTGAGCCGGGATATGGTAGATTGTCCAGTCACCCGTCGGATCACCCGTATTGGACACAGCAACGTCAATGGTATTCTTACCGTTGTAGTTGCCATTTGAATCAACCAAAAGCGTTGTGATATCGACAATGAATCGGCTATTGCCGGAGTCATAGATGCACTGCGGATCGATAACATCGGGACCAATGGCACCAGTTGTTCGGTTGATCGCTGCTGGATAGTCGAAGAAGGTATTCAGGTCGCCTACGCCCGTTAGCGGAGCACCGCTCGTGTCCCATACCTGGATGACACTATTGACGACCTCAACCACAAAACCATTGCCTGCACAAAGGCCTTGATCCGGGGGCTCAAGTGACCACTGGTTTCCGCCGTTGGCGGTCCTTTGATCGAAGTGATTTAAGCCATCGAAGCTATTGGCAAGCTCCGGGTTCGAGCCCACGACTGCACTCGACGGCACAGTTGGTGCATCAAGTGGTTTCTTTGGAAACTTGCCATTTTTGAAGCCTGGGCGTGGTCTATTGAAGCTACCGGCCCCTTCTTCACTGTCAGAGCCGGATCGAATTTCTGGCTGTTGGGGGCCAGCTCCCGCATTCGGGGCGCTTGTCCTGATACTGGTCGTGCCAGCGGCCGGAATTTGTCGGGTGTTGCTTCCACCTTGAGCGCTTACAGAGGCAGGCAGAGCTGCAACTAGCAGAATCAGGATGGCAAATACCGTTAAAGACTTTCGTTTCATACTTTATATCTCCTTATCACGAATCTACGGATATGTGTGGAATTTACTTTTGAGAATTCTAATATTGAGTTTTTTTCATCACCTCCTTTCAACTTTAAAAATTACACGCGCACCAGGTAGGTGGAATACCCATGCGCGTGAACGCTACCAAAAAAGAGATAAAAATACCAAAGCCAGAATCTTAGCATAAAGGATCGTTATAATTAAAATCTTCGGCAGTCTGGCGATCTGTCTTCATTTTCACGCAGATCCATGACTTTGCGTCCCCGCCTCACGGCAGGTTTACCTTTTCGGATATTGTTGACCTTAAAACTATAAAGCAAATTGCCTTGAATTACAAGTAATTTCATACCTTAAGGTTTAATTAAGAACATCCTCCTATCAGCAAACATGCTTAAAGGCGCTAAAAGATGGAAGCAAACGAATACTTTATAGAGCAGCAAAATCAAGACGGCGCACCGCAACAGCCTGATGCAAAAACTGGATTTGCACGACCGGGGGGAATTGATCAAGTACGCCATTCAGAAGAAGATCATAGAGATTTGATTTTTTCCAAAACAAAAACTGGTTGACGATTTGTCAGCCAGTTTTTGTTAATTTTGGGAGATTATTTTATGGCAAGTGATCACCAAACGTGACTATAGAGCCAGTCCAAATCGTCGGCGCGGTCTACGCGATAGACACCACCAGTGCCTGCGCAGGTACTATTGAGGCCGAATGAAGTGACACCAGCAACAACGTTAGAGTCACCAATGAAATTAGGACCGCCTGAATTGCCAAAGCAAGTGCCGCCAGTATGAGCATTGTTTGAACAAAAGCAACGAAGCATCACCAGTGAAACCAGGGTATTAATCTGAAGTAGGTGAGGATGTGCAACCATACGAATACGATCGAGTGCTCTTTCCAGGAGGCCGCATCAGGAAAGCCTTCTGGAGACCATAGCCAACGGCTGTAA
This sequence comes from uncultured Chloroflexia bacterium, assembly GCA_963829615.1. Classification (GTDB taxonomy): domain Bacteria; phylum Chloroflexota; class Anaerolineae; order Anaerolineales; family Villigracilaceae; genus JAABUE01. The sequence goes on from CAWHJM010000044.1 coordinate 41,885, forward strand.
AGGTTACATCTTGTTTGCCGCGTTTGGTTTTCATGACATCCAATTGGTCCACAGTGCGGAAAGCGCCATACTCATCCAGTTACCACTGGGGTGTCAAGTACAACAACACCCAAATCATACAAGAAGAAGGCATCGGGATCATATCGCGGGTGAGTAAAAGCAGTGCCACTTCAACCTTCGCCCCACAGAATGGATAGCCGTTTGTAGTGCCAATACCAGCTTCAACATCGGACTCTGTGAAGATGCGCATGCGCACTGATACTTCACCGGGGCTTCGGTGCAATGCCCAGCGGTGAGATACAAGAGTTGGGGATAGCAAGGTCCCACTGCAACGAAGCAGGTGGGTGCCGTTATTCGTTCCATAAGCCAATCAGCACGACCTAGGGGTGACCATTGCCATCCAATTCACCATCGGTGACTGCGCTGGCAACGCCAACTGTGCTAAGTATCAAAACAAGAGAAAGCACAACAGCAATTGTTACTTTTTTCATTCATCATTCTCCTTTGAATTTGTGAATAGAAAATGTCCAGCCATATCCGTTTGTCATATCTCCACAGATACAGCGACGAGAATGTTTTAGGCTCGAACAGGCTCCTCCTTTCTTGGAAATTCAACAAAACTGCCAAAGTAAAAAGACTTCGGCAGTCTGGCGATCTGCGTGCATGTCAAATGCAGACCCATGACTTTGCGCCCCCACCTCGCGACGGGTTTGCCTTTATCGAAAGCGGAATGTTCCTAACAATTTTGTTAGGATACAATCATGACGGATTTGAAGGTAAAAGGTAACGCATGTTATGAGGAGCCAACCGCCTTTTTCGGGGAACTTATTTGTAAGTGTTTACGTCCCTTGACTGCAGGAAGTTCAAGGAGAAATCAGGCAGTTGATCGTTAGGAGGCATGTGATGAAACATAATTGGATTAGAATTACACTATACGTGAGTTTTGTATTTTTCCTGGCAGCCTGCAACCCGGCTGGTACGTCTAATTTACCGGAGAATACGGCGCTTCCGATACCCGCGGTGGAGCAGACTCGTGAAGCACAAACAGGGACCGTCTCACCAAGTGAAGAGAAATCGCAAATGACCCCTTCTCTACCAACACCTGAGAGTACCAACATGCAAAATCTAGTGGAAAAAGCCAAAGAAGATTTGGCACAACGATTGTCTATCGCAATAACGCAAATTAGTCTGGTAGAAGCCAGGGGAGTTGTCTGGCCTGATGCCAGCATGGGCTGTCCACAGCCTGGTATGGCCTACATACAGGTCCCCCAGGACGGCGCTCTGATCGTTCTACAGGTCGAAGGGAAAACCTACGAGTATCATAGTGGCGGAAATCGCGGGCTATTCCTGTGCGAAAAGTCAACCAAAGAACCTGACTCTTCCTCAACTTGATATACAAAACCTTACCCCGACTTCGCGCGACAAAGATAATCCCGCACCATCAACGCCTGATAACGGCATTCCTCCCGGTGAGGGCCAATAATATACACTACCGCCCATAGAAATCTATGGGCGGTAGTTTTTTGATAGGCAAGTTTACAAACTGCTCGTCTATCGTATAAGCTGGAACGTTCTAGGGACTGGTTACATCGACCAGGGTCAGGCCGATCAAACCAGAACCATCTGCATGAGAAACAGCACCAAGGTACTGCGTACCAGGAGCGAGCCCAGACCAGCTTACATTCACTGTTCCGGATGTCCCGCTCACAGCCGAGGCTGGTGCGCTATCGACACTCAGGCTTCCACCTGATGCCAGGGGCACGATCCAGGTTGACACCGTATAGGGTAACGGCGCACTGGGAACGGACCAGCCGTGGACAACCAGCGTATAGGTATCGTCAGCTGGTAGCACCAATTCGATCAATTCGTCGGTGCCCCCATTGCCGCTGGAAGCAACGATGTCCCCTGAAGAATTCTCGAGGAACAGGTCGATGTCATCCGGGCCGGGTATCACGAGCGTAAAGCGGACAAACGCAGCATCAGTAATGGTGAAGTCCCACTTTTGCACTCCGACAGGGCTATCATCTCCGCTTGGATAAGTTTGATCAGGGTCCTGACCAATGCTGTCGGATGAGAGGATTGGCGCAACCAAGCCATGCGGGGCAGCCGTGTATGCACCGGTATAGCCGAAGCCAATATCAAAACTGGCCGAGCCGGAGGCACCACTGCCTGTGATCGAGGGTGGGGCATCGAACAGTGCTCCACTGACTGAAATCGGGCTGTAGACACTGTAGTTGCCGGTTTTGTCAGTCCAGGTTAGTGACCCATGGCTCCACACATCAGCCGAGCCGGACACATTTGTAACGGTCACGTAGTATGTGGCAGATTGACCGCTCTTGAGGCGGATCTTCGATGGGCTAACAGAGACATCATAGCCTGCAGGCGGATTGACCGAAACGGTGTACTCGCGCCAGCCGTTTTCCTGGGCAACACTGGTAACTGTGCGCTGCACAGTCTGGCTCGAAGCCAATCCCTCAATACCGATCGAGGGCAGGTTCAGGTCGCTGGGATCGCTGGGAACGCCAATCGAATCAAGGAAGGCGCAGGTGCCAGCGGTAAAGACACCCAGATTAGCGCCGCAGGTGAAAGCAGCGTACTCGAACAGGCCGGCATCATAAACCAGGCCGGGCTGGAAGGCAGAGCCTTTGTGGACCGGGCTGCCTGGGTTAAGGTGGCCAGCGCCCATATCGAATGGATCGGCCGGGGTGACGCCGTCTTCCTTCATGACGTCCTGGTAGGCAGTGGTCATCAGCGCTGATTTGGCCATGGCCGGAGTCCAATCGGGGTGAGCCTGTTTGATCAGTGCGAAAACGCCAGCAACATGCGGGCTGGCCATGGAGGTACCGGCAATAGCTACAAACAATTCACCCGGAACTTCACCGGGATCGGGGAAGGGCGAGTAACCGGCCAGGATTTGTACGCCAGGAGCCGTAATATCGGGTTTGACGATATCGCCGGAGAGCCGGTTGGGGCCACGGGATGAGAAAGCAGCCATCCAGGGCGCATCTACCGTGATTTTCTCGCCGCCGTTGATCTTGGCAACCGGGTTGGACTGTGCTGGCAATATAACTCTTGATTGCCAGGCCATCCGAATAATTGATTTGGACTGCCGGAACCCAATGCGTATCGGTTTCCTGATCTTGGCCATCAAAGTAGTTATACAGGATCATACCCGCGCCGCCTGCCAGATAGACTGCGTAGCTCTTTTCGATGCGTGCATTGGTGCCACGCTAAGCAAAGCACGATCTTACCGGCCATCCGAGGAATTTAGATTACCGGGACCGCACAATTCGTCGCCAGAATTCGCTGCGTCCACCAGCGGCAACTCATCCGTGCCTGCGGTAAGCGAAGTGCCAAAATACTCCCAGCCATCGCTGGAAATGGCCGAACCCTGGAAGTAACGCGGCTGTGTGCTTGCGCCGACACTGGTTAGCCAGGGTACGGAGGCCGGTGAACCGGTGGTAGCCGGGTTTGGTCCACTGTTGCCATTGGATGTGGCGACAAACACGCCGGCATCCGCCGCAAACAGGAAAGCTACATCATCCGGGCCAATTGCATAGGAGCTGGAACCGATCGAGTAGTTGATTACATCCACACCATCTGCAACCGCCTGGTCAATCGCTGCAGCCAGGTCGGAACCAAAGCCGCCCAGGTTGCCCAGGGCTTTATAGGCAATCACGCGTGCACGCGGGGCCATGCCGGAAATGCTGCCGCGAGGTACGCCCAGGACATTGGCTTCCACGCCGGAATTGCCAGCCGCCGTCGAAGCGGTGTGCGTGCCGTGACCACCGTCATCGCGAGCCGAGTCAAACTCATCCGGATCGAGATAGTACAGGCGGTAGGTGCTTAACATCTGACGTGCGCCAAGCAGCTTGTTGTTGCAGGTGAAAGGCGCATCGTTCGGGTTTTGAGCAGTGTTGCCGAATTCACAAGGCAAGCCTGCATATTCCGGCAGCGGAGCGTAGCTGCCGTCGTCGGCAAAGCTGGGATGCTCCGGCCAGATCCCGGTATCGATCACACCGACAACTACATTCTCGCCGGTGTAGCCCTTCTGCCAGGCACCAGTTGGACCAGTCAAACCCAGGAAACCCGGGGTGTTGTCGGTCATCGGTTGGCGTAGCTCATCCTCGAAAACCATCATGACATCCGGTTGCGCCTTGACCGCTTTGAGTTCAGCCTCGGTCAACATAGCGGAGTAGCCGTTCAGCGCGAAAGTATACTCATTTACCTTTGCACTGGAAGATACGCCAGCCTCAGCAAGCGTCTTGTCGTGGCTTTTCTCCAGGAACTTTTCATACTTGCGTACTTTTGCGCTGTTGGGATTTACCTTATCGCCCTTGTCAGGCTTGGTGGCCGCGTAACCAGCTACATCACCCTCGTAAGCAATGATCGGATCGCCCTTCATAACAACAATGTATGACTTGGCGTTGCTCTTTGCCGATGGCGCTATGTTCCCTTGGGCTAACGCTGAAGTTGACAGTGATAGCGCCAGTACAAGAGCTAGCATTAAATTGAAAAATTTTCGATTCATCTTTTTATATTCTCCTCTGAAAGATACTTTGTGCGGTTAGATTTGGTTTGCCAACACAGATGTTTCTAAGTCAATCACCTCCTTCCTATGCTTAAAATTACATGCGCACAGGAATTTTACATACCCTGTGCGCATGAAGGTCATCAGTAGAGAAAAAGAAATAATTATGCCAAAGCCAGAATCGTTGCATAGGTTGCTAAATAAAAAACTTCGGCAGTCTGGCGGTCTGTGTGCGAGCAGACCCATGACTTTGCGTCCCTGCCTTGCGATGGGTTTACCTTTATCGAATACAGAACAGCCCTTACAAATTTGCAAGGTTATACACAAGACGATGAATTCCTTCTAAAGTTACGAAACAACTTCTCAAGTTTCACTTAGTCGTTCACATCCCACGATTAGCTCGCCATTTTCGGAGAATATAGACCTTAATAATATAGTGCAAGTCACAGTAAATTACAAGCGCTTTTGTCTTAAGGTTTTCTTAATGAAATTTTCTCGGGTTACCAAATACTCGTAAATGTGCAAAGGTGAAATTTTCAACTCCGCTTTAACAAAAAATCTGCCAAAGATAAAAAATCCTTCGGCAGCCTGGCGGTCTGTGTGTCCGTGTTTCACATGCAGATCCATAACTTTGCGCCCCCACCTCACGATAGGTTAGCCTTTTCGGGGTTAAACACCAACATATTCACCTGGCTTTTCACCACTAAAAACAATGCGCTTAACTTCCAAAAAACACACACCAATCAGGAGTGTTTTATTATGATGGTAGGTCTCAGAAATTGCCACATATAACATCTAAAGCAGCACGCTTGCGTAATAATAAAGTGACGCCCCTATCTTACACTTTTTTTGTGCACGATACAAATATTTTCTCCTGGCTTTTTGACAAGATTCCAGATATAAAAAGAGCCGCCATAAAGGCGGCCCCACCGTTAAATTTAGGTTGAGCTTATGGCAGGAAACTGTTTATCCACGCCAACACTTCAGGGGTATCAACGCGGAATGAATAGCCAACACCTGAGCAGTTCACATTCGTGACATAGGAATTGACCGCCAGAACGGTATCCGTGCCGCCCAGCAAGTCCGGTCCACCCGAGTCGCCAAAGCAAGTGCCACCCGAACCTCCGCCTGGATTGAGCGCCAGTTTCATGAACTCGTCACTGTGCACGAAATTGCCCGAGACCAGAGCGCTGGGAGCATAGAAGCGCGTGCGTGGGCCAGTCCAACGATAGTACGGTGGTGGCTGGGGAAGCTGATTACCGGGAATCTTATCCTGGTACTTGACCCCGTAGCCGACGAAATCGATGGCAGTCTTATTCTTCAGCGTGTCCACCTGGCCAGCAGCGGGCAGTTCAGCAAATCCAGCCACGTCAACGGCCTCATCTAGCACAACGATTCCGACATCACCATGGGCAAACTCTGGCAGCCCGTTCCCACAGCCTGTGCAGAATTCAGAATAGGTGTAAGGCGTGCCTTCAACTGCGCCACTACCCGGACCTCCATATGGATACAGCGGGAACGGAACAGCATCATAGGTGACATCTTCATCAAACCAGACACGTGCCGCTACCGCGCCATCGGTGCAGTGACCTGCAGTGAGAACCACATTTGGCGCAATGAGCGAACCTGAACAACGCCAGCCCGGCACCCCCGGTGCAACATCAAATACAAGCAGACCCACATAGGGATGAGCATCCCCGTCCGGCTGACCATTGGTAATAGCACTGGCAACGCCAACCAGACTCAAGACCAACGCGAGCGCAAGGATGGATGCAATGACAATTTTTTTCATTTCTGTCTCCTTTTTCAGTTAGTGCGGAATAAGGATTTAATAAAATTAACGAAATTGTTTTCTGCTATTTGGCACCTCCTTCTTACAAACAAAAAACTGCCGATTGAGCCTTCGGCAGTCTGGCGGTCTGACAATTGGATTAGTGTGGTCTGCGTGTGGACAGATCCATAACTTTGCGCCCCCACCTCACGATGGGTTTGCCTTTTCGGGTATTTGATAACTACACCACTAAGACAACCAACCGTAACAATAAAGTGACACTTAAATCATACAACGTTTTTCCGATGCGATTCAAGCGTTTTTCAAACCCTTCTCCAAAAAGGTATAATCTTCCTCCATGTCCAAGCGTTTAATGTTTTCCATTATTCTGGTGGCCGCTATCACCGGCGGGTATTACCTGTACCGTATGGTTCGTCCTGCCAGCGAGCGGCTGTTTCTCTTCCGCGCCTGGATGAAGGACCCTTCCGCGCACCCGGAGTGGAAACTGACGGCCGGGTCACGTTGTGGGGAGGCTCCGTTCATCTTCCCGACCGATGGCATGGTCGGTTTCCTTTGGGACGATTCTTTCCGCATCGGTCATCGTCACCAGGGAATCGACATTTTCGGCGGAGACGATGTGGGCGTTACGCCCGTCATCGCGGCTTACCCCGGATTCCTGACACGTTTGCCGGATTGGAAGTCATCGGTTATCGTGCGCATCCCCTCCGACCCGCTGGAACCCGGACGCCAGATCTGGACCTACTACACCCACATGGCAACCAAGGATGGTATATCTTTTATTTCTAACGATTTTCCGCCCGGCACATATGAGAAGTTCGTTGATGCGGGTACATTGCTTGGCTATCAGGGCAATTACTCCGGTGACCCGAATAACCCGACCGGCGTCCATTTGCATTTCTCGGTTGTTAGAGACGATGGTCAGGGCAACTTCCGCAATGAGTTGGAAATCAAAAATACCTACGACCCCTCACCTTACCTGGGTTTGCGCTTGAACGCCAACAAAAATACTGACACGGTACCGGTGTGCGAAAATGACTGATTTCAAAGGCAAAGTAGTCCTTATCACAGGCGCAGGCAAAGGCTCCGGCCGGAAACTGGCTGAAGCGTTTGCCAGGCACGGCGCAACAGTGGCGGCCAATGATATTTCCCCCATCAACGTAGAAGAAGCGGTCGAAGAAATTCGAGCGCAAGGCGGAGATGCCAGGGCTTATGTGGACGATATCGCCAAGAAAGTCGGTGCGCAGGCCCTGGTCAAGCAGGTAGAGGATGACTTTGGTCATATCGATATCCTCGTCAACCACGCAGCCGTCGAACCCCGTTCCCCGTTGCTCGATATGGATGAATGGGACTGGCACCGCGTGCTGGATGTCAATCTCACGGGCGCGTTCCTGGTGACCCAGTCCGTTGGGCGGGTGATGCGGGAACAAGGCGGGGGCATAATCATCAACCTACTTGCCCCGAGGGGTAACGGTAGCAGGCCGTGATGAAAGTTCGCCCGCCCCGGCCCGTACCAAGCCGGGTCAGGCGGAATACGGCGGGCCGGGGAAGCGGGCGGCGTTCTTCGTCAGCATGGCCGGATTGGAAAGTCTCAGTCAACAGGCCGCGCGCGAACTTGCGCCATATGGCATCCGCGTCCACAGCGTCACAAGTGATACCGACGTCGAAACGATCTTAGATTTGTGCAGGAGCTGACCATGAACCAATTGCTGGAATATCGCGTGAAACTCATCGACCGTTTGGAAGCCACCGCGGATGAATTTCGTCAAGCCTGTCTGGCGGTTGACGACCCCTTCAAGGCTGTGGATGAGGGCGGCTGGAATACGCATCAACTGGCGGCACACGCGCGCGATGTGGATAAAGTCGTCTACGGCATGCGCATCCACCGGACAGTGGAGGAGGACAATCCCGTATTCCAGGATTTTGACGCAGACCAATGGATGGCTGCCCATTACAATGCAGACGAGCCGCTCGCTTCGATCCTGGACGAGTTGTCCGCTTCCGTTAAAGAGACATCTGCTATGCTGCGGGAGTTATCGCCCGAGGCCTGGAGCCGCGAGTCCAGTCATGAGATTTATGGAGGCGGCTTTACGCTGCAAACCTGGGTCGAGCGCGGACTGGCGCATCTCCAGGAGCATCTGGAAACGGTGAAAAAGGTAGCTTAAAGCAATCGGGAGTGACCAAGCGTCACTCCCGATTTTTTGATGAAGCCAGGCTTACCACAATGGGAACCACAGCCAAGAACCCACCCAGGCCAAAAGTGGCGTATAGATTTCCAATCCAATCATACCGATGATGATGCCCACAAACATACCTGCCACAATGTCGGAGGCATAATGCACGCCCATCGCCACACGCGCCAGTGCAACCAGCGGGGCCCAAATCCACAGGATAACCCCTGCCCAGGCTGGGCCTAACCCGGTCACCATGACAGCGATCAAAAATGCGCGCGCGGCATGCCCGGACGGGAATGAATGTGGATCGGTGTTGCGATAAATTCCACCCCATTCTCCTTCCGGCCGACGACGACGAATCGTGAACTTGAGCGGCATAACCATCACGACCAGGGCAGAAATGCTACCCAACAATACAACAGACCAGTGCTTCCAGAATGAAGCACCCGTAAAAATCCACAACAAGACCAGCGCCAATCCCCAAAACCATGAGTCACCAGAATGGGCAAAGAAGACGGCTATGCTACGCAACAAGCCAGGCCGCTCTGCAACGCGCATCTTGTTAGATAAATGGTAGTCGAACTCTAAGATAGAACGTAAACTCATATGGTTCAAACTCTGTCCGCTAAGAAGGTTGAAGCAGTTTTTCCATATCCTCGCGGATAAGTTCAAGCTGATGAGGCTTGTCCACGTCCATACCGGGTTCGGCGTGTTCCCAAACGATGGGACGACCCGTGATACCGAGACGTTTTGTAACGGTAACGACCAATTCGTCCAGGGTAATGCTGCGTGTGGCAACTCTGAGCAGGGTGCCGAAGCCAATCGTTGCCGCTTGTTTGAGTGGGGACTTGCGGTTGCCGATCAATTCTTCCCACATATCCAGGTGCTCAGTTGCCATGCTGACGTGCGTGATATGCATGTCGGCGCCACACAATTGGATGTCTTTCAGTTTGGTATAGGTGCGGTTGGAGCCAGGATAGCGCGTTTCCATCACTTCGCGCGGAACAACGCCGTAATAAATACCTTCTTTGGTCTGCATGCACGTCTCGATCAACCAGTCCACCATTTCAGCTTTGATGCCGGGAATATCGGATGAAGCCACCAGCACGTACTCAGTTTTGGGGTCGAGTTCGAGCGATTTTTTGACTCCGGCAACGATGTTGGACAGCATGCGTCCCTGGTTTGAGACGTAGTGTAACGGTTTCTTGCAGGTGACACCACTCTTGGGTGAAAGTCCGATAATGATGACGTTATCCACATGTTTGGCATCGCCGAGCGCATCCAACACCCATTGGATCATGGGTTTGCCCGCCACATCGACCATGGCTTTGGAACCGCCGTTCGTGTAAGAATATAGAGGGTCTTCAGGGAGCGGAATCCCGCCCGCAGTTACGATTGCATCCATAAATGCTCCTTCGTCAATACCACAAAGACACTAAGTCACGGAGGCACAAAGAATAAATAATTATTCGTGTCTTTGTGATTTTGCGTCTTCGTGGTGAATCAATTGAGTTCCTGTAATTGGGGTTCGAAGCCAAGTTTGTCGAGCAATTCACTGTACTCTTCCCATTCCAAGGGACGGTTTTTGCCCGAGATAGCGACCAGCGCCGCTTCCATCATGTTGGTGCCAAACGAACGACCGTCCAGCACGGGGGTAGTGGTGACCAGATATTTGACGCCACTCTTTTTGAACAACTCGACATCCTCAGGCGTAGTCGTATTGGTGACAATAACCTTACCTGTCAGGTCGTCGGGCATATAGCGTTTAATATAGTGACAATCGCCAGCAATGACAGTTGCCCAATCGTAATATTTTCCCCATTTGGGCGTTCGCTTTTCCTGCTTTTCACCGGTTGGATAGATCCATTCAAACGGCAATCTTCCGGCGATAGGCATCAGGAGAGCTGCCAATGTTTTCAACTGGCTGAGCTTGTGGATTGCAATGGGAATATCCAGTCCAAACATCAAGTCGCCAAAGACCGTTTCGTACCCGGCCTCAGCAAAACACTTGGAGAGACCCCAACGATCCACCCCAAGTGTGACTAGCACCTTACGTCCTCGCTGATTAATGTATTCAGCAAGGTGTTTTTCAAGGAAGGCTGCAGCTTTGTTTTCTAAGGTGTTCTTCAATCCACCGCCATCCACAATTGGTGTTTTCTCAACGAAGCGCACCATGGGTTTCACTGAATACAGTGGATACCATTTTCCGTCTACCAGCGCGCCCAGGTCGGCGCCGCCTACACCGAAGGCGTCCACTGTGCCATCGAGTTCTTTATATTTAAGCGCGGCGGCTTCCATATCGCCATCCGTGCCGATGCGTTCAATGCTGATTTTTTCACCCAGCAGGTCCACCTCCACTGCTTTGTCGCGCTTGGATGAACCAATACTGATACTGACTGCTCGCTTCATGTTGCCTCCTCTAAAGGATGAGTTCCTGCCAGTATACCCCCAAGTCAAAATCCTGAGAACAAATTGTCACTTGCTAAAACATTCTAATTATGAGACGAAGAAACCCGCCAGTCCGTTTTTTGAGTACAATATCCATCCTATGACAACCTGGCGACTTATAATTACGCCTCCCGCGCGCGGCGCATGGAACATGGCTGTGGACGAAGCTATCCTGGAACATGCCGGGCGCGGCGAGGTTCTTCCGACTTTGCGTTTATTTGCCTGGGAGCCACCCTGCCTTTCGCTCGGGCGGGCGCAACCCTTTACGGATGTGGATACCGAGCGCTTACAGGCTCGTGGCTGGGACGTGGTGCGCCGCATGACCGGCGGGCGCGCCATCCTGCACACCGACGAACTGACCTACTCTGTCAGCGGTCCGGTTGATGAGCCACATCTGGCCGGCTCGCTGCTCGAATCGTATAACCGTCTGGCGGGAGCATTACTGGCTGCCGTACACGATCTGGGGCTGCCCGTAGAGATGAAAGAAGACAGGGCTGAAAACAATGGCACACCCAACCCGGTCTGTTTTGAAGTACCGTCGACGTATGAGATCACGGTGGGCGGCAAGAAGTTGATCGGCTCGGCACAGGCTCGCCGCAAGGACGGTGTGCTCCAGCACGGGTCGCTGCCTCTGACCGGGGACCTGACACGCATCTGCCAGGCGCTGGTCTTCCCGGATGAGACTGCGCGTGAGGCGGCGATGCAAAGACTGCTGGCACGCGCAACGACGGTGGAATCCGTTTTGGGAGAAGAAGTAGCCTGGGAAACCGCCGGGCAGGCTTTCATCCGGGCGTTTGAAGCGCAGTTGGGATTGAAGCTCGAAGCGGGGGAATTATCTGAGTCCGAATTGAGGCGCGCAGAAGAACTCGTCAATGAGAAGTATGCGCATCCATCCTGGACTGAGAGGATATAAAGTCAACGCCCCGCCAATTGACGGGGCGTTGTTGTATCACTTGTCTTCACTCTGCTTTGCAGCCGTGCCAGAAGTTGCTGGAGGTGGCGCTGCGCGACGCATACGCTCTTCCTCCAGCGCACGGATGCCATTGCGGACCTGGTTGAGGGAACGTTCGAGTTCATCCTGAAGGCGGTCGAGGGTATTGATCACATAATCGTCCGCGTCCTGACGGGTGGCTTCAGCGTCGGCACGCGCCTGGTTCAGAACCTGATCTGCGCGGTGCTGGGCTTCCTGCGAAATACCATCCTTGCTGACCAGCCCTTCGGCCTTCTCACGCGCCAGGTCAATGGTGCGGTTGGCTTCTTCCTGCGCCTGGGCCATTACCCGGTCACGTTGGCTGAGCAACTGCTGTGCTTTTTTGACTTCTTCCGGGATGGCAATGCGCATCTGGTCGATAATATCCAGCATGCGGTCTTCATCCACGGCTACGCTATGCGTAAAGGGGATAGGTCTCCCATCGTTGAAAAGTTCTTCCAGGCGATCGATCAGTTGCAGGATGTCCATAAGCTCCTCCGTTATCCATCCACGGATACCCTTATTCTATCCGATTTTTAGTCTCTGAGCGCATTTGGGACGTCATTATCATCCCTTTTGCTCAATAATTCCTTTAACGCCTTATGTACATGCGGCGGCACCATACTGGATACATCACCACCCAACGAGGCGATCTCGCGGACAGTGCTTGATGAAAGGAAAGTGTGTTCCTCGGCAGTGATAAGCGCCATATATTCAATTTCAGGCAATAAGCGATGATTGGCCAAAGCCATACGGAACTCAAACTCAAAATCCGAGAAGACGCGCAGCCCACGCACGATAACTTGCGCACCTATTTTGCGCGCGTATTCAACGGTCAGGCCGCTGTAGCCGGTCACACGGATTTTTGGGTTGCTATCGACCGCTTTCCTGACCAATGCAATACGCTCTTCTGGTGAAAAGAACAAGGTCTTAAGCGGTTTGTCATAAACGGCCACCACAATCTCATCGAACAGGCGCGAGGCGCGCTCGGCGATATCCATATGGCCGTAGTGGATGGGGTCAAACGTACCGGGGAATAATGCTCTTACCATTTATCTCCAAAATATTTTATAGGGGCGAAGCAAGGTGCACGAAGGGGGAATGCTTCGCCCCTACAGGTATATTAAGAAACGTCGCCTTTGCCATCGCCCCAGAAGCGCTCCAGCGCTTCCGCCAGCAGGGCATGTTCGGGCTTTTCGAGTTTGGCATCTTGCTCGAACAATTTCTGGGCATGTGAGCGAGCATTCTCGATCAAAGCCACATCCGTCAGGCTGGCCATATGCAGACCAGTGGCATATCCCGACTGGCGCGTGCCCAAAAACTCTCCGGGACCGCGCTGCTGCAAATCGCGCTCGGCCAGCACGAAGCCATCATTGGATTCAGCCATGGCTTGCAAACGTTCATTCTCGACCGCATCTTCGTGGTCGGGAATAAGCAAACAGTACGACTGCTCCGAGCCACGCCCAACCCGTCCGCGCAACTGATGTAGTTGCGCCAGGCCGAAACGGTTGGCGCCTTCGATCAGCATCACAGTGGCATTGGGCACGTCCACACCCACTTCCACCACCGTGGTTGAAACCAGGATGTCAAATTCCTTGTCGCGGAACTTGAGCATGACTTCATCCTTTTCATCCGGGCGCATGCGTCCATGCAAAAGGCCAATCTTTCGGTCGGGGAAAATTTCCTTCGAAAGAGTTTCATAGTCGTCTACAGCGGCGCGCGAGTCAATCTTCTCGCTTTCCTCGATCAGCGGGTAAATGATAAAGGCCTGCCGTCCGCTTTTGATCTGCGTGCGGATCAGCGTGTAAGCGCGCTCGCGTTCCTGCGGACGCAGCACATGTGTATCCACAGGCTGCCGCCCGGCGGGCATTTCGTCCATGATGCTCAGGTCGAGGTCGCCGTACAGGGTCAGTGCCAGCGAGCGCGGGATAGGCGTGGCGGTCATCACCAACAGGTGCGGCGTCCGGCCTTTAGAACGCAGCGCAGCACGCTGGTCCACGCCGAAGCGGTGCTGTTCATCGATGACGGCCAGTTCCAGGTCTGCAAACTGGACGGGATCTTCCAGCAGCGCATGCGTACCAATGACGACTTTAATACTGCCATCCTGCAAACCAGCGCGGACCGCTTCTTTCTCAGCTTCGGGTGTGTCTCCGACTAACAGGCGAATTGCGTCTTGCGAGATGACACCGTTTTCCCCGGCCAAAAGGCTGGAGAAGTTGCGATAATGCTGTTCCGCCAAAATGGAGGTGGGCGCCATGATCGCCGCCTGCGCACCGGCATTGGCGACAATGGCAGCCGCTAAGAGCAGCCACGACCGTTTTCCCGGAGCCGACATCGCCCTGCAAGAGACGGTTCATTGGGCGACCGGAACCCAGATCGACCAGGATGTCGTCAACTGCGTGTTGCTGTGCGCCGGTGAGCTCGAAAGGCAAGGCTTTGATACGCGTTTCCATCCATTCGTCGGGCACATCGAAGATGCGCGCGGTGACCGATTGCCAGTCACGTTTCTGGCGCAGCACGCCCATTTGCAGGAAGAAGATTTCATCGAAAGCCAGACCGCTGGCGCGCAGATTTCAATTTATCTTGCGAATCAGGGAAATGTGCCTGCAAGAGTGCTTCGTTTAATTCAGGCAGTTTTGCATCAGAACGCACGCTCTCGGGTAGGTGATCGGTAACGCGCGGTGCCCAATGCGTGACCACCTGGTTCATCAGTCCACGCAGCCACTTTTGCGTGATTTTCTCGGTCAGCGAATAGATCGGGACGATGCGGTTGGTATGCAGGCTCTCGATCTCGACCGGTTCGAAATCGGGATTGGTCATCACCAGGCGACCCAGGTATTGATCGATCTTGCCGGAGACCGCGATGGCGTCATTTTGTTTCAGGCGATTGGCCATCCAGGGCTGGTTAAACCAGGAGAGCCGCAGCGCGCCGGTACCATCGGAAAGGATGGCTTCGACCAGTTGTTGTTTGCCGCCACGAATGGAACGGGCATGCACCGATTGCACCGCGCCGATGACAGTCACCTGTTGGCCATAGAACAGGTCTTTAATAGGCTTGAGTTGGCTGTAATCCTCGTAGCGGCGCGGGAAGAAGTAGAGCATGTCGCCCAACGTGTGCATGCCAAGTTTGCCCAGCGTCTGCGCGTGACGCGGACCAACGCCCTGCAGCACAGTCAGGTCCGCATTGAGGGCGGCAGGCGTGGCGGAGGTTACCCCGCCGGGGGCCGTTTCAGCGCGTCCGGGAGGTGCAGGGCGTTCTTTGACGGATGCTTCTGCAGGGGCGGATTCGATCTGTTTAGCATCCCCTTCCCCGTTCGGGCCGTGAGCCTGCTGGACGTCCGCCCCGTGAGGGCGTCGGCTCGAGGCGGGGGGCGAAACGGCCTTCGGGGATGATGCAGGCCTGGGTTGGGAACGAGGCGCGCGCGTCTGTTTTTTTGTCGCTTCGGGGTACTGGTCGCCGATACGCTTCCAGAGTCCTTTAAGTGACTCAGCACGCGATTCAGGTGTCAGAGCGGCGTAAGAATGTAAACGCTGGAGCACGGCCTGGATGATCTCCTCGGAGATGCCGTCTGCACGAGCTTCGCCCTCCCAGTAATCGAGCATTTTGGCAAGGCCGCCAATGATGGCCGTATCGTCATAGCCGTTTTCATGTTCCAGACGAAAAAATTTGCGTAGTTTTTCTAATGATGACTGCATAAGGGTATTTTATCATGGGGCTGGGGATAAAGCCTTATGCCTTCACTGCTGCAAACCCCAACCCATTCGGCCCAACATGCGTGCCGATCACGGGGGTGACGTTGACCATCAAAATATCGCGCGGGATAGATTGGCTGACCGTCTGCATGAGTTCATCTAAAAGCTGACGGGCGCGATGTTCGGCATTGGTGTGCAGGATCGCCAGCCGTTCTAACGGACCGAGCGCCTGCAACGCGTTATAGATGCGTTCGCCAGCCTGACGAGTCGTCCGCACTGCGCCCAGGGGTTTGACCTCGCCGTCCAACAGTTCGACAATCGGTTTGATTCTCAACAAGCCGCCCAGGGCCGCCACTGTGCCCGGGACGCGTCCGCTGCGACGCAGGTATTCCATGGTGTCCAGGGCAGCGATGACCTTTGTCCGTTCTCGCGTGGAGCGGATGGCATCCAGAATCCCTTCCAGGTTCAGCCCTTCGATTCTGGCCTGGATAGCCGCCAGCACCTGGAAACCAAGCCCGAGAGATAACGAACCGCTGTCCAGCACGGTGATGCGCTCACGGAAATCATGCGCCGCCATACGCGCCACGCTGACGATAGAAGTCAACTCCATTGCGGCGTGGATGGAGAGAATATGATCGCAACCTGAGTCGAACAATCTCTGGAAGCGTTTCGCAAAATCGCCAGTGGAAGGCGCGGCCGTAGTTGGCGACCGTTTTATCTCCGGCAGGCGCGTGTAATATTCTTCGCGAGAGATGCCTTCGCCGTCTATGTAAGCCTTGTCATCCAGCACGAGCACCGCCGGGACCACTTCAATCCCATGCTCATCGATGATGTGTTGGGGAAGGTCGGAGGTGGAATTAGTGACAATGCCAAATTTCATTCTTATCCCTTATTCATGATTAACCGCAGAGACGCTGAGAGCGCTGAGTTCTTTGCTCCGCGTACTCGGCGTCTTTGCGGTTCAAAAGCAATCTATTACTCTACCGAAATAATGAATTGATAATGCGGCTGGCCGCCATCCTGGACTTCGATCTCCTGTCCCGGATAGGCTTCGCGGACCTTGTCGGAAATACGATTGGCTTCTGTTGCAGTCAGATCTTCGCCGTAGAATAACGTGATCAACTCATGATCTTTGGCATTCGCCTTTTCCAATAGACACATGCAGCCTTCTTCGACCGATTTTGCGGAACAGACCAGCTTGCCATCCAAGAGAGAGATCACCTGGCCCTGCTCCACATTAACACCGTCAATTTCCACGCTGCGAGTCGCGATCGTGATCTCACCGGTTTTTACCAGCGCCAATGATTTATTCATCTTGTCTGCAACCGTCTCGAGATTGCCATCCGGGTTGAGCGCCAGCATGGCAGAGAGACCCTGCGGGATGGTCCGGCTTGGCACAACCTGCACGCTCTTAACCGTCACATCCTTGGCCTGGTTGGCTGCCATGACAATGTTTTTGTTGTTGGGCAGAATGATGATCTTATCAGTCGGCAAGTTTTCGAAGGCCGCCAGGATTTCCTGCGTACTGGGGTTCATGGTCTGCCCGCCTTCAACAATCGCCGCCACACCCAGGCTGGCGAAGATGCGACTCAGCCCCGGTCCTGGCGAAACGGTCACTACGGCGATCTGTCCCGGGATCAATGTTAGCCAGTTCGAGTTTGTCGCCTTTGGACTTCTGATCGATGTCATCCATCTGGGCAAGCAGATTTTCCATCGCCACTTTGGTGATCGTGCCCAGCCCCATGATGTAATCGATTGGCCGGTAGCGATTCTCCAGCGGCACGTGGATGTGCATACGGTACATGCCATCGCCCTCGCCCACCTGAATGGACGTGCCCATCTCTTCCAGCGTGCCATAGAATGATTGCAGGTTCAATTCGTTTTCGGGATAGAAATCCACCACTACCTCGAAATCCTGTCCTTCTTCGACTTCCTGCATGGCGCTTTCAAAGTCCAGGGCTGAAAGCGGCTGTACTGATGCCAGCGGTGTATCCAACGGATCGCCATAAATGTGACGCAACATGCCCTCCAGGATTAAAGACAAGCCCATACCGCCCGAGTCGACCACACCGGCCTGCTTGAGGACCGGGAGCAATTCCGGGGTCCGTTCGACCAATTCATCTGCGGCCTTCACCGCCAGGGCAAGGATTTCAATCGGATCTTGCGTGGACCCTAAGGCTGCCTCCGTTGCCGCAGCAATATCCTTGGCGACGGTCAGGATCGTCCCCTCCACCGGGCGGACAACGCCCTTATAGGCTGTATCACGCGCTTCCGCAAATGCCCTGACCAATCCCGATCCGTCCAGCACTTCCTGTCCCTGCAAGCCGCGCGAAAAGCCGCGCCACAACTGCGACAGGATCACGCCCGAGTTGCCGCGTGCGCCCATCAATGCGCCCTGCGAGACCGCTGCCGCCATATCACCAACGTTGCGATGACCCAACTCGCTGATCTCGTTATAGGCCGATTGCATGGTCAGCACCATGTTCGTGCCGGTATCGCCATCCGGGACGGGGAATACGTTCAGCGCATTGACTGTTTGCTGGTTGGTCCGCAGCCAAGTCAGCCCGGCTTCCACCAGCCGCTTGAGTGACTGCCCGTCCATGGGAGCCTTACGAAATTTTTCCAGTCTTTTCTGTGTGTCCGGGGAATCCAATCCCATACTATCTCCTGCTCTTCTGGCCTTAATCTGTGTTGCTGACACGCAGACCGGCCACGTGTACATTGATCTTGCTGACGCGTAGCCCCAACGCTTTTTCTACATGGTAGCGGACCGTGTTGGCGACACTGTTTGCTACAGATGCAATGCGCGTGCCGTATTCCACAACAATGTAGATTTCGATTTCCACGCTTTCTCCATCGTACGCAACCGAAACCCCGCGTGTCGGCTCACGTGTAATCGTGTGCGCCAATCCTTCCGCCAGATTTTTGGGAGCCAATCCCACCACGCCATAGGATTCCAGCGTGGCATGGTAAGCGATGGTTGCAACAGCATCAGGTGAGATGTGGATGCCGCCTAAAGATGTGGTTTCTTCGCCCATAGTTTATCCTCGTTGATTATTACTGATTCTCTCATATTTTCCTGAACTTATATCTGGCAAATTGCCTTTTAAATTCAGGGTTGCCGTTCAAACATTTTCGCAGTACTCTGTAACAATTCTTCTTGTAGAAGGATACGATGTGTGGTAGAATGCTGTGCTTGCGGGAGCAAGCCAGAACTCTGGAATTATAGCAAGAAAGGAATTTGTAAGATGGCTAAGTGTGCCCACTGCGGAAAGATAACAACTTTTGGTCACAGCCGATCGTTCTCGATGCGTGCTACCAATCGCACGTTCAAACCCAACCTGCAAAAGGTGACGGTTTATGAGGGCAATCGCAAGGTCAAGAAGGTGCTATGTACTAAGTGCATCCGCACCATGACCAAAACCAAAGCGTAACTCGTTCCTTTTCCTGACTGATAAAAATCGCGGCAAACGCCGTGATTTTTTGTTTTATATACCCGGACTGCAAAGTCTCGCAGTACTTTGCAATCTAATGTCTCACAATGCCGGACTCCGTGCTACTAACCTACCTCTCGCAATGAAGCAATCCCCGCCGCGATACCATCGGGGTGTGTGAAAACCGACGTGGCGGACACAAAGGCGTTCGCACCGGCAGCTTTCATATGCGGCAGGGTTTCAGGGGAGATGCCGCCGTCCACTTCCAGCCAGGCGGACGAGCCGATTGCATCCAGCTCGCGGCGAATTTCAGCAACCTTGCCGACCATTTCCGGGATATAGGTGCCGCCGGAAAAACCAGGGTCGACGCTCATCACCAGCACCAAATCCACAAATGGCAATACCTGGAAAATCGATGAAGCCGGGGTTCCGGGATTGAGCGTAACGCCCGCCTGACATCCTAATGATTTGATGTCTTCGATGGTGCGGTGCAGGTGCGGACAGGTCTCTACGTGGACGGTCAGATGCGATGCGCCCGCCTCGGCAAAGGCTTCCAGCAGATTCTCCGGTTTTTCGATCATCAGGTGCACATCGATAGGTAAATCCGTTCCGCGGCGGCAATGCCGAACGATGAAGGGCCCCATCGTCAGATTGGGGACGAACTGGCCGTCCATCACGTCGACGTGGATCCAGTCCGCGCCCGCGGATTTGCAGGTTTGCAGGACGTCACCGAGTTGGAGAAAATCGGATGAGAGGATGGATGGAGCAATGATAAAGTTGTCAGTCATTAGCGAATGGGCGGATTATAAGCGAAATAAACCCACATCCAGAACGGGATCAGACCGCCGACAGCAATCAAAGCCAGCAGGCCGAGGGCGACCGAGATCCAGTCGATGTCAATTGCCGGGGCAGCAGGCTCAGGGTCCGTGTAATAGACCGGTTCAGGTTCCGGCTGATAGGTTGGAGAGGCTTCGGGCGTCAGGGAAAGTTCAGGGGCCGGTTCCGGCCGGGTCTGTGTCCCAAAGCGCATCAAGACTCGACCGAGTTGGTCCGCTGTGCGATAGCGAGCAGCAGGCTCTTTCGAGAGCACCTTGTCGATGATCTGTTCGAGGGTTTCGGGGATATCCGGCAAATATTCACGGATGGGATACGGCTTGGCATCGAGGTGCAGGCGGCCAAGTTCTTCCGGCGTGGAGGCGTTGAAGGGCAGTGAACCGGTCAGGACTTCATACAGCACGATACCCAGTGAATAGACATCCGAAGAGGGAGAGGGCGGTTCGCCTGCCGCCTGCTCGGGCGAGAAATATTGCGGCGAGCCCCAGACCACATCGCTGCGTTCGCCGGGATGGATGGTGGCCAGCGCACGCGCGATACCAAAGTCCGTGACCTTGAGACGCTTGTCGGGCGTGACCAGCATATTATGCGGTTTCACATCGCAGTGCACCAGCCCGGCGCGGTGAGCATAACCGATGCCCGCACAGGCCTGCACGATCAACGGGATGGCTTCTTCCACACTGAAGCGTCCGCGCTGGCGCAGCAGGGTCTTCAAATCCGAACCAGGGACGTGCTCCATAACGATGAACAACTGCCCGCGATCCAACCCAAAATCGTGCACGGTGACGATATTTGGATGCGACAAATTGGCCGCCGCGCGTGCTTCCTGGCGGAAGCGTTCCTGGAAGGATTTATTCTCCGTGTAATCGGCGCGCAATACCTTGATGGCAACATAGCGTTCGAGCATGGAATCACGCGCGCGAAACACTTCGGCCATACCGCCGGAGCCGACTTTTTGGAGCAGTTGATAGCGGTTGTTGAGCAGCGTGCCTTCTTGCATAGCGGAATCGATTATATCATCCCAAGGGCGTTATAATTCGGCTCATGCGTAAAGCGCTGGTCATCTACAACCCTGCGGCGGGACGTTTCCCGGTCAAGCCGTTCTTGAAAGCCATCGAGACAGAACTCGTCAAGGCTGACTGGTGTGTTGAGATTGTCGCCACCCAGAGCGGCGATCACGCCGTCCAACTTGGCCAGCAAGCCGCGGTCCAGGAATATGATGCGGCTTTTGCCGTCGGTGGGGACGGCACGGTCGGCCAGGTTGCCAGCGGTTTGCTCGGCTCAGAGACGGCGCTGGGCGTCCTGCCGGCAGGCACGTCCAACGTCTGGGCACAGGAGCTTGGACTGCCAGCTTTCAACTGGGCCTATCCAGGGCGGTTGCAGGAGAACGCCCGTACGTTGGCAAATGCATCCGTCCAACGCGTGGATATGGGTCAATGTAATGAATATTCCTTTATGATGTGGGCGGGCATGGGGTTGGATGCGATGGCAATCCGTTCCATCGAGCCGCGTGACCGTCTCGAAAAATTCTTCGCTGTGCCGGAGTACGCCGCCTCCACGATTTGGAATGCCAGCCAATGGCGCGGCATCCGTCTGCGCTTGTGGGTGGACGAGCAAGAAGTGGAAGGTCACTATATACTGGCGGTTGCCAATAACATCCGCCGCTATATGGGCGGCTACTCCATTCTCTCGCCAGACGCCCATCTCGACGATGGGCTGCTCGACCTGTGGCTCTTTCAGGGTGACAGCCTGGCGGACGCCTTCCGCATTGCCTACGAATTGTGGCGCGGACAGCATGTCACATCCAGTGAGGCTCAACGTATCCCCTTCCAAACCTTGCGGGTGCAGGCTGAGTCGCCTTTCTTCGTGCATATGGATGCCGAACCCAAGGACGCCACGCAGGAAGCCAAAATCACCGTCCACAAGCAGGCGCTCAAGTTGTTGATGCCGCCTGATTCACTGCATCTTTTGCAGAATGCCAGTTGATCTATGAAGCGAAACGATTTCTCTGCTTTGTTCAATATTAGAGTTGTTCTTGGAGCGCTCGGCATCGCCGGACTTCTCATCCTTATCACGTTAATTTCGATTGGATGGACAAAACCGGATCCAGCTCGAGAATTTGGGTTTGCCCCCGCTGATTTGACCGTGATCCCGCCCCCGACATCCACTCCCAACGTCACTCCGACCTTCACGCCTGACCCGTTGATCTACGGCACACCCACCCTGGCCCCGGATGAGATTGGAGTAGGCGGCTACGTCCAGATCACCGGCACGGATGGCGAGGGCTTGCGCCTGCGCGCTGATCCCGGCCTAAACGGTACGCCTGTCTTCCTCGGTTACGACGAAGAGGTCTTTGAAGTACGCGAAGGTCCGCAAGAGGCCGATGGATACACCTGGTGGTACCTGGTAGCTCCTTATGACGAAACTCGTGCCGGGTGGGCGGCCGCTGATTTCCTGGGAGCGATCCCTTCACCATAACCCTCACCCCGCTTCGCGGGGCTTCCCTGGCCCCTCTCCCTACGAGGGAGAGGGGAATGGAGATGTAAATGAACGAAAAACCAACTGGCATCACTGCCAACAAGAAATCCCGCGAGTTCACCGTCACCTGGAGCGACGGGCATACCAGCGTTTACCCGTTTGGGTTGTTGCGCGCGGCCTGTCCATGCGCCTCCTGCCGCGGCGGACATGAAAACATGGGCAGCGAACCTGATCCCAATGTCTTTGGGATTGAATTAGAAGAAAGCCCCGCTACCCGCATCGCCAATGTCGTAGCAGTTGGTTCGTATGCGCTAACCATTGTATGGGATGATGGCCACGACTATGGGATTTTCAACTGGCACTACTTGCGGGCGTTATGTCCCTGCGATGAGTGTCGCAGCAGACGATAACTTTTCCCAAACCACGTTCGTCATGCAATGAAAACCACAACATCCGTTAAAACCAGTGATTTTTGACTTGACTTCCGTTCCCCTCACCGCTATGATAAAAATCCTATGAAACCATCCGCTATCCTTGATCCCGAACAACTTCGCCAGTCCATGCGTGCCTGGACTTCAGGCGTAACCATTGTGACAGCCTCCCATGCAGGCGAACAGCACGGCATGACCGTTAGTTCATTTACCTCCATTGCGTTGGAACCGCCTTTGATTATCATCTCCCTGCAGACCGACAGCCGTACGCATGACCTTGTCACGCAAGCCAACGCCTTCGCTGTGACCATCCTTGGGGATGGCCAAGAGGATGTCTCTGACCGTTTCGCCGGGCGCATACCAGATGCAGAAGACCGTCTGTCAGGCATTGAGACCGAAACACTGGTCACAGGTGCACCCTTCATCAAAGGCGGGCTGGCATACCTGGATTGTCGCGTTACTCAGACCATTGCGGTTGGCACGAATACACTTTTCCTGGCCGAAGTGGTAGCTGCGCGTGGCAACGGTGAAGGAAAACCGCTGGTGTATCACGATAGGAAGTATCGAAAACTGGTCGAATGATTTTCCCCCGGGGGTGGGATGTAACATGACCGAAAATAAACTGACAACCGAAGAGAAACAAACCCTTCTGGAACTGGCCCGGCAAGCCCTGGAGGAGGGCGTGCGCGGTCAAAATTCAGCGCAGCTTGATCTCCAAGCTTTACCACCGCGCTTGCGAGAACAGGGCGCCTCCTTTGTAACGTTGACCATCCATGGCAATCTGCGTGGCTGCATCGGTGCGTTGGAACCTTATCAGCCCCTGGCAGAAGACGTGCGCGAACATGCCATTGCTGCCGCGCTGCAAGATTATCGCTTCCCGAATGTGCAGCCGGAAGAACTCTCACAGATCGATATCGAAGTCTCGCGTCTCACACCTCCCGTTCCGCTTGAGTACACTACTCCTGAAGACCTGCTGTCCAAACTGCGTCCTGGAATAGACGGCGTGGTGCTGCGCGATGGCTCACGCCGTGCTACCTTCCTGCCGCAAGTCTGGGAAAAACTGCCCGATCCCACCGATTTTCTCGATAGCCTGTGCTACAAAATGGGCGCTGCGCCCGATCTGTGGCGCAAAAAGCATCTGGATGTTTTGATTTACCAGGTAGAAGAGTTCCACGAATAACGATATTGCAAGCTTGTTTCCTTGTATCCACTCCCAGCCTGTAATACAATCTATACATGGCCGAAGATACCATGTTCCAGGAAGCGGTTGATGCCCTGCGCGAAGGCGACAAGGCCAAAGCCAAAGACCTGTTAACCAAACTGCTCAAAACGGATCAGAACAATGTCACGTACTGGATCTGGTTGAGCGCAGCTGTTGAATTGACCAAGGAACGTGTCTACTGCTTGCAAACGGCGTTCCAACTGGACCCTGAAAATGCTACCGCCAAACGAGGGCTGATTTTACTGGGGGCGCTCCCGCCTGATGAAAGCGTCCAACCTTTCCCGTTAAACCGTCCGCGCTTGTGGGACGAGAAACTGGCCCTGGCCAGTGACAAGCCTAAAGAGAAACTGACGCTCAGGAGTGCAATCACCGGTCCCACGGGGCGTCTGATCGGATTTGGTGTAGTCGGAATAGCCGTTATCGCTGTGGTCGTGTTCGGACTGATCCTTCCAAACAGTAGTCGTCTGGCGCCTCGCATATTTTTCACCCCCGGCCCATCCCCAACTTATACGCTTACGCCTACCTTCGTCAACGCCACCGAACAGGCCCCTGCTGGAAGAGGCACACTTGTTCCTCTGGCGGAATTGCTGGACGCGCCTCTCACGCCCACGCCTTTGTATGTCAATACGCCGCGAGAGCCCCAATCTATAGACAACTTCCGTGTGGTGAAGTCTGCCTATGAAAAACAGGATTGGGATACTGTCATTTCTGGGATGGAAGAGATCGCCCGCAACGAACCAACTGCGGCTGACCCGTACTATTACATTGGGGAAGCATACCGCTTCAAAGGCGATTTCCGCAGTGCGCTGGAAGCCTATAATCAGGCCTTGCGGATCGATCCAAACTTCGGCCCGGCTTATTTGG
Source organism: uncultured Chloroflexia bacterium (assembly GCA_963829615.1). Taxonomy (GTDB): domain Bacteria; phylum Chloroflexota; class Anaerolineae; order Anaerolineales; family Villigracilaceae; genus JAABUE01. The sequence goes on from CAWHJM010000044.1 coordinate 66,753, forward strand.
GCCTGGCTCGTGCCCGTCTGCTCCAGGATCCAAATGCGAACGTTGTCGCGTTGTATGAAGAAGCCATAAAACGTGACCCCAATTTCGGCGAAGTCTATCTCGACCGTGCTGTCTTTTACCTGAATCACCAGGAGCCTGAACTGGCTTTAGCCGACTTGACCACCGCCGAACGGCTTTTGCCCGGTTCTCCGTTGGTTTACTATTATGAAGCGCGCGCACAATTGGTGCTCGATGAACCTGAATAAGGCTGAAGTCGCTGCACTCAAGGCCAACCAGGCAGACCCGACAATGCTGTCAGTCTACTTTACGCTGGGCGAGATTTACCTGGCGCAAGGCCAGTATGCCAAAGCGATCGATGTCCTGCAAACGTACGTCGGGTATGAAACCCGTAGCGCGACCGCGCGCGCCATGATCGGTGAAGCCTATTACCGGGCCGGTGATTGCAAAACGGCTATCGAAGCGTTGAGCGCCGCCATCTCAATGGACTCGCGCCAGCGACAAGCCTATCTTTATCGCGGCCTGTGCTATGTAGAAGTGGGGAATGCTGATGCAGCTGTATCTGACCTGGAACGTTCTCCCAGCGATAATTTTGAGCCCAATCTTGCTCTGATGCGCGCCTACATGCTTCAAGAACATTTTGGAGATGCATACCTGCAAGGCGAAAAGGTCTTATCCCTGGCCGAGACGGATGAAGAAAAAGCTCTGGCCTATTACTGGCGCGGCCTCAACTTCGAAAAGCGTGAAGAGCCGGATAACGCCGCCAACTCCTGGCAGGAATTGTTGAATTTACCCAGAAGCGCAGTCAGCAGCCAGATGCGTACGGAAGCGCAGAAACACTTCTACGCCGCCCGCACGGCAACACCCAGCTTCACCCCTTCGCCAACGAAGACAGGTACCAGAACGCCGACCTCAACTCGGACGCCTCTGCCGACAAGAACACCCACGCCGAGCAGAACCCCAACCTCTACCCGGACACCTACGCCGACAAAGACGCCCACACCAAGCAGGACGCCATCGCCTACTCAGGCAAGTTAGTGCAAACGACTGCTCCCGTCGACAAGACGGGGGCAGTTTTAGAATTGATGAGTACACTGTATAATTGGGATACAATAACCCCATGAATACAGTTCTACAAGAACGTAACCTCCCGACAGGTCAAACCTTACAAATTGTACAAGGCGACATTACCACTGAAGAAGTGGACGCCATCGTCAATGCTGCCAACGAGCATTTGCAACATGGCGGCGGGGTGGCCTGGGCGATTTCTAAACGTGGCGGTCCCGTTATCCAACAAGAATCGGATGAATGGATCCGGACGAAGGGCACGGTCAGCCACGCGCATCCAGCCTGGACCTCGGGCGGGCTGCTGCCTGCGAAATACGTGATCCACGCTGTGGGTCCCGTTTGGGGCGACCCCCACGAAACGGGGACAGGTGGCGACGAGGATGCCAAATTATCGGAGGCAGTTTCCGGGTCCTTGCGTGTTGCGGATGAACTGGGGTTAGCGTCGATCGCCTTCCCGGCCATTTCGACTGGCATTTTCGGTTTTCCGAAGGAGCGCGCCGCGAAAGTTATTATTGAGGCAATCGAGACCTATTTCAATGAAAACATTTCATCGGTGATAAAAGTCATCAGACTGGTTTTGTTCGATCAAGCCACAGTAAATGCTTTCCTGCAAGCATGATTACTTCCTCCCAAAACCCAAAACTCAAACTCGCGCGAGCGCTGGCGGGCCGCTCCAAGGAAAGGCGCGAAGCGGACGCGTTCCTGGCCGAAGGCGTTCGGCTGGTGGAAGAAGCACTGTCCGCGGACTGGCCTATCCGCTTTGTGTTGTATTCGAGCGGATTGAGTGAACGGGGTCAAGCGTTAGTAGAAAAGCTGAAGAATGCAGAGATAGAAATTGATGAAGTCTCCGATGATCTGCTGCAAGCGGCCAGCGAGACAGAAACTTCACAAGGCATCCTGGCAGTCCTTGACCACGCTCCACTCTCTATTCCCCATTCGCTTAACTTCATCTTGATCCCCGACCAGATCCGTGACCCCGGCAACCTGGGGACATCTCATTCGCACTGCATCAGCGGCGGGCGTGCAAGCCGTACTGCTGTCTCCCGAAACCGCGGATGCCTTCGCGCCCAAGGTTGTCCGTGCCGGGATGGGGGCGCATTTCCGGTTACCTATCCATGCAATGGAGTGGGACGAGATTGAGCAGGTCTGCAAGCAAGCAGGTTTGCAAGTTTTCCTGGCTGACATGATCGGCCAAACCTGCTGGGAGACGGATTTTCGCGGTCCGCTGGCGTTGATCGTGGGTAGCGAGGCGGAGGGGGCCAGTGAACAGGCGCGCAAATTGGCAACTACGACAGTAAGCATTCCCATGCCAGGCGAGGCCGAGTCGTTGAATGCGAGCGTGGCGGGGGCGGTTTTGATGTTTGAGATTATAAGACAGAGGTCAAAATGAACAAAACGGTTATACAACCATCTGTTGAAATGGTTCAAAAATATATAAGCAGATTTGATAACGATCAGGAACTCACTGTTGTTGAAGATGTATTGTCAGAGTTGTTTGGAAATATCCTAACAACCAAAAACTACGCGACATACTGATCAAAGCTACAACACTAAATTCTCTATACAACACAAACATTTATGCAATAGTAAAGATGGCAAAGCGTATTTTGAATAAGAATATAGACACCAAACTTCGTGAGGGTTCCCCTGAAGTTGTCGATGAAATTGCGCGCACAGAAATTGGTGGAAAAATTCGCAATAATTACTCATTTGCCAGCAAATATTGCCACTGGCATCAACCAGATATGTACCCAATTTACGATAGTTATATTGGACAATTTGCTTTGGCGTTACCAAAAACAAGATAAGTTCATGTCATTTACACAGGCAGAACTTCGGCAATATCCGAAATATAAGAAGATAATTGAAATGTTCAGAAATCATTATGGTCTTTCACAATTTAAATTCAAGGATTTAGATAAATTTCTTTGGGACTATGGAAAAGAACTCATCGAAGATAAACTATGAAAATCCGTTCCATCACCTACTTCTTCAACCCCGGCTGGCCGCTGGATGAAAACAAATTCAAATCGGCTGGCAGGTTCCTCGCCGAAGCCAAATCCGCTTTTGAGGCCGCAGGCTACGAAGTCCAGACCCTGCGGCTGGCGACGGTCCCATTTCCGCAACTGCTGGAAAATCGCATCGAAGAAACGCCAAAACTGGCCAAAGCCGTCGAGAGCATGATCTCATCTATTGGTGTGGAGTATGCCTCGCTCGGCCCGGCTTTTCCCAACGTTCCCGGCAGTTACGAGATCATCCCGGAAGCGATCGCGCAGACAGAGAATATCTTTTTCTCAGGCGTGATGGCCGACAGCCAAAACGGCATTTCACTGGAGGCTGTGCGTGCCTGTGCACAGGTGATCGTTAAATGCGCACCGCTCACGCCGGATGGTTTCGCCAATCTGCGTTTTGCGGCGCTGGCCAACGTGCTTCCCGGCGCGCCCTTCTTCCCGGCCGCCTATCACCAGGGGGACCGTCCCGCCTTTGCCATCGCCACCGAAGCTGCTGACCTGGCTGTGGAGGCGTTTAAAAACGCCAAATCCATTAACGAAGGAAGAGATGCTTTAGTCGCGGCGCTGGAATCGCACGGACAAGCCCTGGCATCTGTTGGCAAACAATTACAGTTCCGCTTTGGCGCGCAGTTCGGCGGGATCGACTTCTCGCTGGCGCCCTTCCCTGCGGATGACCTGTCGTTGGGCGGGGCAGTCGAGCGGATGGGTGTTCCCAGTGTTGGACTGCACGGCTCATTAGCCGCCGCCTCTATCCTGACCGAGGCTGTTGACCGCGCCGATTTTCCGCATACCGGCTTCAGCGGATTCATGCAACCTGTGCTGGAAGATTCGGTGCTGGCAAAACGTGCCGCCGAAGGCACACTGACCATTAAAGATCTGTTACTCTATTCAGCTGTGTGCGGAACGGGTTTGGATACCGTGCCCTTGCCCGGTGATACCACAGCAGATCAGATTACCCCGTTGCTGCTGGATTTGTCCGCGCTGGCGCTGCGACTGGATAAACCGCTGACGGCGCGGCTGATGCCGGTCCCCGGCAAAAAAGCGGGTGACCCAACCGATTTCGATTTTGCCTTCTTTGCCAACAGCAAAGTGATGGCTTTGGAAGCAGAAAAATTGGGTGCAGCTTTCTCCGGGGACGAAGTTTTCCAACTCCAATCTCGCGGGAAATAAAAAAGGGCGGATGACGAATCCGCCCAACCTGATCATTCGCTTTCAACGCGCCAATACTCTCCCCCACCACCTTCCCTGTCCATCAAACCATATCCAACCAATTCGCGTCGCAAGTGGCGGTATCTTCGTGAAAACGGGACAATATCTCGTTGACCTGTTTCTCGCTATAACGCACACCTGGCTCAAAAGCTTTTACCACATACCCTAGAACGGCTTCCAATTTCTTGCGCTGGGCCGGGATGGTTTTCAGACGTCCGTCAGGCAGGGAATAATCTTCGACTACTTTGCGGTCGTAAGCATCCAAATCTACGTCTTCGACAACGGCAGCCAGATCCTGTTGGGAGAACATCAAGCGGGTCTTTTGCAAGGTTTCTTCCTCCAACCGATAAACATTGTAATAACTATCCGCTTTGGCGCTGACCAAGCCCACTTCTGCCAATTTCGACAGATGGTGTGAGACAGTTGACGGACGCAAGTGCAAGATAGCGGCCAATTGCTCGACCGAGTAGGGCTGCTGTGCTAGCAGCCCTACGATCTTCAGTCGATTAGCATCTGCCAGAGCTTTGAAGAAGGCGACTAACTCTTCACTCATCTTGGCTCTCCACTTTCGTGCTGAGCGGAGCGGGGCGTAGTCGAAGCACCCTTCCCCCTTCGGGGACGATGCGACTGCACTCCTTCGGAGTTCCGCTCAGGGAGGGTAGTGCGCCAATACCTGGAGCCATCCCGCTCACGGTCCAGCAGACCGGCATCCACCAGGTCACGGCGCAGGCCGGAAACATCCACGTGAAAGCGGCGGATGATGGTGTTGACTTCCTTTTCGGTGTAGTTCGCACTTGGTGTAAAAGCCTGTACCAGATAATCCAGGATGACTTTAAGCTTACCTGCTTGAGGCGGCAATGCTTTGATGGTGCCATCCGGGTTCAGGCAGGATGCCAACACTTTGCGAGACTTTTCGTCCAGGTCGGGAGCAGGGATATATTCGGGCTTGTCTTCACGCAGTTGCGCACGCGCCATCGTTTCCAGTTTGTCGGTGTTCAGTTCGTACAAATCATCTTTCAGGTTTAATGACACCAACATGCTCAAGAAAATTCAGATGGTCTACCACATCACGCAAGGGCACATTCAATCGTCCGGCAATCTCCGAGCGATTGGCACGTCGCTTAGCGAGCACGCCAATGATGCGCAGACGGTCTACGTCTGCCATCGCTTTGACAAAATCAAGGAGTTCGTGAGAGTTATTCATGTTTCACTTCCGTAGAATTAATTAGATAGTTATCGAATTAGATTTTAGCAGGATTTTACACCTTGTCAAGGGGATGCCTACAAACGGTGGCAGGTATAAGGTCAAGGAAGAGGCGAAAGGCCATCGGTTATAATCGTCACATACAGAAATTCCCCATCCCATTCAGGAGGTGTGTTTCATGGATCTTCCGAAGTACGCATTTTTCGAAGGGAAAATTGTCCCTTTTGATGAGGCAAAGGTCAGCGTTTCTACACACGCGTTCAATTATGGTACAGCGGTCTTTGGTGGTATCCGCGGATATTGGAACGATGATAAGAAAAAGCTCTATATTTTCCGTCCTTACGATCACTACCGCCGCTTATTGAATTCGGGGCGCATGATGAATATGCATATATCCCTACGATGAGGAGGGCCTGATCCAGTTGACATTGGATTTGGTGCGTAAGGAGGGCTGGCAAACCGATATTTATGTCCGACCGTTGATTTACAAAGCCGACCTGGGCATCGGCGTACGCCTGCACGACTTGAGAGATGCGTTGACGATTTTCTCCATGCCGTTCAAGCAATACATAAAAAATGATACCAATGCACACGTAACAATCTCTTCCTGGCGGCGGCTGGATGACAATATGATTCCCGCACGAGGTAAGGTCAGCGGCGCGTATGCCAACTCGGCACTGATCAAGACCGACGCTCAGCGCTCCGGATTTGACGAAGCGCTGGTGCTCAACCAGAACGGCCATATCTCAGAAGGCAGCGCCATGAATATTTTCATGGTGCGTGACGGCGTTGTGATTACGCCACCCGTCACCGATAATATTCTGGAGGGCATCGTCCGTAGAACAGCCATGGAATTGGCAAAGAACGAACTCGGCCTGCCAGTGGTGGAACGTTCGATTGACCGCACTGAGCTTTTCATATGCGACGAGTTGTTCATGACTGGCTCGGCCGCGCAGATCGTTGCGATTACAAAAGTAGATTATCGTCTTGTTGGTACTGGTGAAATGGGACCAGTCGCGGGAAAAATCAGGGAACTATTCGATGACGTAATACGTGCCAAGAACCCCAAATACACGCATTGGAATGTGGAAGTGTAAAACCACAGATAAATAAAACAAAGTGCTCTGGCCGGGTCTGAGACCCGGCCAGAGCACTTTTAAAGTTAAAAATATGTGACCTATCAATTCTTCTTAAAGCGCACCAACACCAGGTTCTTCTTGCAATCACTGAAAGTGTCAATATAGACTTTATCTGAAAGCGGCAAGCCGGCCTGATCCAACAATTGCACATAGAGCGTATCGCGGGAGTTGACCGGTGTATCTCCCAGAACGAATTCAAAGCCTGATTTGCCGTATTCCGGGCTGATGCCGCTGACAGTGGTCAATTCAACTGACTTGCCATTCAGTGTACCGGCCAGGCGGACCACAATCCCGATGATGGGACTGCTGTTCTGGTCATCTACGGTTCCACCGACACCCTGCCAGTTACAACTGGCATCCAACAAGTGCGGGATGATGACGCTCTCAATCGCATTGACCGAGGAGGCCGAAAAGAGCGCCTTGGGAGTAGGCGTAGCTGTGGGTGTCTCTGTTGAGATCGGTGTCGCTGTATTCGGAACCAAATTCGCAGGTGTTAAGGTTGCCGGAGGGGTGATGGACGGCAGCAGTGTCTCAGTCGGTGGGATGTAGACTGTCGCTGTGGGAGTCCAGGTAGGTTCTAATTGGCGGGGCGTAATCGTCGGCGTTGGGGTCCAGTACGGTTTTAGTAGATTTCGCGAAGAACCCGGGTCGATGAAAATTGATACGAAATAAACGCCCAGACATAATGTGACTAACAATACCACGACTGTGAGAATATCCCAGGGGCTAAATGGAGGCAAAGAAATTCCGGAAGATTTTTGTTCAGGCTCATCGAAGTTGAATTCGTCCATCAAGTTCTCCGTGCAAAGTTTCGATCAGGGGGCCAGTACAATCTTGCTCTCAGTGCGTTTCTGCGCCAGCCAATCTTGCAAAGCTTTTTCCTGCATCACCAGATAAGCATCCGGGGAAAGCAGATGTTGCGGGTCTCGTTCAAGCACTAAAAGGATATGATAACCGACCTCCGTTGTAATCACATCGCTATGCTGCCCGGGCTCAAGGCTGAAAGCGGCGGCCTCCAGAGCAGGTTCAAGCAGGTACCCACGTGGGAACCAACCCAATTCGCCGCCCGTATTTGGGTCATAGAGCGCTGCCAGGTCTGCGAATTTAGCTCCAGCGCTCAATTGGTCGGCCACTTGGCGCGCGGTATCCTCATTATAGAGCAGAATTTGCTGCGCGTGTACCTGCTCAGCAGTACCAGGCACCGCCGCAATGATTTTGTCACGCATCCAGGCGGCTTCAGCACTGCGTTTCAATGAGGACTTGAAAGATTCGTTTGTATACCCATGATCGGACTGCCATTTTGACAGGGCATCTGCGCCCCCCACATCCGAACTCAGCGCATCCACCTTGGATCCTAGGTCTGCATCCGTTATCTCAAAGCCATCGGCGCGAGCAGCCTGTGCCAGCAAGACCTGCGAGATCAGATCGTCCAACACCACCTGGGCCGCATCGTCAGTTGTAACATCATTCCCCAGATTTTGCTGGGCCGTGCGATAGCGGTCCACTTCGGCCTGGAACTCCTCTTCGGTAATCCACTCACCATTGACAGTAGCAGCCAGGGGCGGCGGGGTAGGCGTTGGCGGAAGTGGCGTCTGCGTAGGCGGGGGTGGGGTGGCGGTAGCAGGTGTCCCGATGAATGAAGCGCAGGCAGAGAGGCTCAAAGCCAGAATCAAGGTCAGTCGAAATAGAATGTAACGAGGGTGGGAAAACATCGCGTCGATTATACCAATTAAAGACAGTAGGGGCAGGCCTTAGACCTGCCCCTACCGATTGATTTGGGTGGGTCGGTTTAGTAACCCATGCCGCCCATGCCGCCCGGAGGCATGGCAGGAGCCTTGTTCTCTTCAGGGATGTCCGTGATGAGCACGTCAGTTGTCAGGATCATCGCCGCGATGGAAGCAGCATTTTCGAGTGCGCCACGCACAACCTTGACCGGATCAATCACGCCGGCTTTGATCATGTCGGTGTATTCAGAAGTTAGCACGTTGAAGCCGATGTTGGGGTTTTTCTTCTCAGCAGCCGTGCGGCGGACAGTGTCGATGATGACCGAGCCATCCTGGCCAGCGTTGGCAGCCAGTTTGCGGATGGGGGCCTCGAGCGCCTTGCGGACGATGTTGACGCCGACTTTGCTTTCTTCGTTGTCAGTCTTGAGTTTGTCCAGGGCGGAGGAGGCATTGATCAGGGAGATTTCGCCACCGGGAACGATACCTTCTTCTACGGCTGCGCGAGCTGCAGAGAGGGCGTCTTCCACGCGGTGTTTCTTTTCCTTCAGTTCGGTCTCAGTGGCAGCGCCAACACGGATGATGGCTACGCCGCCGGAGAGTTTCGCCAGACGTTCCTGGAGTTTTTCGCGGTCATAATCGCTGGTGCTCTTGTCGATCTCAGCGCGGATTTCCTTGATGCGGGCAGTGATGGCGCTCTTGTCGCCTTTGCCGCCAACAACGGTGGTGTTCTCTTTGTCAGAGACGATCTTTTCGGCACGGCCGAGTTGTTCGATTGTAGCGGATTCGAGCTTGCCACCAGTTTCTTCAGCGATGACGGTACCGCCGGTCAGAATAGCAATGTCTTGCAACATGGCCTTACGGCGATCGCCAAAGCCAGGAGCTTTGACAGCCAAAACGTTCAGCATACCGCGTAGTTTGTTCAGCACGAGGGTAGCCAGTGCTTCACCGTCAATATCCTCGGCGATGATGACCAGTTCGCGTTTGCCCATCTGGACGAGTTTCTCCAGCAAGGGGACGATGTCCTGTGCGGCCGAGATTTTCTTCTCGTGAATTAGCACGTAAGCGTCAGAAATAACCGCTTCCATTTGCTCGGTATCGGTGATGAAGTAAGCGGAAAGGTAACCGCGGTCGAACTGCATACCCTCAACATACTCGGTCTCGAATTGCATGGACTTAGATTCTTCTACAGTAATAACGCCATCTTTGCCGACCTTGTCCATCACATCAGCAATCAGACCACCAATTTCGCTATCAGCGGCAGAGTTGGTAGCAACGTAGCCAATCTCTTCCTTGGTATCGATCTTGACAGCCACTTTGCGCAGTTCATTGCTAATAGCATCGGCAGCCATTTCGATACCGCGTTTGAGCAACATCGGGTTGTAGCCAGCCTCGAGCGCTTTCAGGCCTTCGTTGACGATAGCGTGCGCCAACACAGTAGAAGTGGTGGTGCCATCGCCAGCGATGTCATTGGTCTTGGTGGCAGCTTCTTTGAGCAACTGCGCGCCCATGTTTTCGAAGGGATCTTCGAGTTCGATTTCCTTGGCAACGGAAACGCCGTCATGTGTAACGGTCGGGGAACCGAACTTGCGATCGATCGCAACATTGCGGCCTTTGGGGCCGAGCGTCGCCGAAACAGCGTTAGCGACAACATTAATACCATTTTTAAGCTTGCGGCGCGCGTCCTCAGAAAAGACAAGTTGTTTAGCAGCCATTTTGTATTCCTCCTACAGAATTAACCTTCAAGAATCGCGAGCAAGTCGCTCTCGCGCAGGATGAGCAGTTTCTTGCCATCCACTTTAAATTCGGTGCCAGAATACTTGGCGTATAAAACTTTGTCGCCAACCTTGACATCCATCTCGATACGCTCGCCATCTTCGTCACGAGCGCCGGGGCCAGCCGCCATAATCATGCCCTGCTGGGGTTTCTCTTTAGCGGTCTCAGGCAACACGATGCCGCCTGCGGTCACTTCTTCCTGTTCGATGGGCTCAACCACAACGCGGTCACCCAAGGGTTTGAGGGATAGTGCCATTTGTTCCTCCTGAAATAAAGTTGATTGATGAGGTAAGTACTCAGAGTTTTAGCACTCTATCAAGTAGAGTGCTAATTCGAATGATACTGTCCTTTATTGCACAAGTCAAGAGGGGAGGTGGAAAATTAACAAAATTCTGACAAATTATGGGGTGGGCGTTGCAGTTCCATCAATCATCACTTCCGGTGTAGCGCTAGGGCTAGGACTAGAAGACGTCGTATCCCCTAACGAAGTGCAAATGGTTTCGCCCGATGAAACGATGCCGGCAATATCCGGATCGCTACCATAAGCCGCTTTGACCTCGCCCAGAACCTGCATCGCTTCCGGACACTTATTATCCTGGGGACGGCTCAAAGCAGCCAACACCGAGCCATAGACATAATAATACACCACCGTGCTAGGTGATAACGCCAGTCCTGTTACCTGTGCTTTCGTATCATTCGGACCACAACCACCGCGACCGTCGCACGACTCATCAGGTGTGCAACCACGAATAGCGCATTTCAATGCGAGTATAGAACCCTCATAATTGCGAGACTTAAAGTAAATTATTCCTAACTGCCCGTAAACATCTGCGTTGTCTGGCTCGAACTCCAGCGCCTTTTGCACATTGCGTGCAGCAATGAAGAACTCGCCCATCTGCGAATAGGTCCTGGAAATAGACAGGTATGGGATAGGATCTTTAACTCCCAACTGCTCATTGATCGCTGCGGCTTTCGCAAAATATTCCAGCGACTGTTCATACAACTGTTTGGCGGTCTCTTCGTTGGGGCTTGCAAACGCCAGACGACGATAATTTGCTCCGGCCCTCAGGTACAGGAACGTCAGGTTGGGCGTGATCGCGATGGCTTTATCATATTCCTGGATGGCTTGATTATATTGCCCAAAAGATTCAAGCACATAAGCATAGACACGATGTACATCCATCAAGGATAAATCGCGTTCCAGAGCCTGTTGGATATTTGTTTCAGCCTGTGTCCACTTTTGTTGGTCGACCAGGATTTCGGCATAAAAAGCCAGCGCCAGGGTGTTGGTGTTATCCAGCAACAAAGCACGGTTGGCTTCCTGTTCTGCCTGGAGCAGGTATTTTTGAACCTGATCGCTATCCACCAGCGTGGAGTTGGCATTCCAGTCCAGCGCGAAGGCGTAAATGGCATGCGCAAAGCTCTCGTCTGGCGCGAGTTCAGCCGCCTTTGTGGCAGAAGTTAGAGCTTCTTGCAGGCGTGTCCGCTGGGCGTCATCTGTGGTCAGCAATGAAGATGAATAGGTTTGGATGCGGGCGAGCTTGGCCCACACATCTGCGTTGTTCGGATCGATGCGAACGGCTTCCTGATAAGCCAGGATGGCAGCATCCATACCCCCGGCCGTGAACTGTGCATCGCCCTCCATGACAAAGGAATCAGAAGTACGCGTAGGCGCATAGGTTGGCAGGAACAGGGGTTTGACTTCACCCCGGTCTACTTTGCGGATCAGCCAGACGCCCCCCAGGATCATGACAATCAGGAAAAACAGGCGATAGATATTCGGTCCCTGCTTACGATAGAACAGGTTCCGGCGTGGGTTTACGTTCATGGTTCAGGAGTAGGGGTAATCTCTTCAGGAACAAGAGTCTCTATCGGTAGCGAGGGCAATTCAGAGGTTGGGGTAGCTGCGAGGTTCTGCTGGCAGATATTGACCATTTCACCGGCATTCGCCACCGCGATGTCATCTGTAGGCACGCGCGCCTGGATCTGTTGCGCCACTTGCAAGGCTTCGCCGCAGCGGTTCAGACGCGCCAACACCAATCCATAAGTGTAATAATATTCGGTGATACGGGTATCGTTAGTCAACGGGATTGGCTCAATCGGTCGGTTGTCATCCGTTGCGCCGCCAGCCACGACGATTTTGAGTTGTTTCACAGCTTCAGGCCACTGGAAATTGTGGTAATACATGACGCCCAGATTGCCATGCAGGTTGGCATCCGTCGGGTTATCGGTGACCGATGTTTCGGCATACTGGACGGCTTTGGCATACTCGCCTACAGACGCATATGCGCGAGAAATATACAAATCAGGCGTCGGATCGCTGGGATTAAGCGCATTAGCGCGCGTGAACTCTTCCACGGCTTTGTCATACACATCCAAAAAACGATAATTGCGGCCCAGGAACATGTGCAGATCAGGAATATTTTCATTGATGGCCAAGGCAGCCTGAAACTCACGAATGGCCTCTTCATAGTTTTGTGTGGCTTCAAGGACGATGCCACGGGCACGATGTGTTTCCAACGTATTAGGAGCCAGGTCAAGCGCTACGCGCAATTCATCAATAGCTTTCGTCAGGTCGTCAAAGCTGCCGGTGCCTGAGTAATATGAATCGACCAGGATTTCAACGTAGACTGCATGTGCCACGGCATTGCGATCATCCAATTCCAAAGCACGATTGACGGCATCCTTTGCGGCCGGGAAATCCTGCTGAAAGTCCAAGGCCCAGGCGCGCATCACGTGCGCCATCGAGTTGTTCGGGCTGAGCAATATCGCGTCCTCGGCGCTGGTCTGCGCATCTGCATATTGCCCGGCGTAGATTTGCACGCGTGCGCGTGCAATAAACAAGGTCGGATCATCAGGTTGCGCCTGAATGGCGCCCGTATAGGTGTCAATCGACTGTGTAAGTTTGCCGGCCTGGAAAAGTGCCTCGGCTTCTACCACAAACAACTCGGGATCGCGTGTAGACGTGGGCGTAGGCACAAACGGCTGCGGAACTGTAGGAATGATGACGCGGTCCAGGTAAAGGCCTGCCGCAATTAAAAGCACCAGGATCGTGATCCGAAACCAGTTGGGCCGTTTGCGGCGGCGGTTCATACTCCACTTGCTACCTTTCAAATACATGTTTTCATCTTACCATCGCGTATACAGGCACGCAAGCTGCACCTTAAATGGTTCTAAGCTATTTCTTATGCTAAAATCAGCTTATGCAGTTCGATGTTTTCACTCTGCTCCCCGAAGTTTTTCCCCCATATCTTGATAGCAGTATCCTCCAGCGTGCCCGCCAGCGCGGACTGGTTTCTGTCAACGTGCATAATATCCGCGATTACACCCATGATAAGCACCATATGACGGATGACACGCCTTACGGCGGCGGCGGCGGTATGGTCATGAAACCGGAACCGATTTTCGAAGCAATTAAATCTGTTTTGGGACTGAACCCGCATCAGAACTCCACCCGGGCATGCCTGCCCAATCATCATGCTGACTCCGCAAGGACGGGTTTTCTCCCAAGCCGTAGCCGACGAGTTATCCCGCCATGAGAGAATCGCCCTGCTGTGCGGCCGCTACGAAGGGCTGGACGAGCGCATCCGTGAGCATCTGGTAACGGACGAAATCTCCATCGGCGATTACGTGCTGACAGGCGGCGAACTGCCCGCCCTGATCCTGATCGACGCAGTATCGCGTCTCATCCCGGGCGTGCTAGGCGATCCGGATGGCGCTGCGGACGATTCGCATGCAACTGGTCTGTTAGAGTATCCACATTACACCCGCCCGCCGGAGTTTCGCGGCTGGCAGGTGCCTGAAATCCTGCTCTCCGGCGACCACGGAAAAGTGGACAAATGGCGCAGGGAACAATCCCTGTTGAGGACGCTGGCAAGAAGGCCAGATTTATTGGAAAAAGCCAAACTAACAGAAAGCGAACTAGAATTTTTGAAAGACCACGGCTACCAACTGAAATAACGAACAAGTTAACATGGAGGAGAGACGCATGTCAACGCAAAAATTTCCCTGGGGTAAAACCTTTCTACTTGGCTTTGGCTTTCTCGGTATCAGCATTATTTGGCCCATTTTCAATCAATATATTCCTCTTTTCTTGCAGGCTGGCAATCCTGAATTTGAGCGTCAACTGTTGGCTGAGGGGCGCTCAATCCCTGATATCGCCGGATTCGGGCTTACCCCTAGTCTGGCTTTATTTATAATGACATGGGACAACATTATAAATATGTTTGTTCAGCCTTGGGTTGGGGCGAAAAGCGACAAAACATGGAATCGATTTGGCAGGCGCAAACCCTGGATTCTTTTAGGTGCACCGATAGCATTACTAGGATTTGTGTTCATCCCTGTTGCACAATCGATAGTAGCTGTTGCAGTTTTTATTCTCATTACGAACTTTGGGATGGCGTTATTTCGTTCACCAACGGTAGCATGGCTGGGTGATCTATTCGATCCAGATAACCGCAGTAAAGCAAATGGTGTCATTAACTTGATGGGCGGTGTCGGTGGCCTTCTGGCATACTTTGGAGGTGGGATTTTATACAATTCATTCGGTCGTCCAGCGCCATTTATTGCTGGCGCAATTGCTATGGTTGTTGCCCTAGTTGTTGTTCTAATTTTTGTTAAAGAACCGCAAGAAATAATAGTGGAAAAACAAGAAAAGCAGGCGGGCGTTCTTGCCAATATAAAATCCATATTCAATAATCCGAACAAGAGCGGTTTCTTTGTACTGCTCGGTATTTTGTTATGGTTCATGGGTTTTAATGCCCTTGAAACCGGGCTATCCTCTTTTGCAGTATTCACTCTGGGAATGCAAGCAGGAACAGCGTCGATCTATGCGGGCCTAGTCACTATTTCCTTTATCATATTTGCGGTTCCTGCGGGTTTGTTTGGCACACGATATGGACGCGGAACCATCATCCGTATCGGTCTGGTTGGTTTGGCAATCGTCATGCTGGCTGGATATTTCATAATCCAGAACGCTATAACATTTGCTATTATCCTTGTGCTGGCGGGATTCTTGTGGGCAATGGTAAACGTGAATAGCCTTCCACTTGTGTATGACCATGGAGATGAAAAGCGTATTGGAGCTTTTACAGGTTTGTATTATTTTTCCTCACAACTTGCAGCCGTGCTCGGCCCAACGCTGGGTGGAATTTTGGTAGATTTTATGGGCGATCAGTATCGCTGGTTGTGGTTATTCAGTTTTGTTTTCATGGCGCTGGCGTTTATGGCGATGCTCGGGGTGAGACGCGGTGAAGCCAAGGTATAGAATCTCTTATTAAACGGGAACAGATTGAAAGTCCAGTTCGATGCGCAGAGTAATCTCAAAAAAGTGACGTTATATTTATCTATTTGTTACAATATTCACAGAGCGCTTGTCTAACAACTGATTAGAATGTATACTTCAGCAGAGTAAGTTACATTCTGAGTTGATGAAAATAAACTGTTGAAGGAGGTGATTTCTGGCAAGATTGCTCTAGACATTAGATTCCCCTATACCACTCTATTTCTTTAACAAATTCACGAGGAGAAGTTGAACATGCTTAAGAAACTATATCTCGTCCTTGCTCTGGTTATGGTCGCCGCGATGTTGCTCCCCGCTTGTGCACCAGCCGCCCCCGACTGCACGAGCGATACCGTATTCTGCGTGGGTCTGGTAACCGACGTTGGCAAGATTGATGACAAGTCCTTTAACCAGTCAGCCTGGGAAGGCGTACAGCAGGCCAAGACAGAAGGCGTTGCAGATCAGGTGCAGTACATTGAAACCACCGATTCCAAGGACTATGACAAGAACATTTCCACCTTTGGCGATGCCGGCTATGATGTGATCGTGACCGTTGGCTTCGGCTTGGGTGAGGCCACCACTGCGGCCGCTGCCAAATACCCGAACATAAAGTTCATCGGCGTCGATCAAGATCAATCGGCCGGTGACAGTTGCGAACGTAGCTGGCTTAGTCTTGCCTGAAAAGCCAGGATACGGGCTTCCTGGTGGGCGCTCTGGCCGCTATGATGACCAAGACCAATAAGATCGGCTCTGTGCTTGGTACGGATGCGGTTCCGCCCGTATGGCGCTATGGTGAAGGCTATCGCGCAGGCGCATGAAGATGCTAAGATCAGACCCCGACGTGGAAGTCTTCGTTGTGTATCACAGCGATGTTGGCTTCGATAAGACCTTTACTGATCCCGAATGGGGTGCTGAACAGCCAACTCCATGATAGACAAGGGTGCGGATGCGATCTTCGGCGCGGCGGCAAAACCGGAAACGGCGCTGTCATGCAGCTGCCCAGCGCGGTGTGTATGCCATCGGCGTGGACACTGACCAATACTTCACATTGCCCGAAGCTGCGGTCGCACATGCTCTCCAGCGCCATGAAGCCAGAGACTCAACCTGTCGCCGACCTCATCAAGATGGCAAAAGATGGCAACTTCCCGAGCAGATGGTCTCTATTTCGGCCCATCTGGCTATGCTCCCTATCACGATCTGGCCAGCCAAGTTCCGGCCGAAGTTGATACGGAGATGCAGGCGATCGCTCACAGGTATACTGGATGGTTCAATCACAGACCAACGTTCCTCCGGTGAAACCCTAAGTAATCTCTTATTGATTCACAACAAAAGGGGAAAGGGCTCTAGCCCTTTCCCCCTTATCTTTGTGGCAAGGTATTCCTTCTGAATCATAAGGGAAATTGCAAGATGCAAAGCACCGACAGACAGGGCTATCACACAGAAACTTAGAAGTTGGCTGGTAAGCCTTTGCTTGTACCTCTGGTGCTCTTGACCGCGTTATCGTCGGCGGTCTCATTATCACAATGGTAGGCGGTAATCCTTTAGTGCCTATATGGGTCTTTTGCAAGGGGCGTTTGGCTCGCCCAGCGCATTGAGTGAAACCGCCGTATGGGCCACTCCTTATATCTTGGCGGGATTGGCCGTAGCGTTGGCTTTCAAAGGCGGGCTGTTCAATATCGGTGCAGAAGGCCAACTGGCGTTCGGCGCTGTGGTCATCGGCCTGGATCGGTTATGCCTTGCCCGGCATGCTTGGCATTTCTTTCCCTGCAATTATTCACATTCCACTGTTATTGGGCTTGGGACTGCTCGCCGGCGCTATTTGGGGAGCCATCCCAGGTGCACTGAAGGCCTATACAGGCGGGCACGAAGTGATCAACACCATCATGATGAACTATATTGCCCTTAACATTATTTCCTTCCTGCTCAACGGCCCTATGAAGGATAAAACCCAAACAATGTAGTGGCACGCACGCCTCCAATCGCTGAAAGCGCACGTTTCACCCCTATCTTCGAGGCTGCGTGTTCACTGGGGCTTTGTGTTTGCTTTGTTGTGGCTAGTATTTATCTGGTGGCTACTGTGGAAAACGACAATAGGGTTTGAAATCCGCACTGTGGGATCAAACCCGGATGCCGCCAAATACGCTGGCATTAACGTCAAACGTATCATTATCATTGAGCATGGCGATGTCTGGTGCATTGGCGGGGTTAGCGGGTGCAATTGAAGTCACCGGTCTGAACTACCGTCACGAACTTGGATTTTCAGTGGGCTACGGTTTCGACGCAATTGCTATAGCCCTATTAGGGAAAACAAATCCGTTTGGGAGTGGTGTTGGCAGCCATCCTGTTTGCAGGCATGCGCAATGGGGCGTACCCGCATGCAATTCCTGACCCAGATCCCGGTGGACATCATCTCAGTCATCCAGGCATTGATCTTGTTATTCGTAGCTGCAGATGCCATCATTCGTTACATTTATCATATCCGTGTACGGAAGAACGTCTGGTGCTGACACGTGGATGGGGCGGCTAGGAGGAGCATGGATTTGCGACGATTTGGCATCATTGCACTGGTTATTATTCTCATATTTGCTATCGTGGTCATGATTGGCTGCCCCAGGGATGAGCCTTTTGTCATTATCGCCAGCATGTTGGCGACCACTATCGCAGTTGCAACGCCGCTGACATTGGGAGCGCTCTCCGGTATCTTCTGTGAACGCGCCGGGGTAGTCAACATTGGCATCGAAGGCATGATGCTGGCTGCCGCCTTTTTCGGTTGGCTGACGGCCATTTACATGAACACAATCTTTAATATGCCCCCCTTCCAAGCCTGATCATCGGTGTTCTTGGGGCCATACTTTCCGGCGGATTGTTCGCCTTACTTCACGCCGTTCTCTCAATTACCTACAAAGTAGACCAGATTATTGGCGGAACAGTGATCAATATCCTTGCAATTGGTATGACCGGCTTCCTCAACCGTCAACTGTTTTTTGGATCTGGTAGCATCTTCGGAGGTCAGGTCCCGCACTGCTCCAGGCGTCTTGCCGCGCGTCCAGTTCCCGTTGCTGGTCGATATTCCCAGTTATCGGCCGGGTTTTCGATCAGCAGCCGATCACGATCGCAGCCATGCTTGCTGGTCGCCATGGCGCACATCATTCTGTTCTACACGCCCTGGGGACTTGCGGACTCGCGCCGTTGGTGAACATCCCAAGGCCGCCGACACAGTCGGCATCAATGTAGCCAAAATGCGCTATAGAATGTGGTTATCGGCGGTTTCCTCGCCGGATTGGGCGGAGCTTATTTCACGCTCGAATCAGTCCCGTCCTTCGAGCCATTGATGACCAATGGCCGCGGCTTCATCGCGCTGGCGGCCATGATTTTCGGCAATTGGACACCCTTTGGGGCCTGGGCTGCTGCACTTGTTTTCGGTGCGGCGCAAGCCCTACAGATCAATCTGCAATTCTACCGGACATTGATCCCGCCTGAATGGGCCTTTCTCCAGAACTCCTATGTGGTTGGTCTTGCTCCTTACGTTTTGACCATGCTGATCTTGACCGGCATCATCGGCAAAACCATTCCGCCCGCTGCAGATGGCGTCCCTTACGAGAAATAGGAGGACCACATGACAGACAACAATATCGTCCTCCAGGCCAAAGGTATCACCAAGCGTTTCCCCGGCGTACTGGCCAATGACAAAGTGGACTTCGACCTGAAAAAGGGCGAGATCCACGTATTGCTGGGTGAGAACGGTGCCGGTAAAACCACATTGATGAACATCCTGTACGGGCTTTACAACCAGGATGAAGGCGAGATGCTCGTCAATGGGAAAGCCGTCAAAATCGACGACCCGAACAACTCGATCGCACTGGGCATCGGCATGGTGCACCAGCATTTCATGCTCATCCCGGTCTTCACGGTGGCAGAAAATATCATGCTTGGAGAAGAAACCACCAAGCGCGGCATACTGGACCGAAAAACTGTTTCCGCCAAAGTGAAGTGATCTCTCGCATCAATACGGTCTGGAAGTAGATCCCGAAGCCTTGGTAGGCCAGCTTCCCGTCGGCGCTCAACAACGCGTTGAAATTATCAAAACATTGTATCGCGATGCGCAAATCCTTATCCTGGACGAACCGACAGCGGTACTCACCCCGCAAGAAGCTGATGAACTTATTGTCATCATGCGCGGGCTGACCGAGCGCGGCCACTCGATCATTTTCATCACTCACAAGCTCAAAGAAGTACTGGCTGTCGCAGACCGCATCACAGTTATGCGCTCAGGACGCGTGGTCGGCACGGTCACGCCCGAAGATATGGACGAAGCCAAGCTGGCCTCCATGATGGTAGGCCGCGAAGTCATTCTCACGGTCAAGAAAGGGGAGGCCAGCCCACAGGAAGAAATTCTCAAGGTTGAGGATCTGCATGCGATCGACAACCGCGGGCTGGAATCGTTACGCGGCGTCTCGTTCGAGGTACATGCTGGCGAGGTGCTGGGTATCGCCGGGGTACAGGGCAACGGGCAGACCGAGTTGGCCGAGGCGCTCACCGGCCTGCGCGACACCAAAAGTGGCTCCGTGACACTGGCTGGCAAGGATGTCACAGGCAAAACTCCGCGGCCCATTATTGAAGCTGGTCTGGCGCATATCCCTGAAGACCGCCAAAAGCACGGTTTAGTGCTCAGTTATACCGTGGCTGATAATATGGTGCTTTGCAATTACTACCTGCCGCCCTTCGCCAAAGGCATGGTGCTTCAGCAGGAAGCCGTGGATGCAAACGCCCGCAAACTGATCGAAGAATATCGATGTACGGACACCCTCGCCCTACGTTCCCGTTTCCAAGCTGTCGGGCGGGAATCAGCAAAAGGTCATCGTCGCGCGCGAACTCAGCCGGGACGTCAAGCTGCTGATCGCTTCCCAGCCAACTCGCGGCCTGGACGTGGGTTCCATTGAATACATCCACAAAGAGATCATTGCCATGCGCGACCGCGGCGTTGCAGTATTGCTCATCTCCGCCGAACTGGACGAGATCATGGCTCTCTCTGACCGCATCGCCGTCATGTACCGTGGACAGATCGTCACCACGGTAGACGCTAAAGAGGCCTCTCGTGAAGAACTTGGTTTGTGGATGGCAGGTTCACACGCCTGATAAAAAATGATAGGTGTAAACAGGAGCCGTATAGGCTCCTGTTTTGATTCACCACTTTGGGGGAGTTATGAAAACAAGACTTTTTCATAAGCCTGCGATACAATAAGATTACGATTTTGTAAGGAGGAAGAGAGAATGTTAAAAACCACCCGGCTCGCTTCTATTTTTCTAGCACTCGTGGTTGGAATTTCCGCTTGCAACTTACCATCCAACGCCACCCCAACTCAAGGCGCACAGGACGTCCTGACAGCCGCCGCCCAAACGGTGGAAGCCAATATGACGCAGTCTGCCATTTTGAACCCGCCCACGATTCCGCCAACTAGCGCTGTTGGTATCCCCACATCCACGCTGGCTGTGGCAAACACCAGCGCGCCTCCAACTAGCGTCCCACCTACCCAAACTTGCGATGTGGCACAATTTATCGACGATGTGACCATTCCTGATGGCACAGTACTTGAGCCAAATGAAACCTTTACCAAAACCTGGCGTTTGAAGAATGTCGGCACCTGTTCATGGACGTCATCCTATGCGATCATATTCAGCAGCGGAGATTCCATGAACGGCCCGGCCACCCAGGCGTTGGCTGGCAACGTCAATCCCGGTGATACGGTTGATATATCTGTGGACCTCACCGCACCGGCGGCAGATGGCAACTATAAGGGCTATTGGAAACTGCGCAACGCCTCTGGCGTGCATTTCGCTCAATTCTACGTGGACATCAAAGTGAAAACGCCCACCCCAACTTCCGGCCCGACCACTATTACTTTGAACGCCACGGGAGGCACAGAAGGGGGCACGGTATATGAGCCAACTGCGGGCGAGTCTGTAGTGCATGGCACAATACTTGCAGGCGATACAGGAGCTAATAAATTGGCTAGAGGCTTCATGAGCTTTGACATATCCTCCATCAGTGGAAAAACGGTCACAGCCGCAACATTGGATTTGAGCGCCTGCGCCCAAATGCAAGATCCGTTCAGCAGCCTGGCTGGCATCTGGGTTGGTGAGGTGCAATACGCCTTGCCGTTGGATCAATCCGATTACGACATCTCCGGGACGGGTATCCAATTGTTGACTGCCCTGCCCGGTAGCTCGATCGATGTCAAATCCTACGTGCAGACACGGGTGACAGAGGGCAAGAGCCGCTTCCAAATTCGCTTACACCCGTCTTCTGCTAATAGCGATAATGATGGGCAGGCCGACTATATGACCTGTAGCGCCAGTGGGCCCAAATTATCCATCACATACCAACCTTAGCGTATTACGAATCATAAAAGGAGATCAGAGAATATGTCTAAACCGTCCCGGCTTGTTTCAATCATCCTGTTCCTCGTGCTGATATTAAGCGCCTGTAACCTGCCGCCCAACACGCAGGAAGAAACCGGGAGCGCGAGCGCAGTTCTGACTGCCGCAGCGCAAACCGTGGAAGTAAGCTTGACCCAATCCGCAGCACAAAATACGCCGACTGTTGCCGTCCTGCCGACAAGCACAATCGCTCCGCCTACCGTCACTTTAGCCGTTGCGTCCCCAACTATAAACGTACCGGCTGCAACCGCCACCCAAGATTGTGATAATGGCGATTTCGTGACCGATGTCACCATCCCGGATGGTACGGTTCTAGACCCGAATGAAACTTTCACAAAAACCTGGCGCCTGAAGAATTCCGGCACTTGTTCATGGACGCCATCCTATGCGGTCGTGTTCAGCAATGGCGATTTTATGAGTGGGCCCTCTACCCAGGCATTGACCGGCAACGTCAATCCCGGCCAGACGATGGATCTTTCTGTCGATCTGAAAGCCCCCGCTACACCCGGTGATTACACCGGCTATTGGAAGCTGCGTAATGCGGCCGGGGTAACCTTCGCTACGTTCTATGTGACGATCAAGGTAAGTGGAGGCGGTCCGTTCGCTGTAACAAGCGTTACTTATTCGGTGTCAACGTTCAGTGAAGGCACTTATGTTCAACTGTCCAAAGGTCACTGCCAACATTACCACGAATGGTGCTGGTACTGTAACTTACGATTGGAAATGGTCCGATGGCGGGAACACCCCTTCAGAGAGTATAACTTTTGCATCCGCCGGTACCAAATCAGTAGAACAAACTTGGAGGCTTGGCTCTGGCGCCTCCGGCACAGACTTTTGGATTGGTATTTACATTGACACGCCGAACCACCAAGATTTTGGACATGCAAGCATTTCCAAGTGTACAGCTCCATAAAATAAGAACAACACAGCTAGATTGTAAGCGCCTGGGTGACCGGGCGCTTTTCATGAGTAGATTTTAATGTCCAGGCAGTATAATACTCCGCTGGCAAATCCCTATATTTGCCGAAAGGACACAGAATGAAAAGAAATCGAAAGTACAACTTTCTATCCATTCTCATGCTCTTCGCCTTGTTTGTGACCTCCTGCGGCAGTGCAAATGCAGAAACCGACACGATCGCGACGGCCGTCGCTATGACGGTGTCCGCGCAGGAGACGCAAAAGGCTCAGGCCACGGCTACATCCGTTCCAACGGAAGCAGGCCCAACGTCCGCGCCTGAAGCGACTGCCACCGGTCAGGCAGTTCCCACATTTGCGCCGCCGACGGCTCCCGGTCCGGTCGGTTCAGGAGATACCTGTCAGGTGGTAGCTAACCTGGTCGGCGAAACCATTCCCGATGGAACCATCATGCAGCCCGATGAGACCTTTCTGAAAACCTGGCGCTTGAAAAATAACGGCACCTGCACCTGGAATACCTCGTACAAAATCGTTTACTGGAGCGGTGACCTGATGGGCGGATTGCAGGAGTATCCACTTCCCAAAGTCGTCGCCCCCGGTGAGGAGGTGGAAATCTCGCTTTCGCTGGTTGCGCCGACAACCAATGGGAACTTTAGCGGATTCTGGAAGCTCCAGTCGGAATGGGGAACTCCGTTTGGCGTTGGTCAATATGATCAGCCCTTTTACGTGCAGATTAACGTCAATGATTCATCGAACCCCAACTACACGGTTACAAATGTAACTTATAACGTTGTACGCGATCCTGCGGTGGGCTGCACAACCAATGTGTGGTATCGTGTCAATGCGACCATCACAACCAATGGCCCGACAACCGTCAAATATCAATGGCTGCAAAGTGATGGAAATAATACAAAGCCCGACCCTGGTCCTAATTTCACGCTAAAATTCACGAAGGCCGAATCAATCACCGTGACACGCGAATGGAGCATGCATCTGGGTGTCACACCGGGCACGAAATGGATGCAGATCATCATCCACGCACCTGAATACCAGGAGTTTCCACAAGCGACTTTCGTTTATGATTGTAAGTAAAGCCGTTTAAACGGGCAAACAGCCGAGACACGTGTCTCGGCTGTTTTTTTGTGGAACTTCAACGCCAGATAGAACGTCTATATCCATGAGAATATAATATTCTACTCATTGAATGCCGTCTGCTTTCAGGGCGGCGTGAAAGGAACTGGAGGTTCTTATGAAAAAGAGTCTCACAACTATTCCATGGATTGCAATCCTGGCGCTTCTTCTTTCAGCTTGTAACCTGGGCGTGAGCGAACCCCCGGATGCAGCCGCGACGCTGAATCCGTTGTACACCGCCGCCGCGCAGACGTTGGATGCGATGGCCAACCAGGGGAATAACACCCCCGGTAGTGTGCTTGCCACCTCGACCCCCTACCCAACATCAACGCCCATATTGTCGTTTCCAACTTCTACGCCTTATATTTATTACTCGCCTGTCCCGGTCAAGCGCTGTGACGCAGCGGCTTTCGTCAAAGATGTGACCATCGCTGATGGCAGCACGCTCAGCCCCGGGAAATCATTTACCAAAACATGGCGATTGCAAAACGTTGGCACTTGTAGTTGGACCTCATCCTATGCGCTTATTTTTGTAAGTGGCGACGGGATGAATGCGCCTACCCTGGTCAGTTTATCCGGTAATGTCAACCCGGGCGGCACCATAGACCTATCCGTAAACCTGACCGCGCCCAGTCAAAAAGGTCATTACCGAAATTACTGGAAACTTCGCAATGCATCTGGTGTTTTGTTTGGGATTGGCGCGCAGGCTGATACGGCTTTCTGGGTTGACATCAATGTCCTTGGACCGGAATTTGTGGCCTATGATTTCGTTGCCAGGGCCTGTGACGCAGAGTGGGAGAGCAATACCGGTTCGTTACCCTGCCCGGGCGTAGAGGATGATGACAACGGATACGTGCTGAAACTGTCTGATCCGCGTATCGAAAACGGGACAAGAGTAGACCAACCCGGATTGTTGACCGCGCCCAGACATACCAAGAATGGCTTCATCCAGGGTCGGTATCCAATCTTCAACGTTCAGCAAGGCGATCATTTTCTGACAGGTGTTAGCTGCCAATACAACGCCAATACTTGTGATGTGCTCTTCAGGCTCGAATACAAGGTCGGTGATGGATCGATAAAAACCTTTAAGGAATGGCATGAAGTCTATGAAGGCAACTATTATCCGGTTGACCTCGACCTGAGTTCCCTGGCCGGAAAAAACGTCAGGTTCTACCTGACCGTTTCCGCCAATGATTCAAAGGGCAAAGACCAGGCTTTATGGCTGGCTCCGCGCATCGTGCGCCAGGGGACGCCTCCACCTACGCCAACCGCAACAGCCAGCCCAACTGCAACTGCAACGTTTACTGCTACGCCGACCTTTACTGCGACCGCGACTGCAACTGAAACGCCTACTGCAACAAACACACCATAAATAAGCTCCTTCCGAACGCTTACATCCTGGCTGTCTCCTACTCTTAGGCTGGCAGCCAGGACGTTTGTTCAAAGGACAAGGTGCGTTATAATGAAAAAGGAGAGATAAGTTCTCCACAAATTACGCTAAAGAAAAACTTGTATGGAGGTATCGAATGCGATACACGAAAAGTAGTTGGCTGATCATGGTACTTGCGTTTTCGCTGGTGCTGTCAGCCTGCAATTTTGGTCAGGCACCAGAGCCTACGCCAAATGTTGAAGCTATCTTCACGGCAGCTGCAGAAACTGTTGTGGCACAATACTCATCACAACTTACCCAAACCGCTCTGGCAGCCCCGACCGCCACGCAAGTCCCAACCAATACCCCTCCCGCTACCTTTGCTGTCGAAAGCCCTGGCGCAGGTTCTCCGGCGCTCCCGGGGACAACACCGCTTGCAACTCTTGGGATTGGAACGCAACCAGTCGGAGGTGCTACCTTCCCGACAATCACGCCCATAGCAGCCCTGGCCACCCAGGGCGAAACCTGCTTCAACTCAGCATTTGTTGCCGATGTCACCTACCCTGATGGCACAGAAGTGAAGCAGGACGCCTGGCTTGCCAAAGTCTGGAGCATACAAAACACAGGCACCTGCACCTGGGATGATGGCTTTGCCTTGCAGCCTGTCACTGGAGATGCAAAGGGAACCTGGGAAATCACGGCAAAAAAGGATTTTGTTAAGCCCGATGAAATCGTCGAGATTCAGATCGATATAAAAACGCCCTCGAAAGCCGGCGATTGGGGCGGCTGTTGGAAAATGATGGGAGATAATGGCTATTACTTTGGCACGTTCTTATGCCTTTCAGTAAAAGTTCAATAAAACGGACCCAAGCTTCCAAAATGGAGACCCTATGATCAAACGAGTTATCACGCTGATTGTTCTAGCGAGTCTTCTATACGCCTGCGGCCCTACAGTACCCATCGAACCGACCATTGACGTGAACGCCATTCACACGTATGCTGCCGAAACCGTTATCGCCGAATTTACCCAAACGGCGCAGGCTGTGCCCCCGACAGCAGCGGAAACAGCCACACAGGCCGTCAGCGTCACGCCCGAGACGACCACGCAGCCAACTGATACGGCAGTAGCGACGAACAATCCGTTCGAATCGACGCCAACCGACATTACCTGCGATGACGCCAAATGGATCGATGACGTGACCGTGCCGGACGGCACCCAGATGACGCCGGGACAGGACTTCGTCAAGACCTGGAAAATTAAAAATACCGGCTCCTGCACCTGGGGAACCGGCTACACGCTCATTCATGGCTACGATGAAAAGCTGGACGGCATTGCCGAGCCGCTGACAACGGCCGTCGCGCCCGGAGAAGAGGTCGAAGTTTCTGTGCGCTTCAAAGCCCCCTCAAACGCCGGTGAACATCGCAGTTACTGGCGCATGCAGAACGCATCAGGTAGCGCGTTTGGGGAATTTTTCTACGTCACCATCGTCGTCCGCTAATCGACGTGAACTCTAAGAGCGCCATCAAAGAGCAAGCACGCCGGCTGGGGTTTCCCCTGGCCGGCGTTACTACGCCTGAACCGCCACCCCATCTCTCTACTTTCGAACGCTGGTTGGATGCCGGGCGCCACGGGGATATGCGCTATCTGGCGGACGAACGCTCCCGCACGCGCCGCGCCGACCCGCGCCTGATCCTGCCCGAATGCAAATCCATCCTCGTGCTGGCCGCACCCTACGCGGACCCGAAGTCTGCTGAGGCCTCCGAGGGGACTGATCCTGGCCCAAGCGGACGGGTGGCCGCCTACGCCTGGGGCGATGACTACCACAACGTATTCCCTGCCAAATTACAGCAACTGGTCGCCTTCATCGAAGAACAGGTCGGCCATCCCGTGCCCAACCGCTATTACACCGACACCGGCCCCATCCTCGAGCGCGACCTGGCCCAACGCGCCGGGCTGGGCTGGATCGGCAAAAATACCTGCCTGATCAACCCAAAACACGGTTCCTACTTCCTGCTGGCTGAAATCCTGCTCGGCCTCGAACTGGAACCCGATACCCCCCTCACCAGCGACCATTGCGGCACCTGCACGCGCTGCATCGAAGCCTGTCCCACCGGGTGCATCCTGCCCGATCGCACCCTCGATGCGCGCCGCTGCATTTCCTATCTCACTATTGAATTGAAGGACGACATCCCCGAAGAACTGCGCCCATTACTCGGCGATTGGGTCTTCGGCTGTGACGTCTGCCAGATGGTCTGCCCGTGGAACCGCTTCGCCATGCAAACGGTTGACGAGGCCTTCTCCCCTCGGCAGGATGTGCCGCGCCCAATCCTGATCCATGAACTGGAACTGACCCCCGAAGCCTTCAACCGCAAATTCAAAAACAGTCCTGTCAAACGCGCCAAACGACGCGGCTATTTACGCAATCTCGCTGTTGCCGCGGGCAATTCGGGGGATGAAAGCACAATCCCGGCGCTGGAAAACGCCGGGGAAGATACTGAGCCGCTGGTGCAGGAACATGCGGACTGGGCACTAAAAAAGGTATTGCGGCATTAATGCCGCTACAACAAGATATGAAACCTAAACTCCTGATCGCCACCAACAACCAAGGCAAGCTCAAAGAAATCCGGGCCATCCTGGGTGATTTAGAGCTTGAACTGATTTCTCCCGCCGACCTCGGCCTGGAACTGGATGTGGAAGAAGACGGCCAGACCTACGCCGAAAATGCCACCAAAAAAGCCGTCGCCTTCTTCCAGGCCAGCGGGCTGACATCCCTGGCCGACAACTCCGGCCTGGAAGTAGATGCGCTGGACGGCGCGCCCGGCCTGCACTCTGCGCGCTACTCCACGCTGCCCAACGCTACGGATGCCGACCGGCGTGCCACCCTTCTACTCAACCTGAGCCGCTACCCCCGTCCGTGGACGGCCAGGTTCCGGGCAACGGTGGCAATTGCAGGGCCGGGAAGCAGCGTAAAACTCGCTGAGGGGACCTGTCCCGGCGAGATCGTCCCCGAAGAACGCGGGAGAGGCGGTTTTGGCTACGATCCTATTTTCCTGGTAGAACGTTTAGGCAAAACGATGGCCGAACTGGAAATGGGCGAAAAAAATCGCCTGAGCCATCGCGGTCAGGCGCTGCAGAATGCCATTCCTATTCTGATTGAGCTTTTGGGAATTTAATGTTAATAGTGGAATTGATCCAGAAATTCGCTCAATAAGCCTGCCATTTCGTCAGGCCGCTCGATCACGACCATATGGCTGGCCCCTTCCACAATGTGCAATTGAGCCCCTTCAATCTGATCACGCAGGTATTCCGAACGGTTAGGGGGAGTCATACGATCTGCGCTGCCACAAACGAGCATAGTGGGGACACGAATCTTGTTCACACGTTCCATAACATCAAAAGCATCACAGGCGATAAGGTCGCTGTAGAGGACCGCCTGACGGGTCTCCTCCATTTGCTGAACGGCCAATTCTTTTACGCGCGGATCGACATCAGAACCATATGAATTTTCGACAATCGTCTCAACGGCTGAAAGAAACGTGGATCCGTTGGAGGCCAGTTCGAGCGTAGACGGAGCCACGCGCATCTTCCCGCCGCTTCCAATCAACCCCAGGCCGAGTACTCGTTTCCGATACTTTAGCGCCAGGGAAAGCGCAATAGCGCTGCCCATTGAGAAACCAACTACGACCGCTGAGGAAAGGCGCAAAGCCTTCATAAATTCATACACAGATTTGACATATTCAGTGATGTCTTGTCTGCCTACCCCCTCCGACTTGCCATGACCGGGCAGATCCAGGGTGAAAACGCGCTGTCCGTTCAAGCGCCGGATCTGGGGCGGCCAGTTCAGGTGGGACCCACCAGCCCCATGGATCAACAATACGGGTGGGCGGTCTTGAAATTCTTCCCCGTGAGCAAAGTAATACAAACCAGCGGCAGTTGGCATATGGCTTTACGCCCTGGCGTGATGCAGGCGATCCGCTGCTTCTTCGGTGAGCGGCACATAAACCTGGATGAATGTCCCCTTACCAGGTTGAGATTGAATATTCAATAGTCCATTGACCAGTTCTGTCCGTTCGCGCAAGTTGATCATCCCCAGACTGCTGCGCTGGTCGTAGGCCTTGTTTACAGCGCTCACATCGAACCCCATACCATCATCCTGGATTTCGAGCAAGGCCAGACCCGGTTCCAACTGCTTCAAGCGCACCCAGATATTCGAGGCAGCGGCGTGTTTGCGCGCATTATTGACCGCTTCCTCGACAATATAAAAAATCACACCTTGCTTGCCCATTTCCAGGTCTTCGATGATTTTCTCTTTGACGTCGATGATCACATTCTGTGTATAGGTTTCGCGCATCTTCTCGGCCATGGATTGCAATGCGGCTTTCAATCCTTGAGACTCGAGGATGAGTGGACGCAGGGTAAAGAGCATGTGGCGGATTTCTTTGGTTGTGCGATGCGCCAGATCCTCGATCTTGACCAATTCTTCGAGGGCCAATTTCTCATCCCTGTCAAACATGCGGCGCGTCAAATTGATGCGCATCGCCATGGCAGCCACAGACTGTGTCGGTCCGTCATGCAAGTCACGGGCCAGCTTTTTGCGCGCTTCTTCGTGGATTTCTACCATGCGTTCTTTTTCTTCGAGCAAATCCTGGTACAAGCGTGCATTCTGGATAGCAATCACAGCCTGGCGTCCGATCATATCCAGCAAGTCCGTGCGCTCCTGAGTGAAGTAATTTGGGTCAGCGTGAGCAAACAACATTGCGCCATAAACATTCAAGCCGCTACGCAGCGGGAAACAATAAGCCGCCGTACAGTTGCGTAAAGCAATCATACGGCCGAGTTCCGGGTCATAACTGACGTTTGTGATAAGCGCAGGCTCCCCCTCATCGACCACACGCTTTAGTAGACCTTCTTTGGCATCCAGTTTTACACGTTGGTCGGCGATGGTTAATCGTCTCGCTGCCCCAAGTTCAAGCTGATCGCCTTGGAACAGAAACATAGCACTGATTAACTTCTCGTCTGTTTCTGCTTCGGGGTCAGGGTTCAGGGCGATATGTCCCATATCAAGCACAGAATCCAATACGCGCTTGTAACTGAGCGTACCTGTCAACGAGGATGTCAATTCGTATAAGGCTCGCCAACGTTCATTTTCAATGCGGATGCGGCGTTGTTCCTCATCGATACGTGTTACGCGCGTTAGCCGCAAACTACCAATCAACTGATGGCTGATAAACCCAAATATCAAACCAAGTCCCAACGTGCTGGAAACGACAATCAGAGAAGCCTGTAAAAAGGGCTGAAAAATCACGCCGGTCCAAATGCTGGCAATCTCCAAAACAGAGAACAAGGCCGCAGCTGTGAGAGCCCCCCACAATTCAAAATAGATCGCCCCAACTAAAATGGGCAACAAACCCGCCCACAACACCGGCCCGTACATTCCTCCTTGTAGCCAGAAAAATGCCCCGGTCATCAACAAGTCGATTGCCAGGCTGATATAACGATGATAGGCAAGACGAAAACTCAAACCGGCAAACATCGTCATGGTCATATTCCAAATGATAAGTCCACCCAGCGGCCAGATAGCTACATCAAATAATCTTTCCCCCATCGCCAGTGATACGATCATCCCTAACAGCGTCAACCAACGTAAAGAAACGGCATACCAATCCGCAACATAGGGAGTATCGAATGTACGCATACTCTAATAATAACCGAAAAAGCCCCGGGCAACCTTAGTAAGAACTTACAGGTTAGCCCGAAGCTAAATTTCGTATCCCATTTTCTCCAAATCAGTTCCAAAGTGGTCGGCTAAAACCGACTGTTGTTCTGTTGAATAGGCTTCACGGAAGCGACCGATTTTGCCCTTGTAGAAATGCAAACCCTGCTGCCCCTCCGCTTGACCGGGACGATAGCCCTCGATCACTTCCCGGATCTCCTGCCTGCTCCCGTCTAATCTCAGGAACTCCACCAAGCGGGCTGATTCGGCATCATACTCCTGCAACAAATCCTCGTAGCGGGCGACAAGGACGTTCTTTTCAAGCTGCCACTTCTCCCAAATGCGGACGTACTCTTGCATAAATGCCAGCGACTTCTCGAAATCGCTCAGGTGTGAAAAAGCATTCGGAAGGCCTTTTTCCAGCGCCCGTTGGCCGTATTCATAGGCCGAGAGCATAGCATCGCGCGGGTCGCGGTAAATGTACGTGATCCGTAGCAGGCCCATCGTCGAGAGCAGACGCGACCAGACCGTCGGCGCGGCGTGCGCTTTGATGACGAAGGTTTTACCCGCCAGCGCGGGAACCGCCACAAGTCCCAGCCGTCGCAGGGATAGGACGCCGATGTTACAGTTGACTTCTGTCAGGATGCCCTGCAAGCGGTATTGCTCACGGATATCGCGAGCATCGGTGCAGCCCGTGGTCTTCATCAGATCGTGGATCAGGTTGTAATGCCAGCCCGAGCCAGCGCGCGGCATCCCTACAGAAAGGACAATCATGCACGTTCCTCCAGTGCGTTCCCAGAATTGATTCTGGTCATGCCGACCAGAATGCCCAAGTTTACCCAAAGATTCGGGGTTGCGAAAGAGTCCTGTGTGATATTGTAGAGCAAAATCGCCAGCCAGGAGCACAAACCGGCAATGCCAAGAAATCGCAACAGCCCTGGCTTATGTAAAAAGGATAATGCATCGCCTAACAGGCCAAATAAGAACGCCAGGAAAAACGAAAAGCCCAGCAGTCCGCCTTCGGCCAGGATACGCACGTACATGTTCTTGGGGTTGGGATACAGGTGGTTGGATGGGTTCAACTGACGGGCAATTTCGGGCACGGTGGTCAGCGACCAATCGGGTAAGTTGCCATACAAATAAAAGCCGCTGGCGCCCAGGCCAACACCCAGCCAGGGGTGTTCGTTATAGGTGGCCAGCCCGGCCCAGCTATAGGCGGCGCGAGCGCCGGCTGAGTTCGCGATGATGAATTCTTGCAGACTTTCGGCCTGCGTGTTCCACAGACGGGCTATGTAACCTTTCTGTCCCAGAAATAAGAATGCGCCTGTCACAGCCGCTACCACCAGTAGGATCATGCCAAAGCGCAGACTCATCGCGAACAGCCAACGCCCCGTTGCGAGCATACCCCGCTTGAAGCCGGTATAGAACCAGCGCCAACCAGCGCGCATCAGGTCGCCGCCTACCAGCAAGAAGGTTAATGCAACCGCCCCCAAGGCTGTGACCAGTCCGCCGCGCGAATAGGTTGCCAGCAGCAATAGGCCACTCAGCCCGAGCAGCAACGCTTCGAGCCACTTGAGTCGGGTGAAATGCGTTTTCGTCAGCACGGCAGCAAACAGCCAGGGCAGGTAAACTGTCGCGATCTGTCCTGCCAGCCAGGCCGGTTCGTAGGCCATCCCGGAAACGCGATTGGTCTTGACCAGTTCGCGCATCGAGAAAACCAGTTGCCAGTGCGTGACTGTCACCTTTTTCAACAGTGGCGTGTAGAACGCCAGCGCCTGCACCCCGCTCCAGGCAATATCCAGCACAAAACCGGCCAGCAGCCAGCGCAGGGTGAATTTTAAGTCGTCCTTGTCGTGGTTCATCCAGGCTGCGCTCAGGAAAAAAGTCAGGCCGACGACGACGGTCGCCCAGGCGCGGATAGCACGACCCCAGTAGGTTTGCCCGCGCAAATCCAGCGGTGCGTTCAGGACCCCGAACATGCTGGCCGTTAAAAGGGCTAACAGGAATGCCCCCAGCAGGACCATGCTCCCTGGCCAGGGAGAAGGAACTTTCTTTTGCAGAAGTTGAATCAGCAAAATAGGCAGTAATAGCACCAGCGGATAGAACGCCAATGGACGGACGTAGGTAGTCTCGCCCAGACCCGGAAAATAACGAAAGCTGGTGACGGGTAAGGTCAACAAGGCCGCGCCCCATAGGAAGCGGGTCAGTCTATCGAGATTTGACTGAGATAAGGAAAGCAAGTTCATCAGTAGTTGTGGGGCGGATTGTACAATCCGCCTTACTTCTTGGGCTTGACAAATAAAACCAGCAAAACACTCAACACTAAAAAGCCCACCGAACCAGAGAACAGATAGGTACCCAGGGAAATGCTGCGATGGACCGGCAAATCTTTCACCTGCGTCGCATCCAAGCGAATGAAGGAATTCAGGCCGACCTGCGCAGCCATATCTCCCTGTGCCTGCTCGGTGAAAGCCAGCGCCCAGGTTGATGCGATGGACGCCGCCTGCGCCGGATCGCGCTCATCGGCGTAGAAGTGCCAGCCCGCTTCGGCAGGTTGGCTAAGCGAAAGCACCTTCTCGCGTAAGGTAGAGACATCTACCTCACTGGCATCCGCCACGGACTGCATGACAGCGTCCGACCAGGCGATCTCCACCAATTTGCGCGTTTCGCGTTCGAGATAATAGAATTGCTGGCGGTCGGTCTCCTGCGGCCAGGCCTCTTCGAGGTTGAAATCCACATTGACAGTTGCCCGTGCGCGATAGGGCGGCGGCGCAATATAAAAAAGCGCTGCACCCAGCAATGCGCCTACCAACGTGCCCAGCACCCAGAAACGCCAGGCTTTCAGCAGGCGGATGAGGTCGTCAAGAGATGGGGGAGAGAAAAGCCAATTCATTATTTCACCGATTCACCACTGAGATCACAGAGACCACCGAGTTTTGTTTATTTTTTCTCCGTGCGCTCTGTGGCGAGGAGCATCTTCCTTCGTCGCCAATTCCACAACGGCGCGATCAACTTACGGACGTAATACTTCGCCACAATGACCGCAGAAAAAGCTGCCGCCGTTACGATAATGTACGCGCAGCATCTCCGGCCAACAGCGGTCATCGGCAACGATGGTCTTTCCGGTTGTATGAATGCGGAAATTGGCCCAGGTTTGCCCCGGGAGATACTTGATCTCTGTCCGGGCCGCAATCCGTACCCAGAGATCGTAATCCATCGCGAAGTAGAATGACGGGTCGAGCGGACCCACTGCATGCCACAATCCGGCGCGGAAGAACATGGTCTGCTGCGGGATGTGGACATATCCCCGCCGCAAACGCTTGTAATCCGTTTGCGCTGCGCCAAACTTGCCAATCGTAACACCCTGTTCGTTGATGAAATTACAGTTGGCATAGACCATACCGACATCCGGGTGAGCTTGCAAGTATTCCACGGCTGCCGAGACAGCGCCAGGTTCGTAAGTGTCGTCGGAATTGATCCAGGCCAGGATCTGCCCTTTGGCATGCCCAAAACCTTTGTTGATGGCATCGGTCTGGCCTTTGTCGACTTCGGACACCCACCAGGCCAGTTTATCCTTATATTGCTTGATGATCCCCACGCTGCCATCCGCCGAGCCACCATCCACGATCATATATTCGATGCGCGGATAATCCTGCTCCAGCACGGAGCGGATAGTTTGCTCCAGGTAAGCGGCCTGGTTGAAGGACGGTGTGACGATTGAAACGAGCGGCAAATCGTTTTCTGACATGGTCCCGTTACCATTCCTCGTCAGAATAGAATAGCTGAGCCGTTTTTCCTGTCATCTTACGAATACGTGTGATTTCATCCTTACTCAGGCGTTTCTTCCAGTTATCCAGGTTGGCGCGGCTATCCAAGTTCACTGCATGAACCTTTTTCTTCGATAGTTCCGCCGGGTTCTCAGAACTGCTGGCGCTCAAGATCATCCGCTCGACTCTTGGTGTGAAATCCAGGTCGAGCGCGGCGTATAAATCTCGATAGCATGAAACGGGGTCCAGGGAAAGGTCTTCGTGGCGGACAACGATGAAAGACGGATGCAGTTTCATCATCCGGGCGACGATGCGATAGATCATCCGCCAGAGCAGGGCTGCCTGCCCAATCACGTCATCCGACTTCACCAGTTGCATTTCAGCGCGGTCTACCCCCAGCCATTTTTCCATCAGCAATGGTTGCTCGAGCAGATCGCGGAAGTCAAATGTCCAGTTCAGGCGTTTAAGGCTGCTGGCGAAACCCGCCGGATGGCGCACGGTGATGACCACGCGACAACCCAAGCGCTCGGCAAACCAGGGCGCGGAAAAGACCGCAAACGGGTCTTTGATAAGCGGGCGCTGGCGCAAAAGCATCCCGCGCAGGAAGATCGAGAGATCACGTCCCATGCGCAGGAAATCTTTGCGGGAACGCAGCGAGCGGACCTCGCGCCACAATCCGTAGCGGAAGCCCAGCATTTCACGGAAGGCGGGCAGATACTCGGCTTCATTCTCCCAGGAGATAAACGTGTACCATTTCGAGACGGGTGCCCGCAATACCCCAGGCCGGTGCAAAACATTGAGCGGCTCGCTGATGTAAGCCACCTGCGGGCTGGCAGCCAGCATCTTGCCGACCCAGGTGGTGCCTGTACGGTGCGCCCCGGTCACAAGGATGGGAGCCTGCGCGCTCAAGGCTGTGTCTCCAGTGGGTGCTGCAAATCGTAAACCACGTAACCGTCGCCCTGCACCAGCACAGGATAACCAGCCAACAATTTCTGTAACTCGGTCTGCTTGGCAAAGTCTTCCAGGTCAGTCACCAGGAAAAGAGATTTTTGAGCCGCTGTTTCTGCAAACAACTTTTCAATATTCCGCTGGTTGCCGCGCACATTCGCCTGGTACAGATCGCCATACGAAGGCCAGAGCGCCGCCTTCAGCCAGCCCCAATAGGCCATGCGCAAGCCGTAATCTTCCGTCAACGCGACGATTGAGCCCTGTTGCGACTCTAGCGCGTCGTGGATTTCAGTCCAATAGGCCACTTGCGGACGATAATCCACGGACTTCATCTCGTTGCGGACATTCCATACCGTGGAAAAAACGCCATACAGCAAGATGACGAACAACGCGCCTCGTACCCAGCCTGAACCTGCTCCCATTAAACGGGCAAAAAACCAGTCCCCGAGCGGGGCCAACGAAACCGCCACGATAGCGACCAGCGGCAGGCTGTAATAATCATGGGTGGAAATGTGATAATTGAAATAAAGACCGAAAACCAGATATGCGCCCCAAATCCCTAATAAGAAAGCGCGTGTCCCCTTCTCTCGGACGAGGAAGATGCCCAGCAACCCCAGCATGATCCCGATGCCACCCGCCACAAAAGCGGCTTTGGTCTGCCACTGGATATAGAACAACGGACTGGCCAACAGGGACGGGATGAAGCGTCCGCTCATGCCCTCGCCAAACATGCCGGCAACGAGTTTGCCATAAGCGATCCAGGCCGCACCCGGGAGAACGCCCAGTATACCTATTGTCCACACCTGCGGGTTGCGGATCAGTTCGCGCAGTTTGAAGCGCCCTAACAAGGCGCCCAGCGCGCCGCCGATCACAAAGAAGGCAGCTACGAATTTGACGAAGATCGCCAGTCCGCCGATCAACCCGGCGAGAATGGCCCACTTCCACGACTCCCCTCTCCTTTCAGGAGAGGGGTTGGGGGTGAGGTCAGCCCAACGATAGACCAGCCACCAGAAAACTATGATCAATACAACCATCAACGGGTCGGGTTGGAAACTGCGGCTGGCAAAAATACCATATGGGACGAGCAAATAGAATGCCAAGGCCAGCACCGCACCATCGACCGAGAGCATGTCACGTGCCAGCAAATAGATGAATATTCCGCCGACCAGCCAGAACACAGAAGAAATCAGCCGCGGAATCCACAACTGCTCGCCTGTATAGCCATAAATAAAGGCTGCCAAGCGCTCCATGATTTCCGGCTCGATGGTTACCTTGGTCTTCCACTGTTGGATGGCGAACTCGCGCTGCCATTCCGGCACATCCGACAGCGTCTCATAGTACATGCCACGCGCCTTGACCGCCGAAAACAATTGCCGTGTGGGGTGGAAATCCAGCGGCAAATCGGTAATGTCATAGACGCGGATCATCAGGGCTGTAGCGAAGAGCAGAAACAACGTCAACGCAAGTAAGAGACGCGACGATGCAAAAAACGATTTTTGTTCCATCGGGAAAGTATTGTAACGTAAGTCCGCTGATTTGGGGATTAGCGCTGCTTAAATCTGGCTTGTCGGCGTTGCAAATACATCTCGCGCAGCCGGCCCAGTCCGCTAAGATGCAAGAGCGCGGAAACAAGGATGTTCAAGCGCGCCAACGCCGTCGGTGGATGAATGCGCAGCGCGCGCATCCAGGCCTTGAGCGCGGGCCAGGGCTGATTGCCGTCGAGCAGGTAACGCGCATCGAAGCGATGGGCAGAGGCTTGGGCGCGGCGTCCGACCTTTGCCAAAACGGGAGCAAGCTGCGGCTGAGTTTGACGCGCCCAGTCCAGAATGCGGAAGGCCTCGTGTCCGAATTCAGCGGCTCTGGCGCGGTTCTTAGCCTCGGCATGATAACGCGCGGCAGCCCAGGTCTGGTCCACGTGGAGAATGCGCCCCTGCAAAGCTAAGCGCAGCCAGAGATGATGGTCGAGCAGGAAGTGGTAGGTGGAATCCAAATATCCCGCCTTTTCCAGCGCATCCCGGCGGAAGAACACGGCTGGCTGGCCGATGATCTGGAAACACAGCAAATCTTCTAAATTCAACTGGTCATAGCGCAGGATGTTGATGGTTTCGCCGTTCTCGTCCACAGCCAGCATGTTCCCATAGACCAGCACAACGTCAGGGTTTTCTTCGAAGGTCCGGACCGCCGCTGAAATCGTGCCGGGCAAATAGGTGTCATCCGAGTTAAGCCAGGCCACGATCTCGCCAGTCGCGCGGGAAAGCCCCTTGTTAATGGCTTCCGCCTGACCGCTGTCCTTTTCGCTGACCCACCAGGCTAATTTGTCGTCGTACTTGCGAATGATGTCCACGCTCTCGTCGGTAGACCCGCCATCGACCAGGATATATTCCAGATTAGCGTAATCCTGGTCAAGCACCGACTGGATGGTATCTTCCAGATACTTCGCTTGATTGAAAGACGGGGTGATAATTGAGACCAAACAGGAATTAGAAGTCATGGAGCAGGGTAACACTCGTATACGGTCAGATCTTCAAACTGCACTAAAACCTTCGCAGTATCCATATCAATGGCAGGAAGATCGAAACCAATTTTAGGTGCAACAGAATTAAGAGTTTCACTTTTTTGTTCATCCACGAGAACGAAAGCCCGTTGGAATTTTCCCGACTGTCGAATATACCCTGGAGGCATATCATAGTAATTGAAGTAGTATCGCAACGCGGGCAAATGAGCGGTGCTGGCTGTCACTAAATCACCTTGCTGGACATAATCTTTCAGATAAATAGTGGCATTTTCCATATCATCTTTTTTCGTCCACTGAGACGGGAGTGTTGGAACGAGCCATATGCTTTGTACAAGAACGAACGCAAAAATGACGGTTACAAAAATTTGGGCTGGTCTCCAACCTTTTCCAATTGATAATGGTAATCTTTTTCAAAGGTTCTACGATTCCCGCTGCTGACCATATCAACAGTGGCGCGGTCAGGAACAACCAAAAGCGGGGCAACATATCCGGGCGCTTCACGAGCAACAAAGTGACAATCCAAATGATGAATGCAATCTGTGGAGGAAATTTTTGCCTGGAAAATCTTTTGTGAAAAACAAGCGAAACCAGGAACCCCAGAACCCCCAAGAGCGTCAATCCAGAGCGGAATGGATGCTGTCCATTCACTCCAGGTATTTCTCAATCGAGTCCAGATAGTAATTGGGAAATATATCCCATTCCAGGGGAGCAATAAAACCATTACCAAAGAAACGGTCGTAATTATAGATAATGATTGGCGTATAAAGGATGATCGTTATCAATGCCGCACCGATACCGCTACCCAACCAATATTTCAGAAAATCCCATTTACTATCATATGAGCGTGTATCCTCGAGAAACATGAAACAAACAACCAGATGTATAACGCTCCAAATGGAAATAACATAATGGGTATAGTGTAAAAACCCAATGCGGAAAGAATGACAATCAATAACCATGCAAAGCGATTCTTCTGTACCCTGACATAATCTGCAAGCGTGAACAACAACAAGGTAATCAACCCAATAATCACATATCCCCTGGCCAGAACTGAATATTGTACAAGGGTAGGGAAAACGGCTACAAGTATTGAACTTAGGATAGCGGTTTCTTTGCTATAAAAGCGTTTTGCAAAAAAATAAGCAGCCGGGACCATGAAAACCCCGGCAATGATAGTCGGCAACCTGAAGCGTCCAGACATGGTTTCCGAGTATATCCTGTCGTCAATTTCATGATGATACTCAGCAGCACGTGGTTGTTCGGTAGATGGTAATCGGATACGATATGCCAAAGTGATCTGGAAGCAAAGGCGCTGTACATGTAGGCTTCATCGTGTCCCAGGGGAATGTCCAGGTTTTCCAATCGCACCACACTCGCAACAAACATGATCCCACATAAAGCTGCGATAGTCAGCCAGCCTTGAGCAACTATCGCAGTTCTCGCATCCTGAACAAAGCTTTGCGCATCTTTGCCAAGCATGAGGAAAAAACGCCTGGCGTTGGCAGGAAATTCTTGGAGCCACAATTTCGTTTTTCCCCATCGAAGGAGCATAAACCTGCCAGACTTGCTAAAACAGCGCCCATCAACGCAAAGGGGAATTTCAAAGTCTGATAGATGAATACGTTAAAAGATTCAAATTCACCATCGGAGGCAAGATGATTGAGCAGAGAAGCCAGAGTCGCAAAGGGTTGGAAAGAAGCCCAGATCAGCAGCAAACCAATGAGCAAGATACCGGCAAGAATGATTTGTAAAAGGATAAAAAAGAGCTTTTGTTTCATAAAGTTTCAGTTGCCTTTAGCAATAAGGCAGCGTATTGAATATCTGAAAATATTGATCTCGTTTGATTGTGCTTTTTCAGAAGAGGGACGTGTAGTCCGCCTTGGGAAAGATAGTCAGTTTGCCGCCGACAGTGGCATCCAGTACCTGGCGTCCGGCCCTTTCGTAAGCCTTTGCGCGCCATAGCATAGCCGATCTCGGACGTATCCAAATCGGGCAGTTGCCAGCGGAAGCCTTTGCCAAAGTAGCGCGGATCGAAGTGGTTGGGATCGTCGCCATCCGAGATAACGGTTTTGTTGGCATCGCCTTTGCTGGTGAAATTGTGATCTACGCCGATCAGGATGACTTGTTCGAAGCCCATGTAAAAAGCAAGCTGGAGTGTGACGTTGGTAACGGTGGCACCTTCCCAAATACGGCGGGTCATATCATAAGCAAACCGCGGACCGGTATAGGTGGTATAGAGAAAGGCCATGTCATCCGGAAAGCGTTGGAAGTGACGATTGGAATGCCAGGCGATGAACTTGGGGATGGGCAGGGTCGCGATCTCGTCGGCGCATTGTTCGATGACCAGGTCATTGATAGATGCAAAGTAAGTGGTGGTAAAGCCCAACTCAGGGAACATCAGGTAAATGCGGTTCATGCCGAAAGTGTACTCGTCCTTGAGCCTGGACAGGTCGGTATTCTTCAGGCTGGGACCGTTGCCAATGATGAAGCAGCGCTTGCCGCGATGGATATTGTGCATTTCATACATGCGTTCGCGGCTTTTACGCCGCCAGGGATGCAGATAGGCATCAGGAACCTGCGGCAGGCGGCGAACGGCATCATAGGCGTTTTTAGCTGCGTTGAGAAGCGGGGTGGGGGTGAGGCGTTTGAGGGTTTCCATATTTTGTGTTTTTAGAAATGGTGGTCTCGATACGCCCTCGAAAAGCACTCGGACTACTCGACCACCGGAATCTAATTTACTCCGTACTCAGTCTTGCGGTTGCGCCGCCATCCACGACCATGGCCTGGCCGGTCATAAAGGAGGATTGCTCTTCATCGGCCAGGAAGTAAATGGCATGGGCGATCTCTTCCGGCTTGCCAACCTTGCCGCTGACAGTTTTGCGCGCCAGGTTATCGAGGCGTTCCTGCATGTCGCCGTGACCAACGTGTCCGCGACCGAGACCGGCGCGCAGCATGGGTGTGTCCACCGCACCGGGCAAAATGGCGTTGACACGGATGTTATCGGGCGCAAATTCGATGGCCATGGCGCGTGTTAGCGCTAGCAGACCGCCTTTGCTAGCAGCGTAAGCGGCGATATTGGCCGAGGTCTGAATGGCGTGCACGGAAGAAACATTCACTACCGCCCCACCGCCGTGAGATTTCAATAATGGATGTGCCAGCTTGACGCCCAGAAAGACCGAGCGCAGGTTAGCGGCCATGACCGCGTCCCATTCTTCGACGCTGGTTTCGATCAAAGGCTTGGCAATCTGCATGGCGGCATTATTAACCAGTGCATCCAGGCTATCAGTAAATTCCTGCGCCTTGACAAAGATGGCTTCCAGTTCTTCGCCGCGCGAGATGTCAGCCTGGATAAAAAGCCCATTTTTGGGAAAGTTTTCGCCAAACTCGGCACGGTCCACACCAAGGACGCGCCAGCCTTTCTCGGCAAACAGCGCAACAGTCGCACGCCCAATCCCACCTGCGGCGCCGGTAATCAGTAAGGTTTTTGTCATTATCGATTCCTGTTGGGACGGGGTTCTCCCGTCCGTTTCTGCAAAGGGCGACGAAACGTCACCCCTACATTAAATCATCCGATGGTATCCCCAACCCATCCAGCAGATTCCTGATCGTGTTCCAGTGCACCCGCTCCCAGGCTGCCGGGCTGGAATTGGAGTTGTGCGGAGCCAACAGGACATTGTCCATCTTCATGAGCGGACTGTCTAACGGCAATGGCTCGATTTCGAAGACATCCAGCGCGGCTCCGGCCAGACGACCGGCCTGCAAGGCTTCGATCAGCGCCGCCTCGTGGACAATCGGTCCGCGGGCAGTATTGATTAGCACCGCAGACGGTTTCATCATAGTGAAGGTATTCGCGTTCATCAGGTGCTGGCTGGTGGGGTTCAGGTCACAGTTGATGGAGACAAAATCGGCACGCGCAAGCAAATCTTCGAGCGAAGTCATCTCGATGCCGGTTTCGGAGATGAACACGTGGTCGATGACAGCGATGTCGTTGCCGAGCACTGGCATGCCAAATGCACGCGCGCGGCGCGTCACCGCTTTACCAATGTTACCCACGCCAATCACACCCAGCGTAGACTCGCTAAGCGCCTTGCCGGGAATCTTGTTCCATTCGCCGGATTTCATGGCCTTGTCCATCCAGGGCTGGCGGCGGGAGAAGGCCAGCAGGTAACCCAGCACCGTGTCAGCTACGGGGGTGGTGAAAGCATTCAGGGTGCGGCCGATTTTGATCCCATAGCGGGAGCAGGCTTCGGCGTCGATCGAATCGATGCCCGTCCCCCACTTGGAGATAACTTTCAGACGCGGGGCGCAGGCTTCGATCACACGCAACGTGTAGCGGTCATCCCCACAAACGGCGCCATCGAACTGACCGGCGTATTTCAGCAGGTCGACTTCTTCCATGCGTTCACGCACTTCGGGCACGATCAATTCGAGGCCATAGCGGTCAAACACCGGGCGGAAGCGGTCGAGGAAAGGAATCATGTAGGGGGCAGTAAAGAGAATGGTTTTCACGGTTACTCACAAAAGGCGTTCTGTACGAACGTCTGGATTTCAGGCTCGATCTCATAACTGGCGGACATGTCTGTCAGGATCTGGCAGGTTTGGGCCGTCAGATACGGGTCGGCAATGATGATCTTTTTCAGGGTACGCAGTTTATCCAGGTCGCCCAGGACGGTATAGGCCTGCACAAAGGGCATCCACTCCACGCTGTCGTTGGGATACAGCCCGAGCCCCAGCGCTTCCTGGTAAAGCGCCTGGATGGCTTCCCAATCGCCCTGCTGACGCGCCAGGGCGGCCTTCTGGTAATAATAGCACCAATCATGGGGCGGTTCAGCCCCAAAAATGCTCTGCGGGGGTTCATGAAAAGCGGCGTCTGGCAAGCACGTTTTCAAGCTGCGAATACGGAGCGACCACCATTGTACGGTGCGAGTCGTTGCTCGAAAGCTCGGGTGCACTCCCATCGATGATGCGCACGCAACTATCCGGGGCGGTCTGCACCAGGAACAGAATATTGTCAAAATCACGCGTCAGGATGTTGCCCCGGCGTTCCGGCGTTTCGGCACCCTTGCCGGTCATGATCTTCAACACTACATCGTTTGTCAAAACTGCCGCGGGCAATTTTATCTCAATCGGTCTTTGCACCTGCTTCTCAGGGTAATAGATCAGGTTGGCCGGTCCCCATACGAAATAATCTTCCTGGATGCCCACGCCCGGATAAGAGGCCACCAGCGTCGTCTCGGGCTTGATGTCCGGCGCGCGCCAGGCTACCTGCCACCAGAAATCCCGGATGACAGCGGTCTCATCAGCCACGCGCACGGCATTGGCATAGTGCGTCAATACCGAAACAGCGACCAGGAAACCCACCAGTGTTACTTGCAGCGGACGTGAAGCAACCTGACTGATAATGCCTGTCAGCAAAATCACGACGCCCACAGAAGCGGCCAAAGCGTAGCGCGAAAGGTCGGGGAAGACAATGTGACGATTCGCCAGGATGACCGGCAGCAAGGTCCCAAAGATCGTCACCAACCCCAGCCAATATTCCTCGCGCATCCAACCGGGACTTGAGGCTGCTTCCGTTTCAGAGGCATCGTCCCTGCCCCAACGTAGGCCAATCACCACCAGCAGAACTACGAAGGCCGCTAAGCCCAAAGCCGATCAATGTATCTCGCAGGCGCATTTGATA
Source organism: uncultured Chloroflexia bacterium (assembly GCA_963829615.1). Lineage (GTDB taxonomy): Bacteria > Chloroflexota > Anaerolineae > Anaerolineales > Villigracilaceae > JAABUE01. The sequence goes on from CAWHJM010000044.1 coordinate 110,637, forward strand.
GGCAATCGTGTATAGCGGATAGCCCCAGGCCACCAGCAGAACGTTGAAAACATCCTGCACCAGATACACCAGCCACCACAACCCGACCAACGGCGACGAGAACAACTGTCCCAACTGGAAACCGACATCCGTTGCGCGGCGGTCGGTCTCGAAGAAGAACAGACGCCACAGCAAAAAGCCGCCCGGCGCAGCGGCAAACGGTAACCAACGTAAAAATGTTTGAGTTAGCTTTTGTTTTAAGGTTGCGCCTTTCGTTCGCAATACCAGCAAAAGCACCAGGGCCAGGCGCAACACTTCCAAACCAATAAAGTAATCTACCAAAGCCAGGTATTCCATCCCCAGCAAAATGGACAGGATCGTCAGAACAATCCTGCCCGTCAGGTTGGAAGTCTGGATGGCTTTGATGGTCAGGGCAATCGAAATCATCGCCAGACACAAGCTCAGCAATTGCGATTGATAATCGATGGGATTGACTTGCGACAGAAAACCCGGATAGAGCAGGAACAACAGCGCTGCAGAAAAGTTCATCGCTTTGCGGCCAGACCATAAGCGTTCCAGAATCCAGAAAAGCGCAACCGCACTTAGGAGGCGGAAAACATAACCGCTCAAGTGATAATACAAAGTATTGTCGCCGAACAGGGAATAGGCAGCCCCCAACACATAAGCGCGCGCTGGCCGGTCGCTTTGATACACCTCATGGAAGAAGCCCGGCCCCTGGGTGTGCGCGTCATACATCAGATACCAGTCATCGTTGAGGTATCCAATCCGATTGACAAGCGGCAAATAGGTCAGCGCCGAGGCAACCAACAGAAGCGCGACGAAAACCCAGAATTGCTTACGATGCTTGTTTTCAATTTGCATGCAAGGGCTCCAAAATCGTGCGCAAGGCACAATTCAGAACAACGACAAACAGTCCAATTATACAAAACCTGGCACACGAAAACGGACGAGTATTGACTCCAACAATAAAATCCCGAAGAACCAAAAACTCAGCACAAATTGTAAACTGACCGTCAACGCATGGCGGTCCGTACCCAACACGTCCCCGTGCCAGACGATGAATAGATGCGGGTAGATCAGCAGGCACAGGCCAATAAATACGACCCAGGCTTTATTTACCCTCCAGGCTTTCTTCCAAATGGCGACCAACGCAGCGAGCGTGGTCAATCCCCATAACCAAAGAACCACATCCCGGGGATACAGGAGGCGTTCAGCATACCACGGCAGCAGAGGCTCATAACGCTGCGGATAAAAAGAGGATACATCTTCGAAGGTCAACAAGCGGGCGAAATCCGTCCAGGGCTGACGTAGGCTGGTCAGCGGTTTGGAAAATAGCCAGCGCATGTAACATGATTTTCCATTGGCATATAACCACGTCCGATAAGACTCGAGCGTCGGATCGAGATAAAAGGCGCGGTCTTCGCTGTTGGCAAAACCGCCCGCCAGGTCGAGCAATTGCGGCGTGACCGGCATACCGCAATCGGCAAAAAACGCCACCGCCTGTTGATCGGGCAGGATACGCTGCGCCAGCACATTTTGAAAGGGAAAAACCCAACGGTGGCCCCTGTTTGCGCTGAGGTTGCTGAGCGCAAAGATCAAAGCGAACACAAAAGCGACTACCAGATAACGTTTACGGGCTTTGAAAAGGAGAACGCCCAACAGGATCAAACCGGCAACCATCAACAGAATCCAGCCGTTGGTATCGCGGGTGAAGGCCCAGGGCAGCGCAACCAGACTCAGCATAAACACCTTCCCCCAAGACCAGCCTCTTAGCAGCCAGAACCAGGCCGCAAGGAATAGCACCAGCAGGGAAATGGACAGGGACTCGGTCAGCATGACCACATCCCAACCGGCGATGTGACGGTCGAGGCTGAGGGCCAGGATCAAGCCAAAAGCGATGGGACGTAGTAGTCCCTTCAGTGAATATGAGAGAGACAGTGCCAGCATCCCCCAGGCAAAGATAGAGAAGGCTGTCTGGAAGGAGGCAACTTTAATTTTGTCGGCGGCATAGATTTTCAAGAGCAGGGGAAACATGGGCGGGCGCGCGTTGGCCCAGAACTCTTTCGAAAGAAACGCTTCACCCGAAACGCGCAGGTAGGCAGGCGTATCAGCAGTTTCCTTAGCTTTCTCAAAGGCTGGGGTTTCATTGGTCCAACGCAGGTTGGCATAAGTGGCAAACAAAAGCAGCATAACCATGGCTATCAAGCCAGTAGTTAAGCCCCGCCTCCTATGATCCGCCGCGCTTTTATCCTTCAAAGTCGCCATTATCCTTTGTGCCGCATCAAAAAGTCGGTGATCGCGAAATCAAGCTCTTCGTCGATGTCCCAGGCTTCGGCGGCGTCAATCTCGAACAGGATCGGATTGGCGCCGATACGGTGATGCCGTTCGAGCAGGTTTTGACGGGTAAAAAGATAGAGACACGAATTCTCTTCATATACCGGTGGCAGGTCCTGGGTCTGGATCAGAACCGAGGGGTCGTGGTTGATAGCTACCCCGTGCTGGTCATACAGACGGGTCTGCCAGCGCGTCACGGAGAAAAGCGAGTCCTTCTCGGGATAGGCCCTCAAAAATGTCTCTATCGCGCGCGAGACCGTTTCAGGGCGCAACAGCGGATTGGTGCTGTGCGTCTGCAAATAGAAATCGGCCGGCACCTGAGCGGTATCGTGCAGCAAGATGTCATTCATCGGGACATCGTCAGCGCGCAGGTTTTCGGGGCGATTGATGATAACCACCTGTGGAAAATGCTGGCGCAAACCGTCCATAACCGGTTCGGAGTCGGTATCCACAACTACCTGGCCGATCTCAGGGACGCTCAGCAGGGTTTCGAGGATGTGGTGAAAGAGCGGCTTGCCGGCCAGCGGACGGTAGTTCTTGCCAGGCACGCGCTGGCTGTGGTGACGCATGGGGACGAGGGCGACGAGAGAGGACATCTGAAATCCTAGGGGTATGGGTCAGGGTAAGAGCACGCGTAGTCGAATATCATAATAATCCATGGCACATCTGGTGATCCAGAATCCGGTTTTTCCCGAGGGGTCAAAATCACGAATGCCACCAACAGGCAACCCGTCAATGGCGAACACATCGACGCGTTCGTCCCCGTCCGCAATCGCCGTTTGGATAGTCGCTTCGCGCGCATCCCAGGCCTGCGCCCGTTGTGCGTAAATTGGGATCTTCTCGGCGGTCATCTTGAGCGAATACAGCGGGAAGGCGTAGGAGGCCAGCAAGAGTACGACCGCCAGCGTTTCCAGCCATTTGGCAGTGTACATCTCGCGCAGGGCCAATCCGCTCAACCAGCCCGCTACGACAAAGCCAAACACGGCGATGAAGCGGGGGATGATGATCGTCCGGTCGGCTGGCAGGCCCCTTTCCACGTACGCGCTGGGAGCCAGCGAAGCCGCCACCAGGAAGACAGCCAGCAGGCCTACCAGGGCAGCCAACAACAGGATTTTCAGAGGTTTGTCCGCCTTTATAGACGGGAAGAATAGGAACCCAGAAAAGACCGACATTAGAATCAACAGAATGTTTTGGTAATCTTTGATCGATAGAACGAAGAAGGCGTAGGTAAACTGGTAGAGCAGCACAATCAGTTCGACCAACCCGGCAGGCGCCCCGTAGCGTTCTTTCCGGATCTGTGTGGTTGGTGCAAACACCAACAGGGCCATCGCCAGCACTGCACCGACCAGCGCCACTAACGCCGGGATGAAGGTCTTCACAGCCCAGGGACGTTTCTGACGGTAGCCGATCCCGGCGATGAGCGTGTACAGTCCCAACGTGGAGACCAGCACCGTGCAACTGGCTTCGGAAAATCCACCGCCAAGCAAGGCCAGGACAAAGATGAAGGCTGTCCATATTGATGAAGGTTTCTCACGCTTGCTTTGTTCGGTGATGAACACAAATATCCAGGGCAGGAAGACCAGCGGCGTGGTATAGGTCAACATGCCGGTGCGCCAGTAAAGCGACTGGTAAATTTGCGGGGAAAGATAGATCGAGAAATACACAATAGTCGCAGAAGCTAAAATCGCCAGCCATTTCGAAAGTCGATGACCGGCCAGGTATGCGAAGTTGTAGAAAAGATATGCCAGCCCGGCTACCCAAAAGATGATCGTCAGGGGTGTCATCAACTGCAAGCCCAGGGTCTTGAAAGCCTGGAGCAAACCCGCAAAGATGGTGACCGAATAGCGGCTGGGGGTGTAGGTCACGTTGTAGACATAACCGCGCACCGTCTCCAGGAAGCCCAGGTTTCTGAAATCGGCGTTGTAGCACCAATCATCCGCCCAGGTACGGTTGTAGTATCCCAGATAGGCGAACAGACCCACACCCGCCAGGAACAAGACCAGGCCCAGAATCAAGGCAAATTTCTTGGAATTAAAAGACATTGGGGGATTATTTCTCTTCCATATCCTGCGTTCTGCGGAAACTAAAAGCAAGCGCCAAAACACTGATGATCAGGAAGATTAAATTATACCGGCCTGTATAGGTCATTTGTAACAAAAATATTGCCCCAAAAACCAGAGCTACAAACGCTGCAATCACGCGTATTATGGACATCGGCACACGTTCAAGCAGTTTTTCACGAAACTTTACGGAGTGTTTGAGAAAAAAAGCAAAACCGCGAACAATTAAAAAAGAAAAAATGATTACCAGAATGAGAGCGATGTATTCAACCATTACGTCTCCCTAAGAGATAAAGAATAACGAGTTCAGACGCTTATATTGATTATACCGAATCGGCTTCGCATCCCGCCCGGATTTACTTATCAGAAGCCGAAATCAATTCAACCAGAAAGATACGCTGGTTCTCGGTCTGGATGCGGGTGGCACAGCCTGATAACAGTTTTTGTGATGAACTTCCCAGCACCTGGCTATCCGTGGTGACAAAGTATTGGAAATTGCCATCGAGCAGGTTGATGGTCGGGACGATCCGTATGTCCGTTTGGGATGAGTTTGCCAGGGTAGCTAACTCCTGATAGAAATCGTCGATGTGCATTTCGGTATTGTGTTTCAGAAAATCGTCATAGCAAACCTTTGGTGCCAGGCCACAGGAGGCATTTTTAGTCTGCACAAGGTCGATATAAGAGCCGGGATGGATGTCGATGACAAACGGTCTTTGCTCCGGGGAGCAGGCTGGCTCGGCTAGGACTGGTCTCGTGCTGGCGCGCAGAGTCACGGGGGGCAGGAGAACCGTCAGCGTGAGCAGGATAACGGAGCCAAAGCGCAGGAAGAATAACTCATTTTTAGCGGGAGCAAGCTTCTGGGCCTGACCGATGAAGCGACTGACACCCACAGCCAGCAACGCGAAGAAGAAAGGCATGGTACTGGCATAGAAGCGCATGCCACCGTCAACCGGCGGCAGGAATGGAATGGAGAGCAAAATCCCGATGAACCCCACCAGGAGCAAAGTCGAGATAGTGGAATGATCTTTGAAAATTAACAGATACAGGCCTCGCAGCAGAATGATAAGGGTCAAGCCCCACAGAATCAGGTCCAGCGCATAGAAGTGATCGCTGATCCCAAACACGAAGATACTGCTATCACCGGGGAGGAAAAAGTCCGCGTAGGCTTTGGTAACGCCTTGGGCAAAACCAGATGGGTCCGTACGAAAAACCTCCCAGGCGGCCTGATACACCTGGGAAGGGTTCCGGGTGCCGAGTTCGTCGATAGCGCTGTGCCAGCCGGCCCCGCCGCGCACCTGTCCATAGATGGTGTAGGCAAAGTTGCTGAAGGATGAACCTTCCGGCACACCCACCAGGCGCGGATAAACCGTGTTGACGATAAAGTACCCGGCCGCAAGCACGACCAGGATGACAGCAACAGGAAGCGGAGAAAACCGCTTTGCCCCACGAAAGGCCCAGCCAGCCCATAATGCCAGCATCGGAAAAATGAAAAAGGCGCCGGCACGAGCACTGACAGCCACCAGCAGCAGGCCCAGGCCAAGCAGCAAATCGAACCATTTTCGGCGTTGAGCCGCATACCAGAGAAGTGCGAACCCAAGACAACCGCCAAGAAATCCCAGCGATTCGCTCATGGCATACCCGGCCACAATCTGGAAGTAGAAATACATGAAAGTGACGTAGAGCGCCCCGGCCAGGGCTCCCATGGTTTGACGGATCGGGCGCGCCGAGAGATACAGCCCGATGCCTGCCAGTTGCGCCAAGATGGCCAACGCCACCTTCAAGTTTTGTCCCGTCAACAAAAGCAGGGACGACAAAAATCCCGGGAACAACGGCCGGCCCAGCGCCTGACCTGCAACCCTGATCGGCAATCCGTTCAGGAGCAAATTCGCTCCCAGATAATAATTCTTGGCATCTTTATAGGGCAGCAAGCCGCTGATGACGAAATTGTCTGAAAATCCAGATGTCCACAGGTAGGAGAGCGTTAACGCAAACAGCAGCATAATCAGGCCCAAAGTGGCCAACACGCTCTGGTTTCCCCGCAAGCGAAACGACAGGTAAAAAAGGAATAATACGCCGAGAAAAACGATCAACTCATAGCGATGAAAATATTGGGTGAAAGAATACGGGATTTCGAAGGCTAGCACCAGCCAGAAGGCGATCAACGGGATCAGCCAGGCGGCAAACCCGCTGGCCTTTATTCTCTTGATATCGAGCATGGCTTTCATACAGTCGCTATCCTCAACAACCAAACCGCTCAGCGCTCATAGCGGATCGGCTCGACGTCGCGCGCATCCGTTTCGCCCGCGCTCCAATGCGGATAATAGAACGTCTGCCGCAACTGCTGCGTGACCGGCCCCGACTGGCGGTAGCCCTGGTAAGTGCCCCAGAACTGGTTGAAGCGGAACCAGAAAACGGACGAAAAGCTCTTCCAAAATACGCGCTGACGCGCCGCATGAGACAGGTCGCTCAGGATGTTGGTCACGGTCAGACGGGCAAAATCGTACACGTTGAAATGCGCCTCGGGGAAAATACGCTTGAAGGCCATCGCTTCACGGCGATAACGGTTGAATATGCCGCGCGGCGTCTCGTTGTGAATGTGAACAATCTCGGCATGCGCGGCATACGAAATCACATATCCCGCGCCTTGCGCCCATTTGGCCCAGGCCAGGTCTTCCAGACCGGTCAGCGTTTCGTCATAAGGGTGCTCTTCCCACAGCGAGCGCCGGATAGCGGCGTTGGCGTTGTTGCAAAAGGGGCTGTCCTGCTGCGCCACGTCCGCATCAGGGAACCACTGACGGAAGATCTGGTGCTCGGAAAACTTCGAAGTTTCCATGCCGCGCTGTTTGCCATAGACCAGCGCCACGTTTTCATCTTCAAACGGACGCAGCAGACATTCCAGCCAATCGGGATAGACGGGATAGACGTGCGCGCTGGCGATGACCACCAACTCGCGCTTCGCCGCCCGGACCCCGAAATTGAGCGAGCGCCCAAACGTAAACTCGGCTGACGGGATTCTCACCACCCACGCGCCATAGGATTCCGCAATAGTGGACGGTTTCATCGGTAGAACCGGAATCTACCAGGATGATTTCCACATCCTTGATGGTTTGCTGGCGGATGCCATCCAGCAGTCGCGGCAGGTGCTGTGCTTCGTTATAGGCACGGATGACGATGGAACAATTCATCATGTACGTTTCACCCCGGTGAAATGTTCACATGGCGTGGAATCATAAACTTTCAATTGTCTCTTTTTTCCATCAAATACAGGAAACGTTCAGATTCTTTAATGGGAACTTTCTCGCGAATCGAAAACCGTTCCGAAAATGCCTCTTCAAAGGATTCGCGCGTATAGTTCGAAAAGATATCCTTTCGGCTTGCCAGCAATTTTTGCACCTGGGAATCGGATTTGGGCACGAACTCGATCACCAACCATTTTCCCGTATCGGCGAAGAAATCCGCCAGTTGCGGCAGGGGCACATTATTGGAGATCGCCAGGTGATGGATCAAAGCCAGCGCCAGGACCATATCGGCGGGAGCCACGTTCGAGAAGCGCATCCCTTTCCCGATTGTGCCAGCCAATGGCCGGACTCGGGTTGGTGAGATCGAGAAGCAAGGGGATAAGATTCTGTTCTTTTTTCGATTTGACGTTTCGATAGTTTCGTTCAACTGCCGCCGGGTCGATGTCGAATGCAAGCGTAAAAATGCCCCGGTCACTTGCCAGACGGCTGAACGTGCCATCGTTCGCCCCCAGGTCCCAGACTGATTTTGGTTCTATTCGGGAGATCCATTCGGATACAAGTTCCTGTTTGTGTTGAAAGGCGGCCTCTGAATAATTCGTGATCTCATAATAACTATCCCACTCCGTACCGGAAGGAGTCCAGTTCAATTTTTTCACAGTCGTATCGAGGCTTTCAATCAACCCAAGCATGGCCTGTTTTGTCACCTTACCTGTGTTGGGCTTTTGTTGATCGGTCGGGTCGGCATACTGTTTCTGCATGCGGGCATGCAGATGTAGATGGGTAAACAGGCCGAAGTTCAAACGCGAACGGAAGGGCAACAAGCGTGAGGCCAAATCCAGCGGGACACCATCGATGTATACTCTCAAGAGCTGGTTCAAACGAATGTCCGTATAGGCCATTAAAGCCAAAGGAGCCAGGAAGTGCTGGCAAAACTGACGATATGCCACCCAGGGTTCCCCTTCGTGGTATATGTCAAAAGATAACGAATCGATTAGCGTCGCCTTCCCACGTACAAATTGCATGTTGTAGGCGCTGGCATCTTTCAAGGTCATCCCGGCTTTGAGCGCCCGCTTTTGGATGGAAAGCGTTGCCCGGGCGGCCTCCTTCAACATGCCGAAGGACCATTCATAAGGATAGGAGATGAAAGATACACGTTCCGGTTGAATGATCTTGAAGGCCAGGGCAGCATCTGCGGGCGCTACTTCCGTTTCAACATGCGGGATCAGCCGGCCGACTTCGGTCAACTTGCTGTATAAGCCAGATTCCATCAGTTGGGAATATTCTGACGCGTAAGATTGGTTGACCTGACGGTAGAGCACACCGTCACGGACAAACATAAACCCGTTTGGGTCACGGAACGATGAGGCTATGCGTTGGTTATTCTTCATCGTCCAGGTCTTCGTCTGAATCGTCATTGCGTTTAAACAAGGATTTGATCTTTCCCCATTGGCTACGCAAAACAACACCCAGACCAAGAAGCACTGCCAGCAGTACTTGTAGCAAAACAGATCCAGAGCCGGGGTCCAGATAAAGCTTGGGGGCAGCGAGAGCTGACCACAGGTGAGCGGTGAGCAAAGTCATGTTTCCTCCAGGAATATTTCAATTTATATCAAAGACACTGGTCATTGCCAGGAGATTGACAAACTGTGAGATCATTACCAATTCTGATCCGTTTCGAAGCCCAATTTTATCAACAAATCCCCAGCCACTTCTTTGAAGACCTTTTTGTGCTCGTTAGTGAAATAATTCTTCTATTCTCCCGTCTTCCCCAAACGGAACAGTCCATTAGCTACCAGCCTGCAATGGCCGATTTAGAAAACGATAAAACAGGAACATCAAACCGGTCAAAAAGACCAGCAAAATCAACGCAGGAACTTTATTGTTCAGTAAGTCATACATGGGCGGCCAGAACAAATCGGCAAGACGCGCCGGGAAGATCAGCAGTGCTAGGCCAGCGTTCAACACCCCAACCAGGATCGTTCTGAGACGCACGGAGAGATTCCACACATCCGTGCGTTGCAGGGATTTGAATACCAGGACAACCAGCAAGAGCAGGGTGAGAGCGTCATACAGGCGATGATATGCCACCAGCAAAGTCCATATCATGAGGATAGTGAGGAAGTGAAAATTCAAGACGCCTGGATTCCTGGATATGAACTGCCTACGTCGCACAAGCCAGAAATACAGTGGCACAAACACCCCAACCGTCATCAGGCCTGAGAACAGCAGGTCAAGGCTTGTTCCAGGAACCAAATAAGCCAGATGGATTCCCGGCTGATCAATAAGCGATATAACTAAGGCAAGGTATTCGCGCAAGATCATAAGAATTGGATTTCCGCTCACCAGCGCAAGAGATACAAACCCAAAGAGTTGTGTTAGCACCGAAACAATCAACAGGCGATATTTGCGTTGGAATAGAAACAATAACATTACTGAAAGCGAAACCGAATACTTGGATAGCGCCAGTCCAAACAGCAAACCAGCCAACAACCATGAGCGGTCAGCTAACAGGATGGCCATTAACATAAGTACAAAGACAAACAGGGTGGTTTGACCGTTTTCTACCGCGATGCGCGTGGGAGAAAGATCGAAGAAGATGAGCAGAATGCAGAATTTTGGTGGGTCGATCCAACGATATGGTGGAAAAAGGCAGGTAATGTTCCACCAGCCGGAAACACTTATATACAAGGACTAGATCAAAGGATAACCAGACGAGTTTCGCAGCTGTCCACGGGAGCAGAGAAAACAGCGAGAGCACCAGTAACATGGGCGGGGTATTGGATGGAATGACCTCCAACCCAGGCTGACGCATCGGTAATTCTGTACCTGCGAAATAAGCCTGGTAAGGATCCCGCCCAAGAAGAATGAATTGACCGGCATACCAGAACTGGTGAAAGTCTTTTGCGCCCATGGGGCTCAGCGTTCCCATTATAATGTAAGCCATTACTGGCAGCGAATAAAGCGCCAAGAATACAATCAAACCTTGTTTCCAATAACGGGATAAAAATGTCTTCAAAATGTACAAACTATGCTTTCCATCGAAGAAACTCATGTGTTCACCCGATTGCTCTTCACCAATTCTGATGCTGTTTCATAGCCAAGCCTAATCAATAAATCCCCTGCTACTTCCTTAAAGGCCTTTTTGTGCTCGCGGGTGAAATACTTCTTCCATTCTCCCGTCTTCCCCGAACGGAAAGTCGGGGATTTGCTCGGGTTGATGGAACTCTCCAGGAATTCGAGTAGCAGTTCCCGGGACGTCTGAAGCGGGACACGCGCCAGGAAATGGTCGATGATGCGGTTGAGAGTCCCGGCTCGGTCGTGGATCAAGTCTTCAAAATGGATGGGCATCACAGAGGGTTGATCGAGCCAGCCGAGATATGGAGCGAAGCGTCCTGCGATATCGGGAAACTCTACGGGCACTCGCCCTAGCCTGATGGAACTCTCCAGGAATTCGAGTAGCAGCTCCCGGGGACGTCTGAAGCGGGACACGCGCCAGGAAATGATCTATGATGCGGTTCAGAATCCCGGCCCGGTCGTGGATCAAGTCTTCGAAATGGATCTTCATCACAGAGGGCTGATCGAGCCAGCCGAGATAGGGAGCGAAGCGTCCTGCGATGTCGGGAAACTCTACATCCAGCATCCGGCCGTCCCAAAATGCTGACCTTAAGCCGCGCATCGAAATCGGGCAGGGACTGGTAGTAGGCGTGGTGGACGTGGTTCGGCTCCATTTCGGTGACGTAGAAAACGTGCGAGACGACCACATCGCGCGGGTCGCGGAAGATGAAGTAGGGCACAAAAGCAGGCGTGCACAACACGCGTCACGACTTCGGGGCGGGCGAACAGGTGCGCGGAAGCGATGTCCCCCGCTCGCAGGGAGTCCAGCCAGCGGATGGCCTGCTCGGGAGCGCGCTTGCGTCCGCTTTCGCCTTCGTATTCGGCATAGAAAGAATGCAAGCGGCGCGAGAAAGGCGCCACGCGGCTAAAGCCGAGCAGGATCTGGTCGAGCAGGTGCGTGCCGCTCTTGGGGAAGGAAATTCCGAGCAGGACCGGCCAGCCGTTTTCAGGCGCAGGCAGGGACGCGAAGCGGGCGCGCTGGGCCAGTTTTTCGGTCTGGTAGACGAGGCGGCGGAGGGAGGCTTTGAAGGGCATAAAGTGTATTTAACCACAGAATTCCCAGACCTGTAAAAATGATATACTCCAAAATCATCGTTGTGATTGTGTTCAGGGAAAGGGACAAACATGAAGAGAACCATTTTCAACACCCCGTTTATCACTGCATTCCTTCGTTATCTTTCCAGATTATATCTGCGGATTCTAGGCTGGCGCGTGCAGGGACAACTGCCCGATCTCCCAAAATTCGTGATTGTCGGCGCGCCGCATACCTCCAACTGGGATTTCGTCATGTTCCTGGCGCTGGCGTTTATTCTGAAGGGGGATTTGCGTTACATGGGCAAAAAGGAATTATTCTACCCGCCCTACGGCTGGTTCTTCCGCTGGTGCGGCGGCGTGCCCGTGGACCGTTCCAGGCATCAAGGCCTGGTGGAGCAAACCGTGCAGGCCATTCAAGAAGCCGACCATTTTCAAATGGTCATCACCCCCGAAGGGACACGCAGCAAAGTGGGCGAATGGAAACATGGGCTTTCTATCACATCGCCAAAGAAGCGAATATTCCCGTCGTTGTGGGCTACGTGGACAGCCGCACCAAAACTTGCGGCATCGGCCCAACCTTTACCTTGACCGACGACATGGAAACCGACATCAAAAGCATACAAGCTTTTTTCAAAGATAAAGTGGGGATCAATCCCGGGTTGACAAGCGAATTGAGTATCGATTCGGATTGATGTCACGGAAATAAAAGGGTAAAAATTCCAGTTTGCTGTAAAATGAGAACATGGTCACGAAAGTATTTCGCTATTGGTTCCATGTCCTGCGTCGCTCGTTGGCAGAAGTCTGGAGATTTCTGGGCATCAAAGGCCAGGTATTCTATATCCTGGTGATAGGCTCAGATACTTATCTTCTTTACTTTAGCAAGGGCCAGTTTCCATGGGTAAATGCGATACAACCCGCACTGATTATCCTGCTTTATGCATTCATTCTATTCATCCCCGTGCTTACCCTGCTCAATGCATTCATTGTGCCAGCCAAAATGCATGATGAACTGGCTGGTTTTGAGCGTTTGAAAATACGGCTGCGGGTGGAATGCGAGTCGCCCGGTTACAGTGAAGCCTGGGTAAACCTGCGAATATTCAATGACCATCCTATAAAACCAATCTCAGACTGTTACGCCTATTTAAAGTCGGTGACTTCCGAAGAAGATGAAACGTTACCAGTAAAGCAGGTGGGTGAAAAGTTTAATTGGAACAGCGATAATCCTCCGCTAAACGGCATCAAAGAGATTCCGCCACATGAAAATCGTTTGATTGACCTTGTATGCACATTGCACACAGTTAACCGGATCATGTTCACCACGCAGGAGGAAAACGAATTATATAAAGATAAGGTGAACCCGGGAAAATATATAGTAATCATCGGTGTAGTAGGGCTTTTTTCGGGGGTACCATTTGAACGAGAGAGTGTTGTAAGAATTACCTATACGGGCGGTAGGGATCTTTCCTGTGAGAAAGCTGGATGAACTTTAGCGGGTTTTGTAGGAATAGCGTGGGGCTTTCAAGGACAAAATGAGCTCAATTCCAAGCCGACGAGTGAGTTATAAGCCAAAGAAGGAGAAGAACGATGAAAGAAACGGAATCCACACAATTCGAAGTCCATGACCGGGAAGCGCTGGCAAATGCCCGGTCCATTATGAACGCGAGCGAGTCCCCCAGGATGTGGGCGCAGGCCGTCGTCGATGCCGTCAAACGGAACGAGGAATGGCGCGGCGAACGCTGTCATCAATTTGCTGGCGCCCGAAGCGCCGACCAGCCCGATGGTGCGCGCCCTGCTCTCGTCCGAGATTGGGACGCGGGCAGCCGAAGGGCACATTGGGCGCGTCAACCGCTGGTTTGCCGGCACCCAGCACATCGACGAGGTCGAAGCCTTGTGCGTCGAGCTGCTCAAAACCGCCTTCCGCTGCAATTACGCCGACCATCGCCTGATGGGCAGCATGCTCGGCAACATGACGGTCTATCACGCGCTGACCCAGCCCGGTGACGTGATCATGTCCGCGCCGCAGCCCTTCGGCGGGCACTCCAGCAACCGTTCCGACGGCCCGGCCGGAACGCGCGGCCTGCAGATTTTCGACGTGCCCTTCGACATGGACGAACTCGAAGTGGACCTGGATGGCTTTGCCAAAGCCGCCCGCCAGCACAAACCGGTACTGGTGGTGATGGGCATGTCCATGACGCTCTTCCCGCTGCCCGTGCGCGAGATGAGCCAGATCATCGCCGAGTGGGGCGGGAAGTTCATCTTCGACGGCGCGCACCAGGCCGGCCTGATCGCGGGCGGGCAGTTCCAGGACCCGTTGAACGAAGGCGCGGTCGTGTTGACCGGCTCCGCGGGCAAGACCTTCAGCGGACCGCAAAGCGGGATGATCCTGTGGAACGACCCGCATCTGACTCAGCCGATCGCTGATACCATTTTTCCAGCCCTGGCTGCCACCCACCAGGTCAACCGCGTGGCGGCGCTGGCAGTCTCCGCGGCGGAGATGATCGAGTTCGGGGAATTCTACATGGCGCAAATCGTCAAGAACGCCAAGGCGCTGGGCAAGGCCCTGGATGAGCGCGGAATCCCGGTCCTGGGCGCGCACAAGGGCTACACCCAGACTCAGCAGGTGATCGCGCGCGTCAAACAGTTCGGCGGCGGAATGGAAGTCGCCCACCGCCTGGCGGAAGCCAACCTCATCACCAACAAGAACCTGGTGCCCGAAGACAAGCCCGAAGACTGGGACCGCCCCAGCGGACTGCGCATGGGCACCATCGAAGTCACCCGCCTGGGGATGAACGAAAGCGACATGGAAACCATCGCGGACTTTATGGCGCGCGTCCTGGTGGAAAACGAAGACCCCAAATCCGTCCAAAAAGATGTGGTGGATTTCCGCTATCCCCAACAAACGCTGTATTACAACTTCGATGATGAG
>CAWHJM010000045.1:0-122680 GCA_963829615.1 uncultured Chloroflexia bacterium
ATGATCTGCAGTTAAAGTGACCAGGCTGGCAAAACGTTCCGCCATATTTTCCATGATTTGCAGAGCAGTGTGCGGATGGGTGAACAGGATCTGTTCCAGGGCGGTACGGGGGATCAGCCAGATGCCGGCTTCCTCCAGAGCCATCGCTGTTGCCGGATTTGGACGTTTGGCAAAGACGCCAATTTCGTTGAAAATCTCACCTGGACCCAGAAATCTCAAGATCTGTTCGCGCCCATCAGGTCCCGACTTGATTACTTTCAACCAGCCGTATTGAAGGTAAAACAAGTTGGTCTCGATATCGCCTTCCCAGAAAATGACGGAATCTTGTGGATAAACCTTCCAGTTTGCACTTGCAGCCAAAGCAGCTATCGTATCCCCATCGAGCCCACGCAGGAATTCGAAGGTTTGCAGGCGCTTTAACAGGATTTCAGTTTGGGCTGGAGATTTCTGCATAGAATAAAGTCTAACATGAAAGGTTGTGTTGAATAGTTGAGAATGGATTCAGATCATCCATCATCACTCGAACCATATTCAAAATCATCCTTGGAAAATGAAACCACATAGGCTATTTCCGCATTTGCTCTTCCAAAAAAGACTTGAGTAAAAGTGCGCTGTTATGCTCGGTATCACGAGCACTATAGAGCAAGGTAACATTGCCACGTCTGGCGGCTTCAAGGAGGATTTTCCATGCATCCGGGTTTTCATCCAGCTCTTGCCTGTATCGTTGTTGGAACCTTTCCCACTTGTTCGGGTCATGCGAAAACCAACGCCGAAGGCTGACACTGGGGGCTACATCTTTCAACCAATCATTTATGACCAGATCATCCTTTCTCATCCCGCGCGGCCACAATCGTTCTACCAGGAACCGCACCCCGTCATCTGCTTCAGCATCTTCATAAACACGTTTCAACCTTATCATGATCGGCTCCTTGCTACTAACTTTAGCGTATATCTACGGCAAACTCAAGGAAACTTTCTTTGCAACATATTCGGGCATCCCAATAAGCAACGCTTGCGAGTTACAATATCTTCATAAGGTTAATAACAGGTAGTACTTACAAGGAACAGGAAAAGTATTTGAAAATCAAAACAGCCAACACTATTTTGTACTGTGAAAATTGGGAAGACACAGTATCTTTTTACAAATCTGCTCTTCAATTGCCAGTAGTGACATCGAACGATTGGTTTGTGGAATTCAGGCTCAATTCTACCGCCCGGTTAAGTATTGCCGATGAGACAAAAACCTCGATCAAAAGCAATTATGGGAAGGGAATTACGATTGGCCTGCAGGTGGAAAATATTGAAGCCGTGCGTTTAGATCTAATGAAAGCAGGGTTGAGCCCATTAGAGATCAAAGAAGTTTGGGGAGCAAAAGCGATTTATCTTCATGATCCTGAAGGAAACAGGATTGAGTTCTGGGCAGGCCAGGCACATACCTGAGCTTTGGGAAATTCAAACTCGCAATAAGCGCATCCCGTTCAAGAATGACAATCAATACTGAAGCTTCATGAATGAGCATCCCGCCGGCCATATGCACTCTGCCAAACAGAACACCCAGGAGTAACACCGTCACAGTACCAAGCGCGATGAATACGTTCTGGTGGATGTTGCGTAAAGTAGATTTTGAGAGTCGGATCGCTTCGGGGATTTTCATCAGATCATCGGCCATCAGGGCGATGTCGGCTGTCTCAATGGCTACATCGCTCCCAACGACGCCCATCGCAATGCCAATATCGGCGGCAGCCAGAGCTGGGGCATCGTTGATTCCGTCCCCGATCATGGCAACCACGTGCCCCTGTTCTTGCAAATCATGAATGACAGCCAGTTTGTCCTCGGGCAACAGTCCAGCCTGAACGTCTTCGATATACGCCTGGCGAGCAATGCTTTTGGCGGTCAATTTGTCATCGCCAGTCAGCATCAGGATGCGTTTCACGCCGATCATCTTTCAGGCGCTGGATCATGGAGCGGGAAGTCTTACGAATTGGATCGGAGATGCCCAACGCACCGATCAATTGACCATCCATCGAAACTAGCACAGCGGTCTTGCCTTCGGACTTTAGGCTTGCCAGCGTCTCCCTGGTCCTTCCGTTGACCGACACGTTTAAAGCTTCCATCAATTCCAACGAGCCAACCCCGATTGTCTTTCCTTCGTAAGTTGCCTTGACACCACGTCCGGAGCAGGTTTCGAAATCCTTTGCGGCCGGGACTGTCCCCAGGGTTTCAGCTTCCGCCAGGATCGAGCGCGCTAGGGGATGCTCGGAACCAGCTTCTACAACCCCTGCCCAATGCAAAAGACTGGCCTGGGCCGTATCCCACTTTCCGTTGACGGCCAGCAGACCCGGGCCCGGGATGGATGCGAAGGGGATCACGTCCGTGACCCGCGGTCTGCCCTGGGTTAAAGTCCCGGTCTTATCCAGAGCAAGGGCCGAAATCTTTCCCGCATTCTCAAGGTATTCACCACCTTTGATCAGGATGCCGCTTTTCGCCGCTCGCCCAATCCCTGCCACGACCGAAACCGGTGTGGAAATGACCAGCGCTCCCGGGCAACCAATCACCAGCAGCGTCAGGGCCAGGTCAATATTTCGCGTGATCAAGTAGGCCAGGAGGCTCAACGCGATAATGAAAGGCGTATACCACCTGGCAAATCTTTCAATGAAGCGTTGCGTGGGGGCTTTTTCCTCCTGCGCTTCTTCCACGCGACGGATAATACGCGCCAGGGTGGTATCCGAGCCCACGCCCGTCGCGCGCACTTTGAGCAACCCGTTCTGATTGACCGTCCCAGCAAAGACAAGGGAAGCCGGGGATTTCATTTCCGGCATGGGTTCCCCGGTAATTGCGCTCTCATCTACAGCCGAATAGCCTTCAATCACTCACCATCCACGGGAATTTTCGCGCCAGGTTTTACCAACACGGTTTCACCCGGTTCCATTTCAAGCGGTATGATTTCCAATTGCTTTCCATTCCGGATGACAATGGCAGTCGTGGGGGCAAGATCCAGTAATCCTTTGAGCACCTGGCGTGTCTGGCTCAAGGTGCGGGCTTCCAGATAGGCGCCAAGGATGAATAGGAATGTCACCGCGGCGGCTTCCCAGTATTCACCAATGACAAGCGCGCCGAGCGTGGCGATGGTAACTAACAATTCAATGCTGACATACCGGTTGCGCAGACTAACAAGGGCGCGCACGGCGATATCCCATCCAGCGATAACTGCGGCTGCAATCATCGCGATATTGTAGAGCGGCTTGCCAGTCAAAGAAGAAGTCAGCCCCTAAAGCTAGTAGGATCAGACTCCCGCTGGTGATCGTCAGTAATTTGCGCCGCTGTTGTAAGTTGTTGCGTAATGCACGAATCTTTCATCAATTCTTACCTTTTCAGGATGGTCGATCACGGTAAGCAACCGACCATCCAATTCATGTTTAGAACGCCGATACGCTGGCTTCGTAGCCGACCGACTGGACCGCTTTGATCAGCTCATCGGCTTTGACCAGCTGCAAGTCGTGTTGGACCTCGATCTTGCCCGTATTGAAATGGACCTTGGCGTCGGATACGCCGTTGAGCGCCTTGAGAGCAGTCTCGATCTTGGCCACACAGGAGGGGCAGGAAAGTTCCTGGCTACGTAGTAATGTCTTTTGCATGGTTTGTTCTCCTTTCAGAATTGGTTATATTTATGCTCCCACTATACCGGCCCGAAAGGTTTCGTTCCATGATGCAGATCAATTAAGTGCATCCAGACAAAAAAAGCGGACCATCGGTCCGCTTTCATACTTGTAGCAAATACCTTTTTCTAATCACCCCCAGAAATCGCCTCCAGTTTTGCCTGGTCAAGAACTGCCACCCACTGCCGTCCCGCGTCAATCAGGCCATCCTTATGGAACTGGCTCATTACCCTGCTGGCTGTTTCGGGGGTTGTTCCTGCCATCGAGGCCAGATCTTCGCGCGCGAGCGGTACCTGGATCAGTATGCCAACGTCACTTTTTTCACCGAACTTCTCACTCAATACCAGCAGTACATGGGCAATACGCCCCTCAACCGGAGAAGTGCTTAACTGACGTACACGTTCATGAGCAGCTCGCAGCCTGGCAGCCATGATATCCACCACCTTTAGCGTTACAGACGGATATCGATCGAGAATATGTCTAAAAGTATCCTTGCCGATCGCCAGCACACAAACCGGCGTCTGGGCTTGCGCCGTATCCGGATATACGTCATCGCCAAGGCTGGCAAGCGACCCAAAGAATTCCCCCATTGTCAGCATATCCAGCAACACATCCTTCCCAGCCAACGTATGCCGTACCAATTTGACGCGTCCATCCGCTACCACGAAAAAACGCTCTGCCGGATCTCCAGCAAAACAAATAATCTCGCCCACATCGTAACCAATCTCATGGAAGGATTGGTTTATTTCTTCGAGTACTTCTTGAGACAAATCCTGGAAGAAGGGTAGCTGGCCAAGAATTTTCAGACGCAAGTCCACCGAACACATATGGGATTCGGTCACTTTAATCTTGAGCGGGGATTTCCTTCTGGAAGTCATCTTGCCTGAATTATATAATACCCACGGTCATAAATCGCGCCTTCCCGTTCGGGAAAATCGCAATTGCCTGCACCGAACGCGGTACGCGTGTGACCGCCCTGGGTATATGTCGGGTTATTACCCGTGTGGTTTTATCCGCTTCCAGGTGCCAAGCCCAAAAACGAAAACGGCCATTACTTCCATCGTACGGCCCGCAATCATCAACCAGGCAATATCCAGATAAGGTTGCAGAGTGACGAGGCCAATCCCAAGATTGAGAAACCAGAATGCGGCAATAATCAGTCTTACGTTGCCACGCGGCTCGGCTCCTGAAAAGCGAGGGACGATCCAGAAGACCACGCCCATTGCTAGCTGTACCAGCCAGCCTACCAGCAAAAATTCCATGTGCGCTGGCAACAAGGCAAACAGGAAAGGTGAAATCAAGATACCTTTGTTGGCAAGCATCAGTCCACCAAAGGTGAAGCCAACTGCCAGGTATATCAAGGATGCTTTGATGAACCAAACACTCTGACGCGGCATTATTTCTCCTTGATCCGCCCCCAAGTATTGAATACAAACATCAGCCCAGCCAACCATTGCATAACAGCCGAAAGCACTAACAGCCAGGCAGAAACCGCCTCAGGATTTTGGGATTGCCAAGGTTCGGCGATTGCGCGCAAAATCAAGCCCACATTTAACAGAACGTAAATAACCCACCCCAGGGATTCGTTCCCACGCGGCTTCTCTCGGCTATATTTTGGGAACATCCAGAATGCTACGCCAAAGATCAATTGGCTTAACCAGCCGATCACCAGTAGATGAAGATATACAGGGAATAACCCGGTCAGCGAAACAGGTAGGCCAAATACATCTTGCAAGGCAAGCGCCAGCCCAAACAGCAAACCCAGGGCCAGATATACCAGAGATGTTTTGACAAAGTAACGAGTCAGCGACGGCATTTACGACTTCGCACCTTTCCAAATGGAATAACCAGTTGTACCCAGGAAAAGCAAGATCGCCACTGCATTGAGCATTCCACCCCACATGCGCACTACCGGCCAGGCAAACAGATCCCCGGCAACCCGTACCAGCAGCGAAAGGTGTATAAGCGCCAGATGGATGTAAAAAGTCGGACTGAAAGCAATCGGAACCTGGACAATGGCCGGAAAAATAATGGGGGCATGCCCAAAGATCATCGACATGACAAAGCCAACG
This sequence comes from uncultured Chloroflexia bacterium, assembly GCA_963829615.1. Taxonomy (GTDB): domain Bacteria; phylum Chloroflexota; class Anaerolineae; order Anaerolineales; family Villigracilaceae; genus JAABUE01. The sequence goes on from CAWHJM010000045.1 coordinate 5,729, forward strand.
AAGACGATATGCAACATCGCATCGTAATACGGACCCGCGTACTGTGCGCCGATTACGAGCATCAATCCACCCCCAATGATCAACCAAAGAAAACCGCTAAACAGGCAGAATGCGATATAACGAGTCAGCGGCGTTGGGTGACGCAGGTTGTGAGTAGCGATGTCGTTGGGGATAAACCAGAATCCCAGAGCCAGCAACCCGAGCCCGTTCATGCGGGTGCCAAGGTCCAGGTTGATGGTGGCGATCCCCGCCCCGAGAAGAATGATGGCAGTAAAAAAGCTGAAAAAATGAGTCCGCCTGGGGGCAGGACGCAGGATGCGGCTGAGTTCGAGGCGTTCCCCAGCAATGGTCAACACGAGAAAGGCCATCCACCAGAACACCAGCTTGAAGATGGGCACGCCGGTCATCCACAAAACATTCCCCACTACCCAAGCGAAGCTCCCAGTAAGCATAATTCCTATGTGGATTTTCGGTTCACGCCGGAACATGTAGAGCAAGATGGCCAGCGTGACCAGGCTGCCGAGGGTAAATAGGCTCGCTCCAATCAGATTTGAGCTGATTAGAAGAGCTATCCAGCCTAATGCAGTCAGGATGGGAGCTGCAAACATCCATTTCTTGCGGATGGCGACGGCGCGTTCCAGCGGGATCAACGTACCCAGAAAGCCGCAGACCATCAGAGGGCCATGAGCCATAACCAGCTTAGGGGATGCAGATAACTGCCAACCCATGCGCGATAGCCCGGCCCACATAGCGGTCAGTAATGCCAGGATGGAAAAGGCTACAAAGGGAAGATAGCGTTTTCGGATTGTCATGACGAAATTGTATCTGTGCTGGGGATTCTTTTCTTTGCTCTAGCGCAAGGTGCATGGTTGCAGTTGGCAATTAATACTGAACCTATCCGGTTTAGAGTAAAATCTCTTTATGGAAAAGGAAGTGCAGGAACTCGTCCGTCAGTCCAGCCTGTTCAAGGATGTTCGTCCGGACGTTTTTGCACAGGTACTCGAAGCCAGCGTGCCGCGTTCTGTAGAGGAGGATGGCTTTTTCTTCTTGCAGGGTGACCCCGCCACGCATGCCTACGTACTGGTAGAGGGCAGAGTCAAAATGATTCAAATTACGCCTAATGGACAACAGATCACCATGCGCATCATGACACCCGGTCAGACCTACGGTGGGATCGCCTTGCTCAATCCCCGTGCGGGCTATCCAGCTACGGCCCAGGCCGTCGAGAACAGCACTGCCCTGGCCTGGAATACGGATCACTTGCGCGCACTGGTTGAGAAAGAACCCTCCATCTCGCTCAACGTGATGGGCTTGATGCATGGCTACATATCCGAGTTGCAAGAGCGCCAGAAAGCCCTGGTCACCGACCGGGTAGAACAACGGATTGCCCGTATCTTGCTGAAGCTGGCCGCGCAGTCTGGAAGGAAAATCGATGAAGGCGTGTTGATCGATCTACCGATCACCCGCCAGGATATCGCCGAGATGAGTGGGACAACCCTTTTCACCGTCAGTCGAACATTGAACGAGTGGGAACGGGACGGCTTGCTCGAGATTGGCAGAGAACGGGTAGTCATCCGTGAACCGCACGGCCTGGTCAGTATCGCCGATGAACTGGTCGAAAGATAGCCGATTAACCACGATTAGCCCGGTGCAGAACCTGCACCGGGCTTTTTTGTTGCCTCTTTGCGCCAGCGCAAAGACAGGAATCACTCCTTTAGATAAGATGAGTATGTGAGACTCTAAAGGTCTCCTATGCCATCAAAATATCTTTCTGACCCAAATTTCTCGCAAATACAACTTCTGGTTTGCAGGAAAGACTTTTAGGGTCTAAGCATCACAAGGAGTGAACCATGAAAATTCTCAAGCTTTTCATCAATGTTTTGGTGCTCGGGGTTTTATTGATTTCCTGCGCACCAGCTAACGCCGCGGTTGTCAACACGGAATATATCCTGACCACCGATATGCGAGACGGCAATTTCGTCTATGTCGGTGTCAATGGGAATATCAATGGAACTGTCAACCCGGCTTTGCAAGCCAACCCGGGCGAGAAGATCACGGTCACATTGATCAACAGCGGATACGGCCAACACGATATCGTTTTCCCCGAACTCAACGTCAAGTCAGACATGCTCACCCAAAAAGGCGAAACAACTTCAGTCACATTCACCGTACCTGATAAAGATGTTGCATTGACATATCACGATACAACCCATGCCAGACTTGGGATGAGTGGCGTTTTGCTGGTTGGCAATGCAGCCCCAACACAGGCTAATGGGGCCAGCATGGTGTCAGGAGCGTCAGCTACAGGCAAAACCATACAATACACTCTAGAATCCGGACTGGCAGATGGCAAGATGGTCTTCGTCGGCAAAGGTGGCGCGATTGACGGTCAGACCAATCCGGATCTGAGGGCGAACGTGGGCGATACCGTAAAAGTGACCTTGATTAGCGGTGAGGGCGCGACCCACAACATCCACGTCGACGGCGTCAACGCCCAATCCGAGGACGTGATCGGTCAGGGAAACAGCGTCGTGCTGGAATTCAGCCCGGACAATGACGGCACGTTCGCTTACTACTGCAACATCCCAGGCCATCGCCAGGCAGGTATGGAAGGCAAATTCATCGTTGGTTCCGGTACTTCAACTGCAGCGAGCAACACCGGATGCGGCCAGCGATCCCGCAAACACTTCCAGCACCGCGAACGCAACGGAAGGCTCAACAGAACCCGTTTCCGCCTCCGCCGGACCGGCAGATGCCAACGCGGTGGACATCACCCGCGACCCTACCGACTTGCCCGCCCCGATTGGCAACCGTGGCCCTGAAACTTGTGCGCGTCGACCTGGAAACGGTCGAAGTCTCCGGGCAATTGGCTGACGGCGCGACCTATACGTTAATGGACGTTCAACGGCAAGGTGCCCGGTCCCATGATCCGCGTGCGGGTGGGCGATACCGTGGAACTGCATCTCAAGAATTCTGCCGATAGCTTGATGACCCACTCCATCGACCTGCACGCAGTCACAGGTCCCAGGCGGCGGTTCGGTCGCCACCCAGACCCAGCCCGGCGGTGAGAGTGTGGTCACTTTCAAAACGCTCAAGCCCGGTTTGTTCGTCTATCACTGTGCCACACCAATGGTCGCGCAGCACATTTCTAATGGTATGTATGGCATGATCCTGGTCGAGCCGGCAGGCGGTTTGCCCCCCGTTGACCGTGAATTCTATGTCATGCAGGGCGAAGTTGTACACTTCCCAGCCCTTCGGCACAAGCGGCGCGCTGACCGAAGACACCACCAAATTGCTGGATGAAAAACCCGAATATTTCGTCTTCAACGGCGCTTCCATGGCGCTCGCCAGCGATGCCCATGCCTTGCAGCCAACGTGGGCGAAACCGTGCGCATCTTCTTCGGCGTGGGCGGCCCCAATTTCACTTCGTCCTTCCACATCATCGGCGAGATGTTCGACAAGGTTTACAACCTGGCTTCGCTCAGCACCCCTCCGATGGTCGACGTGCAGACCACCCTGGTCCCGCCCGGTGGCGCCACGATGGTTGAACTCAAGCTCGAAGTGCCCGGACGTTACATTCTGGTGGACCACGCCCTCTCCCGCTTGCAGCGCGGACTGGCAGGATACCTGTATGCAAATGGTGACCCGAAGCCGGAAATCTACAACCCGGAGAGCGGCAACTAGCCTGACATTTTGACCACCAAAGAGGAACACCCGATGCTTTCTCCCCGTATCCTGGTCGCCGATTTACTGGAGTTATCCCCGTTGATAGTGCCCCTGTTGATCAAATTACGTGTGGATTGCGTTGGGTGTTCCCTGAACAAATTTTGTTCGCTGGAAGAACTGTGCAAGTATTATGAACTGGATCTCGAAAATACCAGTCAACGTATTCGAGATGAATTGAACAAAGGAAAGCGATAAAAACTGAATTTGATGTGGGGCCTGATTTATGTCAGGCTTTTTTTATTTTGGCTGCTTTTTGAAACCATAAACAAACACAGATGTGATATAAGTCACAAACTCCCCTTGTAATTTGCGATACATTAATCTAAGATTAATAATATCGTGGGGCTAACTGAATTTCGCCCACTGTTGCTTTTATGAGAGAGGAGAATCAATGACAGAGCAGACGAAATCCCCCTGGAATGCCAGCCGATTGTTGATCATAGCATTGCTGGTGATCATCGTGGTATTGGGCCTGGCGCTGGTGGTGCAAGCGATCGGTAAGGCCGGGCAACCGTCTGAAGTCGGGCGGGTGAATGTGCTGGAAAACAGCAAGGACGATTGTGTCACGTGCCATCGCAATTCTAGCCCTGGCATAGTGGAACAATATGGGCACAGCACATGGCTGGTGCGAATGTTTCCTGCGAGGATTGCCACGAAGTGGAAGCCGATTATCCGGGTGCGAAGAGCATGAAGGTACGTACGTGCTGAGTTCACCCACCGCTGCCATGTGCGAAAAGTGTCATGGGCAGGAAGTGGCGCAGTTCGAGCACAGCCGCCACGGAATCCCAGCCTATGTTGCCGTTTGGCAGGAAGGTCTGACGCCCGAGTTGATGGCACAATTCGAGGCGGTGCCGGAGGGCAATTTTGATCCCAATAAAGCGCGCAACGCGATATTTGCTCTGGAAGGCCCGGAGATCACGCGCTTTGCCTGCGAGAGTTGTCACAGCATCGGCAAACCCGCCGCGGACGGCTCGGTGGGCCAGTGCCAGAAGTGCCACCTGCGCCACGAATTCAGCCTGGAGCAGGCGCGCAAGCCCGAGACCTGCAACAACTGCCATATCGGCCCCGATCACCCGCAGTGGGAAATCTACCAGGAATCGGCGCACGGTATTGCCTATGCTACACTGGGATATACCTGGAACTGGGATGCCGAACCCGGCACGTTCATTCGGCGGTCGACTTCCCGGCCGCGACCTGCGCGATTTGCCATATGAGCGGTTTCGGCGGTACGGCCACCACCCACGACGTGGGCGACCGCCTGACCTGGTTCCTGGCGGCCCAGGTCAGTACGCGCCGCCCGGCCTGGCAGGACAACATGGTGCGTATGCAGTCCGTCTGCCTGGAATGCCACAACAAAGAATTCATCGATGCATTTCTACGCCGACGCTGACAGGGGCGTGGAAGCTGTCAACGCCCGCGTCAAGGAAGCGGACCAGATCATCCAGCCGCTCAAGGATCAGGGTCTGCTGACCGCTGCTCCGTTCGACGAGCCGATCGATTTCACCTATTTCGAGAACTGGCATCACTGGGGCCGCACCGCAAAGTTCGGCATGTGGATGCAGGGCGCGGATTACACCCAGTGGCACGGAGCCTACGAGATGTTGAGTGATCTGGCGGATTTGCGCAAGATCACCAAGGAGAAATTACAGCTGGACGTCCAGCCTCATCAACAACCCCAACGACAACCCGTAAGGAGCCGGATGATGTATTATCTGGCAAAAATCCTCCCGGGTGTGCGCCGCTTGAGAATTCCGCTCTCGCGCGACCAGGTGATGCTCCTGATGGTGGCTTTCAATGAGTACATGCTGGCGGTCGAGATCTACCTGGCCCACAGCATCAGCGGGACGATCGTGCCTTACGAGTGGATCCCGATCATCTTCGGGCCGATTGCCGGTACGATTTTGATACTGGCAGGACTAGTGGCACTGCGCAACCGCCCGCTGGCGATGTGGTTGGCCATCCCGACATTCCTGAGCAGTATCGTCGTCGGATTACTGGGTGCCTACTTTCACATCTCGCGGGCTGTCCTGGCTTTGCGCTCCGGCTGGTCAGCGGATCAGCATCAGCCTGACGATCTGGGCCCCACCGATACTGGCTCCGTTGACCTTTGCCCTGGTCGGTGTGCTGGGACTGAGCGCCATCTGGGTCGAACAGCCGGTGGACAGCGGCACGCTGGTCTTCTTCGGCGGGCGGCGTATGCAACTGCCTTACAGCAAGACGCATGGCTACTTCTTCTGGGTCAGCATGGCCATGCTGGCGACCCTGATCAGCAGCGTGCTCGATCATGCCCGCACAAATTTCAGCAATCCCTGGTTGTGGGTTCCTACCGCCGCCGGGATTTTGGGCGTGGTGGTTTCATTGGGGATCGGTATAATTGACAAGCCCAATCGTGGCGACATCTGGGTTTATTTCGTCTCGATGGTCGTTATCATCATCGTGGCCGTGACCGGTGCGGTGCTGCACATCCTCAGCAACCTGAGTGTTGAAAACACCATTGTGGGTGAGCGCTTCATCCGCGGCGCGCCCATCCTGGCGCCGTTGCTCTTCGCGGACATTGCCAGTCTGGGCATTGTGGTGCTATTCGACCCAGATGAGACGGCTAAGTTGAAAGAGTATGTGAGAACGTAATGCGAATGATTCTACAAATGATTGTCTGGCGTTTTGAAAAAGGATAGCGGACAAACTTCTTGTCCGCTATCCAAAGTACATATCTCTTGATTTTGGCCCCTGCGCAGGAAGTCAACTAAATTAGCGCCTGCCTCACCAAACTATCCCCCGCTACATCAGTTCGCAGAATCGATGTACTTCCTTCATATTTATATCGGAATTGCAATAACATTGAATATCTAAAGCAAATCCGCTTTTTCTCTCGTGCAACCCTCATCCAAACCCTAATCGAAGCAGAGTTCTCTCCTATGCGATCAATGCTCATCCTCCTATAATCCAAAAGTGGTTCTTCCATAAATATGTCGATATATTCGATCGTGGAGCTGGGGAGTCAATTATTGATAAAAAGGCACTCACAAATTTTTGGTGGTGAGGTGAGATTATCACCGACCGGAAGGTGGGGGGGCGGTGAAGCGGTAAGATAACCGCATGGAAAAGAAAATTGAAATCACACGCCCACCCCTGGAAAGTCTAGCATGTATCAACCCAGAGTGCAAACTGTACGGACAAGCTAGACAAGGAAATCTAAGCATACGGAAAGTCTATGGTAAACAAGATCGGATACGTTATTTGCGATGCAGTGAATGTCAAGAAGAATTCAGTGAACGCAAGAACACGGCCTTGTGGAATTGCAAGATCGCAGAAGAGAAAGCCGTGTCGGTGGCAGAGCATCTGTCCGAAGGCAACAGCATCAAAGGCACTGCTCGTTTAGTGCGAGTAGACCCAAGCACGGTACGGCGGTTGAACAGGAGAGCCGGTCGTCATGGGCAGCAATATCATGATGAGAAAGTACATGACCTGGCAATTGAGAACCTGCAAGCCGATGAAAGACATGGCTTTGTGGCTGAGAAGGCACAACCAGCCTCCGAAGGAATGGGAGAGTGGGAAGCAGAACTGATGGATCCTGCGAGTAAATTTGTGCTTTCACACATTCAAGGGCGCAGAGACGAAGAAATGATCCGACACTTGCTCGAGGACGGCGCCAACCGGCTTGTGGATCGCCATCGGGTGGCTTTGTTCACAGATGGGGATGCCAGCTATGCTACCTACTTCCCAGAGATCTTTGGGCGCGCTTACCACCCTGCTCGACAAGGGGAACGAGGCAGAATTCCTCACCTACGCTATCGCATCCCACGCAACGCTGCTCACGTGCAGGTCATCAAACATCGACAAGGAAGGCGCCTGCAATCCATTGAAATTCGTTACACTCATGGCAGCCAGAAACGCATCGACCAGGCTCTCAACCAACTCGGCTATCACGTTCCAAACACTTCCGCCATCGAACGCCGCAATGGAACAGCGCGTTTGATGAGCAAAGCTCAGGTTCGAAAGACCTTGGCTTTCGCCAAACGCGAAGATCAGAAAACCGCTTTGGGTTGGTGGAGCCTCACCGCCTATAACTGGTGTCGGCCTCATCGCTCTTTGCGATGCCCACTCCCACAACCTCAGGGTAAAAAAAGTATCAACCACGTACCCCAGCAATGGCTCTTGGCCTGGCAAATTCAATTCTTTCTCAAGCTGAGATCACTCCTTTCCCCTGTCTATCCATCACAGGGTTGGAGATAATCTCACATGACAACCAAATTCTTGCAAACCTAGGAATATGAAAATGACTAAAAAATTAACACTTTTCACCCCTGGACCTGTCATGACATCAAAAACCCTAAAAGCGTCATTGAGTTACGCAGATATGCCACATCGCCGGCCTGGTTTTGAAAAAATCTTGATGAGCACCCAGACAAACTTGCTCACACTTCTAAGAGCTAATGATGAGTACGGTATCGCAGTCATCAGTGGTTCTGGCACCTCTGCAAATGAAACAGTTCTATCTTCTATTATCAAAGATAATGATGAAGTACTTCTTCTAAAAAATGGTATGTTCGGTGACCGCTTGGATGAAATTCTCTCTTGTTATAAATATAAAGTAAAAAAAATCGAATGCGCTTGGGGAGAATTTTTCGATATTTCATTAATCAATGAAACACTTCAAGTCAACCAAAATATTAAGTGGGTCTGCATGGTTTTTCAAGAAACCAGCACAGGTATGATCAATCCTGTAAAACAAATTGGAGAATTGGTAAATAAATATCAGCGTCATCTATTCGTAGACTGCATTAGTGCAGTAGGGGGTGAGGATATTGATGTGGTTCGAGATCATATTGATATCTGTACAGGTACTGGCAATAAAGCCATTGCTAGTACAACAGGTATAGCATTTGTTTGTGCAAAACGATCGGTTGTACCTATCCTTAACGTAGAAGTACCAAGAAGAAATATTTATCTGAATTTGCAAAACTATTTAGATTGGTCTGATAAATACCATCAAACTCCTAATACACCTGCAGTGACAATGTTTGTGGCACTAGATACAGCTCTTAAAGAGCTATTAAAAGAAGGCTTAGATAATCGAATTCGACGTCACCAAGAATGTTCAAGGATCATTCGTGATGGATTAAAACAATTAGGATTACAACTGCTCCTTTCTGATGAAGTCAGTTCAAATACAGTTACATCTGCTTTTCTCCCAAAAGGTATCAGTGTTTCAGATTTCATTGATGAGTTAGAGAAGCGCGGCTATGTTGTATACCCTGGAAAAGGACCGTTTTTGAAGAAGAATCTCATACAAATTGCTACCATGGGATGGATTTTCCCAGAGGATTGCCGAAATTTACTAAATGCGATCAATGAGACCATTAATTCTCTAATTTAATAAGGATTTTCACATGATTGCACGATTAAAATTTTGCCCATTTGCCAACTCCGATCGAAGAATTGCCGCGTTTAACCAAACTCATGAAAGGACCAAGATTATTTGTCAAGCGCGATGATCAGACTGGTTTGGCATTCGGAGGCAATAAAACTCGAAAATTGGAATTCCTTTTGGCTGAAGCTCGGGCAAGAGATGCAAAAACGCTACTCACTGCTGGCGCGATCCAATCGAATCACTGCCGTCAGACTGCTGCAGCTGCCGCCCGTTTTGGTTTTGCTTGTGTACTGGTACTGACAGGGAAGAAACCAACTTTTCCAAGTGCCAATCTGCTGTTAGATGAACTCTTTGGAACCAGAATCATCTGGGTGGAAGATCGTTCGGATCGCGATAAAATACTTCAAGAAACTTATGAACAGTTATCTGCCTCAGGCCAGGAACCATATCTTGTTCCTTATGGAGGCTCAAGCCCGATCGGTGCGCTTGGATATGTGTATGCCATGCAGGAATTTCTCTCACAAAAGATGCCAATGGATTGGATTTGTTGCTTCTTCGTCTGGAGGAACTCAAGCCGGGCTTGCTTGTGGATCACGCTTGTTTGGTTTTAAAGGAAAAATTCTAGGTATCAGCATAGATTTGCTCAGGGAAAAACTTCAAGCTCATGTTGCGCAATTAGCTTCAGAAGTATCATACTTGGAAAATAACCCGATCAGTTTCACCCCAGAGGATATTCTGGTCAATTCAGACTATTGCAAGGCAGGTTACGGTGTCTTTACAGATCTTGAAAAGAATGCCATTAGACTGTTTGCCGAGTACGAAGGTTTATTACTGGATCCCGTCTATACTGGTCGAGCGGCAGGTGGTCTAATAGACTTAATAAATAAAGGCTTCTTAAAGAAGAAGATCGTATATTATTCTGGCATACCGGATGTCAGCCCTCATTATTTGCGTCTGCTTATACCGGGACTAATTTGGTCGTGTAAAACCCTCTTTTTTCGAAATATGCCTAATTTCGACCACTTCTGTTATGGTATACTTCAGCGGTTTTATTCAAATATCCTGCTTTATTACCATCAGGTTGATCGAGTACTCATTGAGTTGACTCAATTACTTTGTATATTTTCTTTAACAAATCCTGAGGGGAGTTTGATCTTAATTGGTTCTTCAAGAATTGTCTCAAGGTGTTGTTGCTCAACTTTAAACATATTACAAACTGCAACATTTACCGCCAGATCATTGAGATCTGAGACATTCAATAACTGACCGGTAACTCCAATCTTCAGAGTTGTAGTCACTTATTATCCGATTGCATTGTTGACTACGCCTATAAGCAGAGGAGATAAGATCAAATGAAACCCGAATTTATTTTGATGCTCACCTATAACGACACGACCATCAAGGATGCTTTAAAACTTTTCCTCGAATGCAAGGATACTCCAGTCATTCATTGGGGTTTTAAGGATGTTGGCCTTCCACCGGAGGAGATGAAGTCGATTGTGCGTGAGATGAAGAATGCAGGCAAAACCACCTATCTTGAAGTTGTCAGCCTATCGGAGCAGGAAGGATTGGATGGGGCAAAAATCGCAGTTGAAGCGGGTTTTGACATTTTGATGGGGACTGTGTATTACGATTCGATCATGGACTATTTGAACGGAAAGCCCATTAAATATTTTCCATTCCCAGGGCATATCTTTGGTCATCCCAGCGTTATGGATGGGACGATCGATGAGGTTGTTGCTCATGCCCGTTTCCTGGAAAGCAATGGTGTCTCTGGCATGGATTTGTTAAGCTACCGTTACGTTGGCGATGCCCGATCGCTTCTGAAGGAAGTTGTCAAAGCAACTAAAGTACCGATCGTTTCGGCAGGATCCATTGATTCCTTCAGGAGAATAGCCGAAGTCTGGCAGGCGGGAGCTTGGGGTTTCACCATTGGCAGTGCTTTATTTGATAAAAAATTCGTTGCGGATGGATCCTTTAGGGAGAATGTCATCACAGTGTGTGACTGGCTTGAAAACACGGATGTGCAAGACATGGAGAAATTCCTGGGCTAAGAATCACGACTTCCTTTCTCCTTTTCCACCCTGCTTAATCCCATTAACTTGGTTGCGATCAAAGGTCAACGGACAATACGGGGAATAATAATTCTGCTGCTGGAGAAGTGAAAATGCAATTTTCGCTGATTATATTATGAACCTTGTCATGCTGGACATAGACGGGACACTTACTCAAACTTTCGAGCATGACTCGAAAATCTTTGGGCTAGCCATCGCTGAGGCGCTGGGGTGCCCATCGTTCGAGATGGATTTGAATGGATATGTCGACAAGACTTCAGCCGGCGTGACAGCGGAGGCAATTCGGAATTTCAATGGGAGGGAGCCCAGGATCAGTGAGATCTTGAGAGTAAAAAACAAGGTGCTCCAGAATTTTAAAAGATGTACAGGGAATCCTCAAAAACCATCACAGAGGTGCCCGGTGCCTCGCGCTTCATGGAGCAGTTACGACAACTAGAAAGGATGGGTATTGCCATAGCCACCGGATGCTGGTACAAGGAGGCAATGTTCAAATTAAGGGTAAGCCACCTGACCGTCAACGGCATCCCACTGGCCACCTCGGATGATGACAGGAACCGCATGAGAAATCATGGAAATTGCTGCTGGACGAGCCCGGGATTTCTACGATTGCTCCAAGTTCGAGCGAGTCGTCTATTTGGGTGATGGGTCCTGGGACTTGCAAGCTTCCCGCGATCTAGGCTACAGCTTTATTGGCATAGGTTCCCGGATCCAGGCGTTAATGGAACAAGAGAACCTTGGTTGGTATCAGGATTTCCTGGAAGGCGAAGCGGTTCTCGCTTCCATTGCCAAGGAGCTGATGCTATAATTGATTTCCCCTGATCTGTCTATAATAAATGTACTAGCAGTTTGTCGGAGAGCATAGCACTTTTACAACCAGAAACGAAATCTGAAGGTACATTTGCGGCCGATTGTGGCAAAAGTGGCGCAAAAAGGCGCATTTCAGGATAGCTGTCACTGCTTATTTCCGGCAGCAGGCGCGTTGAAGCATCCCCCTAGGCGACCATCAGGGTGTGCATGCGCTTGAGATTGAAGGCCAGGCAAACCAAAAACCATTCGCCTGCGGCGGCTGCCAATCCACGCAGCGAGAACTGTCGAAAACCCAACACTTCCTTGATGATGCCGATGACGGGTTCCACAGTGCACTTGCGTAAACGGTAGATGGTCTGGCCAATGTCCGTTTGAAGTTTATAGGCCATTTTGACCTTCGGGCTGGCATCCTCTGGGGGTGGCTCAGGCAGTTGAGCGAAGAAAGTCTGCCAGCTCTGTTGGTGAGGTTCACGACCCGTCGCAATGTAAGGGTCGATGCCCAGTTGCTCGAGGGCAGTGATATTGGTTTCACTGAAGTAGCCGTTATCTAAGGCAGCGGCCTTGGGTAGGCCTATCTTTGGAGAGAGGGCTTCCAGGGTAGGTGTGGCTTCCTTTTTATCATTGGGATGGTTCGAAAGTGAAGGTGCCACAATCAGGAGGCTTTCTTGATCGACCGCGACTTGAACGTTGTAATGCTGGTCAAAGCCCTCGTTGGTGCTGTTCTTCATTATTCTTGAGTCTGGGTCGCTGAAATTGTGCCCCCAAGCGGACCTGTTCCGAACCGCACCCTTCCCTGAAATCAGGGGAAAATACTGCACATAAGGATTACCTTTTCAAGAATTTAATTGAAATTTGGGAAATCGTCAAGTAACTCTATTGTTACTTTGTTACTTATTTGCTCAAAACACAATCCGATTAAAATTTTCTCGGTTTGCTTACGGAAAATCCCAATTTTCCTATACCATATACCACTTTGTAAAATTGGGGAATAACTTGGATTTTTCATAGACCAAAAGGTAATTTTGGTACTTGAATTTTCCATAAATAAGTGTACAATATTTAATATCAACTATTTCTTCGATATTTAAGCCTGTTTTTTAGGTGTATTTGCCAGTAATTGAGCCAGTTGACAGCACTCAAACCAGACAATATATACCACCAACCACTTTAGTTGTTTGAGCAACTTTAATGCTTTCTAAAGGAAAGTGGTTATGGGCGAAGAGATCCACAAACCGTTATACAGTCGAATTCAGGAGTACCTTGCCGAATTGATTCTGTCTGGCAAATTGGCTCCTGAAACCAAGATTCAATCAGAACGAGAGTTTAGCGAAGATCTGGGGGTTAGCCGCATGACTGTCCGTCGGGCACTTACTGAATTGGTTAATGAAGGCCTACTGGAGCGTAGGCATGGTTCGGGGACTTATGTTGCCAAACCCAAGATTACATATGAATCATCAGAATTGATTAACTACATTCAAGCGATGCAACGACGCAATATTGCAATCGCCAGCCAATTGCTTGAATTTAGCGAAATCGTAGCTAGTCGAAGGCTTTCAGAATTACTGAATATCGAAATCGGGGATCCGATTTATCGTGTCAGTGTTCTGCGCCTTGCTAATCGTGTTCCAATTATTGTGGAACGCATTTTTTTTCCTTGTGTCCGCTTTCCAAAACTAGAAGAATGGGACTTGGAAAAGAGTTCTATTTACGATCTATTAACCACCGTATACGATATCGAACTTGGCCGTGTCTCGCAAACCGTTGAGGCTGTGGCTGCAACCGATACGATTGCGCATCAACTCAGGGCAGAAGAAAATTTTCCACTACTTTTGTTAACTCGTATTCTGTTCAAGGCAGAAACCGAAGAACCAATTGTGTTCTCACAGGATTTTCTGAGAAGCGATTATGCCAAAATCCATACTGATCTTGAGATAGAAGAGATTGGCCTAACGGGGGAGAATAGCAGGTCAGGAAAGGAGATTATTGACTAAAAAGCAACAGATCCACCTCTACCCTGATTCAAAAATTGGTTCATTATTTTGAAAGGAGAAATGTGATGGCTGAAATAATTGCTAATGACTCCGCAAAAGGAAAAAAGCTTTATGCCCGTAAAAGTTCTGGATTGGTCAGGACGATTGGGGTATTTGGAGCTATGGTCTTTGGTGTTCACTGTATCAGTCTTTCATCCTCTGGCCTGATCCCATTTTCATGGGTGGCCGGTGTATGGCCTGGTAGTAGCATCATCGGTGTTCTCACTGTAGCAATGTTCTTCTGTTTGTTCCACGCATATACATACGCTGCAATTGGGGCCACAATGCCTCGCTCCGCCGCAGATTACACGCTGGCAAGCCGCACTCTAAGCGCTCCCCTGGCATTCGCTGCCAGCTGGACCCTGGTGATTTTCAGCGCGATGGTAGCAGGCTCGTTGATTGCTTGGATTCCTTCAAGTGCACTGCCGACTCTCTTCCAGACAATGGGTATCGTACTTGAGAATGCTGGAATGCGCGCTTTTGCAGAGTGGTCCGGGTCAGCGACCGGGATTATCACCATTGGAACAATCTGCACGCTCATTACATTTGTAACAATGATTTTGCCCACACGCTCCATCCTGCGAATTTTGGAAGTCGGTTTCTTCCTTGGCATCATTGCCTGGGCAGTACTCTACTTCCAACTTGCTTCTGCTCCGAGCAATGCTTTCCCGGCCGCCTGGGATCGTTTTATGGGAGCTGGCAGCTACGAGGGTCGCATCGCGTTGGCGAAGGCGAATGGCATGATCACAAATCCCAACGTAGCCGTTATGAGCTTAGCTGGACTGATCATGGGTTTCTGGATTTTCTATGGCTACTATATTCCCACGTTCTTTGCCGGTGAGGTCAAACAGGCTGAGAACACATTGATTGCCGGTTCCTGGGCGTCTCTTCTTGTAACATGGGCAATTTTCGTTGTAGCAACTTTGTTACTCCAACGACTTGTACCCTTGGAATGGATCGCTGCTGAGAGCTATCTAAGCCAATCAGGTTATACAGGTTTGACGATGCCATGGATTATCTTCTATGCTGCGATCTTGAAACCCAGTTTCCCATTGCTGCTTATTGTTTTGGTTGGTTGGGTATACACCTTGATCAATCTGGCACAAACGTATTTCTTCTATTGCAGCCGGATTATCTTTGCATGGTCGTTTGACCGCCTGATCCCAGAACAGGTCTGCTACATTCACCCGACATTGAGCAGCCCGATCGTTGCGATTGCCATCATCACTGGCATTGCAGAGGTTGGTGTGATCGATGCTGCTACAGGTGGTGTGATGGGAGCTCAACTTAACTTCGTCTTTTTTGCAGTTTGTACGCAGTTGGTGCCAGTGCTGTCAATAACCCTGTTCCCCTTCCTGAAACCTGACTTGTTCGAGAATGCAAGCGGCTTTGTAAGACGCAAATTTGGGAAGGTCCCGGTAATCACGATTGTAGGCTCCATCACCATGCTCTACCTTCTGTGGATGATCATTGCCTCCTTCCTCTTCCCGGCCGTTGGTGGACGAATTGGCATTGGAACACTTGGAACGTTGGCAGGCTTTATCATCAGTGGCCTGATCGTTTTCTACGTTGCACGTGCTTATCGCATGAAAAAGGAAGGTATCGACATCAACTGGACCTTCCAATCCGTGCCGCCGATTTAAATATTTTTGCACAGCATAGTGTCTGATTCGAATTATCAGTGGTTCGGTAGTGAACTACCGAACCACTGGAAATCTTTATTTTTTGGAGTGTTCAAATGAAAATGACGCGCATTCTTTATGGCTCTGATTTCCATGGCTCTGATATCGTTTTTCGCAAATTTATCGGTTCCGCTCTGCAATATAAGGCAAACGTACTTATTGTGGGGGGAGATGTTACCGGCAAAGCAATGATCCCGGTCATCCGTCAGGGAGATGGCAGTTATCTCGCTAATTTATTTGGAAATGATCTCACCGCGGCAAACGAAGATGAACTCGAAAAGGTGAAGAAGTCGATCAGCAACGTTGGCTTTTATCCCATTGTATTGGAAAGAGATGAAGCCAATGAGTTAGAAAGTGATTCAGCAAAAATGTCGGCTCGCTTTGAACACGAGATGTGTCAGCGGGTTCGCGAATGGATGATTTTGGCCGAAGAAAAACTCGTTCCTAAGAATATCTCAATGTACTTTATGCCCGGCAATGATGACCTTGCATCGATAGACGAAACAATTGCAGAGTTTAAACACGTTCATAATCCGGATATGCAGCATTTCGAATTGGATGGCGGTTATGAACTTGTTGGAAACTCTAACGCTAATATGACTCCTTGGGTTTGTGCCCGGGATATCGAGGAAGACAACTTAACCAAGAAGTTGGACGAACTGACTAATATGATCCAGAATCCTGAACGCACCGTTGCGGTATTGCATGTACCTCCTTACGGTTCTAGCCTAGATAGCTGTCCTGAACTCGATGAAAACTTGAAGATCATCACACAGGGCGGACAGGTTGTCATGAAATCTGCTGGGTCAACAGCTGTAAAGGCTTTTATCGAGAAGGTTCAACCAATGTTGACATTGCATGGTCACATCCATGAATCGCCCGGTCATGTCCGCAATGGGCGCACTCTTTCGATCAATGCAGGCAGCGAGTACGCCGAAGGTATCATGAAAGCGGCCATCATCAATTTAGAGAATGGCAGGGTAAAGGGTCACTTGTTGATTTCAGGATAGTGGAGAGTCGCATGGGCAAATATGGTGAGATCGTAGAAGATTTCTATACAGAACGAACGCGCATCTTGGACGCGCTGGCACAAGATGAAAATAAACACGTTATTATGCGTCTAATCGGGGCCCTAGCATTTCGGACACACTGCCCTGAGTTTGGATATATCCAAGACAAATTGGGGCGCAAGTTTACAGATATTGACTTTGCATCGTATCCGCGATTTGTGAGGGATATTCGTCGCATCCTGACCGAATTAGGTTACGAAGAAGACAAGCAGGTTACCCAGTTATTTGGGGACCGACGCATGTTGTATCATGATCCAGTCTTTAGCCGCCATATTGACGTATTCTTCAACTCATTGGATTTTTGTCATCGAGTTTCTTATGTCGGCCGCCTCGAAGCAGAGGAATTAACCTTACCGTTAGCAGAGCTCTTACTAGAAAAGATGCAGATTGTTCAAATTAACGAAAAGGATTTGATTGATAGCATTATGCTTTTTCGTGAGCATCCGGTTGGTGATACTGATAAAGAAACTGTTAATGCAAAAGTAATAGCCAGTACGTTGGGGAGAGATTGGGGTTATTGGCGCACAGTCACGGGAAACTTGAAGCTGTTAAATGAAATCCTTGACAGTTATGAAGGACTTCTCGCAAGAAGACCGCAATATCGTGAGAAAACGTATCCAAGAGTTGGAAACGCACATCGAATCAGAACCAAAAACCTTGCGCTGGAAGGCACGTGCAAAGATTGGCGAGAGGGTCAAATGGTATAAGGATGTCGAAGAATTAGAGCGGTAATTGTACTTTCATTCTAAAATGGAAATAAGGAATTCTAAAACTATGAAATCGCCTGAAGACTTCATCGTACCGTGGGTGAAAACCGCTGAGCCGTATAGCGATAAACATATGGACATTGCCTGGGAGCATCCCCAAATCATCCGTATGATGTCCAATGAGAATCTACTGGGTCCGTCTGAACATATTCTGGATGCAATTATGAAAGCGGCTCGTTTGGGGAACCTCTATCCTGGTTCTGGTCCAGACTTGCGGCAAAAATTGGGAGAGAAAGCAGGCTTAACCGCGGACCATGTCGTACTGGGCAATGGCTCGACTGACGTGATCAATTTCGTAGCACATACATTTGTTGCCCCTGGGGAGGAAGCTATTATCCCAGTTCCTACTTTCCCGATGTACGAGGCGCGTGTAAAAATAGCGGGTGGGATCGCAGTGCAGATTCCGATGATTTCGGGGTTCTATTGGGATATGGATGCCATCTTCAAAGCGATTACTCCAAAAACGAAACTCATCTTTATCTGTTCGCCTAACAATCCTACCGGCAACCAGATCGAGGAAAAGGATCTGCTTCGTATCCTTGAGTTGGGCATTCCTACCTTTTTTGATGAAGCGTATTATGAGTTGGAAAATGAAGTCATCACACGCGCTCCTCTCATTGGGAAATATCCACATATGATGGTCAATCGCACATTTTCAAAAGCCTTTGGCTTGGCCGGGTTCCGCGTTGGCTATGTTCTTTGTGATCCGACGCTTGCCAGCTATTTCAATCGCGTCCGCTTTCCCTGGAATGTCAGCCTGGTTGCGATTGCGGCTGCGTTGGCGGGCCTGGAAGACGTTGAAGACCAGGAGCAAAAGCGTAAAAATATAATCGTCGGACGTAACTATATCTTTGACGAAATCAATAAAATCCCCGGTCTGCGCGCCTTTCCTTCAGAAGGGAATTTTGTGCTGATCGATGCCGGCGTGCTTGACAAAGAATCGCTCGAAATTCGCGACAAAATGTCGGCGAAGGGTATTTATATCCGTCCTATGAGCGGGCATAATATGGCGCGTGGTTTTATCCGCGTCACGGTTGGAACACCTGAACAGAACCGTTATTTTGTTGAAACGTTTAGAGAGTATTGCAGAGATGAAGATTGTGGGTACCGTATGCGGGTCCAATCAAACCGGGATGGGAGAGATGCAGTGGCGACAAAAAAATACATCTTAGCTCACGATACTGGCACCGGGGGCAACAAAGCAGTCCTTTGTGACTTGCGAGGGGAAGTGCTTCATTCAGTATATCAATCCTATGGCATTTCTTATCCCCGGCCAGAGTGGGTTGAACAAGATCCGGATGAACTCTGGCAAGCCGTGGCAGCTACATCTCGTAAGGTAATTCGAGAATCTGGGGTTGACCCGGCTGAAATCCTGGGAGTAGGCGTTTCGGCTCAGATGTGGAATACCCTGCCCGTTGACGAAAAGGGTCACCCGTTGACTCCGATGCTTTCTTGGTTAGACCTGCGTAGTATCCGACAGGCCGACCGCGTCACTTCGGGCGATATGCCCGCTTTCCTCTTCAAACACACTGGCAATATTCCAACGGCTAAAGACAGTATTCCCAAAATCCTTTGGCTCAAAGAGGAACGTCCAGACATCTGGGATCGAACGGCTTATTTTCTGGATTGTAAAGAATATATTTTATTCAAATTGACCGGGAAGATCGCCATTGACTGGGTAGGCGCATCAGTCTATTTTCTTTTCGATCCGTACACAAAAAAGTGGTCCGAAGAGGTATGTCAGGAACTCGGTATTCCATTGGAGAAGTTACCTCCCGCTTATCCAGCCACTGACGTGATCGGTGAGATCACACCAGAAGCTGCTAAGGAAACTGGTTTGAATCCGGGTACACCAGTTGTTATCTGTGCGGGGGATGTGGCCGTGGCACAGTCTGGTGCGGGTGCAAATCAAGAAGGGAAAGTCCACTTATGCATCGGTACCGCCACTTGGATTGGTATCTCAACTTCAACTTTTCGGAACGATCCGGTCAAGCCCTTTTGGGGTCTGAACCATATCGACCCGAAGAAATACATCATCGCTGGGGAAATGGAAACAGGTGGTGGCGCTTTGATGTGGTTTCGCGATGCACTTTGTCAGGAGGAAAAACGAATAGCGGCAAAGCAGGGAAAATCAAGCTATGACTTGATCAGTTCTGCGGCTGAAGCAGTTTCTCCGGGTTCAGATAAGCTGATCTTTTTGCCCTGGCTTTCGGGAGAAAGAGCACCCGTCCTGGATCATTATGCGCGAGGTGGCTATATTGGTTTGAACATGAGTCACCATAAAGGACACATGGCGCGAGCTTTGATGGAAGGTGTAGCCTATCACCTGCGTTGGATTTGTGAAGCGATGGAAAACATCGGTTTTGCAATCAGCGGTTTTAATAGCATTGGAGGCGGATGCAATAGTACTGTTTGGACCCAAATCATCAGCGATGTGACCGGTAGACCGCTACATGTAGTGAAAAATCACTTGGAGGCGGGGGCAGTGGGGGCAGCTTTGACGGTTGCAGTAGGACTCGGTATTTATCCTAATATGGATGAAGTGGACCAATTAATCGGTATCAGCCGCGAGGTCCAGCCTGAGCCCGATTGCTGGAAACGCTATGATGCGCTCTACAAGGAGTATCGTGCTCTTTATGATTTGTTAATCCCTGTTTACCGAAGGTTGTATCAAATCCAATGAAGGTTTTCATCAATCGCCAAAAAGTCAATACACGTGCCCGATTATCAAACTTAGCCAGTATTGGCGGTTTGGTTTTATTGCTGGCAAGCGTAGTTGTCCCATTGGTTATCCCGAGTTGGTCTGGATCGGCTTATGTTCTCATGATTGTTGGAATGGGGGTGGCGATGATTGGTATCTACTTTGCCAATCGCTGGGTAAGAAAGCCTCGACCAGAAGATAGCCTATCCAAGGCCTTGAAGTCATTTGATGATCATTATCGCATCTACCATTACTCTCATTTACCTTGTGATCATGTTATTCTCACTCCAACTGGTGTTGTTATTTTGGAAGTCTACAATATTGGGGGAAGTTTTACCTACCACCAGGGCCATTGGAAAGAAGCAATGACCGTGGGCCGCGCCTTGCGCTACATCGTGGAAGAACGTGTAGGTAACCCAATTGCGTTGATGCAACAAATTGAAATCGATTTGAAAGATCTTTTGGAGAAAGAACTGGGGCCGGGAATATCAGTTCCGATTAAGTCAATCGTAGTGTTCACTCATCCCGCAGTTGAACTCAACGTGAAAGGCGCGCCTATTCCAGTCTGCAAAGTTGACAAATTGAGAAAACAGATACCGCTCCAAGCGCCAAGACTTATGCCAGACGTTTATGAGAAATTAAGTCTGTTTCTCGAACGAATGACTTTGGAATAGGTTTTTAGGATGTAATCAAATCTAATTTTGCGATGAATGCTAAATCGCAAAATGATGTTAAATTATTTGATAACAAATCTAACTGTTTTGAAGTTTAATCATTCTGTTGCTTACTAATCGCCAAAGTTAGTATAAAACATGGCTTTGATCCATAAATTCGAAAGGTCGGATGTGAACAGGTACACTACAGCCTATTTCCACGAGAAGGTACACAACTTTTTAACTTTTTGACACGTCAAAATGGGTCAAGGTATTGAGTGTCATACCCACCTGAAAAGAGCGTAAGTTGTTTGTGTTTCCAGCAGGCATATAGGAAGCGAGTCGCAAAATAGAGTACCCTGAAGTTATCTGCTATATGGTTTATGAAAATCCCAGATTGCGGAAGTAACCCTGCACTGTATTGAGGCATCATCGTTGTTTATAAATAGATTTGCTTTAAATCAATTTTGAAAGAGAAAATCTTTACTTGACCATTGAGCATTTCTGTTAGAAATCGGACTCGAACCGCTAGTTACCAATCTTGGTTGCTTCTGGATCCATATTAAGTCCCAAAGCATTCACTTTTTCCCTTGAATCAAACCTTAACATCAGATAAAAACCGCTCAACATCGTCCGTTGGCGGTTTCTTAGAATTTGGTGCCCCGGGCGGGAATCGAACCCACATCTAAGGCTTAGGAGTCCCTTGTTCTGTCCATTGAACTACCAGGGCAAGGCAGGGCGATTATAGCATTGATTAATCTTCTTTTGGCGGCGCAGCCGGGCCATAATCCAACACATCGCGGACTCCGGTGCCGCCCTGCGGCTCGCTGACAATGCCTTTTTCTTCCATCACATCCACAAGCCGCGCCGCGCGTGTGTACCCAATTCTCAGGCGACGTTGCAACATGGAAACGGAGCAGCGTCCCTGGCGGCGCACGAGATCAACTGCTTCGCTGTAGAGAGGATCGCCTTCTTCTTCCTTCTGCATTTCTTCCCAGAGCGCTTGCTGTTTGAGCGGGACACCGGTTGGTAATGGCGCATCCACCGGCGCGCCTGTCACAGCATACGGACTGGCGCCGCCCATCTGCGCACGCCAGAAATCCACTAGGCGCTGGATCTCCGGGTCAGAGACAAAGACACCTTGCAAACGTACAGGCGCGGGAGCATCCGGCGCCTGGTAGAGCATGTCGCCACGGCCCAGCAGGCGTTCCGCGCCAGGCTGATCTAGGATGACCCGGCTGTCAGTGTTGGACGCCACCGCAAAGGCGACACGGGCCGGGAAATTGGCTTTGATCAGGCCGGTGACTACGTCAACGGAGGGACGTTGGGTGGCGAGAATCATATGAATACCGGTAGCACGCGCGAGTTGGGCCAGACGCGTGATCGTCCGCTCGGTTTCGTCCGGCGCAATCATCATCAAGTCTGCCAATTCGTCGATCACGATCACCAGAAACGGCAACGTCTTGCCGCCCTGCGACTGCATACGTGTATTGTAGTCACTGATGTTGCGCGCGCCAATTTTAGCAAAGGTGTGATAACGCTTATCCATCTCGCGCGTCATCCATTGCAGCGCGCCGATTACGCGATCGACTTCAACGATGACTGGCGCGAGCAGGTGCGGGATGCCATTGTAGCTGGTCAACTCCACGCGTTTGGGATCCACCAACACCAAACGTAAATCATCTGGAGAGTTGTGCAGCAGCATGCTGGTCAAGATCGAGTTGACACACACCGATTTACCGGAACCGGTCGTGCCCGCAATCAGCAGGTGCGGCATGGCATCCAGGGCCGCAATTTGCGGCAACCCGGCCACATCACGGCCAAGCGCAAAGCTGAGCGAGGAGCGTTTGCGTTGAAAGACTTCGCTTTCAAGGATATCGCGCAATGCCACCAGGGTCATCTCTTCATTGGGTACTTCGATGCCAACAAAGCCACGTCCCGGCACCGGCGCCTGGATGCGAATGCGCGGCGCGGACAGGGCCAGCGCCAGGTCATCGGCCAGGCCGGAAATCTTATTGACGCGCACACGCGTGCGCCCGTTTCGGGTCTCGACGAAGAGCGGCTCCACACCGAATTGCGTGATGGTCGGCCCCCGGCTGATCTCCACTACCTGCGCTGGCGCGCCAAAGGAAGCCAGCGTATCTTCGATGAGACGGGCACGCTGCTGAATGAACTCTTCATTGACCGCTGGGGCGCTGCCTTCGTCCAAAATATCTTTGACAGCCGGTAAGACCCATTCGATTACAGGTTGCCCACTGGAGGTGGTTCTTGGGGCACCTACCTGGGATATCTCTGCTTGTGGCACATTTACTGGGACGGGAGAACGTTGCAAAGGTGTGTATCCGTTGGCCTGCACATCAATGCCATTCTGGGCGGGTCTCGAATGTCTGGCCAAACGTGCTACTTCATGACGGATACGGCTCCCCAGCGGGCCGACCCATTTGAACAGTTCACGGATGGGAACGTCCAGGGTCAGCGCCAGGCCGATCAGCAGCCATGCGATCATAGCCACAATCGCCCCCCCTGAACCCAGGCCAAACCACAACATTTGCTCAAACTTACTACCAAAATAGCCGCCTCCGGCTCCGTCCAATGCGGCTTGCTCCGCTAATTCTGGCGCAGCGATGATAGCGTGCATGGCCGTCAGCAGCCAGAAATACAATATTACTATGCCTATAACACGTTCAATCGAGATAGTTGGGACGCTTTCGAGATTGCGCAGCACCAACCACAAGCCGATCACGATCAGCCCGGCAGGTAGGATGTAAACGCCCCAGCCAAAGAGCTGTTCCAGAAACCGGATCAGGCCCCCGGTCAGCGGGCTGCGTTCGGCAGAAATCAGGCTCAGAAGTGTCAGCAGTCCCACCAATGCCAGTACAACACCGATCACGTCCAGTCTGCGATCGATAGAGAGCGTCTCCCAAGCTGTCGGCGTTCGTTGGGACTGCGCAGGCGCTTGTTTCTTTTTGGATGTCCGCGCAGCAGGTTTGGAAGGCCGCTTTTTGGAAGTCGCCTTCTTGCTTTTGGAACCGCTCTTGGGAGGGGATTTGGGTTTACTGACAGGCATGGGAAATTTGAGTGAAATAGTGTATAAACGTTAAAAGATTATAGCACAAATGGTCTGTTTTCTTTGAGGTACAATTACACCATTCTCACGAAGGATAATCAGTGTTCAAAATTCTTTTTCTTGGAACCTCCGCTTCCGCGCCGTCTGCCAAGCGTGGACTTTCTGCCGCCATCGTCAGTCATGATGAATACCGTTTTCTCGTTGACTGCGGCGAAGGCACACAACGTCAGATTTTACAATCAGGCGCCGGATTCAAGCGTCTGACTCGCATCCTACTCACACACGGGCATCTGGATCACATTCTGGGATTGGGTGGATTGATGTCCACTTTTTTGCGCTGGGAAGCAATTGACGAACTTGAAATCTTTGGCGGGCGCTCGGCGCTTGACCGCGTCCACGACTTGTTGTATGGAGTTGTTTTACGTGGCAAGCAACCGCCCATGCCACTCACCCTGCGCGAGATCAAACCCGGCGTGTTTTTTGAAGGCGATGATTTTACAGTGACAGCCATCTCCGTGACTCACCGCGGCCCGGATTGTCTCGGGTATGTCTTCGAGACGAAAGCTCGTCGCCCATTTCTCGCAGAAAAAGCGGACGAACTGGGCGTCCCGTTCGGGCCTGAACGCCGCGATCTGGTCAACGGGAAAACCATTACTTTGAAAGACGGACGAACGGTCAAGCCGGACGATGTGCTTGGTACGTGGCAAAGCGGTACGAAACTGGTCGTGGTAGGGGATACCGGTCGCACCGACAACCTGCTCGAACATTGCCGGGATGCGGACGCGCTGGTGATCGAATCTACCTACCTCGAAGAAGAAGCCGAGATGGCGGGACAATTCTCACACCTGACGGCCAAAAAGGCTGCTGAACTGGCAAAAGAAGCCGGGGTCAAAAGGCTGATCCTGACCCATCTCTCACGCCGTTACCGCGAACGCGACGTGCTGGCTGAAGCGCAAGCCACGTTTCCAGGGGCGGTTGTGGCGCGGGATTTTGATAGCTTCCAGATCAAACGCAACTAAAAAAAGGACGCCGATCGGCGTCCTTTTTTCATATCTGGTTGAATGCGATGATTACTCACTGGTCATGATGAACAGCGGAGTCATCTCGAAGCTCTTATATTGCGGTCGCAGGCGATCAGCATTATAGAAGCGGTCTACATTGACCGTCTTCTTGGTACTGGTCACGATGTCGATCGGGATGTTGTCGTAACGACCGTTCTTGAGCACAACCAGGCGGCCATGCGTTCTCTTCTGGATCAAGTCAAGCGCCAGGTTTCCATAAGCCATCGGGACGATCGCATCAATTGCGTCCGGGTCTCCGCAGCGGGTCATGTAACCCAGTTTTTGATTGACCGTGTGTACCGGGCGACCGTCATTAAATTGGGGGCCTACTTCTGCCAACTTTGCCGAAACCAGGTCCCCGATCCCGCCCAGCTTGGCATGTCCAAAGGCATCCTGAGTTTGATCCTTGAAGACCATCTCGCCACCTTCAAACATAGCGCCTTCCGAAACCAACACAACGGAATAATTGCTCGGGTTATATTTGCGGTCAAGCAGCAGTAATTCTGCCAGCCGCTCGATTTTAAACTTGAACTCTGGAATCACGCAGCGATGTGCCGCGCCCGCCATGGTTGGTAGCATGGCAGTGAAACCGGCGTAACGGCCAAAGACTTCCAGCACCATGATCCGCTCGTGCGAACCGGCCACCGTGCGCAGGCTGTTCGCCATCTCGATCGTGCGCGTAACGCAGGTACTGAAGCCAATGCAGTAGTCAGTGCCGGGCACATCGTTGTCCATCGTTTTGGGGATCGCAACGACTTTGACGCCTTCCTGATACATGCGCACGCCATAGCTGAGCGTGTCATCGCCGCCGATCGGTATGAGGTAATCGATCCCAAGGAAGTCGAGATTCTTGAGTACTTCCGGCGTAACATCATTGATCTCGTCAGTGTATTTATCCTTCAGATGTTCGGGAAGGCTGTCTTTCTTTATTCTGGTCGGATTCGTGCGGGAAGAATGCAGGAAGGTTCCCCCGGTACGGCCAGCCCTGTTGACAATTTCTTCGGTCAGTTCCCTGAAATTTGCGCTGTTATCTACTTTTTTGTCCCGAATGATATCCACCAGCCCAGCCCAACCACGGCGGATACCAATGACCTTGTATCCTTCTCGCAAAGCTCGAATGGTCACGGCTCGAATTGCCGGGTTTAATCCGGGAACGTCACCGCCCCCTGTTAGAATACCAATTACACCGGGTTTGTTGTTTGCCATTGTTGCACCTCCGTTCCGGTTTAGTTGTTTAGTTAAGTGCTATTTTACACTTATTAATGAACCAGCGATAGGAAGTTCCTGACCGTCGGTTTGTTGCGAATAGTTTAACGTTAAAAGTTGTGAGCTATATCCAGGTTGGCTCTTCGTATGTGCCAAAAACTTCCTTCATCACATTGACAATCTCACCCAATGTGGCGTATGCGTGCACAGCTTCCATGATGTAAGGCATGGTATTTTCGGTACCCTGGCAGGCAATGCGCAGCCTGTCCAAGTGTCTGTCCGACGTGCCCGTTATCGCGTGTTTTGCGGACTTCCTCCAACCGGGAAACCTGCCGCTCGTAACCCTGCGGATCCATTTCAAGAATAGGGATGGACAGCCGCGTTTTCTCAGCGTAAGCGTTGACGCCTACGATCTTGCGCTCGCCCAAGTCGATTTCACGCTGGTAACGATAGGCTGCGTCTGAAATCTCCGATTGGAAGAAACCTTTGTCAATAGCAGGCAGGACGCCGCCCAATTCCTCGATACGACGGAAGTAATCATAGGCCTGACCTTCGATACGGTCGGTCTGGGCCTCGACGAAGAAACTGCCACCGAGCGGATCGATGGTATTCGCCACCCCGGATTCTTCCGCCGATGATTTGCTGCGTGCGCAGCGCAATCGTGACTGCGTGTTCCGAGGGCAGGGCCAGGGCCTCGTCCAGGGAATTGGTATGCAGGCTCTGGGTCCCGCCCAGAACCGCTGCCAGGGCCTGGATCGCCACACGGACCACGTTGTTCTCCGGCTGCTGGGCGGTCAACGAGACACCCGCCGTCTGCGTATGGAAGCGGCACAGCCACGAGCGCGGATTCTTGGCGCCGAAGGTCTCCTTCATCTCGCGCGCCCAGATGCGGCGGGCAGCGCGGTATTTGGCAATTTCTTCGAAGAAGTCGTTGTGCGCGTTGAAGAAGAACGACAGGCGCGGCGCGAACGAGTCCACATCCATGCCGCGTTCGATGCCCCAGCGCACGTATTCCATGCCGTCCGCAAAGTGTGAAGGCCAGTTCCTGCGCGGCGGTCGAGCCCGCTTCGCGGATGTGGTAGCCGCTGATCGAGATGGTATTCCACTGTGGTACCGTGCTGGTGCCGTACTCCATCGTGTCCACCACCAGCCGCATGGACGGCTCGGGTGGGAAGATGAATTCTTTCTGCGCGATGAACTCTTTCAGAATGTCGTTCTGGATGGTGCCGCGCAGTTGGTCGGGACGTACACCTTTGTTCTCGGCGGCGGCAATGTACATAGCCCAGATGATGGCCGCTGGTGAGTTGATGGTCATGCTGGTTGAGACCTTGTCCAGCGGAATGCTATCCAGCAGGATTTCCATGTCTTTGAGCGAGGAAACCGCCACACCGCATTTGCCGAATTCACCTAACGCTTCAGGCTGATCGGTGTCGTAGCCCATCAGGGTTGCCAGGTCGAAGGCAACTGACAGGCCAGTCTGTCCCTGCTCGAGCAGGTATCTGAAACGGGCGTTTGTCTCCTCAGCCGTTCCGAAACCGGCGAACATGCGCATGGTCCAGAGCTTGCCGCGGTACAGCGTCGGGTGGACTCCGCGCGTGTAGGGATACTCACCCGGGTTTCCCAGATCGGACGCGTAATCTAAATCTGCAACATCTAAAGGGGTGTAAAGTCGATCAATCGATTCAGAAGAAGTCGTCATAAATTTGTCGCGTCGTTCCGGCATCGATGCGAGCGTTTTCTGTAAGCTGGTCTCTTCCCACTTTTCTAGCGAATCTCTTAACTCTTCAAGTTTCTTTTTGTCATACATGGTTCTCTCCTTGGCGAAGATAGTCGAATTATACCCGGTGGGCATTATATAGCAGAGCGCGCTCTATCATCCATCCTTTGAATTTGGTATACTCACTTTATTCAAGAGTGGATAATCAAATGGGCTTTGTGCTGGCGTCCACCACGGAGCGCACAGAGAACACAGAGACTTTCATCTGTTTTTCTCCGTGAACTCCGCCCGCCCCGGCATTGCCGGTCGGGCCGGGGTGATCTCTGTGGTAAAAAACATCCGGTCCATCTTGATAGCCATTCTCTCTAACCCAAACCACATAGGTATTCTCATCTTATGCCACGTTTTGAAATTGACGTAGACCCCGTAGACCATATTACCGCTGATGCCATTGGCAAACCCGGCCAGCGTGTCTTTTATATCCAGGCCTGGCAAGACCAGCGCACGGTGACCGTGCTGATCGAAAAGTTCCAGTTGCAGTCGCTTTCCGTTGGTGTAGAACAGTTTCTGGCCGAAGTCACCCGCCAGGCCCCGGAACTTGAAGATGTATCCGGCGACTTCATCGAGGACCAGATGCGCATCAACCCACCCGTGGACCCGCTCTTCCGCGTGGGCGAGGTTGGTCTTGGCTATGACAAAGACCGCGACCGCGTCGTGCTCCAGACCCGCGAACTGCTGACCGAAGAGGAAGAATCTGAATCCGCTGCCATTGTGCGCTTCTGGTGCACGCGCGAACAGATTCGCAAATTAGCGCGCTGGGGCGCGGAAATCGTCACACGCGGCCGGCCCACCTGTCCGCAGTGCGGCGCGCCGATGGAGCCGGAAGGCCACTTCTGCCCGAAGAAGAACGGTCACAAGCACTAGACCAGGATGAAGGTTTTCACTTTAGCCAAAGGGAACTTCGCATGGAAAAAGATCAGGAACTCTGGTCTTACATAGCAGCTCTAAAAGTGGGGGAGTTCGAACTTCAAGGCCAGTTCATGTTGGGCTCCAACTACACCTTCCTGGTAAAGGTCCATCACGAAGGCCAAGAATATCAGGCTGTCTACAAACCATCCAAGGGCGAACAGCCGCTGTGGGATTTCCCCAATCACACCCTGGCACACCGTGAAGTTGCTGCCTACCTCGTCAGCCAGGCGCTGGGCTGGTGTTTTGTCCCCTTCACCGTTTTACGCGCAGATGGTCCGTACGGCCCCGGCTCCTTGCAACGCTATATCGAATACGACCCTAATTATCATTACTTCACCTTCACCGACGAAGACAAAGCGCGTCTGGGCCCCGTCATGCTCTTCGATCTGCTGTGTAACAACGCCGACCGCAAGGGCAGTCATGTCCTCATCGAAGAAGAAACGCGCAAACTGTGGCTGATCGATCACGGGCTTTGCTTTCACGAGGAAGACAAACTGCGGACGGTCATCTGGGATTTTGCCGGGGAGTCGATCCCTGATGAACTGCTCCAAGCTCTCACGCTTCTTTCCTCCGACCAAAACCTGCTGGCTGACCTTCAGCCTTATCTCAGCCCCAGTGAAATCTCTGCGCTGCTTGCCCGGGCAGGGGCCCTGGTTGCATCAGGTGTGTTTCCCTTACCGCCTGAACACAGACGCGCTTTTCCGTACCCACCGGTATAATCCGTAAGGGCGACCCATCAGGATTAATAAGAATCTGACACTAACAAGACGAATTCAATGTTTGGGCTTAAATGGTCGCTCCAGTAAATCGTAAAAGAGGATAACTTATGCATTACAAACTCGCATTCATTGGTTTTGGAAACGTCGCCCGCGCGCTGGCGCGTCTCTTATTGCGCAAACAGGATTTACTCAAATCCCAATACGGCATCACCTTCTCGGCCACGGGCATTGCCACAGGCAGTCACGGATTTGCCGTGGACCCCAACGGACTTGACCTGCTCAAATGCGTAGAAGCCGTCGAAGCGGGCGGCTCGCTGGACGCGTTTTCCAGCCAGCCCGTATCCAACTCCATCGAAGTCATTAAAGGTTCACAGGCCGATTTCATGTTCGAGAACTCACCTGTTAACCATAGCACTGGCCAGCCCGCTCTTGACCACGTCCGCACGGCGCTGGAATTGGGCATGGGTGTTAGCACTGCCAACAAGGGGACGGTTGTTCACGGTTATCGTGAGTTGACAGCCCTGGCAAAATCAAAAGGCAAGCAGTTCCTGTTCGAGTCGACTGTGCTGGGCGGCTCGCCGCTCTTCTCTGTTTTCCGCGAAACCATGCCCGGCGCAGAGTTAGAATCCTTTCAGGGCATTCTCAACTCCACCACTAACATTATCCTGTCACGCATGGAGCGCGGTGAGTCGTATGAAGATGCGGTCAAATACTGTCAGGCCGTTGGCGTGGCCGAGACCGACCCGTCTGCGGATGTGGACGGCTGGGATGCGGCTATCAAAGTCGCTGCGCTGGTGACTGTCTTGATGGACACCCCCTTCACGCCGCAGCAGGTAGATAGGAAAGGTATCAGGGAGATAACGCCTGCGATGTTGAAGCAGGCTGAGGAGAGTGGGATGCGCTGGAAACTGGTCTGCGCGGCGGAAAGGGTTGGAGATGGGATTAAGGCCAGCGTCAAACCAGAACTGGTCCCAATGTCATCCCCGTTATACAGCATGCAGGATTCGACCACGGGCGTAGCCTTCCGCACAGACGTATTGGGTGACTTTTCGATCGTTGAATCGGAGCGCGAGGGCATGGTGGCGGGACCGATCCCAACGGCTTACGGGCTATTCGCGGATTTTGTGAACGCAGCCAGAGGAGGCTGAGATGGCGGAATTTACATTGAGGGATGTGATGCGGGTATTGCAGGAGGGTTGGGGGGAATATGTAAAACAGTTCAATGCGCTTTCTCCTGAGAAGCAGGGCAGCCTTCCTGCAAAAGGAGGGTTTTGCTAGCTTCCACGATCTGCTGGCTCACATAATCGGTTGGTGGGAGGAGGGGTTGTGGGTTATCACCGGCATTCTGGATGACCCCAGTTTCACCTGGCAGGAACGCGACACGGACACTTTTAACCTGGAACTGGTCGAGAAGTTTCGTTCGTGGAGCGATGGTGATTTATTGCTGCACTACGAGAATGTGCGCGAGGCTCTGCTGAATCTGGCGGCTGACCTGCCGGAAGACGCCTTATCGAATAAGGACATCCGCGAGTGGTTGGAAGCGGATGTGATCGAGCATTTGGAAGATCATCGGATTGTTTGAAGTTGACCACAAAGTCACCACGCCACGAAGACTCGAATTTGAAGTTGGAGTCTAAAGTCTCCTGACTTTGGAAACCCAACGACTGGAGTCGTTGGACTCCATCAAATGAATAAATTTTTGGTGACTTTGCGCCCTTGTGTCTTCGTGGTAATCGGGAGGGCATGATGGAAGAGAGAGACGTTTTCATCGTTTCCGCCGTACGCACGGCGTTGGGAGTGGGCAAACCGGGCGGGGCTTTGTACGAATTCCTGCCAGTTGACCTGACCGCTATGATTATGAAAGAGGCCGTGAGCCGCGCTGGCGTCGGGATGGAGCGCATCGAGGATGTGCTGTGGGGCTGCGTCACGCCAGTCGGAGACCAGGGCGCGAACATGGCACGGCTGGCGACGCTCAAGGCCGGTTTTCCGCCCAAAGTTCCGGCGGTGACAATGAACCGCATGTGCAGTTCCAGCCAGAGTGCCGTCCATTTTGGGGCGCAGGCTATCCTGGCAGGCGACATGGATATCGTGGTTGCAGGCGGCACTGAGATGATGTCGCACCAGCCCATCGGCGCGGACTATCCGTCCGAGTGGCCAAAGGATTTTCCCTACGATCTGGTGCATCAGGGTGTCAGTGCTGAGATGATGGCCGAAAAATGGAACCTGACGCGCGAGGAACTGGACGACTTCTCGTACGAAAGTCACCTCCGTGCCGGGAACGCCATCCAAAATGGATATTTCGACGAGCAGATCATGCCCGTCACATTGTCGGATGGAAGCGAGTTCAAGGTGGACCAGGGCGTGCGCATCCCCCCGGACCGGGAGAAGATGCGCTCGTTAAAGACAGTCTTCAAAGCTGACGGCGTGGTCACGGCCGCCAATGCCAGCCAGATCAGCGACGGGACCGCTGCCCTGGTGCTGGCCTCCCCGGCTGCGGTTGGACGTCTCAACCTGATGCCGCGCGCCCGCATCGTCACCCGCGTAGTGGTCGGCACCGACCCGATCCTGATGCTGGATGGCGTCATCCCTGCCACACAGATGGCGTTAGAAAAATCCGGCCTGACACTTGAAGACATGGATGTGATCGAAATCAATGAAGCCTTTGCCAGCGTGGTGTTAGCCTGGGCCAAAGAGTTCCAGCCCGATATGGACAGAGTCAACCCCAACGGCGGCGCCATCGCCCACGGACACCCGGTCGGCGCGACGGGCGCCATCCTGCTGACAAAGATGGTCTATGAGTTGGAGCGTCGTAACGCTCAATATGGCCTGGTAACCATGTGCGCCGGTCACGGTCAGGCCACGGCGACGATCATTGAAAGAGTATAAAATAATGCCCCGGATTTCATCCGGGGCAATTTGTTAGTTGTTGTGCAAGGGAAAATAAATAATCGAGCGTTGCTTAACCTGTGAATTCGGTATAAGCCTGTAGTATCTCGCGATATTCCTTTGCTGCCTCTTCCCAGTTCCCACTGCCGGTAGTGATGGCCACATCAAGAGCCCTTAGACGACCGACGCATTGGTTCCCTTGCGAGAGTCGTTCATCAAAGTTTAATTGTTTGGTCAAGGCTGTAGAGACGGTTGAGACGAAGGCAAAAACCGCGGCCACGATACAAGCCAGCCGCCAACCTGCATCTTCCTGGCCGATCATGGGTCCCACCAGAGCAGTGCCCCCGGCAACCAGTGTGGTGCCTGCCGAACAGATCATGCCGGTGATAATGAGACTCGTGTTCTTTTTCCGAAGGCCGGAAGTTTGTTCCCGCGCTTTTTGGAGACTATTCTTCACCATTTTAATTAATGCATCGTGATCTTGTATCGATCCCTGAACCATGCCAACCTCCACTTTTGGATTCTTGATCAGTTAATTCAGAGTAATTTTACCCACTTATGCACTCCTTGTGAGGGAATGTTCGTGTAAAAGGGATATTCAGATTTTATGGAAAATAAATGGAGTGCGGCAGGAATGTCGCACTCCATTCAATCTACAACGTTATCCGTTTTCCTTCTCGAACAATTTCAGATATTCCCCATAACCTTCCTCTTCCAACTTTTCGACCGGGATAAAGCGTAAAGCTGCCGAATTGATGCAATAGCGCAAACCAGTCGGGGCCGGGCCGTCGTTGAAGACGTGACCCAGGTGTGAATCCGCATTCTTGGAGCGGACTTCGGTACGGGGCATGAGCAGCTTGAAGTCCACTTTTGTTTTCAAGTTTTCCCCTTCTATTGGTTGGGTGAAACTCGGCCAGCCGCAGTTTGAGTCGAATTTATCGAGTGAACTGAAGAGTGGCTCACCTGAAACTATGTCTACATAGAGTCCTGGTTCTTTGTTGATCCCAGAATTCATTCTGAAAAGGCCGTTCGGTGGCTTCGTGCTGGGTAACCTGATATTGTTCAGATGTGAGCTTCTCGCGTAAGTTCTTGGTCTGATGGTTTGGTATAGGTTTTCATGACAAACTCCTATCTACCGATTGATGTTTAACAGAAGAAATCATGAAGTCAATTCTTACACGCAATTGGGGGTGTAATCCTTTGTTAATATTCAAATTGGCGCCAATCGTGGGTAATGATTATTTCCTCCATCCTGAAGGCCGTCTCGCCCCGGCGGGCTCTCGGCCCGAACGGGAACATTGTGACGATGTGAGCAAAGCGCCTGTGCCCCGAAGGGGTAAAGGCGAGTCGAGGGTAGTTTTTGACATTTTTGCGCTTCGACTGTGAGCCTCATTGGCATTCGGCTCTCCGCTCAGCGAGGAAGAGATTACTTCTCCTCCGCCGCACTCAATCGCCACACCGCCAGAGCAAAGAACACTATTGCATATCCTGCCAGCGCCATGCACGGAACCAGAACCAACTCCAGTCCAAAGCCGCGAATGATGACGTTCTTGAAGCCATCCATCGCCCATGCAACGGGTGAAACGTGACCAATTTTGGCAAAGGTTTCGCCGGTCACTTCCAGCGGTACCCAGGCGCCGCCCAGACCGGAGAAGATGAACATAGGAATGAGCGAAAAGGTCACGGCCTGCTCTTCGGTGCGGGCCAGCACGCCGATCAACAGTCCCAGCGCCGCGATGCACAGGGCCGCACTGATGGCTACCAGGAAGGTCGCTTCAGGTACGCGCATGTAGTTGATCTTCAGGATAATCTGTCCGAATGCGATCAAGACGGCGAACTGGATGAAGATGAGCAGGAAAATCGCCAGATAGTGCCCAAGCAAAATTTGGATGCGGCGCGTGTTGGTGGTCAGGATGCGCTGCATGGTGCGCGACTTGCGCTCGTTGACGATGACGGTTGCACAGGTCAACAGCCCGGCGATAGCAAATTGCAGCATCATGCCTGGTGCGGTATGCGCCAGGGCCGCGAGGCTGTCGTCGGTTTCGGTTACTGCGCTGCTGGTGGTCTCGACGATGGCAATCGGCGGATCTGCCCAGGCGTCCAGGGTTTGCTCAAAGCCATATTTAAAGGGAAGCCGCTCTCCATCTAACGCTTCCATGATAGTGGCCGTGCGGACCGCGCCGTCCAGACGGCTGGCGAGTTTCAAGATTTCCGCTTCGACCGTTGTCCAGGCTGCTGTGCCGGTATCGGCAATGACAGTCAGCCGGGCAGTCTTGTCGGCCAGGATGGCTTTGCTGTATCCGCTGGGGATGATGACAGCCGCTGCCAGATTGCCCTCAGCAACCATCCGGTCCAGGTCTGAAGCGCTCAGGGAAGGGTCTTCGCGCAGGCGGATCAGGTCAGAGTCTGCCATCAGATCGTGCAACGTGTTGCTGATCCAGCGGTCGTCTTCGTTCAAGAATCCGACCGGCAGGCGCGAGTCGGATTCGCCACCGCTGCTGAATCCGCCAAAGGCATAGCCGAACAGAAAAGTGAACAGGATCGGCATGAGCAGCAGGAACATAAAGGTTTTGAAGTCCCGCAGGAACTGGGTCAGGTCTTTAAGGGCAATGTCGAAGATGCGTATCATGTTTTTTCTTGAAAGCTTTCAAGCCTTACCACAAAGGCACAAAGCCTCGAAGGCACAAAAAGAAAAATTTCTTTGTGTCTCTGTGTCTTGGTGACTTCGTGGTAAAGGACTCATTATTTTCTCACGCATAGCGTTTGTTGAAACGCCACACGCCGATGACAAAGAAAGCCGCACTCCAGACCAGCAATATCAGGGTGTTGACCAGCAAGCCAGTGATCGGATCGCCGTTCATGGACTGCATCAGGCCGCGCACGGCCCAACCCTGCGGCACCAGAAGCGAGACCGTGTTGCCCAGTTCAGATGCGGCAGGAGAACCGATGGCGAAGATGCTGATCATGCCGAGCATACCGGTCACGGTTAACACGCCGCCGAACAGCACGCCGCTCTGCTTGGTGTTCTTGAGAAAGGAATTGACGAAGACACCAAATGATGAGGCGCTGAAGATAATGCCAATCGCCATCAACGCCACAGAGAGCGTGTCGCCCCAATGGATTTTGAAGATCAAGCGCGCAGCCAGGAGCAGCACGGCTACCTGCACCGAGACGGTCAGGAAAACAGATAGCAACTTGCCGCTCAGGATGGTGGCCTGCGAGGTGGGCGTGGTGAACAGGCGCGGCAAGGTACGTTCTTCATCCTCTTTCAAAATGCTCTGTGCAGTAGACGCGCCGGTGAAGAAGGCATAGAAAATCATCATGCCGCCCATGATGGGGCTGACGATGCTAAGTAGCAGATTGTCGCTTTTCTCTGCGTCGCTTGGTTCTGCGGTGGAAGGCGTGCGCACATCTAGCAGTTCGGCTTCCACATCGTCGGCTTCTGCCAGGGAGACATCCAGATAATCCTGGACGAGCTGTCCGGTCAGCATTTGCTCTTCGGGCGCGGCATCTTTCAGGAAAACTTTGATGGCGATCTTGACGCCCGACATACCATCCATGAAGCGGTTCATGATGGCGCGGATGATCTCCGGGCCGATGGTCAGGGTGGGGTCCTGGTAGAACTCGATGATGGAGTCGCCATAGACATCGGCGAATTCTTTGGAGAAGTTCTCCGGGATGACGATAGCGACCTGAGCCTGCTGGTTGTCTACGGCGGCGCGGGCAGTTTCCGGGTCCGGGGCGAACGAGACTTCGATCAGTTCGGCCAGGTCGTCGCTTTGCAAAATGTTGACGACCAGGTCGCCCATCGAGTCGGCTTGCT
Source organism: uncultured Chloroflexia bacterium (assembly GCA_963829615.1). Lineage (GTDB taxonomy): Bacteria > Chloroflexota > Anaerolineae > Anaerolineales > Villigracilaceae > JAABUE01. The sequence goes on from CAWHJM010000045.1 coordinate 42,059, forward strand.
TCCCGCCGGGGATGTTCTTGGGGTTGACCTGGAATTTGGGCCCGCCTGCGTCCATGTTGGCGACGATCACTTTCGTGCGTGGCAGGCTGAAGCCGCCGTTATCGGCCAGGTTGCCAAACATGAAATAGAACATGCCCGTCACCAGCAGCGGGACGATAAACATGAAGACAATAGCGAAGAAACTGCGAAAAGAGCGCAGCATGTCTTTGAGGGCGATGTCGATGGCTTTCATCGGTTTTCCCTGACTTCGACAAGCTCTAACGCGAATGACACGAATAGGCGAATACCGCGAATTTTTTCTTGTTTTATTCGCAAAATTCGCTCACGTGTGCCTATTGGGGTATTCGCGCAATTCGCGTTAAAAAGTGTGTGACAATGGCTAATCATTGGACAATCTCAATCTCGCAGCGCCCGGCCGGTCAGATGCAGGAAGACCGCTTCCAGGTTCGGTTCCAGAATATCCACAGAGGTGATGCGCGCCGAGAGCCGATTGGTCACATCGAACAAACGCGGCAGGACGGCATTGCTGTCATCCACCAGCACGGTCACCAGTCCATTCTCCGCCGAGACCTGCGACACACCCTTCCACAGCCCGCCATTCTTCCAACACTGCGCTGGCCTCCATATTCAGGGTCAGATCGATGCGCGTCTGTCCGCCTACCAGTTTCACCAGTTCATCGTGCGTGCCGCTGGCGATCATTTTGCCGTGGTCCATGATACCGATCTGATCCGAAAGCTCCTGGGCTTCCTCCATGTAATGCGTGGTGTACAGCACGGTCATGCCCTGGTCTTTCAGGGCAACTACGCTATCGAGAATGTTACGCCGTGACTGCGGATCGATGCCGACAGTCGGCTCGTCCATGTAGATGACTTTAGGTTTGTGCAGCAACGCCACCCCGATGTTGACCCGCCGCTTCATCCCGCCCGAATACTTGCCCACCCTTTCCTTAGCCCGGTCCTGTAACCCGATCACCTCCAGCACTTCCTCCACGCGCGCCTTGAGCGCTGACCCGCGCAGGTTGTACATCTTGCCCCAGAAGGTCAGGTTCTCACGCGCAGTCAGGTCTTCGTACAGGGCGATCTCCTGCGGGACGACTCCCAGCACCGACTTGACGCCCATTTGCTCCCCACGGATGGAATATCCCATCACGCGCGCGTCGCCCTCGTCCGGGCGTAGCAGGCAAGACAGCATGGAAATGGTGGTGGTTTTCCCGGCCCCGTTCGGGCCGAGCAAGCTGAAAATCTCTCCCTGCTGGACGGTAAAATCCACGCCCTGCACAGCCTTGGTCTCGCCAAAGGACTTGTGCAGGTCCAGAACTTCGATGGCGGGTGAGTTGGTCATGGAGACTCCTGTGGTGCTTAAGCGGGGTTGAATTGAATCGAGTATGTTATATCATTCTTTACGAGGGGATGCGCATATGGTTGCGGTATTCAACTGAGTTAACCTTTAACACCCGGTCCAATGGCATCACTGTGTTGCAACCCCACCTTCTGCCCAGATTTTTATTCCAAGGTTGGTGATGCGTGGGTGCACTAATATCGCTCCCAATGGATTACTTCTTCCAACGGTTTCTTTTCTATCGTTGGCCATTCTGTGGGTACGCCAATGGGAACCAATGTCAACAGGCGTTTATCATCCGGAACACCCAATAGCTTTTTGAACTCTTCTTCGCGCGGCAGAGTGTACCCTTCCAGCCAGCACGAGCCGTATCCTAGCGCTGTACTGGCAATCAGCATATTTTCCACAGCCGCAGCGCCATCTTCCACCCACCAACGCGAAGACGGATCCATCACCACAGTAATTTTTCATCAAGCTTTGTCTGAAGTTCGTTGACAAACTCGCCAATGGAGCCTGCTTCGGGGGTAGTTATTTTTTGTAACGCAGGTCCAAATTGTGTATAGACGGTTTTATATGGAACCAATTGAAACCGGTCCTGAACTTCAATAAAATCCAGTTCATAGACAAGCCAAGCAATATCAGCGTCTTCTTGAGCGACCTCAGTCAACTTAGGGAGTGTTTCAAAAAATGCTCGATGCATAGCTACTGTCTGCTTTTTCCTCCAAGTCTGAAAAATAGAACCCTTGTAAAGAATTTCGGGCATGAACCTTTTTCGTGAAGATGAAAGGTAATCCTGCTCTTACATTGGTCGATTTCCATACCATATTCTGATTGGCTTTTCTATCGCTCATATATTGAGCAAATGGTTGTCGAACATTTCCAGAAATATATACCGCTTGCACTTCAAGCCTGCCAGAATCTACGATTTTTCCTTCTTCATCATAGGCAACCAACATAAAATCAATGTTACCAGCGGTCTTCCCTTGAGCGTCATATAAGCCTTATTTCCTGTAGTGATGTCCATGCTGTACTTTCCGGAAAAGAAAGTTAGCTGCGTCTTCAACAATCAGCCAGTCTTGTCGAAAACGTATTGGACAAGTTATCGCCAATTGTTCACCATCATATATACTGCAAACCCACAAGGATATTTAGCCTTATCCTTTGTGCAAGATGGTACTTTGTTGTTGTATGGGCAAAGTTTGTTTTTTCGGAAACGTTCCGCAACAGTAGACAAATTAGTGGTGGGAGAATCGAATATCTCCCGTAAGAGGGATAATTCGACATAAGTAACGCTTCTTTCGCTTTTGATGAGTTAGTGCAATTCTAGCACAATTGAAAATCACATTGTCGTTCCTGGTTGCCTGTTAACTTTTTTTCAACCGATCCAATAACTTCCACTACGCGCACAACGCCTCCTTCTGTGAATTTTCGTCCAAATCGGGGCATGATAACGCATGGACGGGGTAGTATCTTGAAATTTTCTCACTCGGCGAGTTGAACCTTGCTCCGTTGTTATTCAATCGCAATAGGATTTCGGTAAAAGGGCTCCGCCAAAGGCTACCATGCAAACCTGGAATATAATCACACCCATGACCCAACTACTTACATCGCCCTCGGGACTAATTTGGGTGATCGCCTTGCCAACCTGCGCGCGGCAATCGCTGCCTTTGCGCCTGAGATTGTCGTGACCGCTGAGTCACACGTTTACGAAACACCGCCCTGGGGCTATGAAGACCAGCCTGCCTTTCTCAACATGGTTGTCAAAGCGGAGACAGGCCTGGGGCCAGAATCCCTGCTGAAAAATCTGAAGCAGCTCGAAGTCGAGTTGGGACGCGAACAGAATTTCCGCTGGGGTCCGCGCTTGATCGATCTGGATATCCTGTTCTACGATAACATGGTCATTGACACACCGCCGCTGGTCATCCCGCATCCGCGCCTGCATGAACGTGCTTTTGTGCTGGTCCCATTAGCAGACGTTGCGCCTGATTTGATTCATCCCATATTTCAAAAGAGCGTGAGCCAACTCCTGGCCGAAGTGGATAGGCAGGGGATTCTTCGCTTTGGTGACTAATTGCATTGAAAATGGGGGAACATTGTGTATTGCTTCTGACACCCATATTTTGTATACTGAATTAACAAATTTGCAAGGTGGTCAGAAAACTAAAGGGGACCAAATGATAAAGCAACTATCAAATTCGAAGACAGGGGGAGTGTTTTTGATTGTGTTGGCAATCATGCTCAATGCCTGTGCACCAGCAGTAGCAGCCGATGCTTTTTATGCCCGGCCTTGCACTCCGCCCACTAGAGAAGGTAATGTATATAGACAATCAATACAACCGAACTTAGGTTCCTATTACCGAAGTGCATTTTCTCCGCCACCAAACGTTGACCCCCAAGAAAACTATATTAACCAACAGCATAGAGCCATCAGTTTGTTAGCAACCCAAACCAAAAGATGGTCCGATTCAATCGATATTCCTCTGGAAAATAAATTCATAAGAATAACGATAACTTATATAAGCCCGGAGCTGGCCCAAACTATTATCCTGAATCATTATCTGTTCAGGGAAATCAGGAACTCTGCCAGCAATAGTTTTGAAACAGAAGTAACTACTAAAATGGAGAACATTGCAAAACGAGATGAGCATATTTTTTTCGTTACCCTTACCGCTTCCAGTTATGAACAAACGCTACCCTACAATTCTCCTGTTATCGTGAAACTACCGATCCAGTCACTGGTTCTGACAAACTCAGCAAACATCCAGGTCAAGCCGCAGCACGATGATCATAATTTGGAAGAAAGGATCGAATTAACTTCTGGTCCAGCACACGGGTATATTTCCTATCCCTTGGCAGCGACCATAAATGAAAATTGTGAATTCCTGCTAGATAAAACAAACAATAACCACATTGTTCTAAACATCCCCAATATTGAGGTCAATGGTGCCCGTTACGAAACTCGCCCATGGACGCTCAATTATGTTCCTCTACTCAATATTGCCCCAAAACCTAACCCAAACGATAGCCTGTTACAAGTGACCAAAAACGTAGATCATTTCCGCCCATTAGACAATCCGCCTCTTTCAATCAATCCAGAAAATGATGGGTACTGGGAACAATTAGCCCGCTTTATCTGGCATGAGATTACTTTGGATCCATAGCAAAAATCGAGCATCCTTTGAGTAAATAAGCAAGAGTGGCAACAATCGCTTGCCACCACTCTGCTTTTCTGGTTACATTTCAGGCTCTATAACTGTGCCCGTATTTTTTCGGCCGTTTCTTGTAAGCAGCCAGTTTCTCGCGTTCTTTGGCAACCACGGCTTCCGGCGCTTTCTTCGCAAAATCGCTGGATAGTAACTTCTCCAACCGCGCGATTTGTGATTCAGCCTCGGCCAGTTCTTTGTTCAAACGGCCATGCTCCTGTTCCAGGTCTACCATACCAGCCAATGGCAGGTAAATCTCAACCGAACCAACGACCAGCGCAGCAGCACCTTCGGGCTTCTCCTTCAAGGATGCAGTTATCTCCACTTGCCCTTCGTCCAACCCCGCGAGCGCGGCTATGACTTTAGCCTGCTCGTAAGCAAGGATGTTTTTCCGCCGCCCGCAAACGTTGCTGCAACGCGCTTGGAAGGCGCGACACTCTTCTCCGCGCGCAGGTTACGGATTGAGCGAACGATCTCTTGTATAAGCTCGAAATCGGCGACCTTGTCCGCTTCCCAGCCTTCTTCTTCGCGTGCTTCTGGCCAACTGGCGATTATCAACACTTCTGGCCAGTCAGCGGTCAAATCTGCCAGCGGGGAATCCTGCAATGCGCGGCGCAAATGACCCCACAGTTCCTCGGTCACGAAGGGCGTAAAGGGATGTAGCAGACGCAAGGATATATCCAATACGCGTGCAAGAGTTTCAGCGGTCGAGTGAGCACGCGCGCCGCCTTCTTGCAATTGACCTTTGGCGATTTCCACATACCAATCTGCAAAATCAGACCAGAAGAACTCATAGATTTGTCGTCCAGCCTCGCCGTACTGGAAATTCTGGAACAATCGCTCCACATCGCGGATAAGTTGCTGGAGTTTGGCCCAAATCCAACTGTCCGCAAGCGTCCAGTCGACCATGGACGATTGACCATAGACCGTATCGTCTGTGGTCTGCGGTCCATCGTCGCCGAGCGAAGCGATGGCATTTATCACAAACCGTCCCGCATTCCAAACCTTATTGGCAAAGTTGCGGTTGGCCTCCACCTTGCTAAGAGCCAGATTCATATCCTGCCCGGAGTGGAACCCACCAGCAGCGTGAAGCGCAGCGCATCCGTGCCCAATTCATCCATGACCTGCAACGGGTCGATCACGTTGCCATAAGTCTTGGACATCTTCGCACCGTTCCCATCGCGAATCAGGCCATGCAGGTACACGGTATGGAAGGGCGCTTTGCCGGTGAACTCCAACCCGTCCATGATCATACGCGCTACCCAGAAGAACAGGATGTCATAGCCAGTCTCCATGTAGGAGGTCGGGTAGAAATACTTGTAATCGGGCGTTTCTTCCGGCCAGCCTAACGTGGAGAAGGGCCACAGTCCCGACGAGAACCAGGTATCCAGCACGTCCGGGTCCTGCTCGATATTCTTCGAGCCACAATGGGCGCACTCAGTTGGGTCCTCGCGCGCCACGGTCTGCTCGTTGCAATCCGCGCAATACCAGACCGGGATGCGATGTCCCCACCACAACTGGCGGCTGATGCACCAATCCTTGATGTTCTCCAGCCAGTTATAGTAGACCTTCTCGAAACGCTCCGGCACGATACGGATATCGCCGTCCTTGACGGCGGCCAGCGCTTTTTCAGCTAACGGCGCAATTTCCACAAACCACTGTGTGGAAATCATCGGCTCGACCACCTCGCCGCCACGCTGTGAGCGCGGAATGGTAAGCGTATATGGTTCCTCTTTGATGACTAACCCGGCTTCCTTCATATCCGCCCACAATTTCTTGCGGCAGTCAAAGCGGTCCATGCCCTCATACGGCCCACCGACCTCGGTCACTTTGGCCTCGCGGTCGAGCATAGACAGCACTGGCAAGTTATGGCGCATGCCAATCTCGTAGTCGTTCGGGTCGTGCCCGGGCGTGATCTTGAGCGCGCCCGTGCCGAACTCGCGCATCACATACTCATCCGCAATGACGGGGATTTCGCGCCCTAACATAGGCACGATCACGGTCTTGCCAACATATTTTTGATAGCGCTCATCTTCAGGATGCACCGCCACAGCCGTATCACCCAAAATGGTTTCGGGACGGGTGGTAGCAACCGGGATGTAGGCGGGGTAACCCCGCCCCTACGGCATCATCGGCCAACATGTACTTGAAGTAATACAGCGTGCCCGGCTCTTCGGAATATTCCACTTCCAGGTCGGAAACGGCTGTCTTCAGACCCGGCGACCAGTTGATTAAACGGGGTCCGCGATAGATGAGTCCCTTTTCGTAGAGTTGGACAAAGGCCTCTCGGACTGCCGTAGACAGGCCATCGTCCAGCGTGAAGCGCTCCCGGTCCCAATCGCAGGAGGCACCCAGACGGCGGATCTGGTTCTGGATCATGCCGCCGTATTTGTGCTTCCATTCCCAGGTGCGGCGCTCAAATTCCTCGCGTCCGATCTCTTCGCGCGAAGTGCCTTCCTTGCGCAGCATCTTTTCCACCTGCAACTGCGTGGCGATGCCGGCATGGTCGCTGCCGGGCACCCACAGCGCGGAATAGCCCTTCATGCGGTGATAGCGGATCATCAGGTCTTCCATGCTGACAAACATGGCATGGCCGAGATGCAGTTCACCGGTCACGTTCGGCGGTGGGATAGAGATCACAAACGGCTCGACATTCGGATCAAAATCTGGTTTGTTGGGGTCATTATGCGGCTTGAAGTAGCCACCCTTTTCCCACATCTCGTAAATGCGGGATTCGGTGGCATTGAAGTCGTAGGTTTTGGGCAGCTCGTACTTGGACATTCTTACTCCTTGAAAACAAATTCCAGTGCTCGGATGAGCGAACTTTCAAAATCGGTCGGGAACTCATGTCCCAGGTCAGGATGTACTTCCTCAGCAAAGGGGATGCCATGCTCCCTGAACATTGACTGAATTTCTCTTGCCCGTTCCAGGGTATTATCTTTCTTGCCTGTGACAAAATAGCCTCGAATTGCTTTGGCATTAACTGCCAGTGCGGCAAGTGACTCCACGTCCGGCCACCAGGTTGCACAAGCAATAAAACCCTGGACAGGAATCTTCCCACTCAGGGCCGTATGGATCGCCATGCCACTTCCCTGGGAAAAGCCGCCAACGAGGATACGCTGGCGGTTAATGGGGTACGCTTTCAACGTCTCTTCAAGATGGAAGAGAATATCCCGTATACCCTGCTCTGAATCGTCCCAGCAGTAAGAGTTGGGAAAAAGCGGCTGCGTCGATTGCGGAGAAAGGATTGCCCAGCCCATTCGATTTACTGCTTCCCAATGTTCCAGATTGGCATTTTTATTGCCGTTACGGCCATGCAAAGTAATCAGCAATGGATACGCTTTTGTATGAGACTCATCGGGCATCAGCAAAGTTCGATCCCGTTTGGTGAACACCCGCTCCTGTTCCCAACGCTCTATCGATTCTGCAACCAATTTCTTGAACTCAGGCAGAGCACGCAATGGGTCCAGGTCAGTATCGATGAATTGGCTCTCAGCCCACCACAAGCCATCATCCAGGCCTTGCCGGAATGTGGACAGGGCATCGTCTAAACGCTCATCGAGGCTGAGCAGGCACATCTTCCAAAAAGTGATGCGCGCTGACTGTTCCGGGAAATCAGGGGCATTTGTATCTACCAGGTCGAACGCACCTGTATAGTTGCCTGTTTCGTACAGACGCATCAGATCCTGTCTCAAGCGCTCAAATGAATCTTTTTCGCTCATAAGTTCATTCCTTCACCGAATCCACAATGGACTGTTCGAGCGTAAACTGTGGTTCCCAATCCAGTTCGCGTTTGATTTTTTCGTTCGAGAACGGCTTGTCCACGTTCATCTCGGAGAAGCGCCGCAATCCGGGGTTGAGTTTGAACACGTCAAGCACCCACAGCATCGCATCCATCAAGCGGACAAAGCCGCCAGAAACCGGGACAAGCAAGTTCTTCCTTCCAGCCAGTTGCAAGGCCTGGCGCGCAAAGGTTAGCATATCTACGTTCCAGGCCGTGACTACATAACGCTCACCACTACGGCCCTTGCTGAGCGCCAGCACGACCGCCTGCGCCACATCGCGTACGTCCACGAAGCTGTTGACATAAGTCATCATCGGCAGGATGGGCGCAAAATGCAACATACGGTACACCGCGTGGATGCGTTCCGAGCCGGGACCGAGCACCACACTTGGATTGAGAACAATGATGCGCATTTTGTCGGCCAGATCCGTCAGTTCTATTTCGCTGATACGCTTGCTATAGCCGTATATATCGTTGCGGCGCTTGACTTCCAAATCGGGCAACAAGTTCTCATCCGAAAGGCCATTTGGATTGAATCCAATCGCCGAGATCGAGCTGATGAAGATGAAATTCTTACAACCTGCGTCTACTGCGGCCCGAGACAAATTCCGTGTGCCAATCACGTTGGACAGGAAGACAGCATCGGCATCCGAACGTCTGAACGAGACCAGGGCAGCGTTGTGGATAACAGTGTCTACGCCCTGCAATTCGGCCACATAAGTCTCAGGTTTTAGCAGTTCACCGTAAATCAAACGCACGCGCTCCATCGTCTCGATGCCTAGCAAGGTTTTGCGTTTCGTACGAACCAATACACGCAGTTCGGCCTCCGGGTCATGTTCGTGAATCGCTTTCACGATGTACTGACCCAGGAAGCCAAATCCTCCGGTGATGAAGTAAGTCGTCATAATCTCCTGGTGTCATTGTGAGAGAGCGGAGCAACCCAAGCAATTTCAAGTAACCTTGAAACATGAGATTGCGCTCGCAATGACATACTATTAAACAAAAACGCTTCGTCCACGATGAGGACGAAGACGTATCTCCGCGGTACCACCTCAATTCAACTCTCCTTCGGCTATGCTCAGGATGAGTTGCCCTCTGGGACTGGCTATCACCAGTCTGCGCTGTAACGGTGCGCTCCCGTGCGCGTTCTACTCAGCTAATAGCTTTTCTTCGGCAAATCTTCCGGGCGACATTCAGTGTTGGGGTACTGAGGGGGCTTCCAACCAATGGCCACTCCGTCTCTATCAGCCTTGCCAGTCACTTACTCCTCCCGGAGTTTGTTTTGTTGATTATACATAGTTGGGAGGGGCAAGTCAAGCGAGTTTCAGCGCTCTCAGCAATTCTAAATATGGTATACGCGATAGAAAGGAAACCGGGCGGGGCTTCAAAAATAGGGGGTATGGCTATCGACTGTGAAACGATACGCAAAGGAGTGCATGAAGTCGAGAGTGGCCTGATCTGCCTGGACAATTTCAGTGCCAGGGGTCGAAAACGGGCTGAGGAGCATTTCCCCGATCTACTTCGGGACATCACCAGCATTGTGGATAGTCAAAGCCAAGCTGATCCCCAGTTTCGGACTAAACGCCTGTATACTCGCCTGGATGCGGCGGAAGTGCGCGAACAATTAATGAGCCAGAAAGGGTATACGGATGCCGAGCTTCCCACGGTTCGAACAATTACAACCAAGCTGAATGACTTGGGTTACTATCCACAAAAGGTTGCCAAGAGCGAGCCTAAAAAAAGCTTCCGGAAACGGATGCCATCTTCGAGCAAGTGAACCAGATCAATGCAGTCGCAGATGCAGTGCCGGATGTCTTGCGCATCTCGATGGACGCAACACCTGCACCACCGCCAGGTGCATGAAGCAACCGTGAAGGTTGGCCCTTTTGCCCGCGGCGGCAAAAATCGGTTGACGACAAAGGCCAGTGACCACGATTTCAAACCGGCTGCGACAGTAACACCTGTCGGTATTTTCCTGCCTGCAAGCGATGAATTGTTTGTCTACGATGTGCTTTCCAAAGTCACCAGTGATTGTTTGCTGGATTGCTTGGAACACTGGTGGTCGACGGTCCAAGAGCGTTTTGCCCACATCACCACCCTGGTCATCAACTTGGATAATGGCCCTGAAAATCATAGTCGGCGCACCCAGTTTATGCATCGAATTGTAGAGTTTGTACGTCAAACTCACCTTACTTTGTATCTGGCTTATTACCCACCCTACCACAGCAAGTACAATCCGGTTGAACGCTGCTGGGGCATTCTCGAAAACCATTGGAACGGGTCAATATTGGATACCGTTGAGGCTGTTATGAAGTTTACAACCAGTATGACCTGGAGCGGCATTCATCCAATTGTTGAATTGATAACAACCGTTTATCAAACAGGTGTCAGGTTGACAAAAGATGACATGAATTTAGTCGAAGACCAAATCTTTCGACTGCCCGGTCTGGAAAAGTGGTTCATCTGCATTGCTCCATTTACAATCTCAGCGGTATGATTATTTTTTGCCAAGTACCTTAGAGAAACTACAATAGCATTGATAAAAGGTCAATACAAATTGATGTATTTTATTGGCTATTCAGAATTGGGCGCAGAGGGGGAACGCATAGAACTTTACGACATTAAAAATGATCCTGAAGAATTAAATGACTTATCCTCCTCAAAACGTGAAACAACCGCAGATTTGCTTAATGAGCTTAAACAAAAACTGGCAGAAGTTAACCAGCCTTATCAGAAATAATATTCATGCAAAGGCAGCACTTTTTCTCCCCCAGCCCGCCAGGCGACCTCGGCGGGCATTAAATTTGAGTATGCTTACAGTGCGATATATATAATGCCCGCGGCCACGGATTGCGCTTTCCTGCTCGAGAAAAAAACGCAATTTGTGGCCGGTGAAGGGTATAATCTCCCCGCCCTATGAAAATTCTTACTGTTCTCACCTACTACCGCCCGCACACTTCCGGCCTGACCATCTACGCTGAACGGCTGGCGCGGGCATTTGTCCAACGCGGTCATGAAGTGACCGTGATGACTACCCAGTTTGATAAATCCCTGCCGCGTGAGGAGACCATAGATGGCGTGCGCGTTCTCCGCGTGCCGGTGGCCTTCCGCCTTAGCAAGGGCGTTATAGCGCCGACCTTTGGTCTGGTCGCCACGAAGTTGGTCTGGCAACACGATGTCGTCCAGATGCATCTGCCGCAGTTCGATGCGCCCGGTGTGGCCTTACGAGGTCGGCTTTTCAACAAGCCTGCTGTCCTGACCTACCATTGCGACCTGCACCTTCCGCCCGGACCATTCAACCGTTTCGTCAATCTGGTGGTGGACTTCCAGAACAACATGGCTGGTATCCTGTCTGACCATATTGTGACGTATACACAGGACTATGCCGATCATTCCCCGTACCTTTCCCGCTACGCTTCAAAACTGACCCCCATCCTGCCACCGGTGGAATTGCCTGATCCTGCCCCGGGCGCTGTCCAGGCCTTTGCGGACGAGAATCTCGTTAAAGAACGCCGTCCGGTCATCGGCATGGCAGCCCGCTTCGCATCCGAAAAAGGCGTGGAAGTCCTATTGGACGCTATGCCCGCTATTCTTGCGAAGTACCCAAATGCGCAGGTGTTGTTTGCCGGAGAATACGAGGATGTAATGGGCGAACACGCCTACGCTGCGCGCCTGATGCCGCGTATCCGCGAATACGAAGCGGGCGGACACTGGAAATTTCTGGGCATTCTCAACCCGCAGCAGATGGCTGCCTTCTACCCAAATCTGGATGTGATCACCGTGCCATCGCTCAACTCCACCGAAGCCTTTGGCCTGGTGCAGATCGAAGCTATGATGAACGGCGTACCAAGCGTACCGTCCGCGTTGCCAGGGGTGCGCCAGCCTGTGTTGATGCATGGCATGGGATGCGTTTCCGAGATTGGCGATTCGGCCAGTTTAGCGGAAGCAATCCTCCAGGTCCTGGACGAAGCGGAAAAGTTCAAAGGGAATCCTTCTGAGATTGCGCGTCAATACAATCCCGACACCATCGCGGCAGAATATGAGAAATTGTTCGAGCGATTGATGAAACGCAAATAGGGCGGACGACTGATTTATGAAAGATTTCCTGTTCCTACACTTGCAGGACCTGCCTTATTTCCGCGCGCTCATTCGGGGCGTGGAAGCGACCTATTACCAGGAGCTCGATCTGCCCGCGCCGGTCTATGATGTGGGCTGTGGCGACGGTCATTTTGCATCCCTGACCTTCGACCGGAAAATCGATGTGGGCCTGGACCCCTGGCATGGACCGATCCATCTGGCCAAGAAATATGGCGCCTATCGTGGGCTGGTCGAAGCGGATGGTGCAAAGTCTCCTTTCCCCAGCAATTACTTTGCCAGCGGGTTCAGCAATTCGGTGCTGGAGCATATCCCGCACATTGATGCTGTGCTGGCTGACACTGCACGTGTGCTCAAGCCGGGGGCTCCGTTTTACTTTTGTGTGCCTAATCCGCGCTATCTGTCCGAACTCTCGATTTCGCGCGTGTTAGGAAACTGGTACACGGAGTGGTTCCGGCGCATCTCGCGTGTTGCGCATGCAGACGGATCCGAAGTTTGGAAAGAACGCCTGGAGCGGGCTGGTTTTGAGTTGATCCGTCATTGGAACTATTTCTCTCCGTCAGCGATGCGCGTGTTAGAATGGGGACATTATTTTGGTGTGCCATCGGTGGCCGCGCGCGTGCTGACCGGCAAATGGATTATCGGTCGCGCCCGCTGGAATTTGTGGCTGACCGAGCAGTTCGTAAGGAAGTACGCTTCTCCAGAACCAGTAGAAGATGGCACCTTTACGTTCTACATTGCCAGGAAAAAGGTAGCAACGACTTAATCGTTACTACGGTCTTGTTTTATGGCTTTCGACGAAAAATATTTTTCCACGCATACCTACGAAAATGTTTCCTTCGCCAAGTACAGCATGTACTGGTGGTCGAACCGATTCTATGCCATGCTTGCCCGCCGTTATGGACAGCCGGGTGCGCGATTGCTGGAGATCGGCTCCGGGCTGGGTCACTTGGTCGGTCAACTTGAAGATTCGTTCAAAACTTTCGGTATGGACATCAACCACTGGGCCATAAAAGAATCGAAAGCGGTCGTCGAGGAAACTGCATTACAAACCGCCAGCGCGGAGGAAATTCCCTTTGCAGATGGCGCGTTCAACGTAGTTATCATCAAACACATTGTTGAACATCTCCCCAATCCCGAAAAGGCGGTCGCTGAGATAGGCCGGGTGACAGCTCCCGGAGGAACACTCATCCTGGCAACGCCCAACCTTGCATCTCTGCTCAAGCCCTGGAAGGGTGAAAGCTGGATTGGCTACCAGGACCCGACACACATTTCACTCAAACCCCCATCCGTCTGGCTGGATTGGATACAGAACTCCGGCTTCTCCTTGAAACGTGTCTTTGCAGATGGTTTCTGGGATGTGCCGTATGTTCCGGTTCTGCCGAAGCAGGTGCAGAAGCTGCTGTTTGGCTCGCTGGGTGGCTTCCAGGCCGTAACCGGAATGGTGTTCCTGCCCATGCGCTGGGGGGAGAGCATCATGGTGATAGCACAAAAACAGTGAGTATTTATCAATGACCAGAACGCAGTAATGAGCAACAACTCCCAACTCCCAACTCCTGACATCGTGCCCGAAGGGCATTCTCAACCAGACGAGCCAACTGTCCTCGATCTCTACAAGTCCATCTTCAAGGACTGGAGGTCTTTTTTCAATTTCCTGGCTTCTGCTTTTGACACGGCGCGGCGAGAGCAAATTAACCGTTCATTAGCCGAAAGCCGGGATGTGATTGTCGAGCCGGTTCCCGAACCTGTGGAAGTTCCTGTTCAGACCGGGGACAAACTTCCCTGGCGTGTTTTGCTCGGCTTGGGGCTGGCCTTGTTGGCCCAGTATATGCTCGAGCCGGCCGGGGAATTATTCCAATTGGGCTCTTTCCATCTGGAAAAAAGCGGACGCAATGCGCCTCTTGCTTTGGGCTTCTATGCGCTGGCGTTTGGATTGATCATCTGGAGCATCGTCCGGCGCGAAATCCATTTGCATGCTTTGTTGCCCGATCACGACCGTCTCGACCCGGAGACAATCAGATTAATACCCTTGATCAGCGCCACAGTGTTGGCCTTTGCGGCCTTCGCCAGCTTTGGGGGCAACCTTTTCACGATAGCCAATGTGAGCATCTGGCTGCTCGCCATCGCCTTTTTCGTTTATGCGTTGTGGTTGCCATATCGTCGTGTTCGAAGGGAGCGCAGTGCGGAGGAGCGTCGCCGTGTTGTAGTATTGAGCTTGCTGCTGTTTTACGTGGCGGCACTGGTGATTTTCTTCCGCGTTTATCAGGTCAATACGGTCCCGCCGGAACCGTTCAGCGATCATGCCGAAAAAATCCTGGATGTGTACGATGTCTCGCAGGGACAGACGCATATTTTCTTCCCGCGTAACACCGGGCGCGAGGCCATCCAGATGTATTGGACCTTGCTGATGAGCTGGATTTTCGGCACCGGGCTTTCGTTCCTGAGCCTGAAGATCGGCACGGTGATCTTTGGTCTGTTGACCCTGCCCTATATGTATCTGCTTGGCAAGGAGATCGGCGGGGTACGTGTTGGGGTGTTTACATTGTTCTTTACCGGCATCGGTTACTGGCCGAACGTCATCAGTCGCGTTGGATTGCGCTTCCCGCTCTACCCGCTGTTTGTCGCACCGACGCTCTATTACATGATCCGTGGCCTGCGCACACGCAACCGCAACGATTTCATCCTCTCCGGCCTGTTCCTGGGACTGGGCCTGCACGGCTACAGCCCTATTCGGATGCTGCCCGTCGTGGTAGTGATCGCTATGGTGCTGTACTTCCTGCATGCCAGGTCAAAGGGCCTGCAGCGCGATACCATCTTGTGGCTGGTCATTCTGGGACTGGCGTCGCTGGTTGTTTTCCTGCCTTTACTACGTTACTGGGTTGACAATCCTGACATTTTTTCCTATCGTGCACTCTCACGCCTGGGAACGGTGGACCAGCCATTGCCCGGACCTGCCCTGCAAATATTCTTCTCGAATCTGTGGAACGGCATGCGGATGTTCAACTTTGACGATGGCGACATCTGGGTGCATTCCGTGACCCACCGACCGGCTTTGGGCGTGGTCTCGGGCGCGCTCTTTTTGATCGGAGTAGTTCTGCTGCTCGTGCGCTACCTCCGCAACCGCCACTGGCTGGACCTGTTCCTGCTCCTGTCCATTCCGCTTTTGGCCATGCCCTCGATCTTGTCCCTGGCCTATCCGGCAGAGAATCCTGCCTTGAACCGCGCAGGGGGCGCATACGTAACGGTCTTCGTCATTGTCGGTTTGGCGCTGGACTCAATCGTTTCCAGTGCGTTGAATGTAGTGGATGCAGGCACAGGGCGTGGAAAGTTGCGCACGGGATTCGTCTGGGGGTTGGTGGTCGTTATGATGCTCTGGTCAGGAGTCCAGAATTATGACCTGGTCTTCCGTCAGTATTACGAAGCCTTCCGGGCTGGCTCCTGGAACTCGTCGGAGATGGGCGCCGTCATTAAGCAGTTCGATAAAACGTACGGCACCACGGATACCGTCTGGATCGTGCCCTTCCCGTACTGGGTAGACACGCGCCTGCCCGGCGTATGGGCAGGCATCCCGAACCGTGACTTTGCGATGTGGCGCGATAACCTGCCAGGGACGGTACAATTGCCGGGGCCCAAGCTATTTCTTGTAAAAGCCAACCCGCAATCTGCCAGAGGCCAACGATCAGGAAACGCTGGATGTGCTCTGGCAGTTATATCCGCAAGGGAAGCTTGAATTGTATAACTCGGCAGTGAACGGCCATGATTTCTGGATGTTCTCTGTGCCCGCGCAGTAGATGGTTTTCGAATGAAAGAGAAATATTCCTGGATTTACGATGTGCTTTTGATCGCCGTGCTGGCTGCGGCGGCGTTTTTGCGTCTGTCTGGCGCGGATTGGGGCGAGCTGCAGCACCAGCATCCGGACGAAGGGTTCCTGACCAGTGTAGTTTCCAACCTGCGCGCGCATGAGTGCCTTGACCCTGCCATCGAAATCGATGCTTGTCCGCCGGAGCAACAGCGTTGGATGGGCATCCGCGATTATTTCAATACGGCCACCTCCACCCTCAATCCGCACAACCGCGGCTTCAGTTTCTTTGTGTACGGAACGTTGCCGATGTTCATCGTACGTTATACGGCGGAGATTCTGGGACAGACTGATTCTGGCGCGTTGAAATTGTTAGGTCGCCAGTTCTCGGCTTTGGCTGACTTGGGTACGATCTTTTTGCTGTATCTGATTGTGGCCAGGCTATACAACCGGCGCACGGCTTTGCTGGCAGCGGCTTTCTCGGCTTTTGCAGTGATGCAAATCCAGCAGTCGCACTTTTTCACGACCGATTTATTTGTCAATCTGTTCGCGTTCCTGGCAATTTATTTTGCAGTGTTAATCATTACGCGGGAGGCGAAAAGCGAAGATCAGGAATTGGGAGTCGAGAATCGGGAGATAGACGTCGGAAATCCGGAACCGGAAATCGAGAGTCAGGAATCGGATGATAACGGAAGCAGACGAGTCCCAAATCACGAGCCAGATTTCACGTATCACGGACACCCTTTCTCAGTTTGCACGCGATGCCTTTTTCTGGCTCAGTATCGCTTTTGGCGTCGGTTTCGGCCTGTCAATGGCTTCCAAGGTTAACATTTTCCCGTTGGCGCTGCTTTTACCGGGAGCGTTCGTCATTCGCTTGCTCCAAAATAAGGAAGAACGTGAGCGCTTTCTTACCGCTGGGTACTGGCAACAGATTGCTGTCTATCTAGTCGTTGGCGGCATCGCTGCTTTTCTCACGTTCCGTATTTTCCAACCTTACGCCTTCAATGGCATTGTCACGCCTGATAAACAATGGCTGGAGAATATCGCTGAGCAGCGTGTGCAGGCGCGTGGTGACGCCGACCTGCCCTGGAATTTGCAATGGGCGCGGCGCACGCATTTGTATTCCTTCACGAACCTGACAATCTGGGGTCTGGGGCTGCCGTTGGGTATCCTGGCCTGGAGCCGGTTTCCTGTATATGGGCTGGCGCATCCTCAAGGGCGAGTGGAAACATGCCTTGCTGTGGGGCTGGACTGCTTTCTATTTCATCTGGCAATCGCTGCAATTCAACCCGACCATGCGTTATCAGCTTCCGATTTATCCGCTGCTTGCCATGGCAGGAGCTTGGCTAATTATTCGCCTTTGGGATGACGGACGGAAGACCCTGGACGGTAGACGATGGATTACGGTCAATGGTTTACGGTCTACAGCTTGCCGGGTTTGTCGGCGTTCTTGTGCTCATCGCAACCGCCGCCTGGGCTTACGCTTTCCACACTATCTACGTGCGCGACGAGACACGCATAGCGGCTTCGCGCTGGATCTACCAGAACATACCTGGGCCGGTCAACGTGCATATTCAAACCGTAGATGGTAGGACTTTCAACCAACCACTGCCATTGTCTGAAGGTTCAACGGTGCAGGCCGGGGTTCCTTTTGAAACAACATTCAGTGCCTCGCGTGATGGCCTTTTGACAGAGGTGGCTCTGGGTTATGTCGTGGACCCGGCCGCGCCGCCCGGATCGGGTTGGCCGGCACAGACGCTTACCCTGATCGTCTCCAGCCAATCATATTCGGGACCGGAACAGGCGTTGGCGCGCGCCAGCCTGACAAGGAATTTCGCGCCCAGGAAAGATCCGCGCGGGGAACCGGCTACGTTGACGCTTGAGCGTCCCCTGGCGGTTTCAGCCGGTCAAATTTACTACCTGCACTTCGAAACGGACGCCGGCTTGCTCACCTTTTCTGGCTCAGCCGTGGCGAACGAGACCGACTACGACTATGGTTTACCCTTCCGTGTTGAAGGGTTTGACGGCTTCGGCGGCATCTATCGTGGTGACCTGAACTTCCAGGTTTACTGGGATGACAATGCTGATAAGTTAGCCCGCTTCGAAGAGACACTCGACCAGACCGATTACATCTTCATCCCGACCAATCACCAGTACGGGCAGATCACGCGCCTGCCAGAACGCTATCCGCTGACAACGGTCTACTACCGCGAGTTGATTGGCTGCCCGCCGGAACGCAACATTATCGAATGCTATCGTGTGGCAGAGCCCGGCATGTTTGAAGGGAATTTGGGCTTCGATTTGGTGGCTGTTTTTAAGTCTTATCCCACCCTCGGATCGATCACCATCAACGACCAGGCAGCCGAAGAAGCTTTCACCTTCTACGACCATCCCAAGGTGCTGGTCTTCAAGAAGCGCGCGGACTACAACCCCGAGAAGGTAGCTTCCATTCTCGGTGCGGTGGATTTGACCAATGTGGTTCACCTGACGCCCAGGGAAGCTTCTTCGTACAAAAGCATGATGCTGCCGGAAGACCGCCTGGCTCAGCAACGCGCTGGCGGGACCTGGTCAAATCTGTTCGATTACAACTGGCTGCAAAACAAGTATCCCGTTGTGGGACTGGTGATCTGGTATCTGTTTGTCTTTGTGCTGGGTGTGTTGACCTATCCTATCATCCGGCTGGTCATGCCAGGCTTGGGCGATAAGGGCTATGCGCTCTCACGCACATTGGGTCTGGTCATCTTGGCTTATGTGCCCTGGTTGCTGAGTTCATTCGGGGTGCCGCATACCCGACTCCTGATCGGGCTGGTATTTGCCGCCATAGCGGTGGCAGGCCTCGTTTTGGGTTGGATGCACAGGGACGAATTGCTCGAAGAGTGGAAGTCCAATCGTCGCACCTTCTTGATCATCGAGGGCATTTTCCTGTCCTTCTTCCTGTTTGACCTATTCATTCGCATTGGCAACCCCGACCTGTGGCATCCTTCCAAAGGCGGCGAGCGCCCGATGGATTTTTCGTACTTCAACGCGGTCATCAAGAGCACCACTTTCCCGCCGTACGATCCCTGGTTTGCGGGCGGTTATATCAATTATTACTATTATGGTTTTGTGCTGGTGAGCACGCCGGTGAAATTGCTCGGCATCGTGCCGTCGATCGCATACAACTTCATCTTGCCGACGCTATTTGCAATCGTAGCCACCAGCGCGTTTTCAATTGGCTGGAATTTGGTGGATCGAGGAAAGATGAAAGAGTGAAAGAGGGTTTCTTTCTTCTTTCGTCTCCACGCTTTTATTGCCGGCCTTGCCGCTGCCCTGCTGATGGTTGTACTCGGCAACCTGGGCACGATCCAGATGGTGTTCCAGGCGCTGGCGCGTCTGGCTGCGCCGGGCGGGAATATTGCCAATCTGGACTTTCTCCAACGTCTGGTATTTGCGTTACAGGGACTCTTCAAAACGATTGCCCAGGGCGTGGTATTGCCCATCGGGCGCGGTGAATGGTACTGGAACCCCAGCCGCGTTATCCCGCCGGGACCGGGCAACGAGATCACCGAATTCCCGTTCTTCACCTTCCTGTTCAGCGACTTGCACGCGCATATGATCGCCTTCTCGATGGCCTTGTTCGTCATTGCCTGGGCGCTGGCGACCGTCGGGCGCGCCGCACTTCGCTGCTGTCGCTGGTGGTCGGGTGCGCTGGTGATCGGGGCTTTGTATCCGACCAATCTCTCGGACATCTACACCTACCTGCCGCTGGGACTGACGGCTGTAGCCTATGCCATCTGGCGCGCCAGCGACGTTCCGCTATGGAAACTGGCTGCCCAACATTATCTCCAACCATCAAACGGATTATTTTGACAGTTATTGAGTCTGGCACTGCTGACCGCGCTTTCGTTCTGGTTGTATGCGCCCTATCGCTCTGCTTACAGTCAGGCCTACAGCAAACTCGATCCGTGGACGGCCAGCCAGACACCCATGACCTCTTACCTGACGCATTGGGGGCTGTTCCTGTTCCTGATTTTCTCCTGGCTGGTTTGGGAAACCCGTCAATGGATGGCGGTTACGCCGGTTTCTTCGTTGGAAAAATTGAAACCCTTCCAGATCTTGATTGAACTGGTACTGGCTGTTTTCATCGTGCTCCTGCTCTATCTGGCGTATCGTAAGGTTTGGATTGGTTGGATCGCTTTGCCGCTGGCAGCCTGGGCTGGTTTGTTGATTCTCAGGCCAGATCAGCCGGACACAAAACGCCTGGCCCTGTTCTGGGTTGGCACAGCCATGCTGATTACGATTGTGGTTGAACTCTTCACCGTGCGCGGCGACATCGGCCGCATGAACACCATCTTCAAGTTCTACCTGCAGGCCTGGACATTGCTCGCTGTCAGCGGTGGAGCGGCTTTCGTCTGGCTGCTGGTTGACGTTCATACCTGGCTGCCACGCTGGCGCAATTCCTGGCAGGCCATCCTGACGATTCTCTTTGCCGGTGCGGCGTTTATACCATCACTGCCACTACCGATAAGATCAACGACCGCATGGCCCCCCAGGCCCCGCACACGCTCGATTCGATGACCTACATGGATTATGCCGAATTCTGGGACACTAGCGTGATGGATCTTAGCCAAGATTACCGCGCTATCCGCTGGATGCAGGATAACGTCAAAGGTTCGCCTGTCATCGTCGAGACCAACTGCCCTGAATATCGCTGGTGCACGCGCTTTACCATTTACACGGGCCTGCCCGGCGTGGTCGGCTGGAACTGGCATCAGCGTCAGCAGCGCGCTCTCGGCCCGCCATCAGCTGTCCAGGATCGTGTTGATGCCATCGGGCAGTTTTACAACTCTGTCGACCTGGGTTATACGCGCGATTTCCTTGCTAAATATGATGTGCGTTATATCGTTGTCGGCCAACTCGAGCACATCTATTATGAAGATAGTGGACTGCAAAAGTTTGCGCAATACGATGGAATATACTGGAAGACGGTCTATCACGATATGGACACGACCATTTACGAGGTGCTGCCATGACCGAGATGGTTCTCCACCTCGCTTCGAACGACGCCTGGCTTGCTGCCGTTAAAGAAGGCCTCTACCGTGCTGATAGTTTGTCCACGGCAGGCTTCATCCACTGTTCGAAACCGTCCCAGATCGTCGGTGTTGCAAACAGCTTCTATCGCGGCCAGCAGGGGCTGGTGTTGTTGGTGATCGATCCGTCAAAGCTGGAGTCTGAGTTGAAATGGGAGCCGCCTGCCGAGCCTGAGCCTTCCCATGCGCGCGCAGGCGATTTGTTCCCGCACCTGTATGGCCCGCTCAATTTGGATGCAGTCGTCAACATCGTAGCTTTCGACTCAGATACAGATGGAAATTTCACCCTGCCTGATGTGTTAGCCGGATAATTATGCTCTGGTTCTTCTCCTGGTACCTGACTATCACACTGCTGGGCTGGTTGACCTTCCCGCTGGTCTTCCGGCTCTTTCCGGCATTAGCTGATCGCGGTTACAGCCTTTCGCGAGCGGCCGGTCTGTTGGTTTGGGGCTATGTCTTCTGGCTGCTGACCTCGCTGGGACTCTCGCAGAACGATGCCGGCGGTCTGTTGCTCGGTTTGCTCATTTTGGCGGGGTTGAGCATTTGGGCGTATCCAAACCGCAGATCGATGAACGAAAGAGATTGTCAATGGTCTGTGACATCGTGGCTTGCGTAGATAATCGCCGTCTGATCCTCAGCGTTGAAATCTTGTTCTTCCTGGCCTTTGCTTTTCTGGCCTTTGCACGTGCCAGCAACCCCGAATTGACCAGCGCCGAAAAGCCGATGGAATTGATGTTCATCAACTCCATCCTGCGCTCGCCAACCTTCCCGCCGCGTGATGCCTGGCTTTCCGGTTATGCCATCTCGTATTATTACTTCGGTTACGTGATGACCGCCATGCTGGCCAAGCTGACCGGCGTGCCCGGCAGTGCGGCCCACAACCTGATGACTTCCTTGATCTTTGCGTTGGGGGCCATCGGCTCGTATGGTATTCTGTACAATTTGCTCGCATTGCGTTGGAAATCGGAAATCAGAAATCGGGAATCGGGTGATGAGCAAATAGCGAATGCCGAATCACGAATCCCAAATAACGTTTCCCGCTTATCTTTTCTCGCTCCCCTGTTCCTGCTGATCGTCTCTAACGCCGAGGGCTTCCTCGAAGTCTTGCACCGGCGCGGATTGTTTTGGTCGGGGAACACGTCAGCCTTCTGGACATGGCTGGACATCAAAGACTTGAGTTTGCCTCCCGCCCAGCCGCTGGGCTGGATCCCTGAACGTTACCTGTGGTGGTGGCGCGCCTCGCGTGTCATTTCCGACTATGATTTGAGCGGCGGCTTCAAAGAGATCATCGACGAGTTCCCGTTCTTCTCGTTCCTGCACGCGGACTTGCATCCACACGTGCTGGCGATTCCTTTTGGCCTGCTGGCAATCGCAGCGGCGCTCAATCTGTTCCTGGGCGGCTGGCGTGGCGAATTGAAGTTGTTTGGCTTCAGTTTGCGCGTTAATCTGATGGGTTTTGTTTTCCTGGGTTTGCTGCTGGGTGGACTGGCTTTCCTCAATACCTGGGATATTCTCATCGCGGCGGTGTTAATCGTCGGGGCGTATGTCTTATCACAGGTCAGGGAGGCCCCCTTCGGGGATGATACAGGTTGGAGCTGGGATAGAGGCGAGGATGTCTTCGTCTTGGGTATCCCGCTTGGGATTCTGTCGATCCTGCTTTACCTGCCGTTCTACATTGGCTTTTCTTCGCAGTTGGGCGGTATCTTGCCCAATCTCGTCTATCCGACGCGCGGGGCGCAACTATGGGTGATGCTGGCTACGCTGCTGCTGCCGTTATATGCCTATCTGATCTATCTCTGGCGGACGGAAAAGATGAAGGGCAGATGGTCGTTGGCGTTGGGTCTTTCATTGGGTTTCGTGCTGTCCCTTTGGGTTGTTTCGTGGTTGCTTGGATTGATCGCCAAGTGGCTCGAACCGGACCTGGGAGCTTTTTTCCTGCAAATGCAGGGCGTATCGGATGTAGGCAATCTCTTCGTGCAGGCTGGCCTGAAGCGGCTCTCGTATATCGGTAGTTTGTTGACACTTCTCATCGTGCTGGTTCCAGCCCTGTCATTTTTGATCGCTGATCGCAAATCGCGGCAGGACGAAGACAATATCAATGTGCAGGATCCAAAGTCCAGTGTCTTTGTACTCCTGCTCATCGTGCTGGGCACATTGCTCCTGATTGGGCCGGAATTTCTTTATCTGCGCGACCAGTTTGGCACGCGTATCAATACGGTGTTCAAGTTCTACTACCAGGCCTGGATCTTGTTGAGCCTGGCGGTTTCCTATGGAATTGCTATCCTGATGCAGAAATTACGCGGTGGCTGGGATATCGCTTTTCGCGTGGGGCTGGTCTTGTTGTTGGTGGTGGGCCTGACTTATCCTGTCTTGAGCATCCTCAACCGCACTGGAAATTTCCGGCTTGATAGGGCTGTTCTTCTTCTGGATACGATCCAGACCAGCAGCGATGAAAACTCAAAAATGGCTGCTCGTCAGGAACTGGGTTCTCTGTGGACATTGGATTATTTCAATATGTTCCAACGCCAGAACCCGGATGAAGCTGCTGCGATACGTTGGTTACAGTCTGCGCCAGATGGCGTAGTGGCCGAAGCGATTGGCGGCAGTTATAGCGCTTACGCGCGCGTTTCGACGCTGACGGGTTTGCCGACCGTGCTGGGCTGGCCGGGACATGAGTCGCAGTGGCGCGGCGGCTATGAAGAGCAAGGATCGCGCCAGGGTGACATAGAAACATTGTATGCCACGCCAGACTGGCAAACAGCCAGCGACATCATCGCACGCTATAACATTCGCTATGTTTTCGTAGGGTCTCTGGAACGGGGCAATCCGTTGCAGGAGGAAAAATTTCAGCGTAATATGCGGCTGGCTTTCCAGCAAGGACAGGTCGCCGTTTACGAAGCGCCTTGAGCATTTAAACACAATCTAACAAAGGTACTGAGATACAGAGTTTTCAACCTGCCTACTTGTGCTTCATGGGTGCGATCAAGTTCTGAAGAAAAGAGGTCTGAGATGAAGTGTAGCACAATACATTATGGAAAGAATCCGAGACCGGATGGTTGCAGAATACAGGGAACAAGAGCTTGAACGAGGAAGAATCTGGGCAGACGAATTAGAGTACAGTATTGGAGGACCGGGTGGCGCTTGGCCACGATGTGTGCTGGGTGAGTATTGAGCAGTTATGATGAAGAGGTAAACGGCAGCTCAGAGAAATACGCTTGTGGTGGCAGAGCAAAGCGCCAGTTGCGAAGAGCGGCAAAGATGCTGAGTGTTTTTGGTTGGGTCCAATACGAGCGTGGGTACAATTATTGTAGCTATTGTGACAAACGTGAATATCGTCTGGACGCGAGCCAGGGACTTCGAACAGGACAGGCAAATCGTGGACCATGGCAGGGGTGATGACTTTGTTTGCCGAAGCCAGCCAGCAGATTAGAGACTATCTGCTGGTGGAAGTCAGCCCGAACACGATCCGCAAAGAGAGCTATGCAACAGGTAGACGCCAAGCAAGGCGAGGCTGGGTGGTGTTATAAACGTAGAACTCCGAGATTTTCAATATCTCGGAGTTCTTGATTTTAAAGGATAATCTCTGCTCTAAACCGCTGTTGCTATTGGCCGGACTTCGCGTTCCAGCCTTTTTCCAAGGGCGTCCTCTGCAACATCAAGATCATATTGTGTCTGCAATCCCATCCAAAACTGTGGAGAGTTGCCAAAAAAACGTGCCAGGCGCAAAGCGGTATCAGCAGTAATGCTGCGCTTGCCAAGCACAATTTCGTTGATGCGTCGCGCATCTACACCGATATCGATTGCCAGACGGTTCTGACTCAATTCCATTGGTTTGATGAATTCTTCCAGTAAAATTTCACCGGGATGAATGGGGGAAAGTTTTTCAGGCATCTGTCACCTTTTCTAATGGTAATCTGCGATTTCAACGTTAAATGCATCGCTATCACGCCATTCAAAGCAAATTTCGCCACTGATCGTTAATTCGAATACTGTATTGTCCTTCTCGATTGCCGCTCAGTTTCTCAAGTCGATTCGCAGGAGGAACTCTCAAGTCATTAATGCTGATTGCGTTATTGAGCATGCGTAATTTCCGCAATGTCGCTTGCTGAATATCAGGCGGCAATCTTCGTGATCGTTCGCGTTGATAAATTTTCCGTGTTTCGTCATCTTTGAAGGTTTTGATCACAAAAGTATTATATGACGCGATGCGCTAAGCGTCAAGCGCTATATCACATAAATAATGCAAAACACTAAGACCCTTAATTGGGCAATTCAATCGTAAAAGTCGTTCCTTTCTCCTCTTCACTCTCAGCGCTGATCGTGCCCCCATGCGCCAGCACAAGTTGTTTGGTGATCGCCAGTCCCAGGCCGCTGCTGCCCTCCGTCCGCGCGCGGGACTTGTCGCCGCGCCAGAAGCGGTCGAAGATGTAGGGCAGGTCTTCGGCGGGGATGCCTGTGCCCGTGTCCGACACGGTGATGCGCACGCCCTCGGGAGTGGCTTCGCCGTGTAGAGTAATCTGTCCATTTTCGGGCGTGTGTCGCAGGGCGTTGGTCAGCAGGTTGGCGAATACTTGATACAGGCGGTCGTAGTCGGCTTCGATCTCCGGAGATGGGTCGGGGGCTTCCCCGCGCAGTGCCACGTTTTGAGTAGCGGCGCGGGATTCGAATCCGGCGGCGGCATCCGCCAATAGGTCAGCGAGCAGGAAACGGGTAGGATGAAGCGGGAGTTGTCCGGCCTCGGCCAGCGAGAGCGTCTGCAAGTCATCCACCAGGCGGGCCAGCAGGCGCGTCTCGTCCAGCGTATCGGTGATGTTCTCGGCGGTCGGCTCGTAGATCCCGTCCAGCATGCCTTCCAGGTTACCCTGGATGATGTGCAACGGCGTGCGCAGTTCATGCGCGATGTCGGCAGTCATGTTGCGGCGCTGCTGTTCGGCGCGTTCCAGTTCGGCCACCATGTTGTTGAAGCGGTGCGCCAGGTTGCCCAACGGGCCACGGTTGTTTTCAGGCAAGCGCACGCTCAGGTCACCGTGAGCGATAGCATCCGTGGCCGCCATGATATCGGCGAAGGGCGTACCCAGACGCCGGAAAGCCGTTCCTCCCAGCAGGGAGGCCGCCAGCATAAAGGCGAACGGCAGGCCACAAATAATGGCCAGCAAGGTGATCGGGGAATAATTTGGGGTTTGTCCAAACACCAGATACAGGATGATGCCAATCCCTAACAGGAAAAGCACGGAGATCCCGCCGAAGATCATCGCAAAACGCCAAAAGATAAAGCGGCGATGACGTTCCCAGGGCGGCCTGAAACGATGAGAATGTTCGCGCCAGTTGGGATGCATCAGGTCGACTTTCCCTCGACAAAGCGATAGCCCACGCCGTAGACAGTTTCGATAAAACGCGCCTCGGAAGCGGACTCGAGTTTGTGTCGCAGGTTCTTGATATGGGAGTTGACGCTTCGATCCACGCCCGAGGCTGCTCCCCCGTAGAGATCGTCCATCAACTGCTGACGGGTCAGGGTTTGCCCCGGATGACGGGCCAGCAGGACCAGCAGGTCGAATTCGCTGGGCGTCAGGTGCAGGGACTTGCCATCCAGTATGGCAGTGTGACGAGTAGTATCTACTTCCAGCCCACCCACGCGGATGACGGCCGGGGCCCGAACTTCCCCTTGCGCGCGGCGTAATAAGGCACGCACACGCGCCACCAGCGCACGCGGCGAGAAAGGCTTGACGATGTAATCGTCCGCGCCGATCTCCAACCCGACGATCTGGTCGCTCTCTTCGGAGAGCGCAGTCAGCATGATAATGGGCACGTCGCTCTCTGCACGCAAGATGCGGCAGACCTCGCGCCCGTCCATGCCGGGCAGCAACAGGTCGAGCACGATCAGGTCGGGATGTACGCGGCGCGCCATCGCCAGCGCGGAGGGGCCGTCCCCGGCAATGACCACGCGGAAACCGTTCTTCTCGAGATAGTCACGCGCCAGGCGCACGATCTTGGGTTCGTCATCCACGACGAGGATAAGGGAGGACATAGTTGAAGTTTACCATTTCTACTGTCACTGCGAGACCCGTCTCCCTGAGCTTGCCGTCTCGCACCGATGTGCTCGCGGCACGAACGGTGTCGAAGGGGCAGGTCGTGGCAATCTTAATGCTCAAGATAGTTTTCATTTGAACTAGGATGAGATTACCGCGCTCGCTCGCAACCCCGCCGAAGTGCGGCGGGGCAATGACATATTGGAAATTGTTGCACTCACAACCAGCGTCTGGTTGTTAATTGGTACTGCTTCCAAGATGCGCCAAATTTCTCTGCCAACATCTGTTCCTCGACTCTCACAAAGGTTTTGTCGATAACAGCCACAAATGCAAAGATCACCAGATAAGGCGATAATGTTCTCAAAAGGATTGCGATGCCCGTCAGGATCAACGCAAATCCCAGATACATGGGATTTCTACTGATGCGAAATACGCCGTTCGTAACCAGGCTGGAAGATTCTTCGAATGGCTTGACCGTTGTATGTACTTGATGGAAGGCTTTGTCTGCGCTCAAATTCAATATCAAACCTGATGCAATCAGAATCAGGCCGGTCAGATTCCAAAATGGCGGGATGATCCATGCCAGCGGCATCAGAAAATGCAGAGCGAGCATGGTAAGCATGGCGATTAACATCCAGGTCGGCGGCATGATTTTGGCGGTTTTCATATTTGCATCTCATTCCTAACGAAAATGTGCCTTGCTCCGGAGCACTCCGGAGCAAGGCATTGGCTGACTACTTGTCTTCTTTCTCGGCGTTTGCTTCTGCTTCGCCTTCCTTCTCTTCGCGTGCCCAGGGTGGGGTTCCCCAGTGGGTCGCCATATCCCTTCCAGGGACCGCGTCCGTGCATGTGGCCGTAGTGCCAGGCCCAGGGGCGGAAGAAGATCAGGCGCATCAGTCCGAAGAACAGGAAGATGAACAGGATGAACCCGAAGATGCCGCCAAACGGGAAGAAGCCAAAGTGCGGGCGAAATCCATAGGATGGATAACCGTACCCGTAGCCGTAAGCCGGAACGGGCATTCCCTGTCCGCTTTCGGCAGCGCTCGAAATGGCCCTCGCAACTTCAGGTGCCTGGGCGATGCCCTGGGTTACACCAGCGCGGTAAGCCATTGCGCCTCCGCCGATCATCAGACCAACCAGTAATAAAACACCAATCAGCCGTAAAGCAAAAGAACCTCGATTGAACATGTCTACCTCCTTCAGGTTTATTTTGTATATTTGGTTCTTGTGAGCTTAAGATAGCAATCAATTGTGGAGGAATGATGGATGAGATCGACAGACATTGTGGAGGCTTGGGCCTGTTTAGAGTAAGATTAAGAGTAGATGGTTAGTTCTATGGCTCATGGTTTTAACCCACAGAGCACACTGAGCACACGGAGATTTTTAATTTGTTTTTCTCGGTGATCTCTGTGATCTCCGTGGTGAATTAAAACTGGAGATGCAATGAAAACAAAAGAAGAAATTGTCGCTGATTGGTTGCCGCGTTATACCGATACCCCGCTGGAAGAATTCGGCAAATACATTTTGCTGGTTAACTTTGAAGATTACCTGCGCATGTTCTCGGAGTGGTACAACGTCCCTATTCACGGCCTCGAGAAACCCATGCCCAATGTCACCGCCGAAGGCATCACACTGATCAACTTCGGCATGGGCAGCGCCAACGCCGCCACAGTCATGGACCTGTTGAGCGCCATCGAGCCCAAAGCCGCGCTCTTTTTGGGCAAGTGCGGTGGCCTGAAAAAGAAGAACAGCATCGGCGACCTGATCCTGCCGATTGCAGGCATCCGTGGTGAGGGCACCTCCAACGACTATTTTCCGCCCGAAGTCCCGGCCCTACCCGCTTTCAACCTGCAAAAGGCCATCTCGACCACCATCCGCAACCACCACCAGGATTACTGGACCGGCACGGTCTACACCACCAACCGGCGCGTATGGGAGCATGACGAAGATTTCAAGGAATATCTGCGCCAGATCCGCGCCATGGCCGTGGACATGGAAACCGCCACGCTGTTCAGCACCGGCTTTTACAACGAAATCCCCACCGGCGCGCTGCTGCTGGTTTCTGACCAGCCCATGATCCCCGAAGGCATCAAGACCGCCGCAAGCGACCAAAAGGTTACACAGGACTATCTGAACATGCATCTGGAGATCGGCATCGATTCGCTCAAAGAACTGATCAACAACGGCCTGACGGTCAAACATTTATATTTTTAGCATGTCATTGCGCAGTGCACACGTGCAGAGTGAAACGTGGCAATCTCCTATTCACAGGTGATTTGGAGATTGCCGCGCTCGTTTCGCTCGCTCGCAATGACAACAAAACAATGGAGAACACATGAAAATCGCCATCACCCGCCAGGTCAGCCCGGCCATCAACCGGTGCGAACTCACCCACATCGCGCGCGAACCGATCGACTACGAACGCGCCTGTGCCCAGCACAAACAATATGAAGATGCCTTGCGGTCCCTGGGGATAAATGTCATTACATTGGATGCCGAAGCGGACTTGCCCGACTCGGTCTTTGTGGAGGACGTGGCGCTGGTGCTGGACGAATGCGCCATCATGCTGAACCCCGGCGCTTCTTCTCGACGCCCGGAAGTTGCTTCCGTTGAAAAAGCCCTGGCCCCCTACCGGGAAATTTTTCGCATCCAGCCGCCCGGCACCGTGGATGGCGGCGACATCCTGACCGTAGGCCGGACGATCTACGTTGGCCTGTCCAGCCGTAGCACGGAAGATGCTATCGGACAGATGAAAGCCATTCTTGAGCCACGTAACCTGAAGGTCACAGGCAATTACCAGGTCCGGGGAGTGAACGTGACGGGTTGTCTGCATCTCAAGTCCGCGGTCACACAGGTCAGCGAGGATACGTTGCTAATCAACCCGGAGTGGGTTTCCAAAGAGGCATTCCCCGGCATGCGCTTCATCGAGGTGGACCCATCCGAGCCATCCGCGGCCAATGCTGTGCTGATAGACGATGCGATCATCTATCCGTCATCGTTTCCGAAGACGAAAGCTAAATTGGAACAAGCGGGGATTAATTTGCTGATAGTGGATGCAGACGAACTTGCCAAGGCTGAAGGCGCGGTGACATGCTGTTCGCTGATCTTTAGAGCGTAGAACTTAAGTGCCTAAAGTAACGCAGTTGCGACCTTTGTGTTTGGCAACATACAAGGCCTGATCGGCGCGGGCGATCAGGGTTTCCAGGTTAGGACTGTTCTCGTTATATTCAGCCACCCCCAGGCTGATGGTGATCCTGATTTTATTTTCCCCTACATAAAAAGGTGTCTTTTCGATCATCCCCCGTAATCTTTCTGCCAAATCCATGGCTGTCTTGCCATTTGAGCCTGATAAAAAGATGACAAACTCCTCGCCGCCATAGCGTCCTACAATGTCAGCGCCACGAACGGTGCTATGCAGTTCAGAAGCCAGGAACTGCAACACCTGGTCGCCAACGGGATGTCCATATTCGTCATTGACACTCTTGAAATGATCAATGTCGAGCATGATGGCGGAAAATGGCCTTTGCAGGCGCAGCAAGCGTGAGAATTCGATATGGCCGATCTCGAACAGTCCTCGCCGGTTATATAAACCTGTAAGCGGATCTGTAAGAGCCAGGTTCTGCACTTCTTCAAACAGGCGTGCATTTTCGAGGGCAATGGCAACCTGATCCGCAAATATGGTTACAGTTTTGACATGCTCTCCGGTAAAGTAGTTCATTTTTGTGCTGTCGATAGCCAGCAAGCCGATGATTGTCCCGCGGACAATCATCGGGAACGCCCAACCATGAGCGAATATGTTTATGAGGGCCGTCTTCTTTGAAACTGGAATGGGCTTTTACAGCATCGCTAATGATGTATGGCCTGCCTGTTTGCAGAACAACAGTGTTAGGATTATCACCAGGAACGGGGAAACGCAGCCCCAGGACTTCTTTTGGATTATCCCAGCCACGACCCCCGACAATTTCCAACTCGTTCTCACGCAGTAGTTGAACTGAGGCGCTGTCGTACGGTACCACCAGAAAAAGCTGCTCCAGAATGCGGTCTATCGCTTCATCTGAGTGCAGGGTGGCAGCCACAGTTGCACCGGCCTTTCGCAGAATCTCGGATTCTTCGGCTCGCTTGCTGGCATATTCAACTGCGTTGAATTTTTCGAGTGTCAGGGCAATCAAGCCGGCGGCCTGTTCACCGATCATGAAATTTCTTCAGGCTGAAAGTGATGTATATCCGTGAATGCTAGCAGGATAGTGCCCAATTTTTTTTGTCCGGCGATCAGTAGGAAAAGCCATAGCCGAGCGGAAAGGCAGCAATGCAGCAATGCGGGAACTTAAATAAGGGTGTATTTGTAATGTCATCCACGATCAAGGTGTGACCCATCGCAAGAGCTGATGCAGTCAATGTCGGCTCATCTGGTTCTGTATTCAGAGATAAATATGCTTTGCTGTGCAGCCCGTAGGCTGCCAAAGGAGTAAACTTTTCGCTAAGCTTCGTCCCACAGGGAAAGAAAACAACCATCAGAGTTGATCACACCTCCCAGGTTGTTCACGATAGTCTGGGCCATCGAGTGACGGTCCGTGGTTTGAAGGGCGGAAACGACGATTTCGTGGAGCAGGTTGAGGGTCCGCTGGCGACGGCGCAAGGCGTTTTCATTGCGGGCCCGGACTTCCGAAGCGCTGAAGATTTCGGCGGCGGCCTGCAGTGCATCCAATTCTGCTTTGCTCCATTTCCGTTCGTTAGCATAATCTTCGAGCCCCAAAAAGCCCCACCAACGCCTCTCTACGAAGATCGGCACAATGACGGTTGAACGCACCCCCCTTTCGATGAAGATAGCCTGCTCTGTTACAGGGAGTTCCCGGACTCTGTGCTATGACCAGTCTTTCCTGACTGAGTTCTGTATACCAACTGGCCGGGCTAATACCTTGAACGGGGATGTTTTGAAAGGCCGGATTGTTGATTTGCGATTCTATCCCGGGAGCGGTCCACTCATAACATTGGCTGGTTAAAACCTGGTTATCTTGCCCTTCATAATTTTGGAACATATATGTTCTACCAACTTCAGCTGCCTGCCCAATGCGTTCCAGAAAGGCCGGAATATAGGTTTCCCAAGCAGTGGCTCGCAAGAATTGTTGAGAAGCCAGGGTGAGTGCTTCCATAATGGCTTCGCGGCGTTGCAGGTTTAATTCCGCCTGTTTTCTTTGGTGAATATCTCTAAAGATGATCAGATGATTGATATTTGTGTTGTTCATATCCCACTGCCCTACTGATAAAGGTGAAACGCGAATATCAAAGAACCTGCTTTGACTCTTTAGCATGAACTCTTGTTCCACATAGGATTCTTTTTGCTCGATCAGACGCTGCAAAATTTCCGCGCAAGAGGCGCGCACCGATTCTATGGGCTGTCCGATGGCTTCTACCGCTGTGGTTTGAAGGAGTTGCTCGGCAAGGTTGTTGAGGTAAAGTATTCGCTTGCGGATATCAATGACGATAACGCCATCTTGTAACTCATGCAATATTATGGATGGCGCTGTTGGCAAAATATCGAGCAACCGATAGCGCAGGGTTCCCCATGCCATCAGTAGCACAGTTGGAATGAATGCAAAAGGAGTAATATCAATACCGGGGAGAACGATGCCGCTAAAATACAGGAAGTTGCCCACCCATGGAAATAAAGTGCCCAGTAAAACAATTCCTGCCTGAAAATTGTACGGTCTGGGGGAGCGGATCATTTCCAATAATCAAGAATACAAAAGCAAGGATGATAAGTGTGTTAGAGTAGGCAACCTGTAGCCACATCCAAATTCCAAAATCAGCTGCCAGGAATGAAAGCCTCCCAAAATTTCCAATGGAGGTGGTTTCCCAGATCAAATGGTGATACTGATTTGTCCAGGAGAGTATTAAAGTGATAACAGGGATGGTCCAGAGTAATAGTTGATTGCGCCTGGTCAACAAGTTGCTGCGACCCGTATATGCAGCACAAAAGAAAAACAAAAAGACTGGAACGCTGAAAGCACCGATAAACTCAATCTTTACCCAAAATAATTTTCCGACCAGGCTCGGTGTCAAGAGTTCAAGGCCATATCCCAATGACCAAACTGCAACGCTGAACATCATCCAGGCAAAGGGCGTGATAGCCAGGCTGGGGCGTCGCCCCCAAACCAGCAGCCCTATGCCTGCATACAGTGCCGAAAGTAATACCAAGCTGATTGGGATAAGTTGGGTGTTCATATTATTTCAAGTTACTATTAGTATTGTAAGGCGTTCTAAATAAACTGGCATTGCATTTATACGTTAAATTCTATGCAATTTTGTTATCTTGCTTGCAGCCTCTCTTGAGTTAATATATACTCACACACCAACAAGGAGAATTCTATATGGACTGGATCACGCAACCTGATACTTGGATCGCGCTTTTCACTCTGGTGGCGCTTGAGCTTGTTCTGGGTGTGGACAATGTCATCTTTATCTCGATCCTGGCAGGGAAGTTGCCTGTGGATCAACAACAGAGAGCACGCACAACCGGTATTTCATTGGCGGTCTTCACACGCATCCTGTTGCTGTTGTCTATTTCGTGGGTGATCGGTCTGACAGATCCGCTGTTCAACGTGTTTTCGCTGGATATTTCAGGACGCGACCTGATCCTGCTGGTAGGCGGTCTGTTCCTGTTGGGCAAGGCCACTTTGGAAATCCACCACAAATTGGAAGGTGTGGAGGGTCAACGTTCGGCCAGGGTAGCAGCCAGTTTTACAAGCGTAATCATCCAAATCATGTTGCTGGACATTGTCTTCTCGCTGGACTTCGGTGATCACAGCAGTGGGCATGGTGGATAATGTCATTATTATGATCGTAGCGGTTATTTTGGCAGCGGGCGTGATGATCTGGTCGTCCAAGCCGCTTGGCGATTTTGTGGAAAATCATCCCACGATTAAGATCCTGGCGTTAAGTTTCCTGCTGATGATCGGCTTTACCCTGATCGTGGAAGGGCTGCACCAGCATATTCCTAAAGGATATATCTACTTTGCGATGGGTTTTTCTGTCTTCGTCGAAATGCTGAACCTACGCATGCGTACCAAAACCGAAGGTGAACCGGTCAAGCTGCGCGAGGCTTATGTCAAAGAGAATAAGAAGAAAAGTCATAAAGCGAAAGCTGTGGCCATAGAATAAATCGTCAAGAAATGAAGATAGAGATTGCCGGCAGACGCCGGCAATCTCTATGGTTTTACAGGGGGAATTCGCGTATGCTTGAAAATATGGTTACTTCCCAATGTTTTGCGGATCCATAATGTACTGCCACCAGTTATTGTGGATGCCATTCTGCCGCCCGGCCACGTGCGGAAGATGTTTGAGCCACCACTGATGGTGTAAGCGGATGTCACCGCTGCCCCATTCGCTAGCAGTCACGTTACGGATGTCGCCTTTGAAATCAGGAAAATTCAGCAGCCAATCGTAGCACTCGCTTTTGACGGTCGAGGGATTGTTCCAATCGTAGTCGCGTTCGCTATTGGGAGCAAAATGGATGCTGCCGATGGCTGCTTTACCGGGAGCAATTTTCTCGTAGCGTGTGTAGCGCTGCCACAGGTTGGCGTCTCCCATCAGCCGTTCGAACGTCTTGGCCATGATGGATTCTGCCCGGTGTCCAAAGGATTCCAGCATCTCGCCCACGCCGCGCTCATAGGAAAATCCCATGATGACGAAACGCCGCCCGGACGCCTCGCTATTTTTCAGCGCCGGGGCATTGCAAAAGAAAGCGTTTGGCCCGGCCATAATGGACTCGTAAAACCCGGCGTGCGGAAAACCGAAAACCCAGACTTCATCGATCTCATTCCTGGCAACGCGGCTCAAGATGTCAAACTGGTCGATGATGGCGTAATAGTTTACTTCCTGTGGCATGTGCGGCGATGAGACGTTGCGTAACACATCCATGTAAGTCTGCGGGGTATAGCGGAAGCCGTCCACTTTGGCCGGGAACTCGTCCACGTCGAAGCGCTCGACCACCTGGTAGCGCGCCATGCCATGACTGTGTTGCAGGATATCGGCCATGAAACCGGTTGCCAGGTCTTCAGTACGTTTCCAGCCTAACTGTTCGGACAATTTTTTGCCGCTGGCCGCATCCATGACCGGGTTATAGACGATTACCAGGACTTTACTGACTGTGATTTGCGCCGGTTCATTCGGATCATCTGCCGGTACGTTCGGGACCTGGGGCTGCTGAGGGGCCGTCGGCCTTTTCCTGCCGAACAGGGATGCAATGAAATCCCACAGCGAACTCAAGAAACTCTTAGAAGAATTTGACATGCTTCCTCCTGGCTAGCAACCGCTTCTCCCGCTTACAACCCAACCTATGGCATGTCCGTCGCGAAATAGACCTGGTCATCCACCGCCAGGAACAATACGCGGTTGGGATTGACCGTCATCGCGCCCGCCGGTCCCTGCTTGAGCGATGTTCCAGGCGCAGGATAGATCTGATTTTGCAATTCCAGCGTGCGCGGACTAATGCGCATGACGCTGCGGTTGTCGGCGTCCAGGAATAACAGGGCTGAATCGGGAGGCGTGGTCAGCATCATCTGGGTGATATGTGCCTGCCCAAACAGGTCGATGTCCTGGTAGGCCGGGATGGTATTGACCAACGGAGCCGGGTCTTCACAACGGGTGGGCACGGTATCCAGACGACTGTACGAACAGGTGGACATATGACCGTCAGCGTGCAGTAGATACAAATCATCGCCGTTGACGACCAGGTCAATTGAATCTTCGATTTCTGGGATTTGTCCGCCAAAGAAGAAATAAGGCCTGTCAAGGAAAGATGCATCCTGCCCGGCATAGACCCACAGGGCGCGCGAGGGCGCATCCAGCACATACAGATTGCCGCCATCGTAAGTGAAGCCGGTCACACGTCCCCAGTTGGTATCCGGTATGGGTAGAGGAATGGCCTGTCCGACCTGTCCTGGCGCGCAATACAGCAAATTGCCGCTAGCATCGATTCCAAGAACAGCCGCATTGAGCGAGTTCAGGCGTGGCAGAATGAGAATATCCACAATTGGCCCAACGTGATATTCACCGTAATCTCCCTGTTCACAACGGAAGGCTTCGTCCATTTCGAAATTGCGCCCGACCTGGCTGGCATGCAGGACTCGCCCTTGTTGCGCATCCAACATGTACAGATCGGTCTCGTTGGCAGCCAGGCGGCTGATCTGCGCATTGACCCCGCCATTGAAGGCCGGATAAAAGTTCAGGCGCTGGATGCCCAGCAATTTGTCCAGATTGGTCTGTGCTTCGTTTCGCAGCGCTTGCGATTCTGGTGTGTTGCGATAGATTTCGGCCTTGTCCAGATAGAATAGCACGGCCTGCCAGCCATCGCGCTGACGAGCCGGGTCTGTCGCACTGACAGCCTGCGTGCGGGCACTTTCGGCCTGCAAATACAGATTGTCATACTGGTAGCTACGCCCAAACTTCAAATACACCGTAACGCCTGCTACTACAACCAGCAGCGGAACGACAACGGCAATGAAGATCATGATGAGGGAGGACGAGGGCGTGCTGCTCCCGCTTCCCGGCAATAGGCTGGGCAGGAATTTACCCAACTTGCGGGTGAAGGAATCGCCCATGCGACGGGAGGCTCGCATCCCGCCCACCAGTCCGCGGGCCACCTTGCGGGTCGCTTCTGAAGGCTGGCGCGGCTCCTTCGGCTCGTCCATGATGGGCTCGTCCATTTCGCGCAGCGGAGGCGCTTCCGGCTCTGCCGGCGAAACGCGCGGGATCGAGGCTGGGAATTCGGGCAGGACATCTGCAATTTCAGGCAGGCCCTGGTTTTCTGCCTGCGGAGGGATGGCATAAGCCGAAGGCATGAATTCGGGCTCTTGGTCTTCTTCCGGGAGAGACTCCCCTTCCAACGGTAGTTCAGGAATCCCGGCCTGGGGTATCGATTCCGGTCCATCTAGCGGTGGCAGGCTTTCGGCCCCGGGATGAGGCGCGGGCGGTTCGCTGACGAGAGTAGCCTCTTTCGGCTCCTGTCCGGCTGGAGGAATAGGCCGCAGCACGGTCAGATTTCCTGTCCCTTCGATGCCCCGGATGAGCACCGCATTCACATCGTCTCGCGAGCTGGTGAACAGCCGCCGTCTGGTTGCTTCGAGTGAATCATGCAGCACCTGGCCGAGCGCCCTTTCCCATTCGGCTGGCGGCTTGCCGGAGAAGATCATCCGGTCGCCGGGATTCAGGTCGGTTTGCGTGAAGTAAAGAGTGGCGGCCTGGCCCAAGCCGAGTCCCTTGCCGGAGAGGGCCGGGTCGTGAGTGTGCGTGATGGCCTCACTCCCCAACATATAGATATGTGTGGGACCGGATTGCAATAGTGTGCATTGCGCGCCACGTAAGGCCGCCAGCACCAACCAGCCGATAGCATATTGACCACGCGCAGTAGAACCCAGGTTGCGGTCGAGCAGGGCGCGGTTGAGAGTCTCGGCGGCGGCGCGCATGGCTGTCGTCAACGCACCGGGGGTTTCGAAGAATCGGCTGGCTGTCTGGCTGGTCAGTTGCAGGTATTCGGCGGTCGACAGGGTCGCGTTGCCTGTCAAGACCAGGTACACGATCAGACGATCGTTCTCGCGGCCACGCGCCGTTTTGCGCGGGGGCGTCATTGCCAGCAAGCCGGGCAGGGCAGGCAATTCCTGATGGCTCAGGCGGTAAAGCGGAAGGAGGGTGAAGTCAAGTGTAGTCACGGCGTAAGATTATCGATCAGGTTGCCATCATTATACTGGTAAAATCTGAACGTCAGGACTTCATACAAATTAACCGCCAGACCCGCAAAGAACGCCAGGGTTTATCTGAAAATCGCCAAGTCTTCTTGGCGATTTGGTGGGTAGAACACACTTTGGATTATATGGATTTCACACTACACAACGACTTCTCTGAACTCGACCCGAATGAATGGAACGCTTTGCTTTCTGAAAGCGTCAGCGATGTACCCTTCCTGCGATACGAATATCTCAACGCCTGGTGGTCCACGCGCGGCGGCGGCGAATGGCCGGGGGCCGAGCTGGCCCTGGTCTCTGCCCGCGAAGACGACCGGTTAATCGGCATCGCGCCCCTGTTTTTGACCGAACACGAAGGCCGGCAGGCCCTGATGTTGCTCGGCAGCATCGAAATTTCGGACTATCTGGACTTGATCGTCCGCGCGGATGACATGTCCCGTTTCATCTCCGGAACGCTGGACTTTCTCGCTTCCCCGGCCCGCCACGGTCCGGCCGTAGGGCGGGCGGACTCAACCTTAGCCTGGTCCGCGTTCGATTGGTATAACCTGCCCGATAATTCTCCCACCCTGGCCGCGCTGGAAGCCGAATCTGCCCAACGAGGTTGGAACTTCAGCCAGGAACCTTTTCGGCCAGCGCTGTACGTGCCTTTGCCCGGTGACTTCGAAGAATACCTGGCAGGCATCGACAAGAAGCAGCGTCACGAGATCCGCCGCAAGATGCGCCGCGCAGAAAGTAGTGAGCAGAACATACGCTGGTACATCGTCACCGATGAAGCTACACTGGAAGACGAGGCCGAAGCCTGCTGTCACCTGATGGCCCAGGACCCCGCCAAGCAGGCCTTCCTGACCCAGACCATGCGCACACAGATGAAAACCATGATCCACGCGGCTTTTAAAGCAGGTTGGTTGCAACTGGCCTTCCTGGAAGTGGACGGCAAAAAAGCCGCCGGGTATCTCAATTTCGATTATGGCAACCGTATCTGGATCTACAATTCCGGACTGGATTTCGACTTCGGTGAGCTTTCCCCCGGCTGGGTCTTACTCGGTTACCTGCTGCAATGGGCTAACGAAAACGGTCGTAGCGAATTCGATTTCATGCGCGGTGACGAGAATTACAAATACAAGTTTGGAGGCATCAAACGCGACGTGTTGCGGGTGAAGGTCGAGCGATAAGGATAATGATTTTAGTGCCAGGAGAACACTATGGATTACATTGATTTTGATGATGGTCTGAATGAGCAACAATTGCGCGAGAGCGGGATCGATGGCCAAGCGATAGAAGAGTCGGTCGGGGCCATGCTGCGCGCGTTCGGGGAGGACCCGGAACGTGAAGGACTGAAAAACACTCCCAAGCGCATCGCTCGCATGTATTCCGAATTGTTGAGCGGTTACCGCGCTGATCCACAGCGGATTGTCAACGATGCGCTCTTCAATGTCACGTACGACGAAATGGTCATCGTGCGCGACATCGAGTTTTACAGTCTTTGCGAGCACCACATGTTGCCGTTTATGGGACGCGCTCATGTGGCTTACTTCCCTAAAGGGAAGGTGCTCGGCTTATCAAAGATCCCACGCATCGTGGACATGTTTGCCCGCCGCCTGCAGGTTCAAGAACGCATGACGCGCCAGATCGCCGATTTCATCAGCGACCTACTCGAGCCGCACGGTGTAGCTGTCGTCGTAGAAGGGCTGCACTTGTGCATGATGATGCGTGGCATCAAAAAGAAGGACGCGCGCATGACCACCTCTGCCATGCATGGCGCCTTCCGCAAGAATGTGATGACCCGCCAGGAATTCCTGGATAATATCTCGCGCGGTGCAGGTCCGCTGGAAGTTTAGGGCGAGCAAGATTTGAAGTTGTTCAAAAAGTTTCACCACAGAGAACACGGAGTTCACGGATCTTTTTTCCCCCAGTTACTAACTTTATTTTCATCCGTTGCAGGCAGCTTGTTTTTGTTTCGAAATACCGTCTATTCACACCTCGGAACCTGTTACGCAACTAAAGGTCGCGATTGCACGACAGGATGGGGAAACAGTTTTGGAGGACGAGCCCTGGTGTTACACGTTCAAATCGGAAGTGGCTAATGAATGATAAGTGGCGCACGATCATTTTGCTTTCATTGTCGGTGCTGTTCTCGATGGCTGTCTATTTTTCAGCCTCGGCCGTTGTGCCTGCGCTGACTCAACTCTGGTCGCTGGATGATTCGGGACGGGCCTGGTTGACGATGTCGGTTCAGCTTGGATTCGTGATTGGCGCAGTATTGTCGGCTCTCACGAATCTTGCGGACATCTTGCCTGCTCCGCGTTTAATGGCAGTTTCCGCATTCCTGGCCGCGCTCTCGACCGCGCTGATAGGATGGATCGCGACCAGTTTCCCAATCGCGCTCATCTTGCGCCTGCTGACGGGCATCTTCCTGGTGGGCGTTTACCCGGTCGGGATGAAGATCGTTGCCACCTGGACTCGCGAAGATCGCGGCCTCGGTATTGGCCTTCTGGTCGGCGCGTTGACCATCGGTTCGGCCTCGCCGCACATCGTCAATGCATTGGGTGGTGTCAGCAATTGGAAACAGGTCATCTATTCGGCGGCGGGATTTGCTGCGCTGGGCGGATTGGTCGCGTTGCTGTTTATCAAGGAGGGGCCGTATCGCACATCTGCACCAAAATTCAACTGGAAATATGTGGGCGAAGTCATGCGTCAGCGCGAAATTGTGTTGGCCAACCTGGGTTATCTTGGTCACATGTGGGAATTGTTTGCGATGTGGGCCTGGATACAGGTTTTTCTTACGGCCAGTTTCAAGATTTCGGGGCTGAATGAGACCTGGGCTAGCGCGGTTGCATTTGCGGTAATTAGTATGGGAGGACTTGGCAGCCTGGTCGCCGGTCAACTTGCGGACAGGTTCGGCCGAACAACGGTAACAATCGTCTCGTTGGTGACGAGCGGCGTTTGTTCCGTCGTGGTAGGTTTATTATTTGGTGGTAGTCCGGTTGTGCTGGTTATTCTTAGTTTGATCTGGGGCTTTGCAATCGTGGCGGACTCGGCGCAGTTCTCCGCGGCGGTCAGTGAATTGTGCCGCACCGAATATACCGGCACAGCCCTGACCCTGCAAACGAGCTTGGGCTTTTTGCTAACCCTGGTAACCATTCGGTTAGTCCCGACGCTTGAAGGCTATTTTGGCTGGACCTGGGCTTTTGCTTTTCTCGCTTTAGGACCTGCGGTTGGAATCTGGGCGATGTACACGCTGCGCAGATCACCGGAAGCAGTCAAATTGGCGGGTGGCAATCGATAAATTTATCTGTTTCGAAAATATCTGTGCATGATATCTGAGTAATTCAATTCTGTGTGCGCGTCTAGAATGCGGAAGAAATCATCCCCGCTCACAATCTTTCCCTGTCCTTGTATAAAATAGTCCTGAAGGAATGCGAAGAAAGTTTCGTCACCGATGCGCTCACGCAAATCCTGTAAAAAGTGCGCGCCGTTGAAGTAGACGATGTGCTTGTAGGTATCATCGTTTTGTCCCTGGTAAACCGGGATGTCGATGTAGCCGCTGGGTTTGAAGAAGTCAATGCGATAGGACCACCACCACGGAACAAGGTCGGGATATTTCGTTTCGTAGAAGATGGCTTCTGAATAGGTGGCAAGCGACTCGTCCAGCCAGGGCTCCAGTGCCTGATCGTTTGCAACCTGCTCGAACCACCACTGGTGCGCCGTCTCGTGTACGGAGACAAAGGTGAGATAGTTCTGGGCGGTACCATCGAACTGGTCGTAGAAGTAACGACTGTTGAAGTAGAACGCGGAATATTCCATGCTGTCCATGAAGTCAGCGGTGACGATGGAGAGTGTTTGGTGCGGATAGGGGCCAAAGCGCTGCGAGAAGACTTCAATGGCCTGCTTGCTGGCAATGAGTGCGCCTTCGCCAGCGCGTTTGTAGATGGGGAAATAATAGCTGGAAACTTTTATGTCGCCGACCTTGAGACTGCTGACTTCGAAATCACGGCTGGCAGAGAGGGCAAAGGCACGGCCCTCTGTCAATGTGTAGCGGGTGTATTCGCCGTTGGGCTGGGGCGCGCCACTGGCCGCCACAATGGGGGCGTTCTCGGGATTGGTGAACTTGAGATCAACGATGAAATCTGCCAACGGGTAGACCAGGTATTCGCCATGTGACCAGGGCTCACGGATAGCCCATTCACCGTCGATGTAAGGGACAACAAATGGATACCAGTTGGTCAGGTTGGTTTGTAGCTCGCCGTAGCCAAAGATGCGCGCGCGGTAGCTGCGGAGTTGGTCCAGATAGGGCAGGGACAGGCTGTAGCGTAGATGCAGTTCTGTAACGGTGTCCGGTTCGAGCGGGGAGGGAAGCGGGAGGTCGAGGCGGTGACCTTCGATGATAAAGTCGGAGACGGGGGTGTTTTCTACTGTGATGCTTTCCAGGTGGAAGCAGTTCTGCCAGAGATTGGCGGCGATGGCAAGCGTGAGTGAGTCGAGGTCTGTACCGGTGTGGTTGGGGTAGATGATGATCTGGTCGACGGTTAGAAAGTGGCGGTCATAGTCGAAGACCGTAGTCAGGTGGTAGAGTGGGCGCGCGGGGATGGGAACGGGAGTGGGCGGCGGGTTTGTGGGCGTGGATGTAGGGAGTGGCGTTAGAGTGTCTGGTGGGAGGCGGAGATGGCCGTGGGCGTGGGAGCGGCGGGAGATTGCACAAGAAGCACAGAGAAAATGAGCAAGAAAGATAATAGAACGCGGATAACAGCAGATGCAGTTGATGCCCGCGGATTTTTTTATCTTCATCCGCGCATAACCTGCAAATTCTGTGTCATCCGTGTTCCTTTCTTTCTCTAATGCCAGATGCTCTCGTAATTTCCCTTAATTTCTTTGCCTTCAGCAAAACGTTGGGGATTGATAAATGGAAATATCTACAGTGCTGGCTTCGCCGTCCAAAATCAGCTCGGACATGCACAACCCAATCGCGGGCGCGATCTTGAAGCCGGTGCCGCTCATGCCACATTGCAGATAGAAGCCGTCTGGCCCGGCCTGCCCGAGCAAGGGATGCTGGTCGGGCGTGATGCCGTCGTAGCCGCCGTGCGCGGTGTGTAAATAGCTGTTTTCCATGACAGGCACGCGCTGGCAGATGCGGTCTATGGCACGCTCGACGAAGCCTTTGATGGCGTGGTCCGTGTCGCCTTCGGGCGAATCGCCCAGCGGATTACCGTCTTCCAGGCCGACCAGCATCAAGCCGCCGGTTTCGGGGCGGAAGTACATCTCTTTGGGGAAGTCGATCACGGTTGGGAAGTTGTGCCCCATTTCCTTTGGTACGCCTACGAACATGGTGTCGTGCCGCCAGGTGGTGTAGGGAATATCGAGCCCGACCATCGCGTTGAGCTTGTCGGCCCAGGGACCGGCTGCGTTGACCACCACCGGTGCGAAAAAATCTCCCTGCGTAGTATTCACGCCTTTGGCTTTTTCACTTTCTACGATTACGCCCGTTACGGTACAATCTTGCAGGATGCGCGCACCTTTCTCTTTAGCGGCAGCCATCAGGGACATGGTCGTTGCACTCGGGTCGGCGTAGCCGGATTCGGGTTCGTAAGCGGCGACGTCGAAGTCATCCGTCAGGAAGAACGGAGCCAGCCGTTTGACGTCATCTGCCGAGATCAGAAAGGTTGGGATGCCAACGTCCTGTTGCATGGCGGTGTTCTTGCGCAGACGCCGCTTCGTTTTCCCGCGCTACGATCTGGATAAAGCCCGTGCGGGTAAATCCGGAACTCTCCACCGACATCGCTCTGCCCAGTTGCGAAAATATCCGAACG
This sequence comes from uncultured Chloroflexia bacterium, assembly GCA_963829615.1. Taxonomy (GTDB): domain Bacteria; phylum Chloroflexota; class Anaerolineae; order Anaerolineales; family Villigracilaceae; genus JAABUE01. The sequence continues at coordinate 85,917 of CAWHJM010000045.1, forward strand.
AAACCCAGGCCAGTTCTGAATCCTGGCGCACATCGTAGTGCATGCGGACCAGTCCGCTTGAGCGGCCGGTTGCGCCCGCGCCGATAAAATTCTTTTCCAGCACAAGCGGCTTGACGCCGCGCTCTGCCAGGTGAAAAGCCAGGCTGGCTCCGTGTACCCCTGCCCCGATGATGATGACATCTGCTGTGTTTGACATAAATCGCTCCTTTATAAGTGCGTCGCACCAGGTTTGACAGAATTATCTCATCGTTTAGATTTATCGTTTAAACGGATTTTCCTGTCTCAAAGATAGGACAACTCTCTTACCCACAATACTTTATCGCGGACTCCGCCAGCACATGCGCTAGATCGACCAGCGACTGCATCTCAACCCACTCCTCCGCACTGTGCAGACCATACCCCGTCGGCCCTAGCAGGACAGTTTCCATGCCTGCGTCTGTGATCAAGGCCGCATCCGTCCAGAAGGTCTGACCGGTATGTTCAGGATGATGGCCGAGACGATGCGTCCAGCGCGTTGTCCATGATCTGGACAATTTTCGCATCAACCGGGACCTCGAACGGCTCCCGGCCAAAAGCAGCTTTGACCGTGGCCTTGAAAGTTGAGTCCTGCTTCGCCAGCCGGTCGATGATTTTCTGCAACTCGGCCGTCGCTCCCTCGACGGTTTCTCCCGGCACTGTGCGCCGCTCGATGGTCAGCTTGCAGCGGGCAGCGTATTTGCTGATCTCCGTCCCGCCCTGGATAAGCGCTGCATGTAAGCGACGGCGGCCCCGCTAGTTCATGCGGTGTGCGTTGCAATAATTCTTGTTCCAGCTTCTCCAGTTCAGCCAAAAAGCGCCCCATGCGCATATTGGCGTCGATGCCTTCAGCTGTAGCGACTACCATGCGCAGCGCGACCGATCGTCTCTACTTCAAACCAGATAAATCCGCGGTGTGCGCGGCACAAATGCATATCCGTCGGCTCGGTGACGATGGCCCCATCCGCGCGAAATTCCTTGACGAGCGCCTCTGTCCCGGTGCTGCTATGTTCCTCATCTGCTACGGCGGTGATGAGCAAGTCACCGCGCAAGGTGATGCCCGCGTCCACAATCGCTTTGGCGGCGGCGATCATTGCAGCCAGACTGCCTTTCATATCCTGCGCGCCGCGTCCGTACACGCGACCCTCGCGCAGTTCGCCACCAAACGGATCGATAGCCATGCCCTCCACGCCGACCGTGTCCATGTGCGCATTCAACAGCAGCGAGCGTCCACCACCAGAACCTTTCAGCACACCGACCACATTCACACGTCCGGGAGCGATTTCGCTGGTAGTTACTTCCAAGCCAAGTTCCTGTAGATTTTTGGCTACATATGCGCCAATCTCGGCTTCGCCCTTTCCATCAGGAGTTAGGGCTGGATTGATCGAGTTGATCTGAATAAGTTCCTGGGTTAGTTTAGTGAGATAGGGTTCGTCGATTGTGAGTGTCATGGGTACCTCCCAAGTTGATCCTTGCTGAACGGAGTTCTGAGTGAAGCGTATTATTTCTGTAGCCTGTCCTTCGACTACCACTTCGCTTTCGCTCAGTGTCCGCTCAGGACGAAATTATTCCAACGCCATCTCCACCGCAGATACAGCGTGGATGTAGGTGGTATCGAACAGCGGTACTCGGCTATCCTTAGCCTTGACCAGCAGACCAATTTCGGTGCAGCCCAGGATGATGCCTTGCGCACCCGCCGCAATCAGCTTTTCGATGATTTTCTTATACGCTTCTCGCGATTCAGGCTTGATTTCCCCTAACACCAATTCATCATAAATGACACGATGAACGATCTCGCGGTCTTCCGTGTCTGGGATGAGCACTTCCAGTCCGTGTTTCTCCACCAGACGTCCGCGATAAAAATCTTCTTCCATCGTGAACTTTGTGCCCAGCAAGCCGATTTTGGTCAGCCCCTGTGATTTGATGGTCTCGGCAGTTGCATCTGCGATGTGTAGCAGCGGGATGCCGATGGCTGCCTCCACCTCATCCGCCATTTTGTGCATGGTGTTTGTGCAGATAATTAAGAAGTCCGCGCCGCCGGCTTCTACGTGACGCGCGGCCTCGATCATAGCCTGCGTGGCCTCGTCCCAGCGCCCGGTGTGTTGCAGGGCCTCGATCTCGGCAAAGTCTACGGAATACATCACGCTTTTGGCCGAGTGCAGCCCGCCTAACTTTTCCTTCACTTTTTCATTGATAATCCGATAGTACTCAATGGACGATTCCCAACTCATCCCCCCGATCATGCCGATGGTTTTCATGGATAACGCTCCTAGGTGATTTTTGTAATAATAGTATTGGTGGCTCCCGCCTCTCTCAGTGCCCTGGCAACTGTTCCCGCTTTCCCGGCCGGGACCAGGGCGATCATGTTGCCTCCGCGCCCCCCGCCAGACATTTTCGCACCCAGCGCGCCTGCTTCGCGGGCTGCTTCTACTAAATGGTCTAGCTCAGGCGATGAAACCTTCATGCTGCGCAACAGAGGCATGGTTCTCGTCCATCAACGGGCCAAAACTTTCGGGCATGCCGCTTTCGATCAGTTGACGAGCTGTATTGGCAATGCTCCCGATTGCTGCAAAAAGCGTTTCATAGCGATCGGGTCTTTTGTGCCGTTGCATGCGTACATCACGGACAGATTCCTTGGTAGAGGCAGGGATGCCCGTATCCCCGATCACGATCGAGAACGGTTTCTTAACATGCAGAAGCTCGATTGGCTGGCCTTTGACGAAATAGACGGGCTTGGCATAGGTGATGACTGCGTTGTCGATCCCGGAAGGCGTACCGTGATAGAGCTTCTCAGTTTCAAAGGCCAGTGCGCTGACCTGTTCATCGCTTAAATCCTTTTTCACTTGCTTTGCCAGCGCACGGATAATGGCCACCGACACGGCGGCACCGGACCCTAGTCCCGAAGCAACGGGAATGCTCGAACGGATCAGGATGGCCACGCTGGAGAGCGAGTCCACTTCCAGGGCGGTGAGGGTATTTCGAACGGTAGCAGCCAACGGGTGAGAAGGAGCGAGTGCCTCCAGCTTTTCGTTCAGTTGAATGTTAGGGGCGTTGATGCGGATCCCGGGGCTGAAAATCTTGTCGATCCGTACTTCGGCCTGCACCTGTGTGACGGGCACGGCCAGGGCCGGTTGGCCATACACGACAGCATGTTCCCCAAACAGGATGATCTTGCCGGGCGCGGAAGCTCTGCTCATGAGATATAGAATACCACCAGCACGGTTAATCCCCAGAGCGCGATCGCGAGTTGCAATGGCCTATCGGACAGAACCAGTTCTTCGGGCGCGCTACCGATGCCTTTAACTTGCAGGAGATATTGGTAGCGGAAAATACTATAGATAATGAAAGGAATGGTTAGCATCATGGCGTGATTTTCAGGCACGTTGGGCGCTGAAAATGTGTACATGCTGTAGGTGATGATGGTCATGCCCGATGCCAGTGTGATCAGTTGGTCGAGAAACCCCAAGGTGTAGCCGTCCAGGACACGCCGTTGGGCATTGGGGCCGTCTGCAATTTCGGAAAGTTCAGCGCGCCGTTTGCCGGTGCCCATCAGCAAAGCCAGGAAGGTAGTAAAGATATAAATCCAGGGCGAAAACCGGACAACATTGATCAGCGCCACACCTGCCGCCACGCGGATAACGTATAAAGATGCCAGCAGAATGATATCGAACAACACTTCATGCTTGAGCCACTTGGAGTAGATTAGATTCAAAACCAAATACAGCAAGGTAATCAGCGCAAAGTTCGGGGAAAGCCAGATCGCAACGGGAAAGGCGATCAATGCCAAAATAATCGCAGAAACCCAGGCCATCGAGATGGGCAATTTGCCAGCCGCGATGGGCCGGTTGCGTTTGGTAGGGTGCTGGCGGTCCGCTTCCACATCCGCGATGTCATTGATAATGTAGACCACGCTGGCGACCAAACTGAAGACGACCACACCGATGATGGTGTGCAGCATGGCATCCGTATTGGTCAATTTGCGGTCGAAAACGATAGCAGCCAACAAAAACACGTTTTTGGCCCATTGCTTGGGACGCATGGTTTTGAGCAGGGCTTTCAGCATGCGGCTATTTTACTCGATAGGGGTACAATACGAACATGCCAAAAGTGCGTTTGGATATATTATTGACGGAACGCGGGTTGGTTGAAAGCCGCGCCAAGGCTCAGGCCATGATCATGGCCGGACAGGTGCGTGTCAACGATCAGGTCACGCTCAAGCCTGCTACCGGGGTTCCCCCTGACTCCGTGCTGACAGTGGATACCGGTCCGCGCTTCGTCTCGCGTGGCGGCGAAAAATTGGACGCCGCACTGGAAGCTTTCGGCATCGATGTCACTGGGCTGACCTGCGCTGATGTGGGCGCCTCTACGGGCGGCTTCACCGATTGTATGTTGCAACGTGGCGCAGGCAAAGTCTACGCCATCGACGTGGGCAAAGGCATCCTGCATTGGAAGATGCGCAATCATCCCAAAGTGGTCGTCATGGAAAAGACCAATGCGCGCTATGTGAAGAGCCTGCCAGAACCAATTGACTTTGTGACGATTGATGCTTCGTTTATTTCGTTAAAGATTTTGTTGCCGGTGGTGAAAAAGTGGATCACCCCCCTCCGGCTCCCCCCATTTTCTTAGAAAATGGGGGGATGCCCCGAAAGGGCGAGGGGGGCCGGGGCGTAGTTACCCTCATCAAGCCCCAATTCGAAGCTGGTCGCAAAGACGTCTCACGTGGTGATGGGGTTATTCGCAAGCCGGAGATTCACCGTCAGGTTTTGTTGGACGTGTTGAGTTATGCTCAAAATGAAGGCTTTGGCATCAAAAACTTGCTGCGTTCACCGGTTTTGGGGCCCAAGGGAAACGTCGAGTTTCTGGCCTGGCTGGGATACGGAATTCCGCTCGCGGGCGAGGAGCCCCCCGTTCGGGCCGCGAGCCCGCCGGGGCGAGACGGCCTTCGGGGATGATACAGGTGTCGGCGTGGATCGATGCGGTGGCCCCGTTAGAAAAGCCGTTACAGGATGATAACCATTAATGTTCAACAAAGATCGTATGTTTCCGCGCTTTGCGCTCTATGGATTTCTAAAAAATCTGCGCTTCTTTGATCCGTTCATCATCCTGATCTTTCGTGAAGCCGGGTTGTCTTTCCTGCAAATTGGCTTTTTGTATGCCATCCGCGATGTAGCCACAAACATTCTTGAAATTCCCACCGGCGTTTTTGCAGATGCTTTTGGACGACGCAAGTCCATGTTGATGGCGTTTGGGGCGTATATCATTTCATTTCTGATTTTTTATACGTTCACTGGCTTTTCGATATATGCGCTGGCAATGGTTTTGTTCGCTTTCGGCGAGGCTTTCCGTTCAGGCACCCACAAAGCTTTGATCCTGGAACATCTGACGCTCAACAAAATGAGTCATCTGAAGGTGGAATACTACGGACGAACGCGCGCGTTTTCACAATTCGGTTCGTCTATCAACGCCTTGATCGCGGCTGCACTGGTCTTTTACAGCGGCGATTACCGCACCATGTTCCTGGCTGCGACGATTCCCTATGTCCTGGACTTCATCAACCTGGCCAGTTATCCGCGCAAATTGGATGGCGAGTTGATACAAATTTCTCGCGAGATGCTTGGGATGCAAGTCCGTAGCACAGTACAGGTCTTTAGTGGCATGTTTACCAATTGGCGCGCGCTACGGGCTATTCTCAATGGCGCTAGTTTCAGCGCGCTCTTCAAAGCCACTAAAGATTATTTGCAACCCATTTTAGAAAGTTTTGCGTTGGCATTGCCCCTCTTCTTAGCACTAAACGATAAACGCCGCAGCGCATTGGTGATTGGCCTGATCTATTTTGTGATTTACATCTTTACCAGTTATGCTTCGCGCAGCGCAGCGGAATTTAGCCACCACTTTCGTAGCCTGGCACGCGCCATCAATCTGACGTTTTTGATCGGTACAGGATTTCTTTTTATCATTGGATTGGCAACCTGGCAGAACGTTATCTGGGTCGCTATTCTCGTGTATCTGTTGTTTTATATAATCCAAAATTTGCGCCGACCGATGAACGTTTCTTTCATCAGTGACCAAATTTCACACCGCGTAATGGCCTCCGGGTTGTCGGTTGAGTCTCAGTTCACTACATTGTTGGCTGCGATTTTTGCGCCGATATTGGGCGCCCTGGCAGATTTCTTTGGTGTCGGCGTAGCATTGATGATTTTGGCTGCCGGGGTTCTGCTGCTGTTTGTAGTCGTGCGTGTGGATGAAAAGCCAATCTGTTAGCGTGTCACTGTTTCAATAAATGAAGTGAATATGGAATGAAATCTTATGAAATGTCCGAAGTGTGCTACACAACTTACCAAGAAATCCTATAAAGGCATGATGGAAGTGGATTGCTGCCCGAATTGCCGTGGTATGTGGCTGGACTTCGATGAGCTTGACCGCCTCGAGGATGTAGCTTTTGACCAGGACGAATACAAAGGCTCACTGGTACATCGCGAAACTGAGACCAGCTATTTCTGTCCTCATTGTGAATCCAAACTACAAGAGTTCCAATATCGCTTGTACGACCTGAAACTGGACACCTGCCAAAACGGGCACGGTTTCTGGCTGGATGCCGGAGAAGATGTACGTGTGATGGGCATCATGGCGGTGCGCGCTGCGGAAGTCCAGCGCAAGGTGGATGCCGAGTTCGAGTGGCGAGGGATACTTAAGAGTATGCACGCGTTTCTCAAGAAGCCTTAATTTGTGTGGAAAAGTACTTTTTCCACGGTGTAACAACCGCAACGGACGCCAGCAACCAGAGCGGAACCCACCAGAAAAAATAGTTGTAACTCGGTTCCATTCTCTGTACAAGTGCCATGCCATACCAGGCAAGTAAATAAGACAGAATGAGAACCAGTTTTCGTTTCCAATCAGTTTGTGCGAATGTCGCGATAAAAATTGGCAGCAGCACAACGAAGTCCCAGCTTCCGATGTACGGTGTAATGAGCAAGCTCAAGCCAAGAACTCCAGTACATGGCAACGTTTGTGGGAAGTTTTTTCCACATGAAATAAACCAATCCCAGCACAGCCGATACGATCAAACCCCAAACGAATAGTCCCCAAGCACCCAAATTTGCGCGAAGCAAAACGAAGATAGAAGGGTAATCCCAATAGGGATTTGCCTGCATACTGGCGATTGCATCTGGCATCCAATTCGGGTACGCGAAGAATAGCGGCAGGCAAAGAATGATGATTGCCAGAAAAGCTCGTATCCAAAAAACAAGCATTTCTCTGAAGCCACCCTGTTTGAAATAATAGGTACTTAATCCAAAGAGAGCCAATAACCCGAGATGTGGCTTGGAAAGTCCCAGCGCTACAAAAAAGGCTGCCAACCAGGGGCGTTCTTTTATGGCCAATTGGGTGGCAAGTATCATGCAAAGCGCAACCGTAAGGGAGATTTGCCCGAGCATGACATGATACAGTGTAGGAGGAAACGAAAACGCAAGCAAGGCTGTCATCACACTTACTTGGAGCGTCCGGTATTTTCCCTGAGAGAAGAAAATGATGGCAGACAGCTCGATGATGCTGATTAAAACCATGTTAACAACGCAATGTTTTCGCTCAGCCAACCAAGCGGACCGAAAAAGCCGATCGCCATCGGGAACCAGGCGGCAGGAAGCACCGGGTCAAGGCTGGCAGTGTTATACGGACTTTCCCCACGAACCATTAGGTAAGTAGGTGCCCATAGCTCGTTGTAGAAATCCTTTTTTTGCTGAACCCAGGGCCGAAAAAAGTAGAAAAACAATCCTGCAACCAGAACAAGCACTAAAAGGGATGTAATATCATGAAATTTTCTTATGGCCTCAGGATTGGTAGCTTTTTCTCTATTGAAAAATAATTTGCGCATGCTGGAATCATACAACACTTTTCATGCTTTGTAGACAAAATCGGGTATACTTTCTCCCGCTTAAGAGCAATTACAGAGTGCTGTGTAATATTTAAACCATTCCCTTGAACTATGCCAATAATATGGATGTAAATCCAGGAAACTATGTAAGAAGCAGTATGACGTCAACCATTCGCAATTTCTGTATTATCGCGCACATAGACCATGGTAAGTCAACATTGGCTGACCGCCTGTTACAACTGACCGGCACCATCTCCGACCGTGAGATGACCAATCAGGTGTTGGATACTATGGATCTGGAACGCGAAAAAGGCGTGACGATCAAGGCCTCCGCTGTGCGCATGAACTACAAAGCTAAAGATGGGATTGAGTACGAACTCAACCTGATCGACACCCCCGGCCATGTGGATTTCGGCTACGAGGTCAGCCGCGCGCTGAATGCCTGCGAAAGCGCCGTCCTGGTGGTGGATGCCACCCAGGGTATCGAGGCGCAAACGCTGGCAAATCTGTACTCGGCGATTGATGCTGGCCTTGAGATCATTCCTGTCATCAACAAAATCGACCTGCCTTCCGCCCATCCCGATGAGGTGGCTGAAGATGTCGGCAGCCTGCTCGGGGTCGAGGCTGAAACGGTTATCCAGATTTCGGCCAAGGTCGGGCAAAACGTCGAAGCCGTCCTGGAGGCGATCGTTGAGAAAACCCCGCCCCCGTCAGTGGATAGCGAAGCTCCTTTGCGGGCACTGGTCTTCGATTCGCACTACAACTCCTACAAGGGCGTCATCGCCTATGTGCGCGTGGTGGAGGGCGAGATCAAGACGGTCGAAACGCTGCGCATGATGGCTACCAAAGTGGACATGAAGCCGGTCGAGATCGGCATTTTTTCACCCGGGATGACGCCGGTTAACAGCCTGTCAGCCGGGGAAGTGGGATATATCGCTACTGGACTTAAGACGGTACATGACTGCCGCGTGGGCGATACCATCACCCACCCGTCCGCACCGGCTACCGCCCCCTTGCCTGGTTACCGTACCCCCAAGCCAATGGTCTTTGCTGGTATCTATCCCGTGGATGCCGACGATTACAGCGACCTGCGCGACGCACTCGACAAGCTGCAACTCAACGATGCATCTTTGATCTTTCAGCCGGAAACATCGCAGGCGCTGGGATTTGGCTTTCGGGCCGGGTTCCTGGGTCTGTTCCACATGGAGATCATTCAGGAACGCATCGAACGCGAATATGAACTGAATGTGCTTTTCACCGCGCCGTCAGTGGAGTATGAAATTTTATTGATCGATAACTCGACTATTTTGATTGATTCACCAGCGGAATTACCTGATGAGAGCAAGATCATTGAAATCCGCGAGCCGTGGATGAATATCGAAGTTATCACACCGACCGATTACTATGGCCCCATCATGGAACTAGTCACTAAGCGACGTGGTGAGTTCAAGGGACAGGAATACCCCGCCCCACATCGTGTGCAGTTGAATTATTTGATTCCGCTTTCTGAATTGATCGTTGATTTCTTTGATGAGTTGAAATCCCGAACTAAGGGATATGCTTCATTGGATTACCATTTTGCTGAGTATCGTCCTGATAAATTGCAAAAGTTGGAAATCCTGGTCAATGGTGAGCCTGTGGATGCCCTTGCTTCGATTGTCCATGAGAAAGATGCTTATCATAAGGGTCAACGCTTCATTACGAAACTAAGGCATATCATCCCACGCCAGTTGTTTGAAGTTGCTATCCAGGCTTCATCGGGTGGACGCATCATTAGCCGTGCCAATGTCAAGGCCACGCGCAAGGATGTGTTGGCCAAGTGTTATGGCGGTGATATTTCCCGCAAGAAGAAACTGTTGGAGAAACAAAAGAAGGGTAAGAAGCGCTTGAAGAGAATTGGTAATGTAGAGATCCCGCAAGATGCCTTTATGGCGGTCTTGAAACTGGATGATGAATAAATTCATGTCATCACGAATCACTGTAACTCGCGTAATACGTGAGACGTGATTCTTGATTAATATGTCCCAGAAATTAAAGACGCAAAACGTTGGTTGCCTGGTGCGCTGGTCAGTATCCTACTGATCGCGGCCATTTTGTATTTCGTGGATTTCCGCGCGATGGCACAGGCCATCCGTTCGGCAAATTATCTGATTTTATTATTGGCGTTGCCATTATCGTTCGTATGGATGGCGGTGCGTGGTATCGTCTGGAGAACGCTATTGCGTAACCGCGCTCCTTATCGCGATGTGTTCCTGACATTGGGCGAAGGTTACCTGATGAACAATTTCCTGCCCTTTCGCCTGGGGGAGATCGGGCGTGCTTTTTTACTCAGTCGCAAGTCTGATATGCAATTCATGGAAATCATCCCCACCATTGTGATCGAACGCGCCGTGGATCTGGCATATTCAGCATCGATCTTGCTGGTCTCGCTGCCGTTCGTGGTTGGCGCAGAAGGCGCAGGACAGATTGGTGCGATCGTCGGGGTGGTGGTGATTATCGGTTTGGTAGTACTGTATCTTCTGGCGCGTAACCGTGAATGGGCGCTTGACCTGTTCCACAAGCTCAGCCGGCGTTGGCCTGTGCTGCACAGGGTTGGCGGCGAATTTGTCGAAGCCTTCCTGGAAGGCCTGGCCGTGCTGACGGATGGCTGGCTGTTCGCCCGTTTCCTGTTCTGGATGACGGTCAACTGGGGTATTTCGATTGTTTCGTATTTCATGATCATCCGCGCGTTCTTTCCAAATGCGCAGTTCATCTGGGGCTTCTTTGGGTTGGGCGTAGCAGCCTTTGGCAATGCTATCCCGTCATTGCCGGGAGCAATCGGTACCTTTGAAGGTGCTTTCGGTGGCGCGTTGACCTTGTTGACGGGCGACCAATCCACTGCGTTGGCGGCAGCCTTAGCCGGGCGATTATATATGTATCTCAGTGCTATCGTCATCGGGTTGATTGGCTTGGCCAGCGAAGGGCAAACGCTTTCGGGGATTTACCAGCAGTTGAAAGAGTTTCAGAGCCAAAGGTAAAGCCAGTGTTGAATAGTATTTCTTTCCCTGAGCTTACAGAGCATATTTCAAAATAAAGCATGATCCCTCTTCGCGACACGCTGAGACCGCGTAGATTCCCGATTATAAATTGGCTAATTATTCTGGCCAATGCAGCAGCTTTTTATTACGAACTGCGAATTGGTTCTTCCGGGCAAAACGGATTTATTAATACCTGGGGTTTAGTGCCGGTACGATTGTGGGCGAATCCACAGAGCGTCTGGATCACGATATTCAGCGCGATGTTCCTGCATGGCGGCTGGTTTCACATTTTGAGCAACATGTGGGTACTGTTCATTTTCGGCGATAATGTGGAAGACCGCATGGGGGGTGGGCGCTATCTGGTCTTTTACCTGTTGAGTGGTGTCGCAGCTGCATTGATGCAGTCATTTTTGCTGCCCGGAAGTTCTACTCCGATGATTGGAGCCAGTGGTGCGATTGCCGGAGTGTTGGGGGCATATCTGGTCTTGTTCCCGCGCGCACGGATCCTCAGCCTGGTACCGATTTTGTTCATTTTTACGGTCATAGAAGTCCCTGCCGTTATCTTTCTATTGTTCTGGTTCGCTTCACAATTGTTTTCAGGATTCCTTTCTCTGGGTGGTGCCAGCGGAAGCGGAGTTGCCTGGTGGGCGCATGTCGGCGGGTTTGTGTTCGGCTTGTTGGGCGCGTTTCTATTTACAGGGCGCAGAAGGTCTCGATACTGATCTCTATTCTACATAATCAATTCACAGGAATAACAATGTCAAAAAATTATCTTATCACCGGTGGAGCCGGGTTTATCGGATCGAACTATGTCCATCGCCTGCTGGAACGGGGCGAAAAGGTGACCATCTATGATAATCTCAGCCGGGCGGGTGCGTCCAAGAACATGGTCTGGTTGCGGGAAACGTTCGGGGAAAATGGTGGCAGGCTGATCGTCGGGGATGTTGCGGACGCTGCTCATTTGACGGAAGCGGCCAAAGATGCAGACGTGATCGTCCATTTGGCGGGGCAGGTCGCAGTCACGACATCTGTCATAAATCCCAGAGAAGACTTTGAAGCCAATGCGTTGGGGACATTCAATGCACTGGAAGCTGCGCGCGCTTCGGAACGGGACCCGGTGTTTGTGTACGCTTCGACGAACAAGGTCTACGGCGAGATGGAGGATGTGGCCCTGGCCGAAGAAGCAACTCGTTACCGTTACGCGGATCTGGAGTTCGGCTGTCCCGAAACCCAGCCGCTCGATTTTCACTCTCCGTATGGTTGCTCAAAAGGGACGGGCGACCAGTATGTGCGCGATTATGCCCGCATCTACGGTCTGCGGTCAGTGGTGATGCGCCAGAGTTGCATTTATGGGCCGCGCCAGTTCGGGATCGAAGACCAGGGCTGGGTGGCGTGGTTTGTGATCGCGGCTGTGATGGGACAGCCGATCACGATCTACGGCGATGGCAAGCAGGTGCGCGATGTTTTCCACGTGGATGATTTGCTGGATGCTTACGATCTGGCAATTGCAAATATCGACCTGGCTGCCGGACGGGTGTACAACCTGGGCGGTGGGCCGTCGAATGTGATGTCGGTTTGGGCGGAGTTTGGGCCGATTTTGGAGAAACTGTTGGGGAAGCCGATCCCGGTGGGGCGTGGTGACTGGCGTCCCGGTGACCAAAAGGTGTTCTACGCAGATGTGCGAAAGCCGAGCACGAGTTAGGTTGGAAGCCGAAAATCGAGGTGGAGCAGGGGGTGGAGAGGCTGTTCAAGTGGGTGAAGGAGAATCAGAACCTGTTTAAGCCCGTAAGTGCAGATTGCCTTGACAGAGCATTTTTATTTGATAAAATATGAATACTTGTTCATATATTCATAAATAATCTTATGCCCATCGACGAACATACTTCCCTCCATCTATCTAACCTGTTTAGCGCCCTGAGCGATCCTGCGCGCGTGCGCATCATTGAGTTGTTGCTCGACTGCGAACAAAGCGTTGGATCTATCGCTGCACAACTTGGCATGAGCGAATCGGCTGTCTCCCACCAACTGCGCGGATTGCGCTTGCAGCGTATTGTTCGCGCCCGCAAGCAGGGACGACAGGTTTTCTATTGTCTCGATGATGAGCATGTGGCGGAATTGTTTCGTCTGGGCTTAAAACACATGGAGCATCAATAATCTTGCATAACCACGCACACACTCACTTCAATGAATTAACGCGACAAACCGTTCGCCGGTTAGCACTTTCGCTGATTATTACACTGCTGTTCGTCTTTGTTGAAATCGCTGCCGGGGTCTTTGCCAATTCCCTGGCTTTGCTGACGGACGCAGCGCATAACTTTACCGATGTGCTGGCCTTGGGACTTTCCTGGTGGGCGCTGCGGCTTACATCCCAGCCGGCCAACCAGGAGAAAACATACGGTTATCACCGCGCCGGAATTCTGGCTGCGCTTGCCAACTCGACCACGCTGGTAGTCATTGCGTTGGGAATCTTCTATGAGGCTTATCATCGTTTTATCAATCCGCCTGAGGTACGGGCGGACGTGTTGATCGGCGTTGGGGTAATAGCTGTCGTCATTAACGTGGTAACAGCTTTGCTTGTCCGGCGTGGTGCGGAACATGACTTGAACATCCGCTCGGCATTTCTGCATCTGATGGGTGATGTATTGTCCACAGTGGGAGCGGTCATTGCGGGTGTTATCATCAGGTTTACCGATTGGAATTGGCTGGATCCGCTGGTCAGTGTACTGATCGGTATACTAATCTTATGGAGCGCCTGGAGCATTGTCCGCGAGTCAGTTGACATTCTGATGGAAGGCACGCCGACTGATATTGACATGGATGCCATGATCCGAGATATCTCTGCTGTGGAGGGCGTGCGCGGCGTCCATGATCTGCATGTCTGGTCCATCACCCGGAGCATGCGCACCCTTTCAGCGCACCTGGTAACAGATGATTTGCCTATTAGCGAAGGTACCTTTATCCAGACTGATGTCAATGAGGTTTTGTATCACAATTACAAAATCAATCACGCGACCTTGCAGTTGGAATATAATGATTGTATGCCCAGTACGCTATATTGTGCCTTTGGAGAATATACTCATCACCATGAAAAAACCTAGGCGCGCGGACAGTGATATTCTTATCTTGTACTAACCAGCAACAATCAATGAATTTGATATAATGAACACGCACGCGATTAGTGCCGCAACATCCTCGAACTGTATGGTATTCTGATAAATAACGGGTTTAAAGTAATTCCAACCTGCAATATAATTTTATCGCGGTATAAACGGTGTGAACAATTCGAACGGAATGTAAGGAGATAGTTATGTATATTGATCCCAATACCGGTGGTATGCTGTTTCAAATCTTGGCAGTACTCTTTGGGTTATTTTCTGGCGTAGTGCTGATTTTCTCCAGCAAGATCAAGATGGGAATTGCCAAGCTTCGCCGAACCATGCGCAAAGAAACCGAAGAAACCGAACCGACCGAATCTGAATCTGAATAGACTGTTTACCGCTTCTCGACAGATGGTCGATTGAATCCCGGGGTTTTGCGCTGGTCGTGTCAGCAAAAATACCCCGGACTATTTTTTATTGAGGCTCGGATATAGAAAATGAAACGATATTCAAAACGAGGGCTCTGGAACCTCTTCTTGATTTGCGCTTTTCCACTTCATGTCTGGACTATTATTCTTGCTTTCAGGGATTTTTCCTGGGTTACAGAACGCACGAATTCTTGGGATGCCATTGGAGTAGCCTCTTATGGGCTGATTTTGGCTTTTATCGAGAGCGTGGTAGTTTTGCTGGTCGCCACATTGCTGGGATTGCTCGTCTCCAAAAAGTGGAGTGAGGATCGTCGCATAACATTGCTGGGGACTTTGGCGTTCATCACAAGCTTATGGGCCATAGTCGATTATCTTTTCTTCATGTTACAAGTGTCAATCCCTGGGAATACGATTCTCTCTATCGCCAGAATGTCACATCCGCTCCGCTTTTTATATGCGATCAGTCTGGCAGTCGTTGGCCTAACAGTGGCATTACCAGCTTATTTTGTTTTGCAATCGGAAAAGTTTATGCAGGGTGTACGAGGCTTCTTTGAGCGTATTTCCACACTGACCCTGTTTTATTTGTTCTTTGATTTCGTCGGCTTGGTTATTGTTATTATTCGTAATGTTTAGATAGGACGAGTATGAAGAAGGATATTACGAGGCGCGATTTTCTCAAACTAAGCGGGGCGCTGCCAATATACCTGGCTGCGCCTCGTTTTTTCAATTCTTTGGATGCTTTAGACCAGACCCAAAAAATGCCACAAAATGTTATTGTGTTTGTCTGTGATGCGTTCTCAGCACTCGATATTTCCCTTTATGGGTATCAACGTGAGACAACACCCAATCTTGCCAGGTTAGCCGAGCGGGCGGTTGTATACCACAATCACTATGCTGGCGGTAATTTCACTACCCCTGGAACGGCATCCTTATTGTCAGGTATGCTTCCCTGGAAACACCGGCAATTTGTTCATTACGGTGAAGGGAGTGAGATTTTTATAAAGGATAACGTCTTTCGTGCTTTCGAAAATTATTACCGTATTGCTTATTCTCATAATCCGTTAGCGAACAACTTGTTAGGCAAGGTGGATTGGGGAGGCGGCTTGGATGATTATGTTCCATCCAAGTTATTATTCTTGACAACAGATGGGATCATCACCGACTTATTCAAGAACGATGATGATATTGCCTCAGTGAGTTGGGTGCGCGCTATCAAAAGCAAGGATGAGGGATACGCATATTCGTTATTTTTGTCTCGCTTCTATGAACCGTATCAAGAATACAAAATCAAACGTTTAAAGCCCTTTTACCCTCGCGGTGTTCCTAGCGTAAAAAGCGACAATTATTTCTTGCTTGAACAAGCTATCGACTGGCTGGGCGGCACAATTGAAAATGTGCCTCAACCGTTCTTGGGCTATTTTCACCTGATGCCTCCCCATGCGCCTTATAAAACACACATCGATTTTTATGATCGCTTCAAAAACGATGGTTTAAAGCCCGTGCCCAAACCTCTCGATATTTTTGCTCGAAAAGAAGACCCTCAATATGCAGATATCTGGCAGGCACGCAGAAGTTATGATGAATTTATTCTCTATGCCGATAGAGAATTTGGCAGATTTTTTGACAATTTAGAGAAATCTGGCTTGCTTGAAAACACCTGGCTCATCTTGACAGCGGATCACGGCGAGATGTTCGAACGGGGCGTTCAAGGTCATTTCACCCCTCTCCTTTATCAACCCGTGATTCGCGTTCCCTTGATGATTTTTGAGCCGGGAAGCAAGAACGCGAACAGATATATATTCCAACACCAGCGCTGTGGATGTGTTACCTACTCTCTCTACATGTCACCGGGCAAAAGCCGGCAGATTGGAGTGAGGGAAGTGTCTTGCCGCCTTTTGGACCAGAGCAAGACCCGGAGCGAAATTTGTACGTGATCCAGGCAAAAAGCAATAAACAATATGCTCCCATTACCGAAGCTACAACAACGCTGGTCAAAGGACAATATAAACTCATATATTTCTTTGGCTATCCCGAACTGGGTGGACCAGGGAGCGAACGTATTGAACTTTACGATATCAAAAATGATTCTGAAGAACTCAACGATCTTTCTTCTTCCAAACCTGAGACGACCGCAGAACTGCTCAATGAACTCAAACAAAAACTTGCGGAAGTCAACCAGCCATACCTGTCATAATATTCAAAAACAAAGGAAGCACTATACTCTCCCAGCCCGCCGAGTTACCCGGCGGGCATTAAATTCGAGTGTGTTTACAGTGCGATATTTAATACCCGCGGCCACAGGTTGCGCTGTCCGGCTCAAGAAAAAAGCGCAATTTGTGGCCGGTGAAGGACCCAGAACGTAACCTGTATGTTGTCCAAGCAAGGAGGAATGATCAATACAAGCCTCTAACAGTTGCCACAATTGTCTTGGTTAAAGGTAAATATAACAATCACACCTTTAGCGGGAATGGGGTAAGTGAGGTAACAACAGGTATAATTAATTCATTATGTCCGACCCCTTCCTTCCGCAACACCCGGTCGTAACTGCCTACCCTAAAATGCCAGCCGCTTTTGCAGAGGGTGAGGCCATTGCCGCGTATTTGAAAGAAAGAGGATTGGAAGGCCCCTGCGGGTCACTCTACGAGGAGGGCCTGCGTAAACGCGTCAAAAACAAAGACTTTGACCTGCTCATCGCTGTCGGTGGTGATGGTACCATGTTGCGGGCAGGGCATTTATGCGCCCCAAGTGGTGTTCCTATTCTGGGAATCAACCTGGGACGTTTAGGTTTCCTCATCCAGGTGCAACAGCATGAATGGCGTGATATGCTGGAACGTCTGTTCAACGGTGAGGCCTGGATCGAAAAACGCATGATGCTGCGCGTGGAACATCTCCGCGCCGGGGAGGTGGTTGGCTCTTGGCATGCGCTCAATGAGGCTGTTGTCGGACGAGGACAATACCTGCGGCCTGTCAAGCTGGCCGCCAGCGCTGACGGTCACCTGTTGACCACCTACATTGCTGATGGCCTGATCGCCGCCACGGCTACCGGCTCCACCGCTTATGCGCTGGCTGCCGGGGGACCGATCCTGCCGCCGGAACTGCGCAACATTTTAATCGTCCCGATTGCGCCGCACCTGTCCGTAGACCGGGCCGTCGTGCTGGCCGAAGGCTCATCCATCAGCATCGACGTGAAGAGCGAGAACGCTGTCCTCAGCGTGGACGGGGCTATTCCCACCGGCCTGGCCGAGGACGATCGCGTAGAGGTCCGCGCTGCAGGCTACACCGCCCAATTCGTCCGCTTTGGGGATGCAGGCTATTTCTACCGTAACCTGACCGCACACATGAATCAAAACCCCGCTATAGGAATGTCTCGATGACCGAAGAACCAACCACTCTCTATTGCTACGTCCATCCTAACCGTGAGACCACCTTACGTTGTAACCGCTGTGAGCGACCAATCTGTGCGGATTGTGCAGTGCTCACACCGACGGGGTACCGCTGCAAGGAATGTGTTCGCGAGCAAAAAAAGATTTTTGACACGGCCGAATGGTATGACTATGTGTCAGGATTTATTGTTGCAGGCTTTCTCTCAGGAGTAGCCAGTTTCCTTGTTACCCTGATCGGTGGTATCGGGTTCATCGGCTGGTTCCTGATTATCGTAGCAGGTCCTGTTGCTGGAGTTGCGATTGCCGAAGGTGTTCGCTTTGTCGTCCGTCGCCACCGCGCCAAACCGCTTTATTACACTGTGATCGCTGCTGTTGTGCTTGGGGCGCTCCCTATTCTCTTGACCCAATTATTTATTATGAACCTGTTCGGTATCTTGTTTCAGGTCATCTACCTGGCAATTACCGTGCCTACTGTATACACACGTCTCTCCGGCATACAAATATCCAGATAATCATCTCCTATGCTCACCGAACTTCGCATCCAAAATTTTGCTATCATCGACAAGCTCGAACTCAAGTTTGGTCCCGGCTTGATCATCCTGACCGGCGAGACTGGTGCGGGCAAGTCCATCATCCTCGATGCGGTTACTATGCTGATCGGCGGGCGCGCCGAGACCACCGTCATCCGCGCTGAGGCCGAGCAAGCCTTTGTTGAAGGCATCTTCAGCCTCAAGGGTCCGGAAAAGGAAGCGCTGCACGAAATCTTGAAACGGGAAGATTTGCTGGATGATGAGAACTATGTCACGCTAACTCGCGAAGTCCGCCGCGAGGGACGCAGCGTCGCTCGCGTCAATGGCCGGACAGTGAACGTGTCCCTGCTCAAGGAACTGGGTGCGCTGCTGGTGGACATCCACGGCCAATCGGAGCATCTTTCCCTGCTCGATACGCGCGCGCACCTGGGCCTGCTTGACCGTTACGCAGATGTGGGCGCTGCCTTGAGCGGATACCGTCAAAGTTATCACAAGCTGCTGGCCGTACGTCGCGAACTGAAGGAACTGCGCCAGGCACAAACGGACGCCGAGCGCCGTATCGATTTCCTGACGTATCAGGCCGAAGAAATCGAGGCCGCCCGGTTGAAACCCGGCGAAGATGAAGAACTGAAGCTAGAACGCGACAAGCTGGCCAATGCCGAGTCCTTGACGGAGTTTGCCCAGCAAGCCCTGACCGCGCTCGACGAAGGCACGCCCGAATCGCCTGCCGCCACCGACCTGGTAGGACAGGCTTCCCGGGCCATGACGGGATTGGTCAAGATCGACCCCAAGCGCTCAGAGCTTTCCGAGCAGGCCACCGGTTTGGATGAGATGCTGGCGGAACTGGTCCGCAGTTTGCGTGATTACCTGGAAGAGATCGAGTTCAATCCCAAGCGGTTGGAGGAAGTCGAAGAGCGGCTGGATCTGCTCCATAGCCTGACGCGTAAATATGGCGGCT
Organism: uncultured Chloroflexia bacterium; assembly: GCA_963829615.1. Classification (GTDB taxonomy): domain Bacteria; phylum Chloroflexota; class Anaerolineae; order Anaerolineales; family Villigracilaceae; genus JAABUE01. Next base: position 105,216 of record CAWHJM010000045.1, read on the forward strand.
CGATTGAGAAGGTGATCGCTTCTGGCGAGGATGCCCGCGCGCAACTGGAAAATATCAGTCATGCCACGGAGCGCATCGAAGAACTCGAAACCGAAGAGAGGGCATTGTTGAAGAAGCTGGCCGAGCAAGGCGGTGCGCTTTCCCAAAAACGCCAGGGGACTGCTATTGCTCTTGGCAAAGGCATCGAGGCTGAACTGAACGACCTGCGCATGGCTGAAGCGCAATTCGCAGTGGATTTCCAGACCAAAGCCGACCCCGATGGCATCCCGGTGGAAGATGGAAAACGCCTGGCGTTTGACCATAACGGCTACGACCGGGTGGAATTTCTGGTAGCTCCCAATCCCGGCGAAGGGTTGAAACCGCTGGCCAAGATCGCATCTGGCGGCGAGACCTCGCGCCTGATGCTGGCCTTGAAGAACGTATTGGCCAGCGCGGACGAAATTCCCAGCCTGATCTTCGACGAGATCGACCAGGGCATCGGCGGACGTGTTGGTTTGGTTGTCGGCCAGAAATTGTGGAACCTGGCGCGCAACCATCAGGTCTTCTGCGTGACGCACCTACCGCAACTGGCGGCCTTTGGCGATGAGCATTATCAGGTGCAAAAGCTGGTGCAGGATAACCGTACACTGACCCGCGTTGAACCGCTGGCTGGCGAATCCCGCATGCTCGAACTGGCCCAGATGTTAGGACAGGTTGGCGAGGCAACCCTTCAATCTGCCCACGAAATTTTGCAAACTGCACAGGAGATGACGAAAAAGGACAAAAAATAAATTCCCGAAACCCTTTTTGGCTACAAGAGGCTACTACTTATATAGACAACTAGTTTGGTATTGAGTGATGTTGATGAAGGCAATTGAGTAGCCTAAAGTAAACATTGTAGCTGTGTGGCATGTGGGAGGGCTTTGTAGGGAACCCACGTGGTCAGCCCTGGAATGTAGGGGAGCACGTTCCAGGGCTGATTTTATTTAAGCTACTCTTAACTTCCCCTGATAAAATTCTACGTAAATCTACATTGACGCATTTCCATCCCTTTGTAAAATAAACCTTGCGAGGGTTTCAAATTCTTCACAAGGTTCCTCCGTAAAGGTTTCAAGATGCTGCGTAAACGTATACAACTCGGCCTCATTCATGTCGCCGTTGCTATGACACTCGTGCCCATCAATAGCACACTCAACCGCGTCATGATCAAAGAGTTAGCCATCTCGGCCACGCTGGTCGCATTGCTGGCTTCTCTTCCCTACCTGTTTTCCCCCATTCAAGTTGCCATCGGTTCCTATTCCGACCGCCATCCAATATTTGGGTTGCGGCGGACACCCTATATCCTGGTCGGGCTGATCCTGTGTGTGCTGGGCGTGATCGTCTCACCGCAGGTGGCCTTCCTGATGTCCGAAAAAATGGGCCTGGGTATTCTGGCCGGGCATCTTCGCGTTCGGGGCCTGGGGCATGGGCTACAACCTGTCCAGCGTGTCCTATCTTTCGCTGGCATCCGAACTTTCCGGCGAAGAGGGACGCGGCAAGACCATTGCGACCATGTGGTTTATGATGATCGTCGGTATTATTGGAACGGCCATTGGCATCAGCCGTATGGTGGACCCGTACACCCCCGAAGCCATGATCCGTGCCTTTGGAGTTGTGGGCGCTTCGGCCCTGGCCCTGGGCTTGCTCGGCCTGTTCTGGCTGGAGCCGCGCATCAAAGCTGATTCCGCCAAAGTCCAGGCCGAAACCTATACCGTCAAACAGATGATGTCTGCCATCCTGGACAATCCGGTAGCAAAGCTCTTCTTTATCTACTTGTTGCTCCTGCTGGCTGCCCTGTTGGGGCAGGACGTTCTGCTTGAGCCGTTCGGTGCCGAAGCCTTCGGCATGTCTGTTACCGAGACGACGCGCATCACATCGCTGTGGGGTACGTTCGTGCTGGTTGCCATCATTATCGCAGGCGTTCTCGAAGGGCGCATTTCAAAACGTATTGTGGCGCAAGCAGGAAATCTGGGTGCGCTGGCGGGATTCATCGTGATCGTAGTGAGCGGCTTTAGCCGTTCCCTTAGTATCTTCTACACAGGTGTGACCCTGCTCGGCATTGGCACAGGACTCTCCACGGTCGCAAATCTATCCCTGATGTTCGATCTTACAGTGGCTGGCAACGTTGGCCTGTACATCGGGGCCTGGGGCTTCTCCAACGCCTTGAGCAGATTAACGGGATCGCTGCTCGGCGGGATCGTGCGTGATGGGGTCACGCAGGCTACGGGTCAGGCGCTGAGCGGGTACATGGTCGTCTTCGGGATCGAAGCTTCCATGCTAGCAGCCGCGGCGGTGATGTTGTCCCGTATCGACGTGTCAGCATTCAAACAGAAAGCTGTCGAACCGGCTTTTGTAGAGAAAGTCGCGCTGGCAGCAGAGTGATGCCAATGAATGATTGGCTTTCCTTGAGCGCGGCGGCTGAGTTGCTGGGTGTGCATCCCAGCACAGTGCGGTTATGGTCCGATAAGGGTCTGCTGCCTGTGCATCGCACCCAGGGCGGGCATCGCCGCTATAAACGCGATGAAGTGATGCTCTGGGCGCAGACCGCTCGTGAGGTCCGTAGCGTACAACCGGAAGATATGATGCAGTCGGCTGTACGTAACGTGCGTTTGCAGATCACCGAGGGAAAACTGGAAGCCGAGCCCTGGTACCAGAAGCTGGACGATGACGCCCGCATGCAATACCGTCAGAGCGCCCGTTCGCTCTTTCAAGGATTGATGAATTACCTGGCTTCTACAAATGAAGATGCGGCTACCGAAGCATTTGCCGTGGGTTACGAATATGCCTCGCGCGCACGTCGCTATAACCTGAGCTATGTGGATGCGACCCGCGCGTTTTTATTTTTTCGCAACGTTTTACTCGAATCGGTCATGAAGGTATATAGCGACGCGAACATTCCCTCCGGCAAGGCTTGGAAAGAGATGTTGGGAAAAATGCACACCTTTACTGATCAGATCTTGATCAGTTTGCTGGACACATTTCAAGCGTTGGAAACAAACTCAAACGGAAAAAGTTAGCCCCCTCCCCGGCCCTCCCCCAAATTCGTCTGAACTGCGATCGAATTTGGGGGAGGGTGCGCCATAGGGCGGGCGGGGGCGGGGTATAATCACCGCATGATTTTAGACTTACCCCTCATCCTTGAAACCCGCCGCAACCACGCCCTCGAACACGCCACCATCCATATCCTTTCAGCCAAATATCCTGATCGTCACCTGGCCGGACATTCCAACCCAACCGGTTTCTTCATCCTTGGCAACGTCACGACCGAAGATTTGAAATCTTCTGTGACGGAAGCGCTGACTCGCTTGCGCGCGGGCGAGAGCGAACTGGCTGTCCACCCCGGCTGTGGCACGAACTTTGCCACCACTGCGCTTCTGGCCGGAAGCCTGGCCTGGGTCCCGTTAAGTGGAGCCAAATCCATGCGACGGCGCTTCTGGCTGCTGCCCTTTGCCGTGGCTTTCGGCCTGCTGGGTTATGTCATCAGCCAGCCATTGGGACCGTTGCTGCAAGCCAAGGTCACCACCGAAGCGGACCCGGGGAACCTGCAAATCGAGGATATTATCCTCGTGCGCAGAACACGGCGTTGCACTCCATCGCGTAATTACCAGCAGTTAACCACAGAGCCACAAATACACGGAGACACAAAGAAAAATAAGCGTCTTGGTGAACTCCGTGTTCTCTGTGGTGAAATCTTCTATGCCTAACGTTTACTTCCTATACGGCAACGATGAATTCGCTATTACCCGCCGCCTGAAAGAGTTCGAGGCGGACTTTCCCGATCCTACCAGCGCGGACATGAACACAGCGCGCCTCGAAGCGCGCAGCATGACCGAAAACGACCTGAACAACGCTGTCAATGCCATGCCATTCCTGGCGCCGAAGCGGCTGGTGTTGTTGTCGAACCCATCTGCGAAGTATGGCAAACCGGCGGAACGCAAAAAGTTCGAGGAGTTCATCGAGAAAGTGCCAGAATTCGGCGCGGCTGGTCATCTATGAAGACATCGAACCCAGGGATGTGAACAAACACTGGCTGGTGAAATGGGTCGGGAAGAAGGACAAACTGGTCAAAACCCAGGCCTTTATGCTGCCGCGTCCCTGGGAGATGACCGGCTGGATTGTCAACGAGACCAAATCCCAAAACGGCGAGATCGAGCCTGCCGCAGCTGCAAAGCTTGCCGAAATGGTGGGCGTGGACACCCGTCAGGCGGGACAGGAAATCGCCAAACTGCTGGCTTATGTCAATTGGGAGCGGCCGGTCAGGGTCCAGGATGTGGAAGCGGTCAGTATCGTCACGGCGCAAGAGAGCGTTTTTGATTTCGTGGATGCCCTGGCAAACGGGGACAGCAAATCCGCACAGCGTCTGTTGCATCGCCTATTGGAAAACGAAGATGCCTTCTCGTTATGGGGCATGGTGGTCCGCCAGTTTCGCTTACTGCTAATGGCGCGCGAAGTGCTCGATTCGCGCGGAGGCAAGGATGAGGTGGCGCGCGCGTTGGGTGTGCATCCGTTCGTAGCCGAGAAGACCACCGGACAGGCGCGTGCGTTCAACCTGTCTGTACTGGAGAAGATCTATCACAGATTGCTCGAAATCGACGAGGAAGCAAAAACAGGCCAGGTCACGCTGGACCTGGCACTGGATACGTTGGTGATGGAGTTGACGAGGGTGTAATGGTTTGTTTCCCTTGTTCAGGGGTATCAGTCTAATTTCACAACTGATGAATGTTTTTCGTTCGCGCCTTCATGATAAATATCAGCCAAATAAGTAGCTAACTCAGTTTCTTCGAGGTCTGCCGGGATAGCCACTTCATAAATTCTGGCTCTCACGCCGGTATTTGACTCCCGAAAAAGCAGCCATTCACCGTCCTTGCGCTGAACCGACATTCTCTTCCCAAATACATCAAACTTTATAAACATCTTCAATCCTTGATGGCAATTTGCTTAATGGCTGATTCTGCCCATTCCCATAATTACTAAAACATCATCTTTTGTTGTACCTCATCACCTCGATCAGTACCACTCCATCCAAATTTCTTCAAATCCACACGACCTTTTTCATTGAAGACTACCCCTTCTTCGAGTAGCAATTCCTTCTGCCGCTGCGCTCCCGGGCGTTGACTGATCTCCCCTTTGGCGTTGATGACTCGTTGCCAGGGCACGTCATCGGGACAATTCGCCATCGCGCCGCCCACCCAGCGCGGACTGAAAGCTTTGTAGGTTTCGAATTCCACGCCCATTGGCGGGGGCAGCATCAACGCGATCTGTCCGTAGGTGGCAACTTTGCCATACGGAATCTGGCGCACCAGGTCCCAGACCTGGGCATAGTAAGCTTGTTGGTTGGGAGGAGATGTGTATTGCATGATGACTCCTTTCAGATTGAGGACAACGAACGATAGACCACGGACGATGATCACATGGTCTATCGTCCACAGTCTATGATCTATTCATCCACAAACTTTCCGCCATTGACCTGTTTCTCTTGCAGATTGCGCGCTGCATCGAACTTCAATTCGACTTCGATTTGCTGGAAACAAAGGTTACTGCCCATCAGCACTTTGCGGACGCGATAACCGCCTTCATCGTCCATGCTCAGGTCGTTACTCAGGTTGATGCGCCCTTCGATGGTTTCGCCGCAGCGTTCACAGCGTACGTTGAAGGTGTAAAAATCGGAACTCGATGAAGAGGTTCCGCCGCCGAATAGTTTTTTGAAGAAACCCATAATTACTCCTTTAAGATCGTTTCGATCCTTTCCAACTCATCACTGGAGAAATCCAAATTATCCAGCGCAGTCAGATTATCCTTGAGTTGTTCCACGCTGCTGGCACCGATTAACGCAGAGGTGACTTGTGGCTTGCGCAGCACCCAGGCAATAGCCATCTGCGCCAGCGACTGACCGCGCGACTTGGCAAGCTCATTTAGTTTCTGAACTTTGGGCAGGTTTTCCTTCACATCGTCAGGAGTCAACCAGACGCGCTCGGTTTTGCTGGCACGCGCGTCAGATGGGATGCCGCCCAGGTAACGGTCAGTCAGTTGTCCCTGCGCAAGAGGCGAGAAAACGATGCTGCCGATACCCTCTTTGTCGAGCACGTCCAGCAGCCCATCCTCCACCCAGCGGTCAAACATGCTGTAACGTGGCTGATGGATCAGACAAGGCGTGCCAAGTTCACGCAGGATGCGAGCCGCTTCGCGCGTCTGTTCGGGGTCGTAGGAAGAAATCCCAACATACAGGGCCTTGCCCTGCCGGACGGCGGAGTTGAGCGCGCTCATGGTCTCTTCCAGAGGCGTGTCGGGGTCGAAGCGGTGGCTGTAGAAAATGTCCACGTAATCGAGGCCCATGCGCTTGAGCGACTGGTCGAGGCTGGCCAGCAGGTATTTGCGCGAGCCCCATTCGCCGTAGGGACCGGGCCACATGTCGTAGCCGGCCTTGGTGGAAATGATGAGTTCATCGCGATAAGGCGCAAAGTCCTGTTTCAGCAGCAGGCCGAAGGTCGTTTCGGCGGAGCCGGGCGGCGGGCCGTAGTTGTTGGCCAGGTCGAAGTGCGTGATGCCGCGGTCGAAGGCGTAACGCGCCATGGCGCGCGCATTCTCGAGCGGATCCAGGCCGCCGAAGTTGTACCACAGGCCGAGCGAGATGGCGGGCAGTTTCAGTCCGCTGCGCCCGACGCGGTTGTAGCGCATGGTATCGTAGCGGGATTCGTCTGCGATATAAGGGGTGAATGTCATAATAGCTCCTTTCAGATGTTAGACGGTGGACGATAGACGATAGACCATTTTCCATCGTCTATCGTCCATCGTCTATTTATAGATCAACCGGAAACGCTCGCATACCAGCGGCATCTCTTCGCTGAACTCCTTGCCAATCTTGGGTAGCGAGCGTGAGAAAAAGGTTCGGTGGGCCTCTCGCCAATAATTTAGGGACAGGTCACCTTCGCCCTCCTGGCGCGCAAATTCAGCATCTACTTCGTTGTACTTGCGGATCGTGACTTCAACGGTCTCGACAATGCACAACGGTCGCCCGCTTCCATCCAGGACAATGGTAACTGTTCCCGTTTCAGGAATGGACTCGCCCTCCGCTTCCCACTCCCACAGCGACGAGCAAGTGGCGGTTTTGGTACCAGCCGCGATCAACGCGCCCAGTTCGTCCGCCATCTCCGGGCCATCGCCCCAGCCCTCGGTCAGATAGGGTTTGTTGCGGTAGGGCGAATCGGCGGGCAGGCTGGCGAGAAAGGCTTGCCAGTAGGTTTGAATGCGTTCTATATCCATGTTTTTTGAACCGCAAAGCCCGCGAAGAACGCAAAGTTCTTTTTTGTTTTTTTCTTCGCGATCTTTGCGCTCTTAGCGGTAATCCTTCCTAAAAACTCCAACTTTTCAAGGTTTCCATCATCTCTCGCGCCGTCAAATCCAGTTGCAGCGGCGTGATCGAGACATAACCCTGCCTGCAGCGCGCCGAAGTCCGTGCCGGGCTCGTCCACGCCGGTGGGAGCTTCGCCACCGATCCAGTAATAGGGCTTGCCACGCGGATCGATGCGCCGGTCCAGCGCATCGCGATAAACGCGCAGTCCCTGGCGGGTAATGAGATAACCTTTGAATTCTTTCAGATACGGGACGTTGATGTTCAACAAGACGCCTTCGGGCAGGCCATCGCTCCAATACCTTTTTTGCCACCTGCGCCGCGACTTGCGCCGTTGGGCCATAATCCGGCAATTCACCGGTGGAGTTATCTTGCGATGCCAGCGAAAACGCCAGACCCGGCACTCCGGCAATAACGGCCTCCATCGCTGCCGTGACGGTCCCGGAGTAGGTCACGTCATGCCCGATGTTCGAGTATGGGTTGATCCCAGAGACAACCAAGTCTACATTTTCTACCAGGCCGAGCAGGGCCAGCGCAACACAGTCGGAAGGCGCGCCATCGCTCATGAGGGCGGGGGTCCCATCGGCCATTTTCGTCTCCTGCACGCGCAATGGCCGGTCGAGCGTTTTGACATGACCCGCGCCCGACCAGTTATGATCGGGGGCAAGGACTGTTACTTTGCCCAGTGACTTCATCGCCTGTGCCAGCGCCAGCAAGCCGGGGGCCTGTACGCCATCATCGTTGGTTACTAAAATATGCATCAATTACTCCTCAACGCAAAAGCTTTTGTGATTATAACTCCTGTATAATTCCCCTTATATAATGCCCCCGGTCACAAATTGCGCTTCCTACACCGGCATAAAGGCGCAATTTGTGACCGTGAAGGGTATAAAAGACACCTCTTTTCGCTGACATTCATGGAGAACCTACAATGAAACCTCGATTTCGAATCGTTTTGAGCCTCATGACTGTGGGGGCCTTGTCGTTAGCCTGTAATTTATTGACCACACCATCTGTGCCGCGGGTCACCGCCGAGGTCACAGTCCAGGTCGAGCCAAATGTGTTACCGACAACGGAATCAACTCAGCCGGTGCCAGCAGTTTCCAATCCACCCGTTGGCCTGGCAACGGCCAGGGACCAAACGGTATCGCTCTATGATTTGAATGGCACACAGATCACACAAGTAGATTTGCCGCAATCCACATTCCCGCAACGGGACCGCATCCATATTGCGGGGACGATGCCAGCCAGTGGCGGAACCGTACCGCTGCTCTACTTTTCACTCGATAATGGGGAGTCCTTGAACTTCCGGGATGGTAACGGGCAGATTTTCGCCTTGGTGAACGGGAGCAGTTTTCTCGGTATGGCCGGCGTTCCGGGCCAGCCAATCGTGGCATTTTCGCAAATGGAATACCTGGACACGGCGCTGCGCAGCAAATTGTACGTCGGTTCGATCCAGACCTTGCCGTCGGCTGCACCGGTCAACGTGATCGACGACCCTGAATCCTGGGCAATCAAACCGATCTTGCTGGAGGCTGAAAACGGCACGCCCACCAAGATCTGGTATACCCGCATCGCGTATGGTATTGGCGGTGACATCGTCTACGAGCCGCGCAAAGGATTATTCACCCTTGAACTTGCGTCCGGGCAAACAAATACAATTCTGGACAATAACCTGTCCCCCTGGGATATTTCCGCGGACAAGAGTTGGTTCGCCTACTCCGCCAATGAAACGCTGGATAATTCCATGTGTATCAAGAACATCCATACCGGCGCGGACATGTGCTATCCTGCGCTGCCTGCCAGCGAACCGCGCGGCGCGGGCAACGCCTTCTTCTCTCCCGATACTCAGTATGTAGCCTGGATGGAAGGCGATGGCTGGCAGATGGCCGAGACGCCCGATTTCAAAACCACCGTCCGTTTGGGACAGATGGATGGAACGGTGGTTGCGGATTTGCCGATGAAGGGTTTCGAAAATGCGGCTGGGATTGGTTCGATCAGCCGGGCGGAGCCGGTGGAGTGGCTCGATAACCAAACGGTGATCGTCCAGGTGCGCGGACAGGAATGGAGCCAGACTGCCTTGTTGCGCTATAACGTTATTAGCCAAGAAACCAGCTACCTGGCGCCGGGTGAGTTTATCGGGTTGGTGTATCCGTAACAAACTTTGCGAAGTTATTCTGCAAGATTGGTTGAGCAGCGCGGTAGCCCGTATCGAAGACTCAATTAAAAAACCTTCCGAAGAGTTTAGCTCTTCGGAAGGTTTGCTTTTAGGCTACAACCTTTAATTCGCGTTTTTCAAAGCTGCTTTCAAACTTACCAACGCAGTTACGGGCGTGGGGTCTACTTCATAAGCCATTGCCAGATAATAGGCCACATAATCGCCAAAGTGCAGCGCTGTCCAGATGTGTGCCAGCGGGGTATCGCCCTTGGCAGTGTAGCCGTCTACGTTCATGCCTTCCAGCATGTACGTCTTGCGGGTCATATCCAGCCGCAGTCGGTTGCGCGGATGGTCAGATGGCGCGCGCAGGAACAGGGTCATGACGTGCGGCGGAATCACTTCCATCGGGTGCAATATCCCGGCCAGCGTATTGTGGTCGGCTTCGGGGATGAACTCGAAGTTAGCCACCGCTTTGGCGATCTCGTTGATCTGTCCCTTCCAGCGACGGGCTACCGGGGCCAGCACACCCGCCCCAAAGACCGTCACCCAGCGTCCCATCAACTGCCCGGCCAGTCGTTTGGCGGGATTTTGGGGGACAGGTACATCAGCCACCAAGGCTGACTGTTGGGACTTCATCGCTTTCACCGCCCCAGCTACATCGGCACTCGCATCAGGGACCAGCCCGAGCCTGCTCAGCGCACCCAGGATGAGTCCAAACGAAAAGCCGACTGCCGAGCGAGGCTGGCCCTTGTGATCGAACTGCCAGACCGGGATGCCGGCCGCCTGGGCTTTTTCGGAGAGCTTTCCACCGGTGCTGACTGCCAACACACGACAGCCGTTTTGAAGCGCCGTTTCGAACGAGGTCAGGGTCTCTTCGGTGTTGCCCGAGTGTGACGAGCAGATAACTAGCGTTTCCGGTCCTTTGGCGAAAGCGGGCAGGCCGTAGTCACGGTTGACGATGATCGGCACGGAACAGGTATCCATAACGGCAGCAGACACGAGGTCCGCCCCGATCGCTGACCCGCCCATCCCGCAGATAACAATTTGGCGCAGTGAACCTTTCGAAGGTTCTAAGCCTTCAAAAGGCTGTGTCTGGCTCAGTTCCCATGCAGTTTGGAGTTGATCGGGCAGCCCGTCTATATAGGCGAGCATGTCCTGTGGGTCAAGTTGTTTGAAGTGAGAGAGATTGTCTAGGTCCATTTTTCAGGAAGCGATTTCCATTACTTCTACTTCTTCCACTACTTCGGCATTGGCGTAGTAGAGGTCGAGTCCAAGATTGAGGAGTTGGGAGATACCGCGCAAAACCAGGAAATAGAAAACGCCTAGGAGTGGGTCCAAAAATACCTGGGAAGCAAAAACTGCGATGCGTTCAAAAAGAGTGGCGGGCAGGCTCAAAACAACCTGGTCCCAATTTTTGATAATGGAATAAGCGGTGTTGGCAAAGCCAATCAGGGAGAAGAGCAGGATGGTAAATCCGATGATATTGGCCCACAGGGAAATGCGAGAAATCGCGCTTTCGTTGTGGAAGGTCATTACTTCAATTTCTTTTTCTTCTTGTGTCATTTTCTATCCTTTTTGGAAATGGAATTTTGCCGGGGCAAGTTCTGCTATTGTACTTGATTGTTCCTCGTTTTTGTCATAGCAGGAAATGGATTTTCAGATTGGTAGAACGAACATAGGTTTAGAGCGGTTCTTCAAAAGCCCAAATCGAAAGGCTCGGTCGGGCATAACCCCGACCGAGCCTAACTTACCCTAGCAACAAAGAGGAAGTTCCTTGCAGCCAGTTGTAGCTGTTACGGCGTTTGGAAGACAAGCCTTCCATCAATGGTCGGGGAGACAGTACCCATGGCAGTGATATAGTCGATGACCGAATTGCGCACATAGTACTGTGTATCAGCCACAATCTGGTCCAGCGGCCAAATGGTCTCACCGGCGTTGTTGAAGTTACACGACCCGGCCGCCAGGTAGTTGACTGTGGAAACATTGTAGTATTTACTTGCATCGGTGAAATCAACAGAAACGCCATCAATAGTCAGTGAGGCAACGTTGGCCCCATCCGGTTCGGTAGCGAGATCCCCTGTGTAGGTGATCACGTTGCCGGCATCGGTGGTAAGCATACAGGTCGTGTAGTGTGAGTAGCCGCCGTAGGGGGAGCCCTGGTTGTACCACCAGTAGTTCCGGTAGCCGCGCTCCAGTACTTCCTTGATCTGTGGGCCATTCATACTCAAGACCAGCAGCGAGTTCTCGTAAGGCATCAGGGTGTACATGTCACCGACAGTCAGTGTCACCGGGCTTGCAGGCGTTGCTCCATCTGCCACTTTCTTGTTGCTCATCGCACCGGATAGGTGAAAATCGACCGGAATTCCATTTGTGGTCAGCTCAAAGACCGCCGCGTCGGCTTGTACGTTGGCACCGCTGGTCTCCTGGGTGTAAGCTTGCAGGGCGTCGATCGGCGCGGTGGTCTGGCCGATCTCCGTGCCGGTGTAGGCATCCAGCTCATCTATGAACGGTTGCAGGTAGTCTTCCATTTCGGAGTCAACGGCTAATTCGTTTGCCGGTATGAGGTAGCCCTCGCGCAGCACCACTTCACCGTCGATGATCCCACGTTGACCTTGCCTAGATTTGTCGCATAGGCGCCCGTCTGAGCTACCAATGTCCCGTCCGGATTCGTATCTGAAGTGATCATTACCGCCGGGTTCAGGGCGGTATGGCTGTGTCCGCCGATGATCACGTCGATTCCTGCTACCCCTTCCGCCAGGAGCAGGTCACTGTCGATTTCATCGCCGTAGGGCGAGTAGCCCATATGGGTCAGGCCGACCAGCAGGTCGGGGCTCTCGGCTGCCATGATCTCTGGTACGGCGGCAAATCCAGTTTCCAGGCCGGAATAGAATGTCAGCCCGGGGATGTTAGTGGGCAGTTCGTAACGGTAGACGCGTGGGTTGGTCAGCCCGAAAATGGTTATCTTGAGCCCGTTCACGTCCAGGTTGATGTAATCTTGTACGTGATCGTTGATGAAACCGTAGCTGCCATCATCGTCCAGGTTGATCGTCCCCAGAAGGGGCGCGTCCAACTGGCCGAGCATGGTGGCAAATGTGGCCGGACCAAAGTTGAACTCGTGATTGCCAATCGTGAAGGCATCGTACCCCAGTAGGTTCAACCCGCCTGCAATGGGGTTGGGTGTAGCGTTGCGGAAGTACTGGGCAAAGGCGTTGCCCTGGAAGGTGTCGCCAGCATCCAACAGCAGGGCGTTGGGGTTATGCGCCCGCTCAGCCTTTATCTGCGAAGCCAGGAAGGCAAAACCTTCAGACGTGGCATAGTAGTAGGTTTCAGGCCAGGTGCCGTGCGTATCATTCGTATGCAGCATGGTAATCACGTCATCCAGACGGATAATGCGATCCATGGGAATATCTTCTGCATCGATTACATCCAACATCTCGATGTATTCGACAAAAGCCTGTTGCATCTGGACTTTGCCCATTTTAAGCGGTGATGGGAAGGCATGAGCCACCTGTGGTAATGTAGAGTTTGACGAAACTACATGCCTAGGAGGAAATCATGCCAAGCCCATCACCGGAGATTATACAACTGCTATCGGTGTTTTCATTCGCTTTCACAGCGCCGACATTTGCAAAGGTAATGGTTCTCATATACGGAACGATTCTGGCTCCTGGTCGCCGCACGGTAACGGCCGCATTGCGGATGATGGGGCTGGGAGAGGATCTGCACTATAGCAAGTATCATCGGGTGTTGAACCGGGATCGCTGGTCACCGTGGTTGGTGAGCAAGATCTTGTTGAGCTTGATCATTTTGATCTTTCTACCTGCTAAGGCACCCTTGCTTTTGATGATCGATGAAACCCTGGAAAGACGGCGTGGTAAGCAGATCAAATACAAAGGCTGGTTTCGAGACCCAATTCTCTCGACCAAGGAACATGTGGTCAAATCGTTGGGCATTCGTTGGGTTTGTCTGGCGGTACTGGTGTCCGTGCCCTGGAGCCAGCGTCCCTGGGCGCTGCCCTTTATGACGGTATTGGCGTTGGGGCAGAAAACCAGCACCAGGCTCAACAAACGTCACCGCACGCTTGTGCAGTGGGCTGATTTTATGATCGACAAGGTGCGAGGCTGGCAGCCGGAGCGGGAAATCATCCTGACCGGAGATGGCAGTTATGCTGCTGTTGCGCTGGTGCAGCGTTGTCAACGGCTCAAGAAACCGGTCAAGTTGGTTTCTCGTCTGCGCCTGGATGCCCGCTTGTTCGATTTTTCCTCTCCACAGCCAAAGAGTAAGCGTGGCCCTAAACCAAAGAAAGGTGCACGCCAAGTTCAACTCACCCAACGCCTGGAAGATCCGGAAACCAAATGGAAGACACTCAAGGTCATTCTGTATGGCAAGGAACATACGATCGAATTCATCTCCGGCAGCTCTCTTTGGCATACACCCGGTCAAGACCCAGTTGCGATACGCTGGGTATTGGTGCGTTGCCCAGAAGACAGTTTTGATCCCGCCGCTTTCTTCTGCTCCGATACGCACGCTTCTGCAAAGCAGATCATCGTCTGGTTTGCTCTCCGCTGGAATATCGAAGTCACCTTTGAAGAATTGCGCGCCTTCCTCGGCTTTGAAACCCAACGCCAGTGGTCTGATCGGGCCATTGAACGCTCTACACCTTGCCTGTTCGGTATCTTCAGCTTGGTGACCCTCATGACCAAGGTGCTCTATCCAACTGAATTGCCTGTTCGCCAAACCAGTTGGTACATCAAAGAAGATGCCACTTTTAGTGATGCGCTAGCCGCTGTCCGCAAACATTTGTGGAGCCGCTTGAATTATGAAAGGTCGCCCCAAAACCCCGACCTGTTCCTAATTCCACAGGCTGCCCTCTTTTCCCTTGTGGAATCAGCCTGTTATTCATCCTGAAATGGGCAAAGTCCAGACCATAACAATTTATTTCAATTAAAAGCACTCTTGGTTTCCAAGAGTGCTTTTGGTTAGATTGAAATTTCCAATTCAAATGAAATTAGACGCGTTGATTCTACCGAACTGTCATCCGCCCCACATCAATTCGTTTTCAGGAATTCATCCAGGTTAAGGCGCTTGAAAAGGCGTTCACGCACCGCCACGGGCAAATCAGTATCGACACTGGTGTGATACAGATAAACAGTTTTCTTGAGCGTATCGACAACGATGCGGCAATCCTCGCACTCGGCCAGGTGGCGCTCAAGCTCACGACACAGTTCATCCTGTGCACTGCCATCAACATAATCCGATAATGAACCCAGCAGGGCCCTACATTCTTTCTTTTCCATCAGGCTTGCTCCTCTTGCAGCCGTTCGCCATAATACATCGAAAGTTGCTCGCGCAGGTTCAGGCGGGCGCGTAACAGGCGGGTTTTGACCGCTGTTTCGGTCAAATCAAGGGCCTCGCTCGTCTCACGGATCGACAGGCCTTCGATATCCCGTAACAAAAACACAACCCGCAACTTTTCAGGTAAACGCCGGATGGCTTTATCCAGGTGTCCCTTTGATTCTGCCGAAAGCAATTCTTCTTCAGGCAGACAGCACCAGTCCGTGAACTGGGTCGGATGCTGGAGTTCGTCCTCGTCGTCCTCGTAATCCATCGCCACCGAGATCGTCGGCTTCTGACGCCGTAACAACATCAAGGCTTCGTTAACAGCGATGCGATACAGCCAGGTCGACAGGCTGGAACGGCCTTCGAAATTTCCAACGGATTGCAAAGCCTTCATGAAGGTGTTTTGCAACACGTCTTCGGCATCCTGCTCATCGCCCAGCATTTTCAATGCCAACCGGTAAATCTGGATGGAATAAGCATCCATCATGCGGGCAAACTCGGCCCGGTCACCTGCCTGCAATGCTTCTAAGGAAATTTCCGGGCCAGTATTGATATCTACCATTTAGATGTAACCTCGTTCAAAAAGTTGCTCAAATTCTTAGAACTTACGCAGTTCGTAAATCTTACGCAGTTTGTGAATAGACCCTAAAAATAAGGGGGCGGGCTACGCCCGCCCCCTTATTTTTAGGCATTTCCCATTCACAATGGCGTAATTTCGAATTTTAATAGTATAACGCAGGATGATGGATTACACGATAAATTCAGGGACAAAATACAAAGCAATCGGGAAGAATGCCACTACAAATCAAGCTGCAAATTCGTTAATATACAAACAGATGTTTAAGACACTCGAAACCGTTCCGTTATTTAAGGATGTGGACAGCCACATCCTGCAACTGCTCGAACCGCTGTTCGAGCCCTTTGCGTGTTCGACAGGAACGGTCATCTTCGAACAGGGCGACCCGGCCCATTTCCTATACTTGATTTTGGATGGTATCATTGAGGTGCTTTACAAGCCTTATGATGGCCCACCACTGACCCTCACCAACCTGTCGCCAGGGAACATCGTCGGCTGGTCTGCTGCGATTGGCAATTCGACTTACACTTCCGGAGCGGTTTGTAAGGAAGACTGTCAGACCATCCGCATGAGCAGGCGGGACCTGCACAAATTGTGCGCGAAGGAACCGGAAGCCGGTCGCATCATTCTGAACCTGTTGGCTGAATCCGTTTCACCGCGCTGGCAGGACGCCCAAGGCCAGATCCAAACCTTGCTGAATAATACTGTCAGCGCCAAACAATGCGCAAATGTGCGCCGGCGAAGAGCAAGAAAGGAGAACCAATGACAACTCCTGCAAACCACACGCTCGAAGAACAGATCAAAGCCCTGGTCGATAAGATCAGCGCCTATGTAGAACAGTTCCATGGCGGGTCGGTGGAATTCGTTTCGTTTGACGGAAGCAAGCTGGAAGTCCGGCTGGGAGGCGCGTGCCTGGGCTGTCCGCTCTTGCCGTCCACCTTGCAAGGTTGGGTAGCCGGGACAGTCCACCAGTTCTTCCCGGATATCCAGGTCGTCGCGGCAGAATAATCGATCCAAAGATGCAAAAACGGCGGTTACGGTAACCGCCGTTTTTTGATTCCCGGTCAATCGCGTTACTGGGAGCGGAGCGAGCGCAAGATGATGAAAACGCCGACGCCAATCAAAGCCGCTGCAGCGATATACGAGAGCAGGTAAATCTGCGACTGGAAGAACAAAAAGGCGCCAAATACGCCCAGGACGCCAGCGGGCCAATACGCCCAGCGCATCCCAGCCAGAAGCGCCACCAATAAAAAGGTCAACGCCAGGCCCAGGAAGAAGACGCCGCCCGAATCTACGCCGCCGATGAAGTTGCTCGGCAACGCACTGACAACCGCCAAGGTGAACAACACTCCACCAGGGATGATGGCCCACCAACGATCATGGCCTGTCAGGTAGACTGCCCAGAAGCTCAGGCCAATGGCACCCAGGAATACCCCTCCGCCGATGTTGTTAAGCGAATCAGGCAACAGGATCAATACGCCAATGCCCGCCAGGACAAATCCCGGGAAAGCCGCCCACCAGCCCCCGCTGGCAAAACCACTGGCAAACATTGTCAAGAAGGCAGCACCCGCTACCAGGAAGACAATGCCCCAGAACACATCGGAGGCATTGCGCAGAAAGCCAAAGGCCTGCAAAAATCCCAGGCCACCAGCCAAAATCAGTACCGTGCCAATAATGATGCGAGGGTCAAAACGTTTCATTTTACATACTCCTTATCGGACGGTAACTTTCCCGGCTCCGGCTTCGATTTTGATGTCAGCTTTGTTCTGTGCTGACGAGTAATCTCGGACTCGTAGATACCGTTCGAATACGGGAAGCGGGTGGTGTCGATTTCGATGGCCGCAGCGCCATGTTCCGCACGAATGCGAGCCGCCACGCCCTGCGGCACAAGCATGTCGAGCGAGGCTGCGCCCAGTTCAACCTTGACCATCGTCGAACCTGCGTTGGCAGGCAGGGTCAGGTCGGTTTTGCTGGCGCCTGTGCTCACCTTCAGGTCAGTCACCTTCAGGTCACGCAAATCGAGC
>CAWHJM010000046.1:0-213897 GCA_963829615.1 uncultured Chloroflexia bacterium
CGATTGATTTGCCTAGTTGGCTGAAAAGTGCAATCACTTTGGTGGGTTTAATCGCTGGATTTATTGTGTCTTTTCGAAATGAAAAATTTACTAGCCACCTGACAGTTTGATTTCATAGGTAAGTGCAAAGCGGCAGTTGGAAGGATAAATTATTGACGAGGCGTCTTTCGATGAAGCGTAAGCCAATTTGAAAGATGGATAGATCACGGCGATCTTTGCGGTCAACGAGATGACGTAAACCGGCATGGATGGTTTTGACACCGGATGAAACCAACCAGACATACAAGAAGGCCACGGCAAGGGTCAGTCTGGATAGGCGTACAAAACTATGCAACATGGTGCATTCCAGATCGAAGCCATGATCTTTGAGATCGCCAAACATTTCTTCGATCCACATACGGCGCTTGTAAAAGCGCAAAGCAGTTTGCAGATCAGGCAAATTGGTGGCTAAGAGCCAGGGTTCTTTTTCGCCTTTTTTCCAGTAAGCCAGTAAGTTCACGGTGTAAATATGGGTTTGCGAAAACTCTCTCGCCCCAAGCCAGATACATTGTCCGGCTTTGTGGATAAAAGAGCCAAAAGGCTGCCACTGCTGGCTAATCGCTGACCAAACACCTGTGTCTGATTTTTGGCGCAAAACGTAGAACCAGTGCCACTTTTGCAGTTGCTTGAGCACTTTTACAGGTCCGAATTCGGTATCACCAACGATAAAAACGGTTGCGCCGTCTGGCAGGAGGCTTTTGACGTAGGCTAACAACGCAATTTGGGTTGAACCTGTGCTGTGCCCACGCACATGCTTGACCCATGTCCAGGCAATCGGAATCGCACGCTTACGATAGGCCAACGCAACCATCAGTAGTTGGTGACCGAAACCAACTTTGGTTCCATCGACAATCAGATGGATTTCACCGATCACCGCCAATTGCCTGGCAAGCCATTCTTTGGCTATCGGCTCGTACCACTCCCGTACGCGGATTGCGGGATTGTTCAGAAAACGCTCCAACCGTCTGAATGTGCTGAGCAATTTTGCCTTCCCAGGTATCTTGCTGGCAACCTTGCTCAAAGTCACTGACTTGCTCGTGTAGATACCGTAAAGCAATAAGGCAAAGTTTCGTACTTGAGTGATCCGTTGATGAGGACGCTGTTCACGGATTCGCTGAATCCATGTATGATACAAGTGGTTGGTCGGCATGGCTCCTCCGGGTTCTTTGTTATTCGGCAAAATAACTTTACCCGATTTTGCCTGTTGACCAACTATCTTTTTTGCCAAACTGTCAGGTCGCTAGAAAATGTATAGAACTTGGAATAAGAAAAGTATCTGGAAGTCAAAAATCAAACTTCAAGTCCAATGTGCGAAAAAAATTGTTTTCTATAATTAAGAGTATGTGATTGAGCCTAGAAAATTAAGGAATAGAATAGCTCACGGGCAATGGGAAATCGCACTGAACAGCGGAAATACAAAAATAAATGCTGAAATCACAAATGAAATTCAAAATCTCGATGCAGTAAAAATTCGGATTTGGTATGAAGTGCATAAGCACTTATCGTTAATTGTCGAATCACTTATTGAATTGCCTAATAGAACATTTCATAGAGATTACTGGTTGGAAATAAGTGAACTCGAAAACTTCTTGGAAAAATCGAAAAATTGGAGCATAGAAGAAAAAGTTAGAAAACTAAAGAAAAAACAATCACGCAAAAAATAGATTATTAAACCGAAAAGTTGTATGAAAACCCTCGCTCTCGAAAAAGATTCTCAACACCATAACACATCAATTCGCGCCGCATCTAAAAGCCGCCCAATGATGAACGCATGGGGTTATCTCAGTAAAAGACTGGATTCATCCTTCCACCTCCGTCTCCCGGCGAGTATTTATATCTTTTTCCCTTTTTAATCCAACTATCATCTGGACGTGCTACATTAAATTCGGACACATAATATCCAAATATCCACATGCCTGATGTGGACTGTTTATAGAGTACCTACACGCCTCTTGCACATATTACACAACTTGCCAGGTCACTCTTCATTCAAAACGTTTTATCAGTAAAGGAAGAAAATCGTATGGATACAAAAACAACTGTTCAGTCCCTGATGGATGCCATCCAGATGGGCGATTTCGAAAAGGCAAAAACTCTCTTCGCTGACGATTTCAAATTCAGCGGGCCGGTGCCCGAACCGATCAGCGGCGAGGCATGGCTTGGTATGAGTGCCAGTTTGAAAGCCGCTTTCCCCGATCTTAATTACCGTTTTAAGATTGAAAGCGTTGACGGGGAAACCGCTCACATCTCAGGTGAATTGAGCGGCACCCATAAAGGAGCGCTTGACCTGACCTCGATGCACATGGGTACTATCCCTGCCACCGGGAAATCCTTTAAGGCGGCGCACGAACATGGCAAGGTGACGGCGCATGATGGAAAAATCACCGCCTGGGCTATGGAGCCCACTGAAGGCGCTGGCCTGATGGCCATCCTTGGCCAGCTAGGCGTCAAAGTGCCTGCCATGTAGTTTTATCGTCTGAAAGTCAGCCCCGCCGTCATGGCGGGGTTTTTATATTTGAGCTAATTGAAAATCCCCCCCTGGGGTGGTTGGCCTTGAGATCAGGCCAGGAACTCAGGCTAATGCACCAAAAACATGGATGGAAGGCTTCCATCCATGTTTTGCTATTTATGCGATTACGGTCCAACTATAGAAGTAAATATCACCAATTCCAATCAAAGTCTTGGAAGATTCTGAAGGAAATTAATTGACTTTGTAGTTTTTAAATGCTAAAATGAAGTATGGGTTGTACATTGCCGATGTGCTTTTGTGATAGAATGTCACAATCTCGGAAGTCTGAGGGGGCTTTACGGTGAAACATCAGACAATATATGATTGGAGGTGGAAATAGGATAAAGACTCCAGGCTCGATGCACCAACCCCTTTTTTCAAAGTTTCTATATTGCGCAAACGACAAAGGAGAGAAAAATGTCATCTAACAAACGTTCGACAGGAAAAGTTACTCGTCGTGATTTTCTTAAGGTAGGCGCTGTCACCGGGGCGTCAGCGATTCTAGCAGCTTGTGCGCCGAAAGCTACAGAACCTGCTGCCGCTGCGTATGCCAGATTTGACCAGTGGCAACACAATTCCTATGGATGAATTGGTTGCTGCTGCCCAGACCGAAGGTGAACTGACCACCATCGCGCTGCCGCATGACTGGGCCAATTATGGCGAGATGATTGACACCTTCAAGACGAAATACGGCACCAAGATCAACGAACTTGATCCCAACGCCGGTTCTGCTGATGAGCTGGCTGCCATTGAAGCCAACAAAGACAGCAAAGGTCCACAGGCCCCCGATACGGTTGACGTTGGTGTAGGTCACACCGCCAATGCCATGGCTAAGGGTTTATTTGCGAAATATAAGGTTTCCACCTGGGATACCATCGAAATGAAAGACCCCGATGGTTACTGGTGGGCAGAGTACTATGGCGCATTGGCCTTTGAAGTTTCCAAACCAGAGATCGAGAATTCCCCTCAGGACTGGGAAGATTTGCTCAAGCCGGAATATAAAGGCAAGATTGCCATGGCTGGCGACGTGCTCAAATCCAACCAGTCAGTTATGACCGTCTATGCTGCTGGTCTCTCCCGCTCTGGCGGCGATAAGACCAAAGCTGCTGAGATGGGTCTACAATTCTGGAAAGAGGTGAACGATGCGGGTAACTTCATCCCGGTCATCGCTGACCAGGGCACGATTGCCCAGGGTGAAACACCGATCGTCATGGAATGGGACTATCTGGCGCTGGCGAACCGCGACGCGCTGGCGGGAAACCCGGAAACAGAGATTATCGTCCCGAAAACGGGCGTGATCGCCGGTCCGTATGCTGGCGGCATCAGCGCTTACGCGCCGCATCCTTACACAGCTCGCCTGTGGTGGGAATTCATCATGTCTGACGAGGGCCAGCTAATCTACTTGAAGGGTTATGCTCATCCGATCCGCTTCAATGATATGGCCAAACGCGGCGTAGTTCCTGCCGACTTAGCTGCCAAGCTTCCGCCTGCTGAAGCTTACGCGAACGCGGTCTTCCTGACGGTTGACGAACTCCAGGCAGCCACTACTTATATCACCGAGAACTGGCGCAAAGTCGTTTACGGTGAATAGGAGTAAGTTGCAGTGGGTATAACCAACGAAAAACTCACAGTCCAATCGAAAGGGGACGCGCCTATGGCGCGTCCCCCTCGTAAGAGGGCATCCATTGTCAACTGGCTGCCCCTTGCGCCTTTTTTTCTGTTTGCTGCCATGTTCCTATTTCTGCCGTCCATTTCCATTTTCATTGGCAGTTTCGAATCTGTTGATGGCGGCTTTACGTTTGATAACATTATTGCCCTCTTTACGGTTAAAGATTTTATCAACGCCTACAAAGCCAGTTTAACGATTAGTGCGATTACAGCGGTAGGTGGGGCGGTGTTTGGGTTCCTGCTGGCTTATGCAGTTGTCCTGGGCGGCCTACCCAAGGCTTTGCGCACCTTTATGATAACATTTTCCGGCGTGGCTTCTAACTTTGCCGGTGTGCCACTGGCCTTTGCCTTCATTGCTACGATGGGCAATAATGGGCTGGTCACGCGCTGGCTCGAAAGTGCTTTTAAATTTGATATTCACGCGGGGGGATTCACTATCTATAGCATCACCGGCTTGAGCATCGTTTACATGTATTTTCAGTTTCCGCTTATGGTGCTAATCATGGCACCTGCGTTGGATGGCTTGCACCGGGAATGGAGCGAGGCGTGTGCTAACCTGGGCGGCACGAGTTGGCATTACTGGCGCTATATTGCTTTTCCAATCTTGATTCCTTCCCTTTTAGGTACTACGATTCTGTTGTTCGGAAACGCTTTTGGCGCTTACGCTACTGCATATGCCTTTTCAGGCAGTTTCATTAACCTGGTGCCCATCCTGATTGGCGCCCAGATGCAGGGTGATGTGCTCTTTAACCCCGGCCTGGGCAATGCCCTGGCTTTGGGGATGGTTTTCATTATGAGCATCAGTATGATTGGCTATATATCCCTGCAGAGAAGAGCCGCGAGGTGGTTGCAATGAAAACTAAAAACATCTGGCCCTGGATTATTTTGATTATCGGCCTTGTGTATTTCTTCCTGCCGCTCTTGGCTACCTTTAATTTCAGCCTTAAGATGATTAAGGATCACTACACCTTTGAGGCCTATCGTGTGGCTTTTACCGACGCGCAGTTCTATCAGAGTTTTGGATCTTCCTTCTTATGGGCACTTCTGACCATTGTGTTCAGCCTGCTCCTGGTGGTGCCCACCGCCTATTGGGTCCACTGGCGTGCACACAAGGCACGTCCCTGGGTAGAGTTTATTACGCTGATGCCATTTGTGGTGCCAGCCGTTGTGCTCGTCTTTGGTATGAGTAGTCTTTATGGCGGAGGGCTTAAACTGTTTGGCGTGCCTATACTGGTGCTCACCAGCACGCCGATCCTGTTGGTGGCAGGCTATGTTATCTTGTCTCTGCCTTATATGTACCGGGCTGTCGATACTGGCTTGCGCTCCATTGATGTGCGTACCCTGACTGAGGCCGCTCTCAGCTTGGGTGCAGGTTGGCGTGTCATTCTTGTGCAAATCATCTTTCCTAATCTCCGGACGGCCATTCTCAGCGGCGTGTTTTTGACCTTTGCCATTGTGATGGGTGAATTTACTTTTGCATCACTATTGTATTGGCCGGCGTTTGGTCCATACATGGAAGAGATTGGCGCCATGCGCGCCTATACGCCTCAGGCCCTGGCAGTGGTTAGTTTCCTGCTGACCTGGGCTTCCATCGGCCTCATGCAGTGGGTCGGGCAGGGCGCAGGGCAAGAGCAGCTTGCCGGTGCACACTAACTTTGGTGAGGACATCATGACATTTCTAAAAATTAACAATGTAAGCAAAGCTTTCGGCAAGACAGTGGCCGTCAAAGATTTCGACCTCACTATCGAAAAAGGGGAGTTGGTATCCTTCCTGGGACCGAGCGGATGCGGCAAGACAACCACCCTGCGCATGGTAGCCGGGTTCGAAGTGCCCACGGGCGGACGTATCGTGATCAACAATGAAGATATTACTGATACGCCTCCCAACAAACGTGATGTAGGTATGGTGTTTCAATCTTACGCGCTTTTCCCCAACATGACCGTTTCAAGCAATATAGGCTTTGGTCTCAAGGTGGCTAAAAAAGATTCCGAGGAGATCAAAAGCCGTGTCAAAGAGATGTTGGCATTGATCAACATGCCGGAATATGGCGACCGCTATCCGTCTCAACTCTCTGGCGGTCAGCAGCAGCGTGTGGCTCTGGCCCGTGCTTTGGCTCTGCGTCCTGAGGTGCTTTTACTCGATGAGCCCCTCTCTGCATTGGACGCGAAGATCCGCGTCTCTCTACGCGCTGAAATTCGTTCCATTCAACAAAAGCTTGGGATTACGGCGATTTATGTCACCCACGACCAGGAAGAGGCGTTATCTATTTCTGATCGCGTGGTCGTGATGTATAAGGGGCACATGGAACAAGTTGGCACCCCCTTTGAGATTTACAACTTTCCAGCAACTGAATTCGTTGCCAGCTTTGTAGGGACGCTGAACGCGGTCGAGGCGGAAGTAATCGACCCCAAAGCCAACACACTACGGATAGATGGTATTCAGCTTCAGGCCGCGAAGGGTTTCGAAGGCAAGAACAGTGGAGATAAAGTTACGATAGCAATCCGCCCTGAGCGCTTCAACTTTGCTTCTGAGCAAAAGAAAGCCAACTTGCTTGATGCTGTTATAGAGACCATCACCTTCCTTGGCTCAATTGTTCGAATCCAAGTTGTCGTGGGGAGCACCAAGTTCTATATGGATATCTTCAACAATCCATTCATTAAACTTCCCAAGATCGGTGACAAGGTCCAGATTACCTGTTCGCGCGAAGCGGTGCTAGTGTTGACCCATTGAGTGTGTTCATCTTATAGCCACAAAGTTCACGGTGTCCATGAGCTTTTCCCATGGTCTCTGTGAATTTTGTGGCTGTTCTTTTTTAACAAATCAAATCCCGCATGACTAAAGTCATCCTCATCCTTTCCGATGCTCTGCGCTATGACGCCGCCGTAGAAGGCATGGGATATCTCGGCCATCTTGTTGAATCCAATCTCGCCAGTCTCTACAAGATCAACGGCGAACTGCCAAGCATATCACGCCCCATGTACGAAACCATCCACACCGGCTTGCCAGCCAGCGAACATGGCATTGTTGCCAATTCCATCGTGCGGCTCTCAACAAAGCCAAACATTTTTCGAAGCGTGAAAGACGCAGGCAAAGTCACTGCTGCCGCGGCTTATTACTGGTTCTCCGAACTCTACAACCGCGCTCCCTACGACCGCATCAACGACCGGGAAGTGGACGATGACACCCTGCCCATCCAGCATGGACGTTTCTACACCGAAGATGACTATCCCGACCCGGAACTGTTTGCTACTGCCGGGATGCTGGTGCGCCGCTTCTCTCCCGACTACATCCTGCTCCACCCCATGGGCATGGACTATCACGGAGAGGAGTTCGGCTCCGACTCGCCCCAATATCGCAACCAGGCCATCAAGCAGGACAAGTGGTTAGCGCCCTATATCGCTGAATGGATGGAACTTGGCTATAACATCCTCGTCACCGGCGATCACGGCATCAACAAGGACGGCGCGCATGGCGGCCCGGCCCGCGAACAACGCGAAGTTCCGTTGTATGTGATCAAACCAAATCAGGAGGGATTAGGACATACCGGAAAGACAGTCTCTCACTTGCAGATTGCGCCCACAATTTTGAATTTGCTCGACCTTTCCATTCCCGAAACAATGGCACAAGCTCCCATCTCGTAATTCGGACAGATAATCCAAATTTTTGTAATTCGTTCGACATGCGGGAAAGGTTATACTTACAAGAAAATTTCGTCATCAAACAGCCTGCATTCCAGGAGTTATCCATGCCGTTTGCAACGCGCACTCATCACCTGATGCCCGAAGGCGCCTATCAAGTATTGGCGCGCGCCAACCAACTCGAAGCCGCCGGACAAGAGATCATCCACCTCGAGATCGGCCAGCCGGACTACGCCACGTTCGAGAACGTCAGCCAGGCAGGCATCGACGCCATTCGGACGGGAAAAACTCGCTATACACCGCCAGCAGGCATGCCGTCGCTGCGCGAAGCGTTGGCCGAAGACGCCGGTCGTCGCCGCGGGATCGAGGTTCAGCCCGAAGAAGTGGTCGTCAGTCCCGGCGGCAAGCCCAACCTGTTCTTCCCGACCCTGGCGTTGGTCGAGCCGGGCGACGAGGTCATCTATCCCAACCCTGGTTTCCCGACCTACGAAGCCATGATCAGGGTGGCGGGCGGCGTGCCGGTAGCGGTCCCACTGCTAGAGGAGAACAGTTTCTCGTTCGATTTAGAAGCCTTCGATCAATTGATCAACGAGAAGACCCGACTGATCATCCTGAACTCGCCTTCCAACCCGACCGGCGGCGTCATCCCGCCCGCGGACCTGGAGCACATCGCTTCGCAGGCCGAACGCTACAACTGCTGGGTGATGTCGGACGAACTTTATACGCGCATCGTCTACGATGGGCTGGAGGCGCCTTCGATTGCATCGTTGCCCGGCATGCAAGAGCGCACCATCATCGTGGACGGTTTCTCCAAGACCTACTCGATGACCGGCTGGCGTCTGGGCTTCGGCATCATGCCCAAGGAGTTGGCCGAGCGTGTGGATTTGCTGCTGACGCACTCCATCGGCTCTACCGCCCACTTTACGCAGTTCGCCGGGTTAGAAGCCATCACCGGCCCGCAGGATATGGTCGAAGTCATGGTGACCGAGTATCAGCGTCGCCGAGATGTGATCGTGGATGGGTTGAATGCCATTCCTGGCTATCGTCTGCCAGAAACCGCAGGGTGCATTTTATGTTTTTCCGAACATCACAGGCACGGGCATGGGTTCGACAGAACTGGCCAACCTGATCCTGGAAAAAGCAGGCGTAGCGCTATTACCCGGGAATTCCTTTGGCGAATATGGTGAGGGCTATCTGCGGTTGTCGTACGCTAACTCGATTGAGAACATCCAAAAAGCGTTAGAAAGAATAAAATCAATTTTGTAGACTACTTTTTTGGATCACGAGCAATTGTACTGCGAGCCGGATGCAGTACAACTGCATCCTGAACTAAGATTTTATTACTCGGAGGGTTTTATGCCAAAATACGTTGCATCCATCGATCAGGGAACCACCAGCACGCGCTGCATCCTGTTCGATCACGGCGGGAACATCGTCGCAGTAGACCAGAAAGAACACCAGCAAATCTATCCCAAACCCGGCTGGGTGGAACATGACGCACTGGAAATCTGGGAGAATACGCAGGAAGTCATGCGTGGCGCGTTGGGAAAAGCGGGGTCCAGCGTCTCCGACGTTGTCGCCATTGGAATCACCAATCAGCGTGAAACGACCCTCGTTTGGGAGAAGGCCAGCGGGAGACCAATCTACAATGCCATCGTCTGGCAGGACACGCGCACGGATGCCATCTGCAACGAACTGGCAAAAAATGGCGGCACTTCGACTTCGCTCAGCACAGGCCAGGACCGCTTCAGACCGACCACCGGTCTGCCTCTGGCAACCTATTTCTCCGGTCCCAAGATCAAATGGATCCTGGACAACGTCCCCGGCACACGTGAACGTGCCGAAAAGGGCGAACTGCTCTTCGGCAACATGGATACCTGGCTGATCTGGAACCTGACCGGCCAGCATGTCACCGACGTGACCAACGCCTCCCGTACCCTGCTGATGGATTTGCATACCCTCGATTGGAACGCCGAGAATCTGGAAATTCTCGGCATTCCGCGCGCTATGCTGCCACAGATTAAATCTTCGTCCGAAGTGTACGGCAATGCCAAAGGCGTTCTAGGTGGTATCCCGGTCGCAGGCGACCTGGGGGACCAGCAGGCCGCACTCTTCGGCCAAACCTGCTACGATGCGGGTGAAGCCAAGAACACTTACGGTACAGGTTGCTTTATGCTGCTTAATACGGGCGAGCAACCCGTCCCCTCTGAAAATGGTCTGCTCACCACGCTGGGATACAAAATCGGCAAATCACCCGCTGTCTACTGCCTGGAAGGCTCGATTGCCATCACCGGCGCGCTGGTACAATGGTTACGCGATAATCTCGGTCTGATCGAGAAGTCAGCGGATGTCGAGATGCTAGCGCGTACCGTCGAAGATAACGGCGGGATTTACTTTGTACCGGCCTTCTCCGGGCTGTTCGCGCCTTACTGGCGCAGTGACGCGCGCGGCGCCATTGTCGGCATGACTCGCTACATCAATAAGGGACATATCGCCCGCGCAGCGCTCGAAGCCAGCGCCTATCAGACGCGGGAAGTGCTCGAAGCAATGGAAGCAGATTCGGGCGTGAGTCTGACCGCGCTGAAAGTCGACGGCGGTATGGTCTTCAACGACCTGTTGATGCAGTTCCAGTCAGACATCCTGGACGTGCCCGTCATCCGCCCCAAAGTGGCCGAGACCACCGCCCTGGGTGCTGCTTATGCTGCCGGGCTAGCGGTCGGTTTCTGGAATGATTTCGACGAACTGCGCGCCAACTGGGGCCAGGATCATGAATGGCAACCACAAATGGAATCCGAAACACGCCAGAAACTGTATACAGGCTGGAAAAAAGCCGTCACGCGCACGTTCGATTGGGTAGAGTGATCGTGTCGTTGCGAGGGAGCGTTTGTTGCGACCGAAGCAATCTCCCGTACCAAGATGGGGATTGCTTCGTCGGGCTACGCCTCCCCGTCTCGGGCCGACGCCCGCGCGGGGCGGACGGCCTCGCAACGACACATGAGAGTTTCCATGAGTAAAGAATATTGTGTCTATATCATGACCAACAAATACAATACTGTTCTTTACACAGGTGTCACGAACAATCTAAAACGTCGCGTTTGGGAGCATAAACAGGGATTAGGATCAAAATTTGCTAGCCGTTATCACGTCACAAAACTGGTCTATTATGAGCAGTTTGAAAATGTCAACCTTGCCATCGCAAGGGAAAAACAAATCAAAGGCGGTTCACGCCAGAAGAAAATTAATCTGATTATTGGCCTGAATCCCGCCTGGGATGATTTATACGAAAAGATTTGATACCATGAACCGAAACGAAATCCTAAAAGCACTTGAAACCAAATCCCCCGCCGTCCTTATCATCGGCGGGGGCATCAACGGCATAGGCACCTTCCGCGACCTGGCGCTCAATGGCGTGGACGTGCTGCTGATCGAGCGCGCCGATTTCTGCTCCGGCGCTTCGGCCGCCTCCTCCCACATGGCGCATGGCGGTATCCGTTATCTCGAGAACGGCGAATTCCGTCTCGTGCACGAAGCCGTGCAGGAACGCAACCGCATGATCGAAAACGCCCCGCACATCGTGCACCCGCTGCCCACCACCATCCCCATCTTCAAATTCTGGTCCGGGTTGCTCAATGCGCCGCTCAAATTCCTGGGCTGGCTCGACAAACCTTCCGAGCGCGGCGCCTTCGTCATCAAGATCGGTCTGATGCTCTACGATGCTTACACGCGCGCGCAGGGCACCGTCCCGCCGCATCGCTTCGAAGGCCAGGCAGCTTCGCACAAACGCTTCCCGCAACTTCATCCCGATATACGCTACACCGCCACCTACTACGACGGTTCCATCCGCAGCCCCGAGCGCTACGCCATCGAACTGCTCCTGGACGCCGAAGCCGAAGGACCGCATGCGCGCGCACTGAATTACGTTTCATTTTCCGGCGTAAATGGGGACAAAGTCTCTTTGCAAGATGAATTGACCGGTGAAACCTTCAACATTCAGCCGCAATTGATCATCAACGCCGCCGGACCCTGGATCGACCGCGTCAATACGGGCCTGGGGATTGCTGACCGTTATATCGGCGGGACCAAAGGCTCACACCTGGTGCTCGACCACCCCGAACTGCATGCCGCCATCGGCGAAAATGAGTTCTTCTTCGAGAACAAAGACGGACGTATCGTGCTCATCTTCCCGCTGCTGGACAAAGTCATTGTTGGCACCTCCGACATCCCCATCGAAAACCCCGACGAAGCACGCTGCACCGCTGATGAAATCGACTACTTCTTCGAAATGATCGGGCGGGTCTTCCCGGATATCAAGCTCGAGCGTGACCAGATCGTCTTCCAATTCTCAGGCGTGCGTCCGCTGGAATACAGTCACGCCAAGACGGCAGGGCAGATCACCCGCGACCATAGCATCAAGGAAGACGAACTGGGCGACATCCCGGTCTACTCCCTGGTAGGCGGAAAATGGACCAGCTACCGCGCCTTCTCGGAGCAGACCACAGACAAGGTGCTGGCATTTCTGGGTATATCTCGCACCGCGGACACCAAACATCTCTCTATTGGTGGCGGGCGTGATTACGCTGCCACAAAAGATTCCACTGAATGCGATCCGCAACTCTTTGCGCGTTATGGTTCCCGTTGCCGCGAAGTTAGCGCCTATCAGGCCGGGGACGACTTACCGCTTGAACATTACTCCGACATGACCTGTCGCGAAGTGGCCTTCCTGGCTGAAAAAGAAAAAGTCGTCCACTTGGACGACCTGGTCTTGCGGCGTTCGCTGATGGCCTATCTTGGTCAGCTCAACCGTCCGTTAATTGACGAGCTAGCTGGTATAGTGGCAGACGTTCTGGGCTGGAGTGATAAGCAAAAACAAGAGGAAGTTGAGAGAACGCTCGAAATCCTGCGTGATGGGCACAGTGTGAACTTGTAGCCAAATCGAACCGGATAAAAAAGCTGACACGCGACAGATCAGTTGCGTGTCAGCTTTTACATTACAAAATTGCGTGGAAAGTGGGCTTTAATGCCGGATACAAATCACGATACAACGGATAAAGCTTTTCATAAACAACCTGATCTCTCCCCGGTTGAGTTGTCCCCGTGATTTGGATGGTCGCATCGCAAGCGGATTCAACGCTTCGGAAAGCGCCTGAGCCTGTTGCCGCTAAAAGAGCCGCGCCGTAGGCCGCGCCTTCTTCCGCATTGACAGTCACGATCTCCGCCCCGAACACATCCGCTAAAATTTGCCGCCACAACGGACTGCGCGCGCCACCGCCAGTCACGCGCACCTGGGAGATGTTCTCCAGCCCGGCGCTTTTCATCAACTCAAAGCTGTCTCGCAAGCCAAACGAAACACCTTCCAGCACGGCGCGTGTCAGGTGCGGGAAACTGTGCCGCACGGTCAAGCCGACAAAGGCGCCGCGCGCCAGCGGGTCGGGATGCGGGGTGCGTTCGCCGGTCAGGTAGGGCAGGAAGAACAAGCCATCGCTGCCTGCGGGAACATCGGTAGCGGGCTTCAACAAGGTATCGTAGTCCGTACCGGGTGCGAACGTGTCCCGATGCCAGCGCAGGCTGCCCGCCGCCGAGAGCATGACGCCCATCAGATGCCACTTACCGGGCACAGAATGGCAGAATGCATGTAGGCGTCCTTCGGGTTCGATGAACGGCCCGTCAGTAGTGGCAAAGACCACACCCGAGGTACCCAGGCTGAGCGAGACCACGCCTGCACGAACCGCCCCCGTCCCGACCGCAGCGGCCGCCTGATCCCCGCCGCCGCCAAAGACGGGAATCCCTGCGGGCAGGCCGAGTTCATCCGCCACCACGGGTGACAGTGTGCCGGTCACATCCGTCCCTTCATAGGTTTTGGGCAGATATTCAGCCGGGATATCGAGCGCAGCCAACACTTCGGGTGACCAGTCCCGTTTGGCCAGATCGAACAAAATCGTGCCGGCACCGCCAGCCCGGTCGCTGGCAAATTCGCCGGTCAGTTTGTAGCGCACATAATCTTTTGGCAGCAGGATGTGGCGCGCCCGCTTCCAGAGCTCAGGTTCGTGCTCCTGCACCCACAGGATTTTCGGAGCGGTAAACCCGTCAGCGCGTCGTTGCCGGTGATCTGGATCAGTTTTTCTCGTCCAAGTTTGAGGCGGATGGCGTCACATTGCGGGCCAGTACGCTGGTCGTTCCACAGGATCGCCGGGCGCAGCACATCGCCTTTTTCATCCAACAGAACCAGGCCATGCATCTGTCCCGTCAGGCCAATGCCTTTCACAGCCGCAGCCTCCACGCCGGTTTTGGCAATTACCTGGCGGATGCTCTCAGCGGTGGCGTGCCACCACAGGGCCGGGTCCTGCTCGCTCCACAGCGGCTGCGGGGTTTCGTAGGGATACTCATTTGAAGCCACACCCAGCACTTGCCCGCTTTCGTTCATCAGCAGGGCCTTTGTGGCGGTGGTCGAGGTATCGATGCCGATGAAATAAGCCATAATTCACTTCCTTCGTGCCATGAGAGTGCGTCGCACCTTATTCCCAGACAAAACCCTTAAGCGGAGTTTATCTTCGCCTGAACAAATCCAATTTAGCATGGTGCGACGCACTCCACTGTTTGAGGAATTACTCCAACCCCAATTCATCAACAATGCGCTGCGCAGCGTCTTCATCCTCGGGGAATTCAACGTCCGCGTACAGTTCCCAGGTTTCGGTGTGCGTGACTGACTCGCCCGGTGCCAGCTTGCTGATGGGCGCCAAAGTTTCCAACTCGATGAATTGGCTATTGCAGTAGCACTCACTCGAACTGCCGAAATCGTAATATTCGGCCTGCGAATTGAAAGCTGCCCGCTTGACGAACAGCGTGCCGTCCAGCCAGTAGGCCAGCCAGCCGCGTGGGTTGGGGAAGCCGACCTTGAAGGGGCTACCCATCTCAGCATGGACCAGGATGTAGCGGGTGCCCCAAGACACATGCGGACTGGACATATCGTTATATGGCCAGAGCGCCAGCGAGCGGTTCGGCAAGTATCCAGTCTGCTCCTGTGACTGGGGCAGGATCGCCACCCCGCCCGTTCTTACCTGAGTGATCGCCCAGGGCGCGCACTCTATGGACCACAAGCCACGATTGGTCAGCGTATGATGGATGATAACTTGCGGTTTGTCTTCTACAAGCGAAATTTGGATGGACTTCTCGATCCCGGTCTCGACTTCGACCGGGGTAGTGGCCAAAAGGCCGTTTAAGCCTGGGATCACGTCCACAGGTCCATCGTCGGGGACATAGGTGCGGGGCATGTTTTCAGGGGCATGCCATAGACGGTGTCCGCCGTAAAAATGGAATAGCTTCCCGTCGGGCCGCTCGGTCACAAAATCGGGCAATTCAGCAAACAGGTTATCCCCGCCATTGAAGCGCAGGGAGATGATGCGTGGCCCCACCGATTGGGTGACCAACAGGCTGAGCGCAGCATTCTCGAGGGAGACGCAATCAAAATCAAGGAATTTGGTGGTATTCATAGGAGCCCTCATAAAAGGGAGAGATGCCACGGAACATCTCTCCCTTTTGTCCGCTTTAGCGAACGCCAAGCAATAGGTCAATAGTCAATTGGTCGAGACGCTCGTACTGGCGTCCAATTGCGCTGATAGCCGTGCGATCGAAAGGTTGGGCCTTGAGCGCTTTGGCTTTTTCAGGACTGTATGCTCCGAAGTACTGGCTCATCGAGCCATCGTCTGCATGAATTTCTGCCAGCAGTGCCTGGATTTCCTTGTCCGCGTTGAACTGGGCGGCCTTTATCTTTCAGAATGAGATGTAGACCAATGTTAGGTGCGCTCGTGGAAATTGACACCATACGCGCCGACCTCGCCGAGCAGGTAAACCAGTTCAGCAGGGGATTTGTGCGGACGAGTGGCCGAGCCAAACGGGTCAGCGCCGCGATTGCCGACGGTCCATAGTCCAAAGGTAAATTTGTGTTCCGGTTTGGGGCTGTAGTCAGACATAAAACACTCCTTCTGATAAGGTTCCCCGGCAGCCCCCACCCCCATGATAGGGCTGAGGGCCTAGGGAGGAATGAGAGAAAAACAGCAAATTTATATCCTTCCCAGAAGTGCTTCGATTTCCTTCATCTGGTCTTTTAGCAACGGGCCGAAACCCAATGCGCCACAGTTCTCTTCGACCTGCTTCACCGTGCGGAAGCCAGGTATCGGGACAGTTTGTTCGCTGCGCGCCCACAGCCAGGCAAGCGCACCCTGCGGCAACGTACGTCCACCACTGGTAAGAATTTCGCGCACGGATTCCATCTTTTTTAGCCATTCCGGGCTAGGTTTTCCGTCTTTGAAGTATTTCATCCATTCAGGGCTCTTCTCACCGCGCACATCGTCCGTTGATGGTTTTGTGCTGGCGGTGTATTTTCCGGTCAACAGTCCCATCGCCAGCGGACCGCGGTTGATGGCGGCCAGATTGTATTTCTCACAGACGTCAATCACAGCGGGATTATCGTCCAACACGTTGAGTTGCAATTGGATCGTGGCACAGTGGTCGCCCTGCGCAAAAACCTCGGCGCGGTCGGGAAAATCGGTGCTCCAGCCATAGGCGCGAATTTTGCCTTCTTTGATCAGTTCTTCCAGTGTTTCGCGGACAGGTACAGCCTTGTCGGCCGGGTAGCCGTTGTCGTGGAACTGGTACAGATCGATGTAATCCGTGTTCAGGCGGCGCAGGGAGTCTTCGCAGGCCTGGCGAATGTCGGCAGGTTCGCAACTGGAACCAGTCACTTCGCGAGTTTCTTCGTCAAAAAGCGCATTGAACTTGGTGGCAATGACCACGTGCTGGCGTTTGCCTGCAAAGGCTTTCGCTAACACGCGCTCGCTGTGACCCGCGCCGTAGACGTTGGCCGTATCGAAAAAGTTGACGCCCAAATCCAGGGCGCGCTGGATGGCACGCAGCGATTCTTCATCGTCTACTTCGCCCCAGCCGAGCGGAGTGCCTTTCTCAAAAAATGGACCGCCAATGGCCCAGCATCCCATTCCCAGGGCACTGACTTCGATGCCAGAGCGGCCAAGTGTTCGTGTAAAAGTCATGATTTTGTTCTCCCTTATTTCACTGTGAAAATCGCCGTTACGGGCGCGGGGGCACCCAATTCCTGGCCACGCACCCCGGGTGAACAGCCACCCACTTCCAGGCGGAATTCACCGGGTTCAAGCGTCAGTTTGCCGTCTTCGTTGAAGAAGGACATCATCTCGGGGGTCAGGGTAAACTTCAACGCCCGGCTTTCGCCGGGTTCGAGTGCCACACGCTCAAAGCCGACCAGGTGGCTTAACGGGACTACGGTCAAGGCTTCGAGGTCGCTCAGGTAGAACTGGACAACTTCGGGCGCGGTCCGATCGCCGCTGTTTCGCACGGTGACGCTCACGCCTAGATCATCCCCGACTGCAATCTCAGTCCTATCCAATTTCAAGTCTAAATATTCAAAGGTGCTGTAACTCAGTCCAAAGCCGAAGGGATACAGCGGTTCTTCGGTCATATAGCGGTAGGTACGGCCGTCCATGCTGTAATCGTCGAAGGGCGGGAGTTGGTCGATGGATTTGGGGAAGGTCAGCGGCAGCTTGCCCGCCGGGGAGACATCCCCGAAGAGTACGTCCGCTACGGCTTTACCGCCCTCCATGCCGGGATACCAGACGAAGAGGATGGCCTCAACCAGGTCTTCGATCTCACCCAGCGCGATGGGGCTGCCGCCAGTAACAACCAGCACGATCTTGACACCGTGACTGGCGAGTTCTCTGATGTAGTCCACCTGGCTGGCAGGGAGGGTAATGCTGTCACGGTCGCCATTAAGGGACGAGAGCAGGGATTCACCTTCTTCGCCCTCCAGGAAGGAGGAAAGCCCCACGCAGGCAATCGTGATCTCAGCCATTTCCGCCATCATGGGCGCCCAGGTTTCCTTGATCGCCCTGGGGTGTTTTAGCGTTGCCCCGGCAGTGTATTCCAAGCCAATGCCTTCGGGAACACGTCCGGTAAGACCTTCGAGCAGGGTGGTCATCTGGTTGTTGAAGCCGTAGTAGTTGCCCATCAGCACTTCCAGACTGGTGGCGGTGGGACCGGTAACGAAAATCTTGCGGGTGGTAGGCTTGATCGGCAGAATATTGTTTTTGTTTTTGAGCAGTACAACCAATTCGGTGGCAGCGCGATAAGCCAACTCACGATGTTTCTGACAGGCAATCACATCGGTTGAAATCGAAGTAAAGGGCACTTCTTCAGGTGGGTCGAACATCCCCAGCTTAAATCGTGTGCCGAGCGTGCGCTCGAGGGAACGCTCTACTTCGGTTTCGGAAATCAAGCCACGGTTGATGGCTTCGGGGATTTCAGGGAACACATCGCAGCCTTGTTCACAGCCCAGGTCGCAGCCGTGTTGCAAGGCCAACGCTGCCGAATTCAGCTGCATCTTCGGTGATGTGATGATGTTGGTGAAAGTCTGCTAATGCACCACAGTCTGAGACAACGTGTCCTTCAAAATTCCACTCCCCGCGAAGAATTTCGTCCAGCAAGAGCTTGCTGGCACAGGCAGGTTCATCAAGGACACGATTATATGCGCCCATGACCGATTCCACTCTGGCATCCACAACCAGTTTCTTGAAGGCTGGCAGATAGGTGTCGTAGAGTTCACGTTTGGTGACGATAGCGTTGAAGGTGTGACGATCCTTCTCCGGGCCGGAATGAACGGCATAATGCTTGGCGCAGGCCGCGGTCTTGAGATATTTGGGATGGTCGCCCTGCATGCCTCTTACATATTCGGCTGCCAATTCACCGGTCAGGAACGGGTCCTCGCCCCAGGTTTCCTGCCCACGGCCCCAGCGCGGATCGCGGAAAATGTTGACGTTAGGCGACCAGAAGGTCAGTCCCTGGTATTGATCGGTATAACCGTTACGGCGTAGGGCTTCATGATACTTGGCGCGGGCTTCATCGCTGATAGCAGTAGCAATTTCACGGATGAGTTCCTTGTCCCAGGTGGCAGCCATACCGATAGCCTGCGGGAAGACAGTTGCGCGTCCATTGCGGGCGACGCCATGCAGGGCTTCGCTCCAATAGTTGTAGCCGGGGATATTCAGTCGCGGTATGCCTTGCGCCGGGTGAATCATCAGGCTTACTTTCTCTTCCAGAGTCAGGCGTGCGACCAGATCTTTGACGCGTTCCGTGAATGGGCGGGATGTATCCAAATACAGCGCTTTTTCTGCTGTTGTTGCGCTCACAAACTGCTCACTCCGTTGTCTTTGATGACTTGCGAATACCACCCTGCGCTAGACTTGGGGATGCGCTGCCCGGTTTCGAAGTCTATATAAATAATGCCGAAAGGTTTGGAATAGCCGAACGCCCACTCAAAGTTGTCCATCAGCGACCAGACAAAATAGCCTTTGACCGGCACCCCAATCTGAATGGCGTTATGCACCATTTCCAGGTGACGTTGGATGTACGATAAGCGCTGCGGGTCATCTACCTGCCCGTCAGCAGAAACTTCATCAGGGAAAGCGGCCCCGTTCTCGGTAATGTAGATGGCAGGGAAAGCGTAATCAAAGTGCAGGCGTCCTAAAATGTTGTAGAGGCCTTTTGGATAGACTTCCCAGTCCATCTCGGTGATCTCGTCGCCGCGTTGCACGACTACAGGCAGGTTATTTTCCACGCTTTCGTCGCGGTCAATATTGCGTGTGTAATAGTTAATGCCAAGAAAATCGATGGGGACAGCAATCATATCCATGTCGCCAGGTTGGATAAAATTCATGTCGGTTCCAAAGCTGTCCACGATATCCTGTGGGTAGCCGCGTCCAACCAGCGGATCGAGGAAGAAGCGGTTGATGTAACCATCTGTCCAGGTAGCAAGCTTGCGGTCGGCGATGCTGGGGGAGGCGGGTTCTTGCGGCGTCAGGTTCAGGGTGATGCCCACGTTAGCGCCCGGGCTGTTGGCGCGGATAACGGGCACAGACTGTCCGTGCGCGAGCAGCAGATGGTGAGAAGCAGCTACGGCGGCGTCCTGATCCGTGAGTCCCGGGGCGTGGCGGCCATCTCTGTAGCCAACGAAGGCGCTGACCCAGGGCTCGTTAAACGTGATCCAGTTCTTGACGCGGTCCCCCAACGCACGGCTGACCACATCCGCATATTCCACAAAGGCTTCGGCGGTCGCGCGTGCAGGCCAGCCGCCCTCGTCTTGCAGGGCTTGCGGCAGGTCCCAGTGATAGAGCGTCACCCAGGGTTCGATACCGGCCTCGAGCAACGCGTCAACCAGTTCGCTGTAAAAATCGATCCCGGCCTGATTGACATCTCCGCGTCCGGCGGGCAAAATGCGCGGCCAGGCAATCGAAAAACGATAGGCCTTCAAGCCCAGTTTTTGCATCAAAGCCACATCTTCTCGCCAGCGGTGGTAATGGTCACAGGCCACATCGCCCGTGTCGCCATTCCGCACCTTGCCCGGCGTGTGACTGAAACGGTCCCAGATGCTCTCGCCCTTGCCATCCTCATTCCACGCGCCCTCGATTTGATAAGAAGCCGTTGCCGCGCCCCACACAAAATTTTTCGGAAAAATTCTCTTCTCAATCACAGTTATTCCTCAACTCAAATAGACATTTACTTTCACGGTTTGTTTCCCATTTTCGGGTAATGGAATGACAGTTCCATTAACAGGCATCCCATCCACTTCCAACCGGACTCCGTTGCCCGGGCCTATGCGTTTCACCCGAATCTCGTATCGGACTCCCCGGTAGCTGCGTGCCGCTTCAAAACCGCTCCATCCCGACGGGATGACCGGCGCAACTTCCAGCCCATCAAACGTTGGGCGGATGCCCAGCATCCACTGCGTGATAGCCACGTAATTCCAGGCAGCGGTACCCGTCAGCCAGGAGTTTTTGGCCTCGCCATGCGTGGGCGCATCTTTGCCCGCAATCATCTGGGCATAGACGTAAGGCTCACACTTGTGCAAATCACTGATCTCCTCCCGCGCCGAGGGGTTGATACGCAGGTAGTAATCATAAGCTTTGTCACCGTGACCAAGCATTGCTTCTGAAATCATGATCCACGGATTGGTGTGGCAGAAGATGCCCGCATTTTCCTTATATCCCGGCGGATAAGATGAAATTTCGCCCAGATGCAGGTAATATTTCGAGAAAGCGGGTTGCTGCAAGACAATGCCATGTGGCGTAGCAAGATGTTCAGCTACTGCATCCAACGCTTTTTGTGCGCGGCCATCCTCCAGACCCAGGCCCGCCATCACACACATGCCCTGCGGCTCGATGAAGATGCGCCCTTCTTCGTTTTCCTTTGAGCCAAGCACATGCCCAAAATCATCATACGCACGGCGGAACCAGTCACCGTCCCAGCCGTGTTGCCAGATGGCATCTTCCATTTCTCAGCCGCATAACGCTTGTAGTCTTCCGATGAATGAGGAAAGACAAAAGAATTTCCCTTTTCTCCTTTCATCTTTCTTACTATATCCTGCCATTTCCTTCGCTGCCAGCACAAACAATCCGGCAATGAAAACGCTCTCCGCTACTTTGCCTTCTTTATTGGTGGTAGTCTGGAAGGATTGCCCCGGCGAATCGGAGAAAGCATTCAAGTTCAAGACAGTCGTTCCAATCAGCACGGCCGATGAGCGGCAGGCCATGCGGGCCGAGCCGGTCGAGTGTGTACTGGATCGAGCGCTGCAGATGCCCGATCAACGGTTCTTCACTGCCAGGCTGGTTATCGTAAGGCACGGGTTCATCCAGAATACCGAAATCGCCGGTCTCTTTGAGATAGGCTGATACAGCCAGCACCAGCCAGAGCGGGTCATCGTTGAAGTTCCCCCCCACATCGTTGTTGCCGCGCTTGGTCAGCGGCTGATACTGGTGATAGGCGCCGCCATCCGGCAGTTGCGTGGCAGCCAAATCCAAAATGCGCTCACGTGCCCGGTCGGGCAACATATGTACAAATCCGAGTAAATCCTGATTTGAGTCGCGGAATCCCATCCCGCGCCCGATGCCGCTCTCGAAGTACGAGGCCGAACGGCTCATGTTGAACGTGATCATGGTCTGGTAGGCATTCCAGATATTGACCATGCGGTTTGTGTGCTCGTCCGGTGTGGTACGGTGAACTTGTCCAGCAGAGCGTCCCAATGTGATCGCAGCGTCTGAAAAGCTTCTTCTACTGCATCCGCGTTCAAGTAGCGCGCGATGACCGGCTCCACATAACGTTTGTTGATGGTCTGTGAATCGGGCGGATCGAATTTCTCATCTTTGGGGTTTTCGTGATAGCCCAGGATGAAGATGACTTTTTTCTGTTCACCCGGCCTCAACTGGACTTTGACCTGCTGCGCGCCGATGGGCTGCCAGCCATGCGCCACCGAATTGGACATCTGGCCTGCTTCCACTGCCGCGGGCGAATCCCAGCCCCGGTATGCTCCCAGGAAGGCTTCGCGCTGGGTGTCAAATCCGGCCAGCGGTTCGGAACAGGCAAAATATGCAAAGTGATCGCGGCGTTCGCGATATTCGGTTTTGTGATAAATGACTTGGACCCTCACCCCCGGCCCCCTTCGACAAGCTCAGGGCGGCGCTTCTCCCAAGTAGGGGGAGGGGAAAAACTTCAACTTCGCCGATGGAATAATTGCGCTGGAAGTTGGTGGCATCGTCCATTGCATCCCACAGGTTGAATTCAATAGCGGAATAAACAGATAATTGCGCAGTTTCTTCACGGTGGTTGGTGAGGGTCAATTCCCAGATTTCGAGCGATTCTCCCAACGGAACAAAGTAGCGGGTAGAGGCTTCTATCCCGTTAAGTTTGGAGCGGATGATGGTATAGCCCATGCCATGGCGGCACTCGTACTCATCCAAGGGGGTGCGAGTTGGCTGCCATGACGGCGACCAGAATGAAGGTCCGGAATGATGCGGATCGTCATCCCGCAGATAGATGTAACGTCCACTCGAATCCAGTGGCGCATTGTTGTAGCGATAACGAGTCAGGCGTCGCAAGCGGGCATCTTTATAGAAAGAGTATCCACCGGCAGTGTTGGAAATCAATCCAAAGTAGTTTTCGACTGCCCAGGTAATTGATCCAAGGCAAGGGAGTGTCAGGCTGCGTAATCACATACTCGCGGTGTTCATCGTCAAAATAACCGTAGCGCATAATGGCTCCTGTTGAAGGCTCAAAAAATCAGTACGACATCCCAAAGCCAAATGGATAGAGCGGATTCTCTGAGTTGTAAGGGACATCCGCTTTTTGGTTACGCACCGCTTCCATCGAGCTGGGAAGCTCGAAAGGCAGTTTGCCTTCCGGGCTGGCCACCCCAAAGACGACATTCAGCACAGCCGCGTCTTCGGCGCCATACTCGCCCAACAGAGCCCTGGCCGCTGCACTGATTTCGGGGATAACCGCCGGGCGGTCCAGGTAGAGCACCACGATAGCGGGTACACTCTTGCAGATGGCAAGGATTTCGGCTTTGGCTTCGCCCTTGAAATCCAGGTCGCCATGATGGAAATCACGGGCAAATGGATTGCTCGTCTCGACCGGCACCCAGGGGGTATCCAGCCGCAGAACAGCAAAATCGGCCTGCTCGGGGGTGGCGACCACCTCGGCATAACGGGCAGCAACATCCGGGTCGATGTTTTTAACGAAGATTTTTGGCTGGCCTTGCAACGGGAGGATCCGCTGCTCATTTTTGAGCAGGGTCATGGCACGTTGTTGCGAGGCCAAGCCCGCTGCCACTGAAGCGGAATTCCCCAACACTTGCGGAACCTGGCTTTCATCCACAAACGGGTTATCGAACAGCCCCAACTGGAATTTCAAGCGCAGCAAGCGGCGAACGGACTGGTCGATACGTTCTTCGGTGAGATGCCCCGTTTTCACCAGTTCAACCACGTGTTCGGGGCAGCTTTCGCCGCCGAACTGATCGACGCCTGCCTCGAGCGCCTTAAGCACCCGTTCGGGCCCGCTCAGATGCTCGACGCCCCAGGCCCGCGCGGGCCAGATGGTATCCATCATGTGAACATCTGTGATCAAACCCCAGTCGGAGCAGACCACACCGTCGAAATGATATTTTTCACGCAACAGACCAGTGATGATTGCCTTATTGAACGACATGGCGACATTTTCGTCAGTTTGATCCATAGGAACGCCGTAATAAGGCATGATGGCGGCGGTCCCAGCTTCAAAGGCGGCCTCGAAAGGAATCAGGTGGTAGTCGAAGTTCTGGCCCGGATAAATTTGTCCCTTCTGGAATTCGAAATGCGGGTCCAGCCCTTCGTTTTGCGGCCCACCACCGGGGAAATGCTTGGTCATGCAGGCTACGCTGTGTGCGCCGAGAGCTGCGCCTTGAAAGCCTGCGATGTAAGCCTTCACCAAACGCGCCGTCAGGTGGGCGTCTTCGCCGAAAGTCCCGCTGATGCGCGGCCAGCGCGGTTCGGTGGCAAGGTCGATTTGCGGGTGGAGCGCGACGCGAATCCCAACGGCAAGATATTCCCGCCGGGCGATATCGGCAAACTGCTGCACCAGGTCAGCATCATCCAGCGCGGCAAACCCCAGGGTCTCGCACCACTGCGAAAATTCGTTGGCGGCCATCGAAAAGATGTTGCGGGTGAAGTGGTTGCGCGGATCGGATGCAATTGTGACCGGGATGCCAAGCCGGGTCCCTTCGGTAAAACGTTGCAAGTTATTGTGCCAGGCTGCTACAACCTGCGCCCCCGGGATTTGCCACAGGTTGAAATGATTTATTTTCTGGTCGGTGATTTGCTTTGCAGCAACCCCTCCAAACCCGGGGGCACCGGGTTTTTCTTCGATGGAGCCGTCTTCATTGACGACAGAGCCGTTGATGAACAACATCCCGGCTTTTTCTTCCAGCGTCATCTGCCCCAAAAGATCCTTGACGCGCATCTCGATGGGCTGACGGGGGTCTTCATAAACATCCATCTTGCCGTTTTTGTTGAGATCGCGAAATGTAAGTCCATTTTCGGTCTTGATCAGACCGGATTGCTGCCGAGTAATTTCATTGACAGCCTCAAAACTCTCGCTGTGCGTTGTATTCATGGATATTCTCCTTACCCAAATCCGTGCACTGACGATGCGCTAAGGAAGTGCAAGGCTCTGATCGGCATCGAGGCTTATGGAGTTTATCTGGCGCGGATTGCGCACCGCAAACCTGAAAAAATTAATTCGTGCTGTGAACCTGTTGCAACAGCCCGTCCACGAAATCTTCGGGATGCATGGGCAGCGCACCTTGTTGCCACATCAGCACGCTCACCAACGGCATATCGCCCAGCGAATCCAGGAAGTTCATGCCGATGTTGCTTTCGTCACCATCCCCGCCAAACATCTTGCGGCTCTCTTCTTCCATCTTGGCATATACGGGGCCGAGAACGGCCTCGCCACGCGGGTCGGTCATCCACTCACGGATGGTAGATTCCTTGTCGAGAATGCAGGGCAGGCTCAGGGTCGATTGAAGCGTGACCGTCAGAGACTGGCGAATGTCTGCAGCGGAAGCAGCGAACAGGATATCGAAGTCCCCATCCTCGGTAATCCACTGTTTGTATTCGGGATGATAGAAGGCAAAGGCGCGGAAATCGAGTTGGATGGAGACGGATTTAGTCTCACCCGGTTGGAGTTCCACTTTGGCGAAGCCTTTCAACTCCTTTTCGGGCCGCACCAACCCAGACTTCTGGTCGTGGACGTACACCTGAACAATTTCTTTGCCTGCAACAGCGCCCGTGTTGGTGACATCCACCGTGACCGTTACGCCATTCACATCCTTGAAATTTGTAGCAGAGACTTTTGCATTGCTATACGCAAAGGTGGTGTAGCTCAACCCGTAGCCGAAGGGAAACAGGACAGGCATTTGCTTGGCATCGTAGTAGCGATAGCCGATGAACAGGCCTTCGCCATAATGCACTGCGCCCGCCTCGCCCGGCCAATTGAGCTGTGCGGGGGTATCCGCAAGTTTGAGCGGGAAGGTTTCGGCCAGCTTACCGCACGGGTTGACTTTACCAAAGAGTACATCGGCAATGGCCACGCCACCTGCCTGTCCCATCATCCAACCTTCGAGCACAGCGGCCACATCATCGATCCAGGCGCTCATGGCAACCGGTGCACCGTTGTTGAGCACCACAACGGTCTTGGGCTGGACCTTTGCAACGGCCTTGATGAGCGCGATTTGCTGGTCAGTCAGGTCGAGATCCACCCGGTCGTAGCCTTCGGATTCCTTATAGGTCGGCAGCGCGATATACAGCACGGCCACATCCGCAGATTGGGCGAGAGTCACGGCCTGGTCAATCATGTCCTGGCGGAAGGAATCATCGGCGGGATAGCCTTCGGCGTAGGTTAGTTCGGCATCCCCGGCCTGAGCCTGTAACTCCTTGAACGGAACGGCTACTTTGGTCGGGTTGATGTGCGAACTACCGCCGCCCTGGAAGTGGGCGTTTTCTGCCGAGCGGCCAATCACAGCAATATGTTGCTGGCCTTTGAGCGGCAGCAGGCCGTTATTCTTAAGCAGCACCATACCTTCGGTAGCAATTTGGTGCGCCAGTTCGTGATGTGCGTCTACATCGAAGTCGCCGCCTTTGGGTGTTTCTTTGGCCTTGAAGACGATGCGCAGGATGCGGCGCACCGACTCGTCGAGAATCGCCTCGTCCAGTTCGCCGGAGCGGACAGCCTCGACAACCGCCTTGACACGGCGTTCCTGCGGGCCGGGCATTTCCCAATCCAGCCCACCTTTCAGCGCGGCAATCCGGTCACGCACTGCACCCCAGTCAGAAACGACCAGGCCTTCGAAGCCCCATTCGTCTTTGAGAATCTCGGTCAGCAGGTAATGATGCTGGGAGGCAAAGGTGCCATTCAGCTTGTTGTATGAACACATCACCGTCCAGGGTTTGGCCTGTTTGACGGCTTTTTCAAAGGCGGGCAGGTAGATTTCGCGCAGTGTGCGCTCATCTACTTCAGAACTGATGCTGAAGCGCTGGAATTCCTGGTTGTTAGCAGCGAAATGCTTAAGAGAAGTGCCCACCCCTTTGCTTTGCACGCCATTAATGAAGTTTGCAGCCATCTCCCCGGCCAGGTAGGGATCTTCGGAGAAATACTCAAAGTTGCGGCCACCCAGCGGGGAACGTTTCATGTTCGCGCCGGGGCCGAGCACCACATCCACATTCAGGGCGATGCATTCTTCAGCGATTGCCTCGCCCATTTTACGGATCAGATCCACATTC
Organism: uncultured Chloroflexia bacterium; assembly: GCA_963829615.1. Taxonomy (GTDB): domain Bacteria; phylum Chloroflexota; class Anaerolineae; order Anaerolineales; family Villigracilaceae; genus JAABUE01. The sequence continues at coordinate 27,025 of CAWHJM010000046.1, forward strand.
CAGGTGGAGGCAGTGCAGGAGGCGGTGGGGAAACAGGTGGCGGGCAAACTTTCGCTTGTCATCTCATGGACATCTGGCACGCGGCGGACGCCATGCGGCCCGTCCGAAACGGTCATTTCAGGCACACCCAGATGCTCGATAGGTGTGGTCGTCCACGCGCTGGCGCCGGTACACAGGGCGGCTTTTTCTTCCAGAGTCATTTTAGAAATGATGGCTTGAATGTCATCAGACATAGTGTGCTCCTTGAGTAGTTTTGCTAAAAATTATTTCGCTGCGCCATGCGCATACGAATTGTAGACGGAACGAACTTTGAGCGCCGCCTGCGCCTGTGAAAGCGTCCAACCGGCGGGCAGCGACGCAGAAATGCGAACGGTACGACCGGCAGGCAGGTCAAAATAGTTGTCACTGAAAACGACGTCCGCACCTTCCAGCGTACATTCCACCAGACGCGCCAGCGAACGGGATGTCAGTTCGATGTGAAGCTGTTCTTGCTCAATGCGCAGTTGTACCGAGATTTTCGGATCAGCCAGCGAAAGATGCTTGGTCGGGGCAAAGAATGCTGTCTGCCGTGAGATGATTTGCTCGCCCTGATAGAGTTCGGCAATGAACACCAACTCGCGGATGTTGTCATCGGAAACGCTGTCGGAAAAGTCCAGCTTGCAGATCGGGGTAGCAGCCTGAGGCGCGGCCTGAACCGGTTCCTGTCCCGAAGATCAAAATCTTGCCAGCCAGCGTCTCCAACGACCAGCGCAGAGTCCCTTCCCAGGGTTCGAGCGTGTCATTGGTGACGTAAACATCCTGTTGGGGTGGCTTGTCCTCAATGGAAAGCATCAATGGGGCGTAGAAGCGGCGGGATGCATAGTGCAGAGCTTTCCAGCGGCCAAAATAGTCCAGGCTCGACCAGGATGCCACCGGCCAGCAATCGTTGAGCTGCCAGTACAGGGTCCCGGCGACGCGGTCAGGATGGCGCCGCCAATGCTCCACGCCGTAACGGATGCCTTCGGCCTGGAGCACCATGCTCAGGTACACCAGCGCTTCGAAATCCTTGGGCAGGCGGAAGGTGTCCAGCATTTGCCCGACCATCAGGGAGTTGCCGCTATCGTTTTTCTGGTGTCGCTCCATGATGTAGGAGGTCATGTTCCAGTCGGCTTCCTCAGCGTAAGTGGCGATGGTCACCAGCGGTGGCAGCGCCTGGAAGCCGAACTCGCTCATAAAACGAGGGTATTGGTCTCGGTAAGCGGTGAACGGCTTGCGCCCGTGCCAGACATCCCAGTAATGCGCGTCACCCTGCCTTTGGCCATTTACATCGAAGAAGGGTGTGTCCGACGACGGGGAACTCGGCCAGTAGGGAGTTTCGGGGTCGTACTCCGCCACCCAGTTTGGCAGCGTGTTGTGGAAGAATTCCTTATAAGTTTTCTGCAGGACTTCCCAATCATCCAGCAAGTTGCGTTTGCCGATCGAATCCAACAAGGACCCCAGTGCCGGAAATTGTTCAACCAAAGCCGGAAGCTGATCTTCCATGGGGTGCTTGGCCCATCCCCAACTCTCCCAGCCCCATTCCATCTCATTGTTGCCACACCACAATGCCAGGCTGGCACGATGGCGCAGGCGGCGGATATTCTCGACCACTTCCACACGAACATTTTCCAGAAAATCGGGGTCGTCCAACGGGTAAATGCTGCACGAAAAGATGAAATCCTGCCAGATCAAAATGCCGTAACGGTCGCACAGGTCGTAAAAACGCTCTTCCTCGAAGAAGCCGCCACCCCACACACGCAGCATGTTCTGGTGCGTATCCGCCGCAGCACGGATCAACCCTTCCAAATAGGCATCCGAAATGCGGGTCGGGAAAGAATTGGCCGGGATCCAGTTCGAGCCTTTGGCAAAGATCGGGACACCGTTGACGACAAAGGTGAAGGACCGTCCCCACTCATCCGGCTCCTGGCGCAGTTCGAGGGTGCGCAGTCCCAGTTGGTATTCGCGCCTTTCCAACAGGACGTCTGCTTGGTGCAGTTCGACGCTGGCCTGATAAAGCGGCTGCGCGCCATAACCATTCGGCCACCACAATTGCGGATCGATAATCTGGACCTGAAGCCTGCTCCCGTTATCCGGGCTGACTGCCCCGCTGGTTTCAAACACCTGTCCATCCGGCGCGACAAGACGCATGATTGCCGAGCGAGGCGCATCATCCCAGCTTTCAACGGTCACTTGCGCCTCAACCATTACCTGACCATCATTATGTTTCTGGCTGAGATGGACATCCGTGATGCGAGCGCCCTCATAGCCTTCTAACCGAATATCCTTCCAAATACCAATGGGTGGCAACTGCGGGCCCCAATCCCAGCCAAACTGGCAGGGCGCTTTGCGCAAATGCGGCCCGCCCGGGATGGCCTGCGAAACACCCGCCATAGGGCGGATGGCCTGTTGCGCGGCGGTAAAGCGTACGGGCGAGTCAAATGCGATGTGCAGGTCATTTCCGCCTGATTTGAGTAGCGGCTTCACATCCCAGCGATACTGCCGGAACATGTTTTCGGCGCGACCCAACTCGCTGCCATTTAGGCTGACAGTTGCCAGCGTATCCAGCCCATCGCAGACCAGCCAGATGTGCGGCTGGCTTAAAAGTTTGGGCGCGGCGTCAAACTGATAGCGATATTCCCAATCTGCCTCGGCCACCCACTGGACGCGCTTTTCGTTGTCGCCCGCAAACGGGTCGGGGATGCGGTCCAGGGCCAGCAAATCGGTATGCACACCGCCGGGGACGCTGGCTAGCAACCACTCTTCCGTGCCTGCCCGGCGAAATTGCCAAGCGCCTGTCAAAGATTGAATTTTCATAATATGTTTTCCTGTGAACTCATGTTTTTTTCCAAACTTCCTGTAAGGCTCGATAATCTAAAAGAATGATTCCCTCTTCTTTGACGATATCCTTCGCCTGTTGGGATGTCAAAAAATCAAAATCTGCCTGCCTGATACGAGTTCCGCCAGGCTCTATCGCCAGCAGTTCGGCACTGTCGAGGCCAGGATGCACTGCCCACTCGCTCAAACCGGCGGGCAGCTTGCGCAACAGCTCGGCATAGCGGGCAGCTTTATTGGCCGGGTCAAGGAGGTAGCTGTCCAAAACGTCGTGATCGTGGGTGGGGAGACCCAGGCTTTGCAGCTTTTCGATCGAGGACTGGCTGGCAACCCGGAGCGCCAGCCCATACTCTCTTGCCAGCCTGAACAACACATCAAAAATGTCCGCTCGATCGCGAATACGCAGAGAATGCCAATCCAGGTGCGCAGGCTCAAGCCCCGCAGCTAGCACGGCCTCAATTTGCGCCCTGAATTCCATCTCCAGTTGATCGAGTCTGACTCGAGCCATAAATTCTGGCATGTGCTCAAAGTCGTAGAAATAGCCTGCCTCGTCGAGCAGGGAGGGCACCTTTTCGGCAGCGGTCAGCGGTCGCCAATGGTTATTGAGCTGAATCAGAGATGGCGGTTAGGTGAACGCCAATTGGGATATCGGGGTGATATTTAAGGAAGTTTATGGCCTGCAACGCCCACGGACAGACAGCCATCAGGCTCGTGGAACGGACCACATCTTCCGTCAACGCACCTATAATGGCCTCGTTCACTGAATTGCACATCCCAAAATCATCGGCGTTGATGATCAATAAACGCGCATCAGCCGGATACCCAAGCAACTGGTTTGTTTGGCTATTAGTCGACATACTCATTTTCCTGTTGAATCTTCCTTGTTATACCAATTGCCATCTTATACACCATAAATCAATTTGTCTGTGCCGCCCTGAAATCACAGTAATTCATGGTTTTACGGCAAGCAATTGGTATTAGTATGGAAAATCGATACAACTCAAACAACCCCAGGAATACCAGCACCAGACAGAAGGGGATAATCTCCAGTGAAACCTGACGGGCAAGCATTCCTTCCAGGATTGGGATAATTCCGCGCCCAGCTTGGCAGTCACTCTTTGCATCCCGATAGTGTTGGCTGCAAAATGCGCGCTAACCTAGTGCGCAGTATGTTCCAATGTGAATCATGTTTAATAGAGACAAAGAGTTAAGTTATTTTGCCTATCCAAGCTCAAGATGATTGCATTACACAGTTGTGAGATCCCATTCTGAATGGATCTTTGGAACATCATTGATCAAGCGTTGGGTGTAAGCCTCTTTCGGATGCAGAATCACCTCATCGGGAGATCCGCTTTCCACAAATTTTCCATGTTCCATAATATATATGCTTGTCAGAAACATAATACGCGAGGCCAATATCATGGGTGATGAAAATAAGCGTCATCCCGGTTTCAAACACCAGTTTCAGCAGCATACTCAGGATGGTCGCGCGTGAACAGGCATCGATCATCGAGGTTGGTTCATCAGCCAGCAGGATCTTCGGCTTCAGCAGGAAGATACGGGCAATCATTAAGCGTTGCATCTGTCCGCCAGAAAGCTCAAAAGGATACTTGTTGGTCAATTCATCGAACTTCAAGTTGACAAAGCTGCATGCCTCTGCCATCAACTCCACTTTTTTCGCACGCGGAAGTCTGCGACCGCCGCGCATGTTAATACAATCCAAAAGTACGGAATCGATCTTGTTAAATATATTGTATGAAGAGAACGGATCCTGAAAGATCGCCTGAATGTTCTTCCAATATGCCTGTTTCTTCCTGTGAGTGCTGATATCCCGCTTCTTCCCCTCGAAGTAAATCTCACCTTCAGTGGAGCTGATCAATCCCAAAAGCATCTTCGCCAAAGTGGTCTTTCCGCTGCCCGATTCGCCTACGATCGAGACGATTTCGCTCTCGTAGAAATCGAAATCCACACGATCAACGGCCACAGTTTTCTGGCGGCCAAACCCAAATACCTTGGTAAGCCCCGATCCGCTCAGGCATAATTCTTTTTCATCGGTCATTTTTACGAGCCTCCCTCGCATAAGCTTCCCTCAGTTCTTTTTCCGATAGGATGCAGCGGTAAGCGCGGCCGCCACCCACCTCATGAAGAGGGACAGAAGCTGCCGTGCATTCTGGCCGAACGTATTTGCAGCGTTCGGCAAACCGGCAGCCAGCAGGTGGATTTTTAAGATTAGGCGGTACCCCGGGAATGGAGGTCAATTCAACATCCCGCAGCCCACTTTCAGGCACAATGATCGAGCCCATCAGACCTTTGGCATATGGATGGAGTGGATCAAACACGACTTCGTGTGCGGTGCCCTTCTCCACGATTTGCCCAGCGTACATGACCATAATATCATCGGTCACGTTGTAAAGGAGCGGAAGCTCATGCGTGATGAAGATCATCGATTTGATGAGCTTCTTTTCCATCATATACCGCAGCATCTTGATGACCATCTTCTGTGAAGTGACATCGAGTGCGGAGGAAGGCTCATCAGCAATCAACACTTTTGGAAAAAGAATCGCCGATACTGCAATCACCGTCCGCTGTTTCATGCCACCCGAAAGTTCAACGGGGTATTTTTGTAATACATCCGCTGAAAGCCCCAGAGCCTCAAAGCTTTCCCTGGCAAGATCATAAATCTTTGTTGGGGGAATATATTCGTCATGTGCATGAATTACATCCTCAATAAAGTTAATGATCTTCCGGGTAGGGTTGAGCGCGTTCATCGCAGATTGGGGGATATAGGCAATCTCCGTCCCCAATATCGATCTACGAATGTCATCAGGATCCATTCCAGAAATATTACGTCCATCGATGATGATCTCTCCATTCGTATAGTGCAGCGGAGGGAAGTAATACCCCATCAGGCTGAGCGCAAGCGTCGACTTTCCGCAGCCGGATTCTCCCGCAATGCCCAATGATTTTCCTTCTTCGACCTTCAGAGAAACATGATCGACCGCATAAATATCTTCATGAAATCTGGTGATATATTTTGTTGTCAGGTCCTTAACCTCTAATATTACATTTGACATTTAAATCTCCTAGTACCGCAACAGCCCAAAGTTGTGGGGAATTTGCCGTTTTTCGAAGGCCGAATTTTCATATAACTGTCACTTTCATATGGTTGCGGCACTAGTCTCTCAATGCCGGATTAAACACCTGATCAAGACCCGTATTCATCAAATTCATCGAGAATGCAATCAGGGCTATGGTTACGAGCACGGGGAGATACGCCCACCATTTTCCCAGAATCTGTGCCTGGTAGATCATCGCCCAGTTCATCATCAAACCCAAGGTGGGTACTTCGGTCGTTCTAGGTCCTAATCCAAGGATCGACAACCCCGCCTCCGCCAGGATACCCGAGGAAATCTGCAAAATCAGCGCCATGACGACATACGAAGCGATGTAAGGCAGAATATCGGTGATGATGATGTGAACGATTGAGTGCCCTGATAGTTTCGACAAATTGACATGGTCGCGGTTACGCAGAGAAATCACTTGCGACCGCACGGCCCTGGCAGTCCATACCCAGGAGGTAAACCCGATCACCACTGCAATCGTAACGGCGCCACGTTTATCCTGCCCGATACTGAATGAAATCAGGATCAACAGCACAAAGCCGGGAATGACGGTAAAGAGATTTGTGATGAACATAATGAAGTCATCCACCCATCCGCCGACATAACCCGACAGTAATCCCAAGATCAAACCGATCAGGGTTGCAACTATGCCCGCAACCAAACCAATCTCCAATGATGTGCGGGTTGCCGAAACCAGCTCCGTCAGCACATCCCGGCCAAAGTTATCGGTTCCTAACGGCAACACCCGTACATTCGCAACCTGGTTGATATTCACATAATCAGATTGTTTGACGAAACCTGTCTCATCCAAAGCCCCCGTTTCCGCGTTTTTTACTGCAATGCTCACTCCCTCTATGGACAAAAGTCCTTCGAGTGAGTTATTAAGCCGAACAAAATAGTTTCGCTTGGCGTTCGTCATCCCAGGGACATTCCCTTTGGGATCATAATTGTTCACCCACTGATCCAAAAGTTTTTGGGTATTCGTAGTATCGACCTCGTTTTCAGGAATCCCATCTGCCACGAGCCATTCCTTTATGGCAAGGCGATCATCGTTGCTTAACTTGCTGGCAATTCGCTTGGCGGCAGCATCATCGAGATTAAGCGTAAATGTAGTGGAACCAATACTATCATAAACACTCACATAGATCCCCGGTGGAAAGAAAGTGCCCTGACCGATGATCCCTAATGGAGAATCTGTTATGATCAGTGGATAAACGATCACCATCAGCAGTATTGCCATAAAGATGGCAAAACCAATCACAAAATTAGGAGAGTGAAAAACTTGTTGGAGTGTATGTTTCATAACCGCATCTCTCCCTAATCCGACTGCGCCGCTTTAATGCGTGGGTCAATAAAGCCATATACTATTTCGATGAGAAAGTTTGCACCCAACAACATCAACGTGATGACCAATGTAGTTGCCGAGATCAGCGGATAATCCTGTCCCAACACAGCTGACAGGATGGTGGAACCAAGCCCCGGGTAACTAAAAATGATCTCTGCCACCAGCGCACCGCTGACCATAGTTCCGATCGATAATGCCAGACCAGTCACCTGTGGAAGCATGGCATTCCGAAATACATAACCGACGATTTTACGGTCTTTGATGCCCATGAAGCGGCTGTATTTTACATAATCTGCATTCAATTCATAGATTGACATGGAGCGCATGCCAATCGCCTGACCGCCGATCGCGATCAACACGATCGACCAGAACGGCAGTTGGTAATGGACGATCACAGACCATATAAATGCATAGCTGAAGCTGGGAATCAGGTCAAACCCATATCCCCCCGAGGTTGGAAACCATTTTAAATTCAACCCCAAAAATAACCAGCAAAATGATTGCCATGCCAAATGCCGGTAAAGCGCTGACAAAAATACTGACTGGCATGAGAACTTTATCAAAGCCCCCCTTAAGATAAGCCGCCAACGCGCCGAGTGTGTTCCCGATAAACCAGCCGACGATGATGGCCGGGAACTGCAGACATATTGTCCACCAGATGGAAGATCTGAGAATGTCTGCGACCGGTCTGGGATATTGACTGAAGGATGTACCAAAATCTCCATGTGCTACATTTCTAACATAGAGAAAAAACTGCTCAAGCATGGGTTTATTGGTTCCAAAAAGTGAGGCATAGTGCTCATAGACCTGTTTCATGCCGGTTGAATTGGACATGCCTTGGGCAATCCTGGCTGTGATGGCTGCCACAGGATCTCCCGGCATAAGGCGCGGCAGGATGAAATTCAACAGGAATGCGAAAAAAAAGGTGATCAAGAACCAGGCCAGCTTGTTAAGAAAATACTTTCGGTATCCTTTCAACGCACACCTCCGCGTAAATATAATACGGATTATACTGAAATGGTGACAGTCACTTGGTTAGACCTGATATGGGCCTGCGGCTTCAAAGTTTTGCCAAAATGGACGCAAAGTGACTGCCACCTGCTTATTACAAAAACAGCCATGCCCCGGTTCACGGAACATGGCTGTTTCTACTAGTAGATTACGGGTTAACAAGCGTCAGGTTATAGAGACCTGCGATAGCCCAACCGTCGGTCATGTCGAGCGGCGGGACGGGCGGATTGGTACCATCACCCTCGTGAGGGAAGCCTGTCCAAACACTCTCGTTCACAGCATGGAACGATTGCGGACGATACATGAGCGTGAAGGAAGGGATATCGGTCAGGTAGATCTTGACCAATTCAGTGTAGTCGGCCTTCAGCGCGGCGGCATCGGTCAAAGTGGGGATCTCTGCGATCAATTTATCGGCTTCAGCATTTTTGTAGCCGCCCCAGTTACCGTTCCAGTTGTTCTGGGTCTGAGCGAATTCACCACTGATCAAATGGCGGATACGTGACCAAGGCTGGGTCGGGCCAGCACCATCACTCCACATCATCAAGATGTCATAGCCCTCTTCAGGGAGAGGCCAATTGGTGACGACGGTCTGGTAAACGTCCCATTCAGGGTAGTTGGTCGTGATGTCAATCCCGATCTTTTTCCCGGCGGCAGCCACCACTTCAATAGCAGCCTGCCAGTCAGACCAGCCGTTGGGGCAGGTGGCTACGTAGTGAAGGTCTTGCCCATTGTATTCACGCCAGCCATCACCATTGGTATCGACAATGCCGGCATCATCCAGCAGTTTCTTGGCGCCTTCGATATCGTTGCCAGCCCACTGCAGGTCAGCAACAGCAGCGTGGTCATACAAGGCTTGCTCACCCGGGGTTGGGTTCATGAGCGAGCGCGGAACCTGATCGAAGGTGGCTGATTGGTCGGTCATGGCATTGGCAATGATAGTGGGATAGTCTACTGCAATGGCAATGGCCTTGCGGACCGCAAGCTGGTCCAAACCATAGGAAGCCTGGTTGTAGAAGGCAGTCGGGAGGCTGGCACCGATACCATAAGGAGCATCGGGCAGGTATGTGGAGACGGGCAACCCATAGCTGAGCCACAGAACCTGAATATTGGAGTTGAACTGCTGGCTGACATCCACTTCACCCTGCGCCAAAGCAACCGAACCGGCCGCGTTATCCTTAAATATCGTATGCGCCAGGTACTTTGGAACGGGCAGCTTGCCAAACATGCTGGCATCCTGGCCCCAGTAGTTGTCATCACGAACAAGGACAACCTTGGAATCGTCAGAGAAGAATTTGTGATAGGGACCGGAGTAAACAACATCTTCCGCAGGATCCGCCATAAACGCCGTGGCGTCACCAGCGGTGCGGGCCTCCAAGAGCCTGGGTCCATGCCTTCTGGATGACATAGTTGCTGCTCAGGTAAGCATTGACGATCAGAGGATTGATGGCTTTACCATCATCGCCCAGTTTGGCTTTGACCACAACTGTTTGGGGGTCAGCTGCTTCGATGGTGTCGATATAATCTTTGTTGGCAGCGCCAAATTGGGTATTGTACTTGACATGGGAGGCCCAAGTATAAGCGACATCATCAGCGGTCACCGGGGTGCCATCGCTCCATTTTGCAGCGGATTTGAGCTTGAAGGTGATCTGGGTCATGCCGTCATCCCAAGTGAATGGGCCGTCAGCCAGCAGCGGATATACCTGGCCATCGAGCATGTCATACAGGTACGGGGTTTCGAACATGGGGACGCGGGCGTTGTCTTGCTGTGCAAGAGCCATTGCATTGTTGCAGTTGGAAGAGTACGGATTCCAACAGACAACCGCACCCCACTGTTGACCATTGAAGTACAGGGTTTCATCGCGGGGCAGAGCATTCGCGTCAGAAGGCGCTTCAGTCATGGCCGGCGCTTCGGTCATCGCTGGTGCTTCAGTCATCGCTGGTGCTTCGGTAGCGGCAGGCGCGGCAGGCGCTTCGGTGGCAGCGGGAGCGCCGCAGGCCGCGAGGGCCATCGATGCGATGATCAGCAGAGACAGAACATAAAATAGTTTTTTCATGGTGAGTATTCTCCTCTATTAGGATTTTTTGATTCGACAAATATTGGGCAAAACAAATATGCTATATCTTAAGGAACCACCTCCTTTACATTAGATTTTTACTCGCGTATTACAATCATAGGAACAGCGAATGATTAGTTTAGAAAATACTTATTGTTACTTTTAAACAGTTCACTCCAGAGCCCGACAGGAATTACGTTCTATCAGCTTAGTAGCTATCTTCTGGACATGCACATCAATAGGTTCATCATTAATCCATTTGACAAGCATCTGTACCGCAACGTAGCCCATATCAGCAAGGAATTGATTGACTGTTGTAAGGCCTAAATATTTGGCTTCCGATATATTGTCGAAGCCTACTACAGACAAATCATCCGGGATACGCAAGCCCCGTTCTTCCGCAGCCTGATAGACGCCAATTGCAGATTGATCATTAGCGGCAAAAATTGCAGTTGGTGGATTATCTAGTGAAAGCAATTCAAGGGCGCATTCATAACCGGTTGCAGTAGAAAAATCGCCTGGGGCAATCAATTCATTATCCAATGGGATCCCTGCATTTAAAAGTGCATCCTGATACCCTTTTAACCGGCGTCCCGCGCTACCACTCCCCGGCCGGCCGTCGATAAAAGCAATCCGCCGGTGTCCCAAACGCAAAAGGTATTCCATGACGTCCAAAGCACCCTGATAGTTTGTTCCCTGGACAGACGGGTAATTAGGGTTGATCACATGAGGGTCAACCGCGATAATGGGCGCTTCAGTAATAAATTCCGCCGCTGCGGATGCTACGATGATCACGCCGTCAGTGAGTGAGTTGTTGAGAAGAGAAACGTAGTGTTGTTCGCGAGTTACCGTGCCATCTTTCTGAATTCCCCCGGTGGTATAAACCAATAAATCGAAAGTTGATTCTGCAATCGCCCGATTGATCCCCTTCATAATTTCAATAGAATATGGAAAACCGATATCTGGGACTACAAGCCCGATCAAGTTTTTTTTATGGCTACGCATGCTTCGGGCGGCCAGACTTGAAGTGTAACCCAATTCCTTTATAACCCCAAGAATGCGATCCTGCGTACTGCCCGCAACGTCAACCTTGCCGTTCAATACGCGCGAAACGGTAGAAATCGATACTCCCGCCGTTTTTGCTACATCTTGGATGGTCACCGCACGTTTTTTCGTTGGCATATCTGCACCAAAGCAGAAAAAATAGGACCTTTCCGGTATCATTTCCGGCAACGTTACCGGCAACGTTATTATTGCACATAAAAGTTGTGTTGTCAATAAATTTTAAGGTTTCGTGTGCGAATTTTCCTTTTCCCCCATTTATCTTCGAGCGAATAGAACAACACAACTATATTCCCCACTGACAATTGCAACCGTCTTCAAGTCAAGACCACCCGCAAAGCGGGGGGACTCGGGCTACCGCCCTCAACTCGCTAAATCGTTAATAAATAACCGCCCCATCAAAAAGTGACGGGGCGGTATATTCCTTGCTACTGGAGTGGGGATATTGACAAACTCACTTCACAGTAAATGCCTGATGCATTCCGTGCATATAATGCTGTTCGTTGTTGTCATTGATATTGCAGATCATCACGTAGTTGCCGGGTGCCAGGTTGACCGCCAGGTCTGCGGCTTCGCCGGGTTTCACTTCCACTTCGTCAATGTGGGTAACTCCAGCGCCTTCCTCGTCAACAGCGTTCTCAGCAGTAAGAGGTAATTGATCTGCAGGCAGGTCAGTTTTGAAGATGACGAATTCATGAGTTAAATCGGTCGCATCATTATGGACATGGAAGACAATATCGCCTGAACTGGCAGATGTCTTAGACATTTCGATCTTATAGGTTGTCAGGCCAACATCAATTTTGGTGGGGCCGCAAGCCGTCAACACGGGGACAATCAGGATAACGAGTGCGAGGAAAGTAAGCAGTTTTCGGGATTTCATTTTTTCTCCTTTTATTAAAGTTATGATTAATAATCAAGCATTCTTATTTTTACAATTTTTGCCTTATTAGTCCTTATAGCGGCTATCGACTAACCTAATCTCAACCTAAGCATCTTACGCAGCAGGGAAAACAACGCAATTAGAGGTTAAATTGTCTATCAGCAAGGCGTTTGAGGCAGAAACAAAGAATAAGTCAACATCAAGCTGGTCAATGGTTGAGGCAACTTCGCGAGAAGAGAAATTGGGAAGCAGTTTCCAGTTGAGATCCATATCTTTTTGGAAGATCGGGGCAAGTTCTTCATCTTGAACAAGCCCAATAAGAGATTGTTGTAATCGATGGGATAGAGTTGTCGTGTAGTGGATTAGTTTCTCGTCAGCGACCAGATCACTGACCAACACCGCCATTTTATAAATCTCTGGCCCTCGTGACACGATCCATAGGGGGCAAGATAAAGCTTCTAGAAAGCGCGCTGCAATTTCCCCATCCGGTACGAGGTGGCGAGAGATGAAAAGGCCGTCGATAGCGCTCGTACTCTCAACCAGAACCTCCAGAGAAAAATCTGCTACCAGACGAGTCCTAATCGCCACTCGCGCAGCACGTCCCCCAATTTCAACTTGTGCAGCTCTTTGAACCAGAGCCTCCCTGTTTGTCGAGGCCCCTAACAAAACCTGTAAGGGCGCTCCCAACTGGGCCGCAACATGGAACGCCAGGTAGGCAGCCTGCCACCCCTGGTCGCTACCATCATGTATAAGGGTAAATCGCTGCATCAGAGGGTAACCATCCAAATGACAATCTTGTTTTTTAAAGTATAAAAGGTGGGGCATTTGCTCCACCTTAATCAGGCTTACGGATTACCTTTGGATGAATTAAGCATCCGCAGCGGGCAGGGTCAGGATAGCAAGAGTGCCGCCTTCAGGAGAATTCTCCAATGCCAGGCTACCGCCATGAGCCTGCGCTAATTGATGAGCAATAGATAACCCCAAGCCCATGCCCTGTTTGATGCGCCTCCCAACGTCACCCTGATAGAACGGCTCGAATAGGTGTTCGGTTTCATCAGGCGAGATACCCATGCCACCATCATGCACCAGCAAACGGACAAAGCCATCGCCAGCACACTCAGCAGACAAACGGATGGTTTTGCCATGCGGTGTAAATTTGATGGCGTTATCCACCAGGTTACCAACGATCTGGTTGAGACGCTTTTCGTCAGCCAAGACGAGCGGTAATCCCGCTTCTACCCGGACTTCAAGCCTGCTTCCGCGCGATTCAGCCAGAGACCAAAAACGAGTGGAAACGCCCTGCAAGAACGGCTCGACAGCCAGTGCCGTGCGATAGAGCTTGATCGGACTGGTATCCGGCTGGGCAGCCAGGGTAATGTCATCAATCAGGTCTTCGACACGACGAATAGTCTGTCCCATGTTGACCAACAGATCATCAGCCAGGTCGGGATCCTGAATGGCCCCTTTGCGCAGGCTCTCAATCCCTAATTGCAATCCCGCCAGCGGACGGGCCAGTTCGTGCGCTACGTTAGCCAGCAACGTCTGGCGTGTCTTCAACTGCAACTGTAATTTTTCGGCCATTTGGTTCAGATATCGAGCCAGGTCACGCAGTTCGGTCGGCCCAGTTTCAGGGATGCGCAGGTAATAGTCGCCACTGGCAACCGTAGCCGCCAACCCTTGCGCTTGTGAGAACTGACGAGAAAAATAATTGGTGAGCAAGATACTGACTCCCACCCCCAAAAAAGCGACGGTGATGATAGCGCCTAACAGCAACCAGCGTAAACGCGTAATATAGGCTTCCAGCTCGCCGAGCGGCATCAGCAAACAGACGGTCCCGATGGAACGATTATCAGCGTCGCGCACAGGCGCAGCTGCATAGACGCTGGTCGCTTCAAAATCTGAATGGACCAGGGTGGCATAGCTATCGGTATAAACGGGATACTCGCCGCTGAGTTGCGAGAAAAGGTCAAATTGCCGGGGGCTGACTGTGCCAGGCACCAATTCGTACCGGGAACCGGAATTATCAATGTAAACGGCAAGCAGATTTTTTTCATGGCCAATGATGGGAAACTCAGTATTATCCACTTTCACCTCGCCATGTTCCGCAATTTCATGGCCGATAATGTTCGAAAGCAGGGAGACTCGTTCCTTCATCAATCCCTGGAGTTCCTGAGTGATAACCCGGTATTCGTTATATGACCAGATAAATCCGATCGCCCCCAATGAAATGACCAGCAGAAGAGCATGACTGAGGCCCAAATAAGCCCGAATGCTAAATGATTTCTTCACGGCACAAACTTGTAACCCACCCCGCGCAGAGTAAGGATATGCTTCGGGGCGGATGGATCTTCCTCAATCTTCATACGCAGGCTGCGCACCTGGACGTAGAGTACCTGCGGCTCACCTACAAATTCCACACCCCACACGCCCTCAACCAACTCATCGCTGGTGAAAGCGCGTTCAGGGTGAGACATGAACATGTGCAGCAAATCGAACTCACGGGGCGCGAGATCGAGGGCTCTGTCGTTCTTGTGAGCGGTGTGGTTAACCGGATTCAGTTTGAAGGGTCCCGTGGTGATCGGTTGTTCGGCGGGATGCGGTTCGGAGACGGGCTTGGATATTCGTCGCAGCACAGCACGCAGGTGCGCCAGCAGTACGTCCGCGCTAAATGGTTTGGTGATGTAATCGTCCGCACCGATCTCCAGACCAACGATTTCGTCCAACTCGCGGCGGCGAGCGGTCAGAAAGATAACCGGCAGGTCGCGCCGTGCTTTGAGCATTTTGCACAGATCGAGTCCGTTTTCATCGGGCAGGCCAATGTCGAGAATGGCCGCGTCGAAGGCGTTGCGCCCGGCCAATTCGAGTGCCGTGTGTGCCGTACTGGCCGTTGAGACCTTGTAACCGGCCTGTTCCAGGTTAAATTTCAGTCCCTTGCAGACCAATGGGTCATCATCAACCACTAAAATATGGAAATTTGGCATGGTAAATTCAGTGTACCCCTCTTGCTTACACGATGCAAGCAGAAGCATCGGCTTCTAAAAAATATTTGTCAGAAACTCACCACACTTGCTTCTGAAACCAGTTCAGCAAACTGGACTCCATCAATAAAGGTGCCATTGACTGTTACTAGGTCTTCAGAAGTCACCCCACGGGCGACCGCACAAGGTCCTCAAACATAAACCGGAACCTTCCCCTGAACCGTTTTCTCGATCAATTCTGACAGGGGTGGGAATCCAACGCCGTGAATATTCTGCACAACTTCTCTTTTGGCTAAATAAACAGCCTCCCCCAGTAAAGCGACGGCCACCTCTTTCCCAGCTCCCAGCGCGCCAACAGCGGTTATGAATGCCAGGCTGCTCTTGGTTGGGTCGTCAGTAGCGTGTGTGGCAACTGCCAGGATTTTCGTCATATCGTACTCCTTCCGTGCCGAATTCAGGGAATGCTTTAAATAAAGATTTGTATATTTTCCTAGGCTGACAGCTTGAACAATGGCAGAAAGATAACGATCAACTGAACGATGCTCAGGTAAATATTGGAAAACTTGAACAGACTGAGAGCTGCTTTTCCTTCAGGATTGCGCAACAGAGGCCATATTTTGCATCATTCACAACCTTCTTTATCGACCGGAACCTCAGGGGGTTATCACCGGCATGATCAGCACCATCGCCAGAACAAGCGGAATCACAAGCACGCAACCTGCAATGAAGAGATAACTGAATAACTTCGAGTCAAATTTCAAGTGCATGAAATACAGCAACACCAGTACGGCCTTGACCACCGATAGCGCCACCAGCGTAGGGACCTTAATGGCCGCTTGCTGGACGTAGCTGACCAGCGTCTCGATCAAAGTAAAGACAGCCAGGGCAATAAAGATAAACAAATAATTGGGACGTTTTGCGGTTTCCATGTGGCCTCCTAGATCAGATAAATCACCGTAAATAGCACAATCCAGACAATGTCTACGAAATGCCAGTACAAACCGAAGTTTTCTATCCCCAGATGGTTTTCCTGGGTAAACGGCATGCGCCGATGTCCGAAAAGCAGATACAGCGCCCACAGAATGCCCACAAAAACGTGCGTTCCGTGGATACCGGTTACGGTAAAGAAGGCTGAGCCGTATGTACTCTTTAAATCTACGCCTTCGCCAAACAAGGTAATCCACTCGAAGGCTTGTCCGCCTAGAAAGACCAGCCCTAGCACAAGTACGCCGATCAGGTTATTACGCAACGCTTTGCGGTCGCCTTTCAGGCTGATCGCTTCCAGCGCCCGCACCACAAAGTAACTGCTTGTCACCAGCACAAACGTGTTCAACGCAATGACTGGTATGCTCAAATGCGAGCGGAACGCTGATTCATAATCGCTATGCGTCAGACGAGTAAAGATGATCAACAGGATAAGAGAGACGAAGAAAACGACCTCACCGCCCAAAAAGACCCACATCGCCAGTTTGGTGTTTTCGTGCTCCGCAACCGGGGCGGGACTTGAAGCCTGCATCTCACTCATGATGTTTCTCCTGCCCGACGGCCCGGTTCTCCAACGTCCACCCGGCGATGGCCACCAACAAAACCACCACGCCCACGATGCTGACAATAATGGTCGAAACCACACCGACCGCGATCAGCGCCATCCCGAAGGCCAGCACAATTGGCCAAAAACTCGGCGAAGGTAGAGTGAATTTCGGGTTGTTCTTTCATTTCAAACTCCTAGTTTTTGTATGTCATTCGCGAATTGGCTTCCGGCGTCTCCGCCGTCGGAGTCCATAATATTTTGGCTCGCCTTTCGGTCGGAGTCCACGAACCATTTGAAAAAAGTAATGCTTATCGCCAGCAGCAGGAACATATGCGTCGGCAGCCACATCAACAGCCCACCCATGTGCTGATCCTGCAGCGCATCCAGTCCAAAGATGTGCGGGGCCGTCACGTAAGACGGATAAAGCGGCGTATGCGCGAAAGTCAATATAGCGGCCAGGCCCGTACACGGGATCGCCATCAAGAACAGGTACAACATCCGCACTGGTGGATTTGGCTTGGCGATGCGAGATGTTTCCGCTCCGGCCACCGGCCACCAACCGATCAACGCCGAACCGATAAAAGTCAAATGCTCGAAGATGTGGATGGCTTCGCTTTCCTGCGCCATTTCGTAGACAGCTGGAATATGCCAAAACCACAGCACACCCACAAACGCTACAAACGCGGACATCGGGCTTGCCAGCCGTTTAACCAAGCCATCCAATCGTTTGGGGATGATCCCGTCAACCAGCCAACCGGGCGTGCCGATCAGCCATAACGGAGCGGTCACGAACATCAGCAGCAGGTGCTGGACCATGTGTGCGCTGAACAGGTACTCGTCGCCGAGTTCGTCCAGTGGCGAGACAAGTGCTATCAGCCCGGCCAGAGTTCCAAGGTGAAAGGCGACTTGCTGTATCAGCGGCGTATGCCTGCCACGGTTCGCCCAGGCATACAGTAGCGTCCACAGGCTGAAGCCGATCACTACACTGGGATACCACGTCCAGCCAATTTGTAAAAGTTCGTTCATACCAGGTAAAGCGCCACGAACAACACCACCCAGACAGCGGTCACGTAATACCAGAACCAGTTACCCAGTTCCACGGCTTCATACTTCTCAGCACTAAAATCGCCCAAGCTGGCACGTATCAGGTTGAGCGCCAGGAAGACTACACCCGCCAGCACGTGTATGGCGTGGAATCCGAGAAGTGTGAAGAATACACCGCCAAAAGCCTGATCATCGATCCGCAAACCGGCATGGCTGAACTCATAGATCTGCCCGGCTACAAAGGCCAGTCCCAGCAGCAGGGTAACCAGCAATCCGCTCCGCAGCGCGGACTTATGATCCCGGCGGATGGCGTTGCCCGACCACCAGGCCGTCAACGCACTGACCAGCAAAATGCCGGAATTGACCAGCGGGATTGCCAGGCGGGTCAGTGTATGCGGCACGTTCCAACTGGTCTGGTCACGCAGGGCAGCATAAGCCACCATCAGGGTAACGAAGAAGACCGATTCCGTGCCAAGCGTGATCAACAGGGCAATCCGCCCAGTGCTAACCTTACTCATCGGGTGAGAAGCGGTCATCGTGCTCATTCACCCACCTTCCAATCAGCCAGTTCGGGATGTTTTTTGTCCCACAAGGGGCGGCGGCTGCGAACCGAAGGGATTTCGGCAAAATTATAGGCCGGTGGTGGAGAATCGGTCGCCCATTCGAGTGTGAAGGCATCCCATGCATCTGCTTCGTTGGAGGCCTTCTGGCGAATTGAGACGAAAAAGTTAATGATAAAGACCAATACGCCAATGGCTACGATCAATGCGCCGATGGTTTCAACGAAGTTCCAGATTTCCCAACCACGACCAGTGCCATAGGTATAGATACGACGCGGCATGCCCTCCAGGCCAAGTACGTGCATGGGCATGAAGACCAGGTTCATCCCAATGAAGAAAAGCCAGAAGTGCCATTTTCCTAGGGTTTCCCCCAACTTGCGTCCGGTGAATTTCGGGAACCAGTAATAAATTCCAGAGAACAAGCCGAAAATAGCACCGCCAAACAGCACATAATGGATATGCGCAATCACGTAGTACGAGTCGGTCAGTTGCCAGTCGACTGCCACAACCGCCAGGTGAACTCCATCGAGGCCACCGATCAAGAATAACGCCATGAACCCAAGCGAAAACAGCATGGGGACTGTGTAACGCAATTTTCCTTTCCAGATCGTCCCCAGCCAGGCAAAGAATAGAACTCCGGTCGGTACACTGATCAGGAAAGTGTCCCCTGCAAAAAAGATCAGGGAAATTTCCGGCATGCCGGTAGCGAACATGTGATGTGCCCAGACGGTGAACCCGAGAAATCCAATAGCGACTGAGGAAAAAACCGCTGCCGAATAAGCAAAGAGCGGCTTGCCTGAAAAGACTTGAACCACCTCTGAGACAATCCCCATGGCTGGCAGGATCAAGATGTAGACTTCTGGGTGACCAAAAAACCAGAACAGATGCTGCCAGAGCAAAGCGCTACCGCCTTGAGCTACATTATAAAAATGTGCGCCAAGCTGTCGGTCAAGCAACAGGAGCAGCACAGCAGTGGTCAGGGAGGGCAGCGAGAAGACCGCCAGGAAGGAGGTTACAAACATGCTCCAGACAAAAATCGGCATTCGAGTCAGAGACATGCCGGGAGCACGCAACTGGATGATTGTGACGATAAAGTTGATCGAGCCAATCGTAGTCGCAAGGCCCAACAACAAGATGCCCATCACCCAGTAGTCCATGCCGTGGGTGGGGGAATACATCTTCTCGGTCAGCGGGGCGTAGCTGAACCAGCCGTCATTGGGTGCGCCGCCGAAGACGAAACTACTGTACATGAAGATGCCGCCAAAGAGATAAGTCCAATAACTCAAGGCGTTCAGTTTTGGAAAGGCCATATCCCGTGCGCCGATCATCAGCGGGACAATGTAATTGCCAAATCCGGCCGCCAGAGGCATCACCGCCAGGAAGATCATTGTCGTGCCATGCATGGTAAAGATCTGGTTGTAGGCATCCGGGCTCAGGAAAGTATTGTTCGCTTGAGCAAGTTGAAGACGCATCAACAACGCTTCAGTGCCTCCCACTATGAAGAAGATGATGGCACTTACCAGATACAAGATGCCGATCCGTTTGTGGTCGACGGTCATGATCCAGGAGAGCAAACCGCTACTCCCGATTTCACGTTTATGGGTTATCCCTTCTGCATGTGCTGTCATAATTCCCTTCTCTACTATTTAAGGTGCATGAGATATGAAACAATTTGGTCAAATTGCTGGGGAGGAATACTAATCTGCATATCATTCCCCGGTTTCATGGCCTGTGTGTCATGAAGCCAACTGCGCAGGTTCGTTTCATTCAAATCGAACGTGCCGCCCGCAAAAGTTGTTCGCGAGAACAGGTGGGTTAGATTGGGGCCGACCTTGTCAGTATTCATTTCACTCGGATCAAGGGAATGACATGCCGCGCACGCGCCCGATACTTCCTTATATCCGGCTTGCTCGTCTTCTGTTTGAGGCTGGTAGGCAGGTTTTTGCTGGTTAGCCACCCAGGCATCGAAATCGGCTTGCGAATCGACAAAGACCCTGAAGCGCATCAGGGCATGTTCTGTGCCACAAAACTCAGCACACTGACCTAGGTACTCTCCAACCGTGTCTCCTGTGATCCACATGGTATTGTGTTGGCCAGGAATCACATCCGTTTTCCCCGAAAGCTGCGGTACCCAGAAACTGTGGATCACATCCACGGATTCGAGCGAGATCTGCACCGTCGATCCGACAGGGATATGCAACTCGTTGGCGGTGACAACTCCCAGGTCCGGATAATCGAATTCCCACCACCAGCGGTGCCCGACTACTCTTAGGTTCAAATCGCTAACTGCATGTGCAGGGGCGGCTACGGCTTTCATGGTCTGGAGCATCCATATAAAGTCCATGCCATCGAGTGCGACAATGAAAACAATTGGGATGATAGCCCAAGTCGCACGGCCATGCATTTGAGGTGGTAGCGACTTATCGCCTCGACTGCGGTCTCGGATAAGGATCCAGATGAGCACACCCGTTACAAAAACAAAAATCGAGGCAGCCTCGATAAGGACTTCCCTATAGAGTTCTGCCTCGTGGCCCGAGATCATTGATGCTGAATTGAGAAAAGTCGGTGATGGTTGGCAGGCGCTCAAGAGAATTGTCAGCCCGGCTAAAACGCCATATTTGCGTAGCATACCCTATAACTCCTTCGTACAAAATATTATGCGTAATATACTCTTTATTGTAGGAAATGCAGGCAAAAGCATCCTTAGCGATTGATACTTTCTAATTAAGCGTCAGTTAAGAAATTTTCATAGATCACCCCCTCGGAGCATAAGTCTCTGCCGATAGTTGATAAAAATAGAAAAATACTCTTTTAAACTGTCTTAATATGAGCATAAGCAATTACTAAGGACGTTATTTCAGAATGCAAATATCATGAAACAAAAGTCGATTAAAAAAACTCTTATTACTGGGTAACGGTCTAAGCTGCCGTTTCAAGTATTTTCAACAATATTCACCAACCTTAGAGGAAAAAATGAACCACAAATCAACATTGATCGGTACAAAACCGTCCAGGAAATGGGCACCAGCCCTACTGGCTTTTGCTTTGATGACAGTTACATTGAGCGCTTGTGCCCAAGCCACGGCTACCGCATCACCGGGGCCTGTCGTTCAACCATCCCCTCAGCCAATTGCAACCAACGTAGCCCCAACAGCCAGCACAGATGCGGCAGTTTCAGCGGCCAAATCTGCGCTGGCGGAGCAGTTGAAAATCAGCGTGGATGTGATTCGACTTGTAAATGTTCAATCTACCCAATGGCCGGATAGCTGTCTGGGGGTACACAAAGCGGGCGTGATGTGCGCCTTTCACGTGGTCGACGGGTACCAGGTCACCCTTTCAGCCGATGGTCACACCTATGAGGTGCGTAGCAACCTGGATGGGAGTCAGATTGCGCTTGCCTCCTAGTCGGCTTCAAAGTCAACCAGAATCACGTTCGTTCGAATTGCGTAGGCCGACCAGAGTTGGCATTTCAATCAAATACCGCCAATCAATTGATCCGATAGGTATCGATTGACTATTTTATTCATCAAGAAGACCATATGAAAAAAAACGCAAAATTCAAAATTCTGACCGTTCTAACCGTAACAACCCTGACCGTCCTTGGCTGTGGTGCGCTAAGTACTCCTGTCCCAACGCTTGCTTTCCCCACGTCGGCGCCAACGGACACGCCCACAATTGTCCCCACCGCTACAACTATTCCACCCACTCCTGAACCACCAACTGCAATCCCGCCGACGTCAGTACCCGCTCCAACATCCATCCCGGGCGCGGTACGGATTAATTTTGCCGCTGGTGCTACGGCTGGCATTGTCAATGGCGAACTGCAGCCGGGAGAAGTCCAAAACTTTCTGGTCGGCGCCAGCGCCGGACAGCCTCTAATGGTTTCGACCGGCTCGTACAACAATGATGTCACCTTCTCTGTCATCGGCGCTAAGGATGGCAAAACCCTGCTGGATGCCTCCCAAAAGCTGACCTCCTGGCAGACCATGCTGACTGAGACACAGGATTACTTGATCCGTGTTTACGCTGGAGCGAGCGCAGAAAACTTTACTCTGAACGTCATCACTCCTGCTCGCATCAATTTTGCCCCCGGTGCTGTTTCCGCTACCGAAACAGGCACCACCCCCGGTGGGCTGGTCGTTTCCTACATCTTGCGGGCCAGCGCAAACCAGCAAATGGACATCACGCTGGATGCCCCGAATATGAGTGCCTTGTTGAGCGTCTACGGCTACCAGGACGGTCAGCCCTACCTGCGTTCGGCGGCTGGTTCCCAGACCTTCAGCATGAAGTTGCCTGCTACGCAGGATTACGTTATCCAGGTGGTGCCCAATGCCGGGCAGGTAGCCAACTATTCCATGAATATCACCGTTAAATAAAACCTTTAGGAGGATTATGATGAAAGAAAAACTCGAATCAAAGCGGATCTGGATTTTCATGACAGTTACTTTTGGAATTGAGACCATTGCCACTACGTTCCTCGTCAAAGGGCAACCCAATCCATTATTCGGACCAGCCGTGGTCAGCCTGCTCACATTCTTGCCCTTCACCGTGCTGGCTTTCTGGCTACGCAGGCACCCGGACGTGTTCTCACATGCTAACAGAACACTCAGCCAACCCGAAACCGTTCCCGCACGAAGTCAAACTTGAAGAAGGTTATCTTGAACGATAAACTCATAAGCGCTATCTTGCTCAGCCAAAAACGCATACTGTTCGGTATTTCTTCCAAATAGCCAAGGCATTTCCAATGAAAAAATCTTTTTTGTGGAACACGGTCTTCGCTGTGCTCCTGCTTGCAAGCTGTGCACCTGTCGAAAAACTGCCAGCCGGGATAGAAATCACACAAGTCGAGGTAGCAGTTGGCGGGGCGGAGGGAAGCGCAGGTCAGCAGGTTGTCTCGTACAAAATCACCCTGCATAACGCCAGTCAAAATGATGTCACCATCCGTTGGATAGAACCTGTCGTCAACAACGATATTTCTTCAAAGATGACAGGCAATAATCCGCGTGTAACGGTCGATAAAATACTGACTCCCGACGCTTCACTGGTGGCCAACGGTCAATTCACTTTCGATGCCGGCAACGCGACAAAAAGTGAGATTGCCAGTTGGGGACCTTTCTTCAACAAGATATCAATCTCAACTGAACTTGAGTTGCCCCTTCCACCCCAAACAGGAAAGTAGTAGCTGAGTAAACAATTTGCCATTTTCGTGCTTCACTTAAGTATGTGTTAATACCCATATAAGTTATTCGCAAAGAAATGGGACAACAGTGGGGCGATAATAAGATAGAAGACAATCTCATATAAAGGAGACCTTCTCCCAAGCAATTTGTTGGGTACAAGGAATCTAGCGCAAAGAAAGAAGGCAAACGTGTTAAAGAAAACCTATGTAAAATCCCGCAAGGTTTGGAAAGTTATTTTTGAACTCCCAAAGGCAGAATGCCCGCAAGGCGTGAAAGTAAGGAGCGTCAACCTGGAGGGAGATTTTAACAACTGGAAAAAACGGGCTACCCCAATGGCGCTACACAAGGATAGGTACACCGCATCGCTCGAATTGGAATCGGGGCATGATTACCAGTTCCGCTATTTGATTAACGGTAAAGTTTGGTGCAATGACTGGCACGCAGACGCCTATGTCCCAAATACTTTTGGCGTTGAAAATTGCGTTGTCAGCCTGCCACTCGCTGAGAGTCTGCCAGTAGAAAAGTAGGGACAGATATGTCGTATAACTATCCGGATGCTCACCTTCACACTTTCATAGATAGGGGTTTCAGCGGGACTCTGGGCAATGTGCTACAGCGAGTTTATCTTTGGATGACGCTGGGGCTCTTCACCACAGCCGGTATAGCCGCCCTTGTCAGTGCATCTCCGTTTTTTCAGGCGTTAGCGGGAAAACCACTGATCTTCTTTGGATTGTTGGTCGGTGAATTGGCGCTGGTGATGGAATTATCCTGGGGCATTAAGCGAATTTCTTCTACGAGCACTGCTTTAATTCTGTTTTTCGCCTATGCAGCTTTAAATGGACTGACGCTTTCCGTTCTTTTTCTGGTCTATACCTTGGGTAGTGTAGCCTACACCTTTTTGGCAAGTGCGGTCCTGTTCGGTGTGATGAGCATCATTGGCTACACCACAAAAATCAATCTGGCCAAGGTTGGCACATTCCTGCTCATGGGCCTGGTCGGTCTGCTGATCGCCGTACTTGTCAACCTATTTTGGGCCAACTCAACTATGGGATGGATTGTCACTTTTGCGGGTATCTTTCTCTTCCTGGGTTTGACCATGTTCGATACGCAGCGTATTAAACGCATGACCGCAACAGCCTTGCGACGGGGCCATGAAGACATCGAAGATCGCCTTGGTATCGTGGGAGCTTTAAGCCTCTACCTGGACTTTGTCAACCTGTTCTTATTCCTGCTGCGTTTGAGCGGACGACGACGTTAGCACCCGAACAAAGTGATTTTGATGATAGATTTCTCCTTGTATACAGTATTTTCATCAATCACGGTCGTGCTGTTTGGGTACTACTGCTTCTTGCATATTTCTCTGAACTTTCATCTAACAAATTATCTTCAAAGCCCAGAATTCCGGTTCAGCTATTTACGCAGCACTCTGTAAAGCACTCATTTCGCCATATTGCAACCGGCTGTCCACTTGACATGGGCAGCCGGTATTGTTTTTTTCTATGTATTTGATTTCGCCAGTTAATAATTGCTTAATGCATTCATAAGTGACGAATAAAGACAGGCAACACAATGGGGTGATACATTGGAGTTATAAGCGGTTCAAATCTACCATGAAAAAGGAGAAAAACTCATGGATATTCCCATCAACGTTGAAGTCCTGTGTGCCGGTGAGGTATGTGGCCGCTCTACATCTCTGGTAATCAATCCGGTCAACGAACAGGTTACACATTTAGTTGTATCTGAAAGAGCCTTCCCAAATATCGAACGACTGGTTCCGGTAAACAATATCCTTGCTTCCACGCCAAACTCGATCCAACTGCGCTGCACTCAGGCCGATTTGTCTGGCATGCAGGCCTTCCAAGAGACCGATTTTATAGATGGGGGCCGCATGGAATCGGCACTTCCTTTCGGTGTTCCATACCAGGTCTGGCCTTATTCCATGTACGATGCAATGCCAGTGCCGCTTGAGCACGAACACATCCCGGCGGGTGAAGTTGCTATTCATCGCGGCACGCCCGTAAAAGCCACAGACGGACAGGTAGGCAAAGTGGACGAGTTCCTGGTCGACCCCCAAAATAACGGTATCTCCCACCTGGTTTTGCGTGAAGGTCACCTGTGGGGAAAGCAAGATGTAACCATCCCTGTTTCTGAGATCGATAAGATTACCGAAGATGCAGTCTATCTCAAGCTGGATAAAAAAGATATCGCCGCTCTGCCCACTCTTCCAGTAAAACGTAAGTGGAAATAAGCAGTTTATTTTTTAGGAGTATTTGAAATGAACACAAAACAAAATGTAACAAAAGCTTCAGAAGTACTACAAATCACCGATCCGCCCTTTACACAAGCGTTATTTGGTAAAGTAAGCTGGGCCTGGTTGTGGCTGATTGTACGTCTGTACGTTGGCTGGGCCTGGCTGGAAGCTGGCTGGGGAAAGGTGACTAATCCTGCCTGGGTAGGAAGCAAAGCTGGCGTAGCCCTGACCGGATTCGTCAACAGCGCACTGACCAAAGCAACGGGCGCACATCCCGATGTTCAAGGTTGGTATGCCGCCTTCTTGCAGAATGTGGTACTTCCGCATGCTGCCCTGTGGGGTACTATGGTTGCCTTTGGCGAAACCCTGGTGGGAATCGGTTTGATCCTGGGCGCGTTTGCAGGTATTGCCGCCTTCTTCGGTATCCTGATGAACCTCAATTATTTATTGGCCGGATCCGTTAGCGTCAACCCGATCTTGCTGATGCTTTCCGTCTTTTTGGTGCTGGCATGGAAAACGGTCGGCTGGTGGGGATTGGATCGCTGGTTGTTACCAGCTTTGGGAACACCCTGGCGCCCCGGTCGGATTTTCCATGGCACAAAACATAGCAAAACTTTGACCCCATCCACCCAACACTAAAAGGAATGGGAAACACACGATGTCTACACCACCGGCAATCACAACGCTCTTCCTTGACATAGGCGGGGTACTGCTTACCAACGGCTGGGACCACCATGCCCGCATGCAAGCAGCTGACACCTTCCATATTGATTTCAAGGAACTGGATGAGCGCCATCACCTGACCTTTGACACGTATGAAGAAGGCAAGCTGAGTCTTGAAGAATACCTGGATCAGGTTGTCTTCTTCGAAGAACGTCCCTTCTCAAGGGGAGAATTCCGCACGTTTATGTTCTCTCGTTCGCAACCGTATAACGAGATGAGCGACCTGGTACGCGTTTTGAAGGCTCGTTACCATCTCAAGACCGTTGCAGTCAGTAACGAGGGACGTGAGTTGACCCGTTACCGCATCCAACAATTCAAGCTGCAAGAAGTGATCAACTCCTTTGTTTCCTCCTGTTTTGTCCACTATCGTAAGCCTGACCCGGACATTTATCACATTGCTCTGGATATTTCCCAGTCGGCACCTGAGCAGGTTGTTTACATTGACGATCGACGCTTATTTGTAGAAGTAGCCGAGGGGCTGGGTATCCAGAGCATCTACCATACCAGTTACCAGACTACACATAAAGCGCTGGATGACCTGGGATTGAAGGTCGGATAAAGCGCTTTTTCGTACTTTTCGTTACTTGTAGCGCTGCCGCCCTGCTTAAGGCGGGTGATTAAAACAATTAAATTCAGGAGTAGAGCATGAAAAACCAACTCAAACTACCCTCCACAGCGCTGGTCATCTTCGGTGCAGC
This sequence comes from uncultured Chloroflexia bacterium, assembly GCA_963829615.1. Classification (GTDB taxonomy): domain Bacteria; phylum Chloroflexota; class Anaerolineae; order Anaerolineales; family Villigracilaceae; genus JAABUE01. Next base: position 54,314 of record CAWHJM010000046.1, read on the forward strand.
CGGAGACCTGACCTGGCGCAAACTGATACCCGCCCTGTTCGATTTATACCTCGACGACTTGTTGCCGGAGAAATTTGCCATCTTTGGCGTAGACGGTAAATCCATTTCAGCGGATGAGTGGCGGAAACGCTTGCACGATGGCGTGAACCAGTTTTCCCGACACGAGAAGACCAATTCGTCTCAGTGGAAGGATTTCGCTGCCCACCTCGTGGACTGCCTGGCAGGTGACTTCACAAAAGCCGAAACCTTTGAGGCTCTGGCAAAAGCCCTGAAGGAACAGGACAAAGACCTGGGCGAAGGGGCTGAGCACGTCTTCTACCTCGCCACGCCGCCTGTGATCGTGGAGGAAATCGTCCACAATCTGGGGCAGGCCGGGCTCACGAATGATCCGCAGCGCTCGCGTCTGGTGTTCGAAAAGCCTTTCGGGCACGATCAGGCTTCGGCCCACGCTCTTAACCAATCCCTGCTCGAAACACTCGATGAATCCCAAATTTACCGCATCGATCACTTCCTGGGCAAGGAAACCGTCCAGAACATCCTGGCTTTTCGTTTCGCCAATGCGCTCTTCGAGCCCATCTGGGACCGTCGCTACATCGACCACGTCCAGATCACCGTCGCCGAGCAGCTCGGTGTGGAGCACCGTGGCGAATACTACGACCAAGCCGGGGCGTTGCGCGACATGATCCAAAACCACCTGATGCAAATCCTGTCGCTGATTTCCATGGAACCACCCATTGCCTTCACTGCCGACGAGATCCGCGCCCGCAAGGTGGACGTGTTACGCGCCATCCGCCCAATCCCTGCGGACAACCTGCACCGTTACGCGGCACGCGGCCAATATGGACCCGGCTGGCTGGAGGGTGAACGCGTCGTCGGCTATCGCGACGAACCGGACGTTGATCCTGCTTCCGACACCGAAACGTTTGCCGCCCTCAAGCTTTTCATCGATAACTGGCGCTGGCAGGATGTACCGTTTTACATGCGCACGGGTAAGCGCATGGCGGAGAACGTTTCGCGGGCTATCATCCAATTCCGGCCTGTTCCACATCAGGCATTCCCTGCCTCCGCCAGCATTGACTGGCAGCCCAACCGCCTCGAGATCGATATCCAACCCGATGAGGGCATCAGCCTGCGTTTCCTGGCCAAGCAGCCCGGAGTCATGCTACGTCTCAGCCCACGGGATATGCACTTCCGCTATGCCGAAGCCTTCAAGACCGAACCGCCCGAAGCCTACGAGACCCTGTTACTGGATGTGATGCAAGGTGACGCCACGCTGTTCATGCGCGCCGACCAGGTCGAGTGCGCCTGGAGCGTGGTCGATCCCGTGCTGGAAGTCTGGGATTCGGTCGAAGCACCCGACTTCCCCAATTATCCCAGTAGCAGTTGGGGGCCGGAAAGCGCCGAAGCGCTAATCGCCCAGGACGGACGTAGCTGGCTGTAATCCCATTCGATCAGAATATAAGGAATGATGAAATGATCCGTATCTTCAACAATCTGGAAAGCCTCAGTCTGGCTGCAGCCGAGATGTTCGCAGACCTGGCCAATCAAGCCATTGCCTCGCGCGGGCGTTTCTGTGTGGCGCTCTCCGGCGGGAACACCCCACGCCGTCTACACGAAATCCTGGCAAACACGCCCATACGGGATCAGATCCGCTGGGAGTCCGTCTACGTTTTCTGGGGCGATGAGCGCTGCGTCCCGGCCGATGATTCGCGCAGCAATGCTCTGATGGCGCGTAAGACATTGCTCGATCACGTTCCCGTACCGGCCAATCATATCCACCCCATTCAAGGCGATTTATCGCCAGCGCTGGCTGCCGCCCAATACGAAGCCGAACTACGGGAATTCTTTGGGGACCAGACACCGATTTTTGACCTGATCCTGCTTGGCCTGGGCGACAATGCCCATACTGCCTCGCTCTTTCCGCACACGCCCGTGCTGGACGAAAAAGAACGCTGGGTGAAAGAAGTATACGTGGCCGAACAGGGTATGTACCGTGTCACGTTGACCGCGCCGCTCATCAATCGAGCCAACGAAGTAATCTTCCTGGTCAGCGGCGCGGACAAGGCCTTGGCCTTGCAAAGCGTGCTCGAAGGCGCTTACCAGCCGCATGAATTACCTGCACAACTCATCCGGCCCAACGGCGCGCATCCTATTTGGCTGGTAGATAAGGCTGCCAGTCACAAGCTTGTCGCTGAGACAGTGGAACCCGCATGAATTTTCTTGAAGATCTCTACGTGCTGGTAGCGGCTTTTATTGCCGCGCTCTTCGGACAGGGTGGGGGCGTTCTTTACACGCCCCTGCAAGTCTGGAGCGGGGTTGATGTGCACACCGCGGCCCCCATCAGCCTGTTCCTTATTCTCATTATCTCGATCTCATCTACTCTCGTTTTTCGCAAGGCTCATCACGTAGACTGGGAAACTGCCCTGGCATTGGAAGCGCCCACCACGCTGGGCGCCTTTATTGGCGGGACCTTATCCCAGTACGTCTCATCCCGGACCCTCGGTCTGCTACTGTCCATTGTGCTGGTCGTGGCAGCCTGGTTCATGCTCCACCCTCCGGCAGAGACTGCCCGCCCTCGAAAGGATTCTCGTCCATCCCGTTGGATCTGGCAACACACCTGGGGCGGCAACACCTATCAGCTGGATTTGCGCCTGATGATTCCCATCATGTTGGCCGTCGGCATTCTGACCAGTATGGTCGGCATCGGCGGTGGCGCCTTGAAAGTCCCGTTGATGGTGCTGCTGTTCGGCATCCCAGTGCCAATTGCCATTGGCTCCAGCGCCTTTATGGTGGGGCTAACCGCCACCGCCGGGCTGCTCGGTTATATCAGCGTCGGTCACTTCAACTGGATAGCCGCCCTGCTGCTGGCCATCCCGGTCTTCATCGGCGGGCAAATCGGCAGCCGCCTGTCCATCCACCTGGACGCCCAACATTTGGAAAAATGGTTCGGCGTTTTTATTTTGATGGTTGCGTTTATTAGCGCAGCCCATATCGAAATGCTCATCTAAATCCTCGTCCTCCAGAAGGACGCCGGACAGTGTAAGCGGAGCCACATGATTAGCGACATAGTCGAAGGACAATCCGGCAAAATTTTGCGATATTGAGCATAGCATGTCACCAGAATCCGATCCCACGCCCGGCCACCCTCGATTTCTCCATCTGGTCAACCGCCTCTACGAGATTGAAACCAATGAAATCACAGCGAAAAAAATTTCTTCTTACTACGATAGTTGTCCTGGTGCTTTGTATGGATTTTGTCGGCGGTGCCTGGACAGAACACAAAACCTTGTTTCTGGGTGGAGGTGTGCCACCCGAATCAAACCAGAATATCGGGCTGATAGAGCAAGCCTGGAACATTGTCGAGAAAAACTATGTGGACCGGGCAGCGATAAAGCCTACTCAGATGACATATGGCTCAATTAGCGGCATGGTCGATTCCCTTGGCGATACAGGCCATAGCACCTTCCTCAGCCCGGAAATGGTGAAAGAAGAGCAGAATTTCACCCAGGGGCAGTTCGAGGGAGTCGGCCTCGAAATTCAGATGAAGGGGGGCAAGGTCGTCATCGTGGCGCCCATCGACGGTTCCCCGGCCCAAAAGGCCGGTCTGCATCCTGGCGATATCATCCTGAAAGTGAACGGTGTGGAGGTCAGCGGTTTGTCTGTAGCGCAGGTAGCCAATCAGGTTCTGGGGCCGGTAGGAACCCAGGTGACTTTGACCATTCAGGATCCAAAGACTGGTGAGACACATGATGTCACGATCCAAAGAGCCCGAATCAACGTGCAAAATGTAACCTGGCATATGCTACCGGGAACCACTATTGCTCACCTGCGTCTGGCTGGTTTCAGCCAGGGAGTGACACAGGATCTACAGCAGGCCCTCCAAGAAATTCAGGCCCAAGGAGGCACTGGCCTGATCTTGGATCTGCGTAATGATCCGGGTGGGTTACTGAGTGAGGCCGTGGGGGTCGCCAGCCAGTTCCTGACCAGAGGCAACGTTTTGTTAGAAAGGAATGCGAAAGGGGAGGTCAAGCCGATTCCGGTCGAGTCTGGTGGGGTTGCGCCAACTATCCCAATGGTTGTGCTGATAAACGGTGGAACTGCCAGCGCAGCTGAAATCGTGTCTGGAGCTCTCCAAGATGCGCACCGGGCTGAATTAGTCGGCGAGACGACTTTTGGCACCGGGACAGTTCTCAACGAGTTTCCTCTCTCGGATGGTTCTGCATTATTGCTGGCGACCGAGGAATGGCTGACTCCGAACGGAGGATCGATCTGGCATCACGGAATCTCTCCTGATGTACAGGTATCGCTTCCAACGAACATAACTCCGCTGGTGCCTGAAGCGGAACAAGGCCTCACGGCAACTCAACTGACCGCGAGTGGAGATAACCAACTTTTACACGCCTTAAAAATCCTTGGTCAAACAAGCGGAAGTTAATTCCACAAGTGATCTACCCTCGCAAACGCAGGTCGGCTTTAAAACAATAGGCATCTTGCAAAAGTCAAAATACTAACAAGCTCTAGGCGCGCGATCCTCGCCGCCGGGGAAAGTGCCCCGAATGGGGTACGGCGACGAGAGCACCTATGCAAGATGTCTAATACATCCGCTCATGTTCATACTAACTTTCTAACTTGATAAATTTGGCACTTGCCCACTTACCTGCCTGGCTTGAGTAGTCTATGTTGTTTTTCGGGCATTTGATACCAAAGGTTAAGATTTACTTAATGCAATCATAAGTGATGAATAAAGACAAGTTTTATGTGGGGTGATACATTGAAAGTGGTTCGGCGTTTTTATTTTGATGATTGTGTTTATCAGCGCCATCCGTATTGAAATGTTCTTATAGGAGATCAAGCATGTCACCAGAATCCAATCCCGCGCCCGGCCACCCCGGCATCTCCCCTCGCTGGACTTCCAGCGCCAAGAGCGGTGTCGGTACATCACTCTCGAGTGAAAGCCGGGTATGGTTTACGCTCAGCCACGGCATCCTCAACGAAGTCTACTACCCTCGCCTCGACCAGGCTTGCATCCGTGACATGGAATTGCTGGTCAGCGATGGGAAAGATTTCTTTTCTGAAGAAAAACGTCAGGCGCAGTCGCAAGTTGAAACTCTGGCAGACGGCGTCCCGGCTTTCCAATTGACCAATACCTGCAACGAAGGCCGTTACCGTATCCACAAAACCGTTGTAACTGATCCGCATCGAGATGTGCTCTTGCAGCGCATTCGCTTCGAACCGCTGCAGGGAAGCTTGAGCGATTACCACTTGTACGTTCTGCTGGCTCCGCACCTTGGCAATCACGGCGCAGGCAACACGGCCTGGGTCCAGGATTACAAAGGTCTGCCCGTCTTGAATGCCCAGCGCGAGGAGACCGCCTTATCACTGGCTTGTTCCGTTCCCTGGCTGAAACGCTCGGTCGGTTTTGTAGGCGTCTCGGACGGCTGGCAGGATGTCTCCCAGCACAAACAGATGCTCTGGGAATATGACCGCGCCGAAGACGGCAACCTGGCCCTGACTGCTGAAATCGACCTGGCGGCCTGTAACGGCGAATTCACCCTGGCGCTCGGCTTCGGGCTGACGCCGGCCGAGGCCAGCCTACGTGCCCGCGCCAGCCTGGAAGACGGGTTCGATACTGCTCGCGATGCATATGTGCAAGAATGGCAGGATTGGCAAAAGGGTCTCGGTTCGCCCCCAATTCTTATGAACATGCCCAGCCTGTACCGCACCAGCGCCGCTGTCTTACGCACGCACGAGGCTAAGCGTTTTCCTGGCGGGATGATCGCCAGTCTCTCCATTCCCTGGGGCTTCGACAAGGGCGATGAAGACATGGGTGGTTATCACCTGGTCTGGCCGCGTGACCTGGTCGAAACAGCCGGCGGCTTGCTGGCCATCGGTGCGCATGACGAGGTCCGCCGCGTATTGTATTACCTACAAGGCACGCAGGAGGCCGATGGTCACTGGCCGCAAAACATGTGGATGGACGGTTCCTCCTACTGGGGCGGCATCCAGATGGACGAGACCGCCTTCCCTATCCTGCTGGTAGACCTGGCCCATCGCAAGGGCGCTTTAGACGACGATGCCCTGGCCCGCTTCTGGCCGATGGTCCGTAAGGCTGCCGGTTTCCTGCTGGCCAACGGCCCCGTCACCCCGCAAGACCGCTGGGAAGAAGACCCCGGCTACTCGCCCTTCACGCTGGCGGTCGAGGTCGCCGCCCTGTTGGCTGCCGCCGACCTGGCCGATATGCAGAACGATCCAACTGCCGCCAAACTGTTGCGTGAAACCGCCGACCTGTGGAATGCCCACATCGAGGCCTGGACCTATGTCACCGATACCGACCTCACCAAACAGGTTGGCGTAGATGGTTATTACGTCCGCATCGCGCCGCCCGAGGCAAGCGAGTCCAGTTCCCCGGCGAGTGGTTTCGTACCGATCAAGAACCGTCCGCCCGGCGAGAGCGACGCCCCCGCCGCTAATATCGTCAGCCCCGATGCGTTGGCGTTGGTCCGTTTCGGCCTGCGCGCTGCCGATGACCTGCGCATCCTCAACACCGTCAAGGTGATCGACTCCCTGCTCAAAACGGAAATGCCCGCCGGTCCCATCTGGCGGCGCTACAACGAAGACGGTTACGGCGAACACGAGGATGGAAGTCCCTTCGACGGCAGCGGCGTGGGGCGCTGCTGGCCGTTGCTGACCGGTGAACGCGCCCACTACGAACTGGCCGCAGGTCGCTCAGACGAAGCCCAAAGCCTGCTGGCCGCGCTCGAGGCTTTTGCCAACCCCGGTGGCCTGCTTCCCGAACAAACCTGGGACGGGAACGATATCCCCGAACGCGAACTCTTCTTCGGAAAGCCTTCTGGCTCGGCCATGCCGCTGGTCTGGGCGCATGCCGAATACCTGAAACTATGCCGCTCCCTGGCCGATGGCCGCGTCTTCGACATGCCGCCGCAGACTGCCAAACGTTATTCGTTGGCTGAAAAGCCCAGCGATTATACGATCTGGGCCTTCAACCACAAGATTCACAAAATCGCGCATGGCAATACGCTGCGACTGTTCCTGCCCGCCCCGGCGCGCATCCGCTGGAGCGCGGATGAAGGGGCTACCGAAAAGGAACACGACACCCACGACAGCACCCTGGGCGTCCACGTGGCGGACCTGCCCACTCGTCGTCTGAAAACAGGCACAACCATTCGTTTTAAGATCTATTGGCTCGATGAAGAGCGCTGGGAGGGAACGGATTATGCTGTCGAAATCCGTTGATAGATAACTGGAGGATTTGTGATGGAGAAAAATACCATAGATAAAGAAATCGTAGTTGAAACCGACCCTGTTTCTACTAATCTTTCTAGCATGGCTTCCAAAGGATTGACTCAAACTGAAGCTGAACAACGGTTGGCGAAGTATGGATATAACGAACTGACGGAGGAAAAAACCAATCCGTTATTGAAGTTCCTTTCCTACTTGTGGGGGCCTATTCCCTGGATGATCGAAATTGCGGCGGTGTTATCTGCCTTTGCCCGCCACTGGGAAGACCTGGGCATCATCCTGGCCTTGTTGGTGGTCAATGCCATCGTCGGTTTTTGGGAGGAATTCCAGGCCGGGAACGCTATCGCCGCGCTGAAAAAACGCCTGGCTTTGAATGCCAAAGTGTACCGTGACCGAAGCTGGAAATCGATCCCTGCCCGTGAATTGGTTCCGGGCGATCTGGTCCGACTGCGCCTTGGCGACATCGTCCCGGCGGACGCCCAATTGTTAAACGGCGAACCGCTTGAGATCGATCAATCCGCCCTGACAGGTGAATCCCTGCCTGTGACACGCAAGCCCGACGAGGTGGTCTATTCCGGTTCTATCGTCAAACAAGGTGAAGCCGATGCGCTGGTACAGGCGACCGGCGCCGGGACTTACTTTGGCAAGACAGCCCAGTTGGTCAAGGAAGCGCATACCACCAGCCATTTCCAGCAGGCAATTTTGAACATTGGAAACTATTTGATCGTCCTTGCTCTGGTGTTGGTGGTTTTGATTCTTGGGCGTGGCTATTTTCCGGGGTGATCCGCTTTTGACCACCATCGAATTTGCGCTGGTACTGACCATTGCGGCCATTCCAGTTGCCATGCCTACCGTCCTTTCGGTGACCATGGCGGTGGGCGCGCGCTTGCTGGCTAAAGAGCAGGCCATCGTCAGCCACCTGGCCTCGATTGAGGAACTGGCCGGGATCGATGTGCTCTGTTCGGATAAAACCGGCACATTGACTCAGAATAGCCTGACTCTGGGCGATCCTTTCTGTGTGGACGGCGTCGCTCCCGACGAATTGCTCTTGAGCGCTGCGCTGGCTTCGCGCGCCGAAGATCAGGACGCCATTGATATGGCCGTTCTAGGCGCAGTCGACCAAACCAAAATCGCAACTTACGCAGTTATCCATTTCATGCCATTTGATCCGGTCCACAAGCGTACCGAAGCGAGCATCTCCGGGTCGGGCGAAACATTCAAAGTGACCAAGGGTGCACCGCAAGTCATCCTGGGGCTGGCAGACAAACACAGAGGATGTCAAAGCCCAGGTTGGAAAAGCCATCGATGAATTTGCCGCACGCGGTTTCCGCTCGTTAGGTGTGGCGCGCACCGACCAACGGGGTGGCTGGCAATTCCTGGGTGTGATCCCGCTCTACGATCCGCCGCGTGAAGATTCCAAAACAACCATCGAAACGGCGCAAAAGATGGGCATCAAAGTCAAAATGGTGACCGGAGACCAAATGGCTATCGGCAGGGAAATTGCATCCCAACTTGGCCTGGGCGCCAAAATCGTCAATGCCGATTTGTTCAACACGAGCAAGCAGCAGAAACACGGTCAACTTGACAGCGCCATCGAGTGGGCTGACGGATTTGCCCAGGTTTTCCCGGAACATAAATTTGACATTGTCGGCTTGCTTCAGGAACATGGGCACATCGTTGGCATGACCGGTGATGGCGTTAACGATGCGCCCGCTCTCAAAAAAGCCGATGCCGGGATCGCTGTTTCGGGTGCAACGGACGCTGCCCGGGCTGCAGCAGATATAACCCTGCTAACTCCTGGCCTGTCCGTTATTATCGATGCCATCAAGGAGAGCCGGAAAATATTCCAGCGTATGAACAGTTATGCCGTTTACCGCATTGCCGAAACGATGCGCGTGCTGCTGTTCATGACCCTTTCGATTCTGGTCTTCAATTTTTATCCCGTCACGGCTGTGATGATCGTACTGCTGGCCCTGCTCAATGATGGCGCGATCCTATCAATCGCTTATGATCACGTGACCTATGCTGACAAACCAGAAAAATGGAACATGCCCTACGTGCTTGGGTTAGCTTCCGTGCTTGGCGTCATCGGCCTGGTCGCTTCGTTCGGGTTGTTCTACCTTGGAGATCGGTTTTTTCATTTAGATCGATCCATTCTCCAGACGTTGATTTATTTGAAATTGTCGGTGGCCGGCCACCTGACCATCTTCCTGACGCGCGGCAAACGCCACTTCTGGTCCCGCCCGTTGCCGGCACCAATCCTGCTGGGCGCGGTATTTGGCACCCAGACGGTTGCGACACTGATTGCTGTTTACGGCGTTTTGATGACACCCATCGGATGGGGTTGGGCGTTGTTGGTCTGGGGCTATGCCCTGGCGTGGTTCCTGGTGAATGACCAGGTTACCGTGATCGCCTCAAAAATTCTGGACAGGCTCTCACTCAAACGGTCATCCAAAATGACAGCGACGGTCGAGTCAGCTTGAAAACTGCCCGGTGTGAAATGAATTTTGCCTAAAGGAAGTGTGTATGATTATCAAAAAATATTCCAAAGATGGAAAAACTTGTGCTGTGACTTTTATGCTCCCGGCACAAATCAATGCCAAAACGGCATATTTGTACGGAGATTTTACCGAATGGGAAAAATCTCCAAAGTCGATGATTCGACATAAAGATGGCAGTTTTTCTACTGAGATGACGCTCCCGGCTGGAAACAGTTATCGCTTTCGTTACCTGCTGGATGGTGGGCATTGGGAAAATGACTGGGCCGCCGATGCCTATGCTCCCAACCCCTTCGGCACGGAAGACTCTGTCGTAAACGTGTAAACTTTCCACTATCAGCGTCTGAATTGTCAACGATCAAATCATTCTCATGAACGCCAACCGTAGGTCACGCTTAAAACGTGACTTGTTCCCTTTTAGATTCTCTTAATACAAATATAAGTAGCGCACTAAGGACGCTACATCCATAAGCAGCTATGATGGGGGAGACAAAAGGAGTTTAAGATGCATTTTCTCAACCTGTTTACCATCGGAATCATCGCTGTTTGGCTAGCCGTTCTCCAGAGCTTGCAAGCCGCCAAGCGACGGCTTGAACCCGTACGTGTAAGCCATAAGAGATAACATGGCACAACTCCAACCAGGAAAAGCACTTCACCGCTTCTGACACGGTGCGGGACATTGTCATCGGGATGTCCGATGGGCTGACCGTTCCTTTTGCTATCGCCGCCGGTATGACCGGCGCGGCCGTAGGCACCAAAGTGGTCATCATCGCCGGGTTGGCCGAAATCGCCGCCGGATCCATCTCGATGGGACTCGGCGGTTACCTGGCCGGGAAGACCGATGTCGAGCACTATGACGTCGAGCGCCAGCGCGAAGAAGATGAAACCCGCCAAATCCCCGATGTGGAAGCCAAAGAAGTGGCTGATATCCTGAACGATCTCGGCCTGACCGACGACGAAGCCTCACCGATCGTGGCAGCCCTGCGACGTCAACGTGAGAAATGGGTCGATTTCATGATGCGCTTTGAGTTGGGACTGGAACGTCCTGACCCGCAGCGCGCCTGGCAAAGTGCGCTTACCATTGCGGCCTCCTATGCCGTTTCGGGATTTATCCCGCTTGCGCCGTATATGTTCATTACGAATGTACAAAGCGCACTGTTGTATTCTGTAACGGTCACGATCCTGGCATTGTTCGTATTCGGTTATGTCAAAGGACGCATTACCGGGGTGAAAGCGCTGCGCTCTGCCGTGCAGACCGCTCTGATCGGGGGCGCAGCCGCCGGGGCCGCCTTCGGGCTGGCGCATTGGTTAGGGTAGGAGAAAGTCTGGGATGGGCACACAGATCAAACGTCCAGAAAGAAGCGGGGGCATATCCTGGCAGAGAATTCTGCTGGGAGTACTGGTCATCGCCTTCGTGTGGCTGTTAGTCAGTCATTTTACAGAAGTCAAAAAACTGGCCAACACCCTGGCGCAGGGACAGTGGCAGTGGGTGTTGGCTGCGGCTGCACTGCAGGTGGTCTACTACCTGACCTTCACCGCCACATACCAGGCTGCCTTTTACGCCTTGGGGATCAAGCGTAAAGTGTGGGAACTGGTACCGGTGGCACTGGGCTCGCTGTTCATCAACGTAGTCGCGCCCACCGCCAGTACCGCCGGTGCGGCCCTGTTCGTGGACGATGCTGCCCGCCGTGGTCACTCACCGGCGCGCGCCGCTACCGCTACCCTGTTGCAACTGGTCGCCGATTTCAGTTCTGTCTTATTGATACTGGCCACCGGGATGACGGTGCTGTTCATCTACCATGATTTGCAAACCTACGAAATTATCGGAGCAATTATCTTACTCCTACTGACCAGCGCACTGACGGGGGTGCTGCTGCTCGGCATTTGGCGTCCAACGTTGGTCGAGGGGCTGCTACGCTGGATCCAGGCTGTCGTCAACCGCGTCGGCGGCTGGTTCAAGCAGCCCAACCTGCTCCACGCAGACTGGGCTTACACCAATGCTGCCGAGCTGACTGCTGCCTCGCAAGCTGTGACAGAATATCCATCCAGGTTGGTACGCCTATTGTTGGTGATGTTGGCGTCTTACACCATAGATATTGCCAGCCTGTATGTACTCTTCCACGCCTTCGGCCAATCTATTGGCTTTGGCCCACTGGTAGCCGGGTTCGCTATGGGCATACTGTTCTGGATCGTCTCGCCCATTCCACAGGGTATTGGCCTGGTAGAAGGCATCATGACCTTAACCTATACATCCTTGGGCGTTCCAGCCGAGACCGCCGCCATTGTTTCGCTCGCTTTTCGCGGACTGACCTTCTGGCTACCGCTAGTATTGGGTTTCGTACTCATCCAACGCACGCGCACCTTCGGCGGACGTGAACGTTCGCTGGCCGAAGTCTGGGGAGTGCACATCGTGGCCATGCTGACCGCTGGAATGGGCATCGTCAACCTGCTTTCGGCTGTCACGCCTTCTCTGATGTCGCGTTTGAAGATCGTCGAAAACTTCCTGCCGCTGATGGTCAGCCGCGGTGGACACTTGACCGCCGCGTTGGGTGGGTTTGCCCTGCTAAGCCTTTCTGTCGGTTTGTGGCGGCGCAAACGCAACGCCTGGATTTTGACGCTGGCTGTGCTGGTGGTTTCAGTCATCAGCCACATTATCAAGGGGCTGGACTACGAGGAAGCACTGTTGGCACTTGGCCTGGTCATCTGGCTGCTGACTCTCAGAGCGCACTTCTACGCCCGCTCTGACATTCCTTCGGTACGTCAGGGACTTTGGGCCCTCGCAACTTCGATCGGCTTTACCCTGCTCTACGGCGTGAGCGGCTTCTACCTGCTCGACCGGCATTTCAGCGTCAACTTCGGACTGGGTGCCGCCATCCGCCAGACGGTGGTGATGTTCGCCGCGTTCTACGACCCCGGTTTGCAGCCCATCCCGATCACCCATTTCGGGCACTTCTTTGCCAATTCAATTTATCTGGTCGGTGCAGGAACGTTCACCTACGCTCTGTTCATGCTGCTGCGTCCTGTGTTGCTACGCCATCACGCCACAGGCGAAGAACACCGCAACGCTGAGGCCATCGTTAAACGTTACGGACGGACCTCGCTAGCACGTATGGCCCTGTTCGATGACAAGGCTTATTACTTCAGCCCAGGCGGCTCGGTCGTGGCCTATGCAGCCTATAACGGAGCCGCAGTTGCTCTGGGTGACCCTATCGGCCCACCCACCGACGCCTCGCAGGCAATTGCCGGGTTCAAAGCCTTTTGCGCCCGCAACGACTGGATCCCTGCCTTCTACCAGACCCAACCCGATTACCTGGAACACTACAACACTGCCGGATTCAAAAGTCTTAATATTGGCAGCGAAGCCATCGTCAAAATAACGAGTTTCACCTTGTCCGGGAATGCAAACAAGGGCTTACGTTCGGCCTACAACCGGCTGGTCAAACTGGGCTATCGCGCTGTTACGCTACATCCACCAATGAGTCAGTCCCAACTGGCCGAGTTGCGCGACATCAGCGACACCTGGATGGCCCACATGCACGGGGCCGAAAAACGTTTTTCACTGGGCTGGTTCGACGAAGCCTACCTGCAAAGCGGCCCGGTCATGGTCGTTTACGATCCCGAAGACCGCCCAGTGGCTTTTGCCAACATCGTGCCGGAATACCAGCGTAACGAGATCAGCATCGACCTGATGCGCTACATCCCGGGGGAGCACGGCATCATGGACTTCATGTTCGTCTCACTCTTCGAGTGGGCGGCTCAGGAAGGTTACGCCAGCTTCGATCTCGGTTTGAGCGCCCTTTCAGGCGTGGGCGAGCAACCCGAAAATCCCAACATCGAACGCGCCCTGCATTACATTTTCGAACACGTCAACCAGTTCTACAACTTCAAGGGTCTGCACGCCTTCAAGGCCAAATTCCACCCAGTCTGGATGCCTCGCTACCTGATCTATCCTAGTGCAGCCGCGCTCCCCGCCATCGCCCTGGGACTGAACAGCGCCAGCAGCAATGGGAACGTTTTGCGTGACTATCTGAACCCATTACGGAATGGGTTCAGCCTGCGCCAGCCTGTGAAAGTCTCCCAATGAAAACCCTCTTGCGACGCTTCCCGTTTACACTGACGATGCTGGTATTGCTGGGACTGACCGCTATCCTGACAAATACCCAGGTTGCAACCATTTCCACTGAATGGCTGAACCGCCTCGGCTTCGCACCCGTTGACCTGCTTGCACTAGACCTGGGCCGACTCTTCACTTCAGCTTTGGTCACCAGCGGCGGACGGGTCTTCTGGGAAGCGCTGGGGATGGTAGCTTTCGCCGTCGGTTTGAGCCGAATGGCTGACCGGTTCCCGCCGCGCTGCGCTGACCTTCTGGGGCGTACACCTGTCCACGTTGGTGCTCGAGTCGCTGTTCATTGCGTTGCCGTTGCATTGGGCCGGGATGACGTTTGGCTCACTGGTAGCGCTTTCGCGGGATGTCGGCCCATCTGCAGGCTATTTCGGCGCGTTGGGTCTGGTCAGCGCACACTTGAAACACCCCTGGAACCTGATCAGCGGCGGATTGATATTTATAGGATTGCAGTTGGCTTTGTTACACGTCAGCGGGAGTAACAGCCTGGGTATGGAAGTCAGCGCTGACCTGGCGCATTTGATCGCTTTTCCACTAGGCTGGTATTCTTCGAAAATTTTGGAGGCTGGGATGGCACATAAAAAGACAGAGGGGTTGATCACATGAAACAACAACGCATGTTACTGGATTCGATCTTTCTTGGCATTATTGGAGGCTTGAGCGCCCAATTATTTATCTGGCTGCTGAATCTTTTCAACGAACTGTTCATGGTGAAACTGGCTGGCTATATTCCACCGGGGCTTCCAGAAGAGGGTGGCGTGCTCACCCAATCCATCGGTGCGCATGGGTTGTGGTTGATTCCCGTTGCAACCACCATAGGCGGTTTAATCTCGGGCATCCTGGTTTACAGCCTGGTCCCAGAAGCCGAAGGCGACGGCACGGATACTGCTGTCAGGTCTTACCATCATGCAGGTGGTTACTTCCGGGCGCGCCTGGCACCATTGAAGATGCTGGCGTCCGCTATAACGATTGGTTCCGGTGGTTCAGCCGGGCGTGAGGGACCGACCTCCTTGATCAGCGCCGGGGTTGGTTCAGTGTATGGTTCATTAACCAAACGCTCAGATGAAGAACGTCGCACACTGCTCTTGATCGGCATGGCCTCCGGCCTTTCAGCGATCTTCCGTTCCCCGATTGGCACGGCCTTTTTCGCAGTTGAAGTGCTTTACAGCGGCATGGAGTTCGATGCCTGGGTATTGCTCTACACCATGCTCGGCTCGATTGTTGCCTATACTGTCAACGGCTTGTTCGTTGGCTGGCAACCACTCTTTAACGTGCCCGCCAACATCGCATCCCCAGATTTCCTCGGCTATTTGTGGTATGCCGCCTTGGGAGTGGTCGCTGGACCAGTTGGTGCATTGCTGCCTGAAGTTCTCTATCGCGTGCGGGATATGTTCCATTCCATCCCCATCTCGCCATACGTCAAACCGGCCATCGGCGGGCTGGGCGTGGGGCTCATGGCCCTGGCCCTGCCGCAAATCCTGGGCGGCGGTTATGGCTGGATCCAGGAAGCGATTGACGGGAAACTGGCATTGTCCCTAATGGCAATTTTGATTTTCGCAAAAATTATCTCCCTGGCGTTGACAATTTCTTCCGGCGGATCGGGTGGGGTCTTTACTCCCGGTCTGTTTGTCGGGGCAATGTTGGGCGGAACGCTAGCGAAAATATTCCACCAACCGGATGCCGCCTTTGTGATTGTCGGTATGGCGGCGGTGTTCGCCGGGGCAGCGCGCGTCCCGATTGCCACCCTGTTGCTGGTAACCGAAATGACTGGCGGCTACCAACTGCTTGTCCCGGCTGCACTGGCGATCATGGTAGCCTATGTAGTGCAGCGACAGGTCTCCGTCAGATTGCGATATTCCACCTTGTATGAGGGGCAGGTTGAAGGGCGTTCTGATTCGCCCGCCCACCAGGTCGAACACCTCGAAACAGCCATCCGTTTGCTTGCCAAGCGCCAAGTTAACGTACCGGAAACAATCAGTCACCTCAACCTGCGCATGCTCATCGATGCAGGTATTCCGATTGACCTGCCTGAAAATCGCAGGCTGCTGGTGGGCAGCATCAAGAAAGGCAGCGACTGCATTGGGAAACGGACTGAAGTCTGCTTTCCACCCGAACAGGATAACGAAATCGACCTGGTGGCAGTCTTCCGTGGCATGAAGTTGCTGTTCCCCGCTCCAAACCTGCGCATCCAGGCCGATGATCGCTTACTCCTGATCGCTTCAAATGATGCCTGGCAGAAATATCGAAAACACTTTGTGCCCGATAAGAATTTGGAGGCTTAAAGCAAATTTAATGCGCTTATTAAGGCGACATAAAGACACCAGCGGCATGCCCGTATAGAATTGGAAAAGTTTCATTCTCGAACCTTATGGGAAGCAACATTCCATACAATCAAAAAGGAGTACACAATGGATATCCCTATCAATGCCAAGGTTTACTGTCAGGACAATATGTGTGGACAAACACAGGCTGTTATCATTAACCCCGTCAGCGACGTTATTACACATGTTGTTGTAAAAGAAAACAAAGCGCCACATACCCAACGGTTAGTGCCAATCGATATGATCGATGCCGGCCTGGCCAATAAAGTTCACTTGAAATGCGGCGAGACCGAATTGGAAGACATGCCCGTGTTTGCCGATGTGGAATATATTCAGGCCAGCGTTCCTACTTATGTGCAGGCCTTCGATATGTATTACCTGGAGCCAGTTGTTGTGCCTGAGAAGAAAATGGCCATAGAAAAGCATTACCATATTCCTAAAAATGAATTGGCTATTAACCGGGGTACTTCTGTTTACTCTGCCGATGGCTATATCATCGGCAAAGTGGACGAATTCCTGGTCGATCAGGATGGCGGGCATGTTACACACTTGATCCTGCGAGAGGGGCACCTGTGGGGCCAGAAGGATGTCTTCATCCCCGTAGGTGACATTGACAAGGTCAAAGAAAGCCGGCTGCGCCTGAAACTGAACAGGGATGAAATCGAAAAATTACCGGCTATCCCTGTAAAACGTTTGTGGCCTTAAGCATAAACAGGAATGATGTACAATTGACTTGCCTTGTTCTCAACAACTAGATATACTTGAGGCAAGGTTGGCACGCGGGGTTTAAGCCTTTTACAAATTCGACATGTGCTGCCTGTCTCAACCTTGACGTGCAATCAAATATGAGCCAGCATTTTAATGGTTCATTCCAACAAACAAAACGAGAGAAACCATGCAAAAACATATCCTGGTTGTAGATGATGATGCCCTGATGCGACGCAGCGTGGCCTTTAATCTGGAACAGGCCGGTTATCGTGCCAGCAGCGCTGCGAACGCTGAAGACGCTCTGGCAATGGCCCAGCGCAACAGGCCCGATCTGGTATTGCTTGATATCGGCCTGCCCGGTATGGATGGGTTGGACGCACTGCGTAGTTTCAGGGATCAAGCCAACGTACCGGTCATCTTCGTCACTGCCCGGCGGCGCGAGTTGGACGAAGTCCTGGGGCTGGAACTGGGGGCCGAAGACTACATCACCAAACCCTTCGAAATGAGCGTGCTGTTAGCCCATGTCAAAGCCGTGCTGCGTCGGGCTGGAAGCGTTCAGCCTACCATAGCTGACAATGAGACGATCACTACCGGGGATCTGACCATCGACCCGCTGGCACACACGGCCACCCTGGCCAGCCAGCCTCTGGAACTCACCCGCCGCGAGTTCGACCTGTTGCACACACTCATGCTACACGCCGGACAGGTGCTCTCCACCCAGGACCTGCTCACAAACGTGTGGGGCGCGGAATATATCGGTGAGCCGCAAGTGGTCTACGTACACATCCGGTGGTTGCGCGAAAAGCTCGAGACCGTCCCTGAAAAGCCGAAACGCATCGTCACGGTGCATGGTGTCGGTTACAAATTAATCCCTAAAGAGAATTGATGCTCAACACCCTGCGTGGGCGTTTCATCCTCAGTCATATCTTGCCCTTGCTGATCGTTATCCCGTTAATGGGAATTGCGACGATCTACCTGATCGAGGAGCAGATTCTGATGCCATCGCTGCTGTCTGAACTAAGAGGCAATGCGCTGATGCTCAGCCGCATGGCCGCCCGTGACCAGGAGATATGGCAGGATCCAACTTATGCCCGGCAATTGCTGGCGCAGGGCTCTTTTCGCGCTGACGGACGCCTGATGCTGCTCGACAGCAACGGAATACTGATCGCCTCCAGCGACCCCGCAGATGCTGACCGTCTCGGGACTCAGGTGGAACATCCCGGCTTTGATGCCGCACAACAAGGGCAGATCTTCACACAACTGCACTACAGCCAAACCCTTGAAGACAACATGGCAGATGCGCTAGCCCCTGTAGTAGGTCCGAACGGAGAAGTGCTCGGCTTTATCCGTTTGTCCTTTCACTACTATACTTTCGTCGAACAAATCTATCAACTGCGCTACCTGCTGACCGGTATCCTTGCCGCCGCCCTACTACTGGGCGCGGGGCTGGGCACTGTTCTGGCGATTAATGTGGGTGCGCCAGTCCAGCAGGTGACACACGCAGTATATGCCCTGGCAAACGGGGAACGTAGCGAAGCGCTACCGGAAAGGGGAGCGGAAGAGACTCGACGATTATCTCGTGCGGTCAATGTTCTATTCGAGCGCCTGCGCAGCCTGGAAGCCGCCCGCAAACGCCTACTGGCCAACCTGATCCATGAAATCGGGCGTCCGCTGGGAGCACTGCGCATGGGCATCGAAGCACTCTCCCACGGGGCAAACCGTGACCCACAATTCTATGACGAGTTGCTGTCCGGGATGGACCAGGAGACTGCCCGCCTGCAGCGTTTGTTGGAAGACCTGTCGCACCTGCATGAGCAAGCTCTGGGTGTGTTGGAGTTGGACCGCCAGCCACTGGACTTAATCACATGGTTGCCGGGAATGCTCAATCCCTGGCAGCAGGCTGCCCTTCAGAAACGTCTGCACTGGGAACTGAAACTCCCCAGAGTCCCTACCGGTGGTGCAAGCAGACCCATTACGGCTGGGACAGGTGGTCGGCAATCTGGTCAGCAACGCCATCAAGTTCACACCCGGTGGCGGCACGATCACAATCGAAGCGGGCGAAGACGGCCAACAGGTTTGGATACGGGTCGGCGATACCGGCCCTGGCATTCCACCAGATGTACAAGAGAAGATATTCGAGCCTTTTGTGCGCGGTGGGCAGGGACGGCGCTTCCCGCAGGGGATGGGACTGGGACTCAGCATCGCACGGGAACTGGCCGAAGCCCACGGTGGCCGGCTCGAGTTGGAGAGTGAAGCGGGGTTAGGGTCCAGTTTTACAGTCTGGCTGCCATTGCATCCGGTCAATCCATTTTAAGTTTTCTTAAGGTCACGATAATCTGCTCTTAGGGTCACAGAGCAAAAGATGTGATATTTTAATTGCATCTTCTCCTCTCAAGTTTTCGAAGACTGATGATGTCACTCTGGCTGACCTTTTTTATCGGAAGTTTATTACTAACCTTGGTAGCTGCTGGCGGGCTCCTCCTCTACCGCCAAAAGCACCCATCAATTCCTGCGACACAAAGGTCCGCAGAGGATGGCCGCATCTTGTACTTTTTGTTGTGGTTAGCATCCTTGTGCATTCTGGGGTACATCGTCTTCGTCTTTGGGAAACGCTAACAAAGATAGCAGCAAGCAAATGAGACAGGCTTAAAGCCTGTCTCATTTGCTTTAAGGTTCTCTTATGATTCTTTCTAGGTTCTTGTAAAGACGTCAATGCGACCTAAGCGTATGATTGAAATATAACGCATACAAGGAGACTGATATGTCACACAACCAACAAGAACAACGTTCTGTCCGCCAAATTGCGATCTGGGTCGATCATCGTGAAGCCATTATGGCTATATTCACCGATGCACATCTGCTGCAAGAAGAAGAATTGTTTTCAGGCGTTGGTCCGCACACACATGGCGGAGGCTGGTCTCAACAGCGTTTCGAATCTCACCGCCGCGCCACCCTGGACCACTTCTATGAAGAAATTACTCAAAACCTGAACAGCGCAGATGAGATCATTATCTACGGTCCCGGGCAAGCCAAACATGAATTAGAGCAGCACATCAACCGGTATAAAGGCGTGAGCAAACACGTGATCGATCTGGTCACAACCGATAAACTCGACGATCAGCAATTTATACGTATGGCCTTAAAAGACCTGGTTTCTGCTCACTTGCAGAAAAAAAATTAGGAGGTACTCATGGATATACAAACCATTTCTTACGTAAAACACCAAATAAGCAAACTAATCGGCGCTCTGGGAGACGATGATAACTTGGTCCGCCAACAGGCGCGCTTACAATTGGAGCACATCGGTCAGGAAAGCATCCCGGCGCTATTGGAATCCCTCAAGAGCCCGAATGCACACATTCGCTGGGAAGCAGTGCAAGCGCTGGGTGAAATCCGAGATCCAAAAACCGCGAGCGCATTGGTCAATATGCTCATGGACGAAGACATCGGTGTACGCTGGGGCGCAATGGAAAGCTTGAGCAACATGGGGCGAGATTGTTTGCGGCCCCTGCTCGAAAAATTCATCAAAAACTTCGATTCGCTCTGGCTACGTGAAGGCCTCCACCACATCCTGCGCGTGCTCAAAAACAGCCACGAATTGAATGATCGTGAAAATATCCTCTTCGAAGAACTCGACAAGCAAACCATTCCTGGCTTCGAATCGGCTTGGACTAGCCAACAAGCCTGGGCAGCAGAAAAAGCCCTGGAAGTGCTTGACCAACAAGCAATACTATCGAGGTAAAAAATTATGAACACACCTCCACCAACTCCACCTTCCGATCAACCCACTCCGCCGATACGTCCACGCATCTCCCCTATCTGGTGGGTAATCCTCTTCGCTCTGTTTATCTGGAACATCTGGACACTCATGCCTCAGACGCCGCAAGAAATCGCCGTTCCCTACACCGCTTTCATAGAGCAGATCAAAACCGGGAACGTCAAAGACGTCCAAATAGACGGCGCACAAATCAGCGGTGATTTTAAAAGCGGACTCCCCGCTAGCGACCTGGTCCCGCCCGACCAGCTTGCCACGCCTCTTCCGACATCCCAACCTGCTTCCGCTTCACAAGCCACTCCTACACCTGTAATGTATACCGCTTTCACAACCACCTTCCCCGAGGCGGTTGGCGACGCCAACTTGATCCCATTGCTTGAAGCCAACAACGTTGTCATAAACGTCAAAACGCCCTCCAATCCGCTCATCCTTGACCTGCTTATCAATGGTTTGCCCTTTATCCTTTTGATCGCTGCTATGGTTTGGATGGGACGACAGACGCTCAAATCGCAAAGCGGTGCCTTCAATTTTGGCCGAAGCAAGGCACGCCAATACAACGAAGAACGCCCTGAAGTGACGTTCAATGATGTAGCCGGAGCCGAGGAGGCCAAACAAGAACTCAGCGAAGTAGTGGAATTCCTGCGTAATCCGCAAAAGTATCATGATGTTGGTGCGCGCATCCCGCGTGGTGTCTTGTTGGTCGGGCCTCCAGGCACCGGCAAAACCCTGCTGGCACGTGCAATCGCCGGCGAAGCCGAAGTCCCCTTCTTCACCATCAGCGCCTCGGAATTTGTGGAAATGTTCGTGGGCGTGGGCGCCAGCCGTGTGCGTGACCTGTTCGAGAAGGCTAAAGTCGCCGCCCCATCCATTATCTTTATCGATGAGCTCGATGCTGTTGGCCGTCGACGCGGCGCCGGGTTAGGCGCAGTCAACGATGAACGTGAACAAACTCTCAACCAGCTACTGGTCGAAATGGACGGCTTCGATGATCGTCACGAGGTCATTCTCATTGCCGCCACCAACCGTCCCGACGTACTCGACCCGGCTATATTACGCCCCGGTCGCTTTGACCGCGAAGTCACCGTCGGTCTGCCCGACCGCAAAGGGCGCGAAGGTATTCTCAAGATTCATAGTCGCGGCTTGCGGCTTGCCCCCGATGTCAACCTGGGGTTAATGGCCCGCTCCACCACTGGTTTCAGCGGCGCTGACCTGGCTAACCTGTGCAACGAAGCCGCCCTGATCGCCGCCCGCGCCGGGCATGACCAGGTTAGCATGCAAGACTTCGAAGAAGCCCTCGACCGCATCATCCTGGGCGCGGCCCGCTCCACCATCCTGAGCGACCACGACCGCAAGGTGGTGGCCTATCACGAAGCCGGTCACGCGTTGGCTGCCTGGCTGTTGCCGCACGCCGACCCGGTCCATAAAGTGACCATCATCCCGCACGGACGCGCCCTGGGCGTCACCGAACAAATGCCCGGCGAAGACCAGGTCAACTACAGCCGTGAATATCTGCTCTCTCGCATCGCCGTGATGCTGGGTGGTCGCACAGCCGAAGAACTCGCCATCGGCGACATCACCACCGGCGCCGAAAACGACCTGATAGAAGCCACCCGACTGGCCCGTCGCATGGTCACGCGTTGGGGCATGGGCGAGCTAGGTTTGATGGCCATTGCTTCTGACGAAGAACAACCTTTCCTTGGCTACGAACTGACCCAGGGACACAACTACAGCGAGGAAACTGGAGCTCGCATCGACCGCGATATACAACAATTGCTAAGTGAACGACACAAAGTGGTCACACAATTGCTAACAGAATCTCGCGATAAGCTGGACCAACTGGTGGATGCATTGCTTCATGAAGAGACCGTCGATCAAAATCAGTTGACAAAAATTCTAGGGTCACGTGTCTTGGAACCTGCCTAAAATCTGCTAGGTGATTACAAGCCGGGTACAATAAGCGTAGACAAACTTGTGATAACAACTTGATATATGAACAAATTACTAGACCCTAAAGGTTCCAAAGATCTTTAGGGTCTGAACAGGAGGCAATCATGAAATACAAAATCGGTGTAGTCGGATTGGGCGTAATGGGCCATAACCTGGCTCTCAATATGGAACGCAATGGGTTCCCGGTCGCCGGGTACGATTTGGATGCCGAGAAAACCAAAGCCTTCCTGGAAGGCCCCGCGGCTGGCAAGAACATCATCGGCGCAGATTCTCCCGCAGCATTGATGGACGCACTCGAAAAACCACGCCGTGTCTTGATGATGGTCCCGGCTGGCAACCCGGTCGACAGCGCCATCACCCATCTCAAACAGCACATGGAACCGGGCGATATCCTGATCGACGGTGGCAACTCCTTCTTCCAGGATACCGAACGCCGCAACCGGGACCTTGAAGCTGAGGGCTACAACTTTATCGGTGTCGGCGTCTCGGGCGGAGAAGAAGGCGCTTTGTGGGGCCCCAGCATGATGCCCGGCGGACAGCGCGAAGCCTGGGAAGCTGTTGCGCCCATCTTCAAAGCCATCGCCGCCAAAGCCGATGATGGCCAACCCTGTGTGGAATATCATGGGGCCGCGCAGCGCCGGTCATTACGTCAAGATGGTGCACAATGGCATCGAATACGGTGACATGCAGTTGATCGCTGAAATTTACGACATCCTGCACCGTGGCCTGGGACTCTCGAACAGCGAACTGGCAGAGTTATTCGATGAATGGAACCAGGGCGAGTTGCAATCCTACCTGATCGAGATTACCGCAGACATCTTCCGCCACACGGACTCCTGAAACAGGCAAGGCTTTGGTAGATGTCATCCTGGACGAAGCCGCCCAGAAAGGCACCGGCAAATGGACCAGCCAGAATGCCCTGGATGTAGGCGGGCCTATCCCAACCATCAATGCAGCAGTCGAGAGCCGCATCTTTCTAGCCTGAAATCGCAGCGTGTGGCTGCCAGCCAGGTCATCCATGGCCCGAAGCCGGAATTCAAAGGCGACCGGCAGAAACTAATCGAAGCGGCACGCCAGGCCCTGTATGCCAGCAAGATCACATCCTACGCTCAAGGGTTGGGATTGCTCAAGATCGCATCCGAAGAATACCAATACGATCTGAATTTGACCGATGTTGCCAAGATCTGGCGAGCGGGCTGCATCATCCGCGCCAGCCTGCTGGAGGACATCATGTCCGCCTACCAACGCGACCCAGGCCTGGTCAACCTGTTGCTGGATGACGTCTTCCGGACCGCGGTGGAAAGTCGCCAGGAGGCCTGGCGGTTGGTAGTACAGACAGCAGTCGGCATGGGCATCCCGGTCCTGGCATTGAGTGCTTCGTTGGCCTACTTCGATGCCTATCGCAGTGAACGTCTGCCTGCCAATCTGACCCAGGCTCAGCGTGATTATTTCGGTGCGCACACCTATCGCCGCCTGGATCGCGAGGGTTCCTTCCACGCCCAGTGGACAAAAGAATAAACTATTTGGAAAATATCTCGATCGGATGATGGTAAAAAAATGAAAGAACAGACTACGTCAGGACTGAGTTTGTTCTTTTTGTATATCTATTTTTTCCCCGTGCTTCTATCCGACATCACTCTGTTGTTGTAATTTTTCCGATGAAACGGAAAATGCCCGGCTCAACGCCTTCTCGTTTAGCCATGACCAGGGTCAGCAACTGCATGGGCAAAATCTCAGTGACAGGTCGCACCAAATCTACAACGGGAAAAACAAAGGTTGGCAATTCCGGATCTATTATCGAATCCAACCAGATGGCGCGACCGCCATGCTCCACAATGTCCACTGCCAGTTTGCGATTGAGGGCAGAAGTAGCAGGCGAGCCAGCAAAAATCATCGCGCTAGAAGCCAGGCGCAGCCAACTCTAGCGGGCCGTGACGAAATTCCGCGGCGTTCATACCTTCCAGGGAAAATTTGGCCGCTTCTTTGTTGGTGAGCGCCCCGTTCCAGACGGCGCTCATGGAGTCGCCGCGGCCAAGCAGTAGCAAGGTTTCAAAATCTCCCAACAAATCATCCAAATCGTTGACACGCGCCTGCCAATCGCTCAAAAAGGATTCTCGATTTCGTTTGCAGCAGCGAGCATGGCAGACTTGAGCGGTTCAACCTCTCGACCTGCAAACTGCTGCGCCGCCAACAGGTTTATCGCCAGGGTATTGACATACGTTTTAGTACTGACCGCCGCTTCAGGCCCGGCGTGGATAGGCAGGCGGACGTCTGCGGCAGCAGCCAGGGGACTGGTCTCATCGTTGACGGATGCCAGGATACAGGCCGGGGGCGTAGGTTCGATCCGCTGGATGAGATGTAGAAGCTCGGCGCTCCGCCCGGATTGTGAATTGGCCCACAGCAGGGTGCGAGTCCCGATTAATCCATCCATATAATGGACGAGTTCAGCAGCGTTCACCAGCATGACCGGGATGGGCAGGCCGGTGAGTTGCAAATAAGCCGGGTAAGCCGCGTTGTAGGAAGCGCCCATGCCGGTGATGACGAGACGGTCGAAATCCCCGCTTTGGAGGCGTTCGGTGATGGGTGCCAGCGGGGCGGTCGAGAATTTTTGCACGGCATCGCGCAGGGCGGCGGGTTGAGAGAGAATGTCAGAAATGTAGGGATTCATAGTAGGGTTTCCGTTGGAAGGAGTTGAGCAGCGCGTGCCGCGCCATACAAACCGGCACCCTGGCCCAATTGGGAGAGTTGAATCTGAACCTTTTTGGCCGGGACAATGACATCGTATTTCACAAGCGTGGCGCGGATTTTGTCTTCGAGCATGTTATAAGAGCGGAGTATGCCACCAGTAAGCACGATGCAGTCAGGCAGGTTCATCATAATGACGCTGACCAAACCTAGAGCTATATAATTAGCGGTCCGGTCAACCAGCTCACAGCAAAAGGCGTCACCTTGGCGCGCGCCATCAAAGATCACTTCGGCTTCGATTTTCTGAGGATCACTGGCAGTTTTCTGCAAAAATGGGCTGGTTCTGGCTTTTTCTGATTCCATGGCAAAGCGGGCGATAGCCGGGCCAGCAACCAGGCTTTCCAGGCAACCGTGCGCACCACAATAACATTCCGGACCGGAAGGGTCGATGGGAATGTGACCACCTTCCGGGTGTTCGCCGCCCAGGCCGCGATAGATCTCGCCGTTCAGGATCAAGGCATAGCCGACGCCCGTGCCGATGGTGAGCATGACCATGCGCTTCACCCCCCGACCCGATCCTGCCCACGATTCTCCTAAAGCTGCCGCGTCTGCATCGTTTTCCAGCGCGACCGGGACGTCAAAGCGTTCCCGTAACGGGGTGACGATATCCACATCTTCCCAGCCAGGCAGGGTGTAGGGATTTTGGATACAGCCGCGCTGGCGGTCGAGTGGGCCCGTCGAGCCGACGCCGAGTGCCAGAACAGGCTGACCGGCCTGTGCAATAACTTCGTCGACCAGGCGGGTGATGGTTTGCAACCCGGCTTCCGGTCCACGGGCGGCTTCAATGGGGGCATCTTTCCAGTTGAGGAGTTGCCCATCGCTGGTTACCGCTCCGGCACGGACGTTGGTGCCGCCCAGGTCGATGCCGATCAAAATTCCAGGTTTTAGGCTCATTGCAGGTCATTCATGAATGCTGACCAGCAAGCTACGCCGATCACGCCCGCGTTGTCTCCCAACTGCGAGGGGACAACTTCCACTTGCTCCACGGGCATAATGTGTACGCGCTCGCGAAGGGTACGGCGGATCGGGTCGAGCAGGAGTTCGCCTGCCTGCGCCACGCCGCCACCGATGATGATTCTGCGCGGGCCAATCGAAGCGCATATATTTGCTGCTGCTATCCCGAGGGAAAAACCAGCCCTTTCATAAATATCTATCGCGATTTCGTCGCCTGCTTGGGCGGCTCGGGCGATCAGTTCGGGAGTGATGCGGTTCAAGTCATACGCGCAGAGTTCAGAAATTTTGGTGGTCAATCCCTGCGAAACGGCCTTCATGCCCATCGCGGCGATGGCGGGACCGGATGCGTAGGCTTCCACGCAACCGTAGTTGCCACAACCACAGCGTGGACCGTTGAAATCAATTGTGGTATGGCCAAGTTCGCCGCCCGTCCCGCCGATGCCGAGGTGCAGTTGTCCGTTGACCACCAGTCCGCCGCCGATGCCAGTGCCAATGGCGAAGACGGCCACAGTGTCCACGCCGCGCCCTGCACCGAAGCGCCATTCACCGTTCGTGATGGAGCGGACGTCGTTGAGCAGAGCAGTTGGAAGTCCGGTAAGATGCGTGATCGTATCCCGCAAGGGGACATGCGGCCAGGTACCCGGCAAATTGGGAAGAAAGAGCGTTTCGCCTTTTTCCAGGTCTAACACACCGGGCACACCAATTCCAATGCCGCCGATTTCATCTTTTTGCAGACTTGCCGCCTGGATCACTTGCAGGAACAGGTCAGCCATGCGCTGCATGACGGCGTCGTGACCTTCACGCGCCAGAGTGGGGATACTCGCCTGGTGCAAAACCTTCCCGATTTCAATATCTACTACGGCGGCGCGCAGGTTGGTGCCGCCCAGATCACAACCCAGGTATTTCTTCATCTGCATTCCTTGTGAGAAACACTCACCCCTGCCTGGCTCTTGAAGAGAGAGAGGGAGGGGTGAGACAAGCCAAAAGCTAAAGGCAATTAGTGAAAGTAAGGTTTCAGCACATCACGTGACAGGTAAAAGCCACGTTTTACCAACTCTTCATCGCCTTCGAAGGCGCGGTCCTCATGCTCGATGCTGACCACATAATCATAGCCGACGGATGTCAATGCGGCGAAGAATTTGCCCCAGTCCATGTCGCCCAAGCCGGGCAGACGCGGGACTTGCCAGCCCATACCCTGAGAAAGCACACCGTGATTATAGATGCCTTCCCAGTCGATGTGCAAATCCTTGGCGTGGACGTGGAAAATCTTGTCTTTGAACTCGCGCACCACACGCTCGTAGTCGATCATCTGCAGGATGAGGTGCGACGGGTCGAGATTCAGCCCGAAATTGTCATCGGGGATAATCTCCCACATCTTGCGCCAGATGGCGGGCGTGCTGGCCAGATTATTGCCACCGGGCCATTCGTCGTAAGAGAAGATCATCGGGCAGTTCTCGATGGCGATCTTGATGCCGTGCTCTTTGGCGAACTTGACGATGGGCGGCCAGATTTTGGCGTAATCTTCCAGGTTTTGCGGCACAGTCTTGTTCTTGTCCTTGCCAATGAAGGTGCCAACGATGGGGACTTCCAGCATCTCGGCAGCTTCGATAACCTTTTTCAGGTGGGCAATGACCGTTTCGCGGTGTTCCGCTTCGGGGTGGAGCGGATTCGGGTAATACCCGAGCGAGGAAACCGTCAGGCCGTAGCCATCCAGCATCACCCGGATGTCTTTGGCCTGAGTCTTATCCAGCTCGGTGACGTTGACGTGAGTCACGCCTGCATAGCGGCGTGAAGCTTTTTCGAGCGGCCAGCAGGCAATCTCGATGGCCTGGAATCCGCTCTCAACACCCCATTGGGCAGCCTGTTCGAGGGTGCTGCCAGGCAGGGCGGCGGTGAAAAATCCGAGTTTCATAGTTACCTCCTTGATTTTGGAGTCCAAAGACTCCTGACTTTGGACATTGCCCAAGTCGGAGACTTTGAACTCCGTGTTCCTAAACTTTAATCCATTTGCCTTCTTTGGCGCTGCGCTCGATGGCCTCACAAAGCTGCATCTCGTAGTGGCCGTCGGCGAAGGTTGGGAAGTCGGGCGTTTGGGTGGTATCGCCAGCCAGAATGTAGTCGTAGACTTTCGCATAAAGCTGCTTGAACGTATCAGGGAAGCCCTCGTTGTGACCGCCGGGATAGGAAACGGTGGCCTGCGCTTCGGGTGAGAGCAGCGACGGGTCTTTCATCAGGGTCTGGTTTGCCTCTGTCCGATGGCCGACCCACAACTCGTTGGGCCGCTCCGAGTTCCACGATAGCGAGGATTTGGAACCGTTGATTTCGTAGAACAGGCGGTTTTTGCGTCCCGATGAAACCTGCGAGACCGTCAACACGCCGCGCACACCGTTTTCATAATGCAGCAAGATAGTGGCGTAATCTTCGGTGTGGATGGGCTGGTCGATGTAATCTTCAGGGGTCAGCAACTTGCCAGTGAAAGTTTCCAGCGGTTTAGCCGGTTTCTTGCGGATGGGATGGAAAGTCTTGAAGTCAGCATAGACTTCGTCAACGCGTAAGCCAGTGATGAAGGTCAGCAGGTCCAGCCAATGGGAACCGATGTCGCCCACGGCACGCAGAGTTCCTCCCAGGTCCGGTTCGAGGCGCCAGTTCCAATCGGTGGGGAAGAGCAGCCAATCTTGCAAGTACGAGCCTTGCAGAACGAAAAGGTCACCCAGTTCCCCACTCTGGACCATGCTGCGCGCTTGCTGGGCCAGCGGGTACATACGGATGTTGAAGTTGATGACATTGACCAATCCCTTCTCAGCCGCTAACTTGACCAGCTCAGCCAACTCGGCGGCGTTCATCGCCAGTGGCTTCTCGCAGACAACGTGCTTGCCAGCCATTAAAGCGGCCTTCGCGTGCGGATGGTGGAGGTAATTAGGCGTGGCCAGATGCACTACGTGGATGTCGGGGTCGGCCAGCATCTCGTCAAGTGAGCCGTAGATGCGCGGGATGCCCAATTCAGCACCTTTTTGCTCGGCCTTTTCCTTCGTATTCTCAGCCAGCCCCAACACCTGGATGCCATTGCGGCGCAATGCTTCAATGTGGGCTGGGCCAATAAAGCCTGTTCCCGCTACACCGACGCCGATGGTGTTTTTCGTGAGTTGTTTTGTCATGAATTCTCCATGATAGACCCTAAAGGTTTTGAAAACCTTTAGGGTCTTTTAGTAAATTAGTATCCGCCGCCCAGTTTGGCATCCCCGGCGACTTGCTTGCCTTCTTGCTGCGCTTTGAAATCATCCAGGATTTTGGCTGTGGCGGTCGCGCCGCAACGGGTCACGCCCGCATCGATCACATCCAGGATGGCGGGCAAGGTACGCACGCCACCCGCGGCCTTGACCTGTACCTTCTCGCTGACGTTAGCACGCATCAGGCGCAGGTCTTCGAGCGTCGCGCCGCTGGGGGCGAAGCCAGTGGAGGTCTTAACCCAATCCGCACCGGCGGCTTCACACAGCTTACAGGCTGTAACTTTTTCCTCGTCGGTCAGGTAGGCATTTTCGAAAATGACCTTGACCTTGGCTCCGCGCGCATGGGCTGCATCGCAAACGGCCTTGATGTCATCGCGTACGTAGTCATTCTTGCCCGAACGCAACTGGCCGATGTTCAGCACCATGTCCAGTTCGACCGCGCCATCGTCCATGGCTTGCTGCGCCTCGGCGACCTTGATAGCGGTCAGGTTGCTGCCGTGCGGGAATCCCACTACGGTGCTGACCAGCACATCCGAATCTTTGAGTTGTTCTGCTGCCAGTTTGACATGACAGGGCTTCACGCAGACCGTGGCGGTGTGATAACGGGCAGCCAGTTCGCAGCCAGCGATCACGTCCGCTTCGGTCAACTCCGGTTTGAGCAGGGAATGGTCGATAACCTTGGCAAGTTGTTCATAAGTGATGGTTTTGCTATTCAATGTCATATTTTCCTCATTAGTGTAGGGGCGACCCGTCAGGATCATCCATTTTGTTGTTATGCGTGAGACCTTCGCCGAAAGTCTCATAGTCAGGATATCGGTGGGTCGCCCTTACAGGCTTATTTCTTCCACAAATCAATCGGCTTCTTGACCTTCGGCGGGTCATACGGGAACTCGATCTTGCGTCCCTCGCCCGCCGATTGGTAGGCGGCGTACATGATTTTCAACACTTCGCGGCCATCTTCGCCGGTTTCCATGCAGGTTACTTTGCCAAGTACGCTGTCAATAAAATGCTGCATCTCCTGCGGAAAACCGTAGTTCCAGGCTTCTTCGAACATAGTGAAGGTATATCCCTTTGTTGCGCCAGCCTTCTCTACCGCATACCCATAGCCCTCTTCAGAATAAGTTAGAAGAGAACTGCCGCGCAGCAAGTCAGCGCGCGTATGACCCTTTTTGCCGTAAATCTCGCAACGGTCATCCACGCCGCCGCCTTTGGCCCAGCTATTTTCAATCATGGCAACTTTGTTACCTTCATATTCAATGATGGAATAGGAATGGTCTTCACCCTGCGTGCGTCCCTGGTGGACGTAGGTGCCCATAAAAGCGGTCACGCTCTTGACCTTGGGTTTGCCCAGCACCCAGCGCGTGTACTCAATCGAATGGCAGCCCATATCCATCAGCACACCGCCACCGGAGCGGTTCACGTCCCAGAACCAGGGCATGTGCGGACCGGGATGTTCCTCGGACTGCTTTGCCAGGAACGGTTCACCGATGGCGCCTTCATCGATCAGGGTTTTGGCCCGTACATATTTCGGGGCGAACAGCAATTCTTCGGCATACATCAACAGAACACCGGCCTTTTTGCAGGCTTCGATCATCTCATCCGCTTCTTCGAGTGTGACACACAGCGGTTTCTCGATGATGACGTGCTTGCCCGCTTTGGCAGCCGCCACGACCGCCGCGCAGTGCAGGTCATTGGGGATGCCAATATCGACCACATCAATGTCTTTGTCTTTGAGCATCTCGTTGTAGTCACTGTAAGCCTGGGGGATACCCCGTTCTTTTGCAAAATTCGCAGCGTTATGCGGACTGGAAACTGCTACCACTTCCGCATCGCGCACCCAGCCCTTGAAAGCTGCATGATGGATGTCACCCACAAAACCGGTGCCAATCATGCCAACTTTGATTGTTTTACTCATGGCGTTCTCCTTTCTTCATTTCTCGATGGTCGAGTAGCCCCGAGTGCCCGTCGCGGGGCATATCGAAACCTTCCGTCTCTGGAAATTCATTACTTTATTCAACACGCTTGGTCGTCCCCGGCCCGCCCATATTCTGCTTGTATGGGCTCCAAATTACAGCCGGGGCGGGCGATACGGGCTGCGAACAACACTCAGCCCTACTCGACCTACGGACTATTTTTGAGAATAAGCGGGGCGCATCCGTCTTCGATGAGAGCTGCGTTGTAAACTGCGATGAAGTCTGTGATGTAAGCTTTGATGGGGCTGCAATGGGATGCGGCCCCGCTTATTTCCGAGATTATTGCCGCAAGGCTTGCTGGCGGCCATAGATAGAAATCAAAATTAATAAAGTAGCACCCAACACCATGCGGCGGACAGAGTCGGGCATCTGCATGGTGGTCAGCAGACTGGTGATGAGCGTCAGTACGATAGCGCCGGCCATCGTGCCCCAGTAACTGCCTTTGCCGCCCGAGAGCAGCGTCCCACCGACAGCTACCGCCGCGATGGACGGGAACAGGAACGGCTGGCCAAGCTGGATCATCACCACGCCGGTATTCCCCACCACCAGGAAGCCGCCAAAGCCAGCCAGCGCGCCTGCCAGGGAATAGGTTGCCAGGTTGGTTGCAATCACATTGACGCCAGAAAGTTTGGCCGTCACACGATTGACGCCGATGGCGAACAGGTTTTTGCCAAATGTCGTGCGTTCTAACAGCAGCCACATCAGCACGCCGAAGATCAACCAGATGATGAGCGCATTCGGGATGGGGAAACTCGGCGAAAGTGGAC
Source organism: uncultured Chloroflexia bacterium (assembly GCA_963829615.1). GTDB lineage: Bacteria > Chloroflexota > Anaerolineae > Anaerolineales > Villigracilaceae > JAABUE01. Next base: position 86,612 of record CAWHJM010000046.1, read on the forward strand.
GCGCAATCAGGCGGGTCATGATCGGAGCTATCTTGCCGCTCACGTTGCCGTGATTGGCGAGGATGATCGCCCCGGTCACTACGCCCGACATACTGAGCGTCATCACGAACGGGGAAATTTTCAGATAGGTAATCCCGGCACCGTTCAAAAAGCCGATAAATGCGCCTACAACCAGGGACACAAGCAAAGCCAGCAGCACTTTGTTGTCATTGCCATCAACGATCACATAAGTAAAAATAGCCGTCAGCGTAACAATCGAACCCGCGGAAAGGTCAATGCCTTCGAAGCCGCTGATGATGACCAGGGTTTGTCCGGCAGCAATCACACCCAGGAAGACCGACAAACGCAAAATGTTCAATGCTTGAGCCTGGGCAACAGCTAGGTCACTGCCGTAGCCGTTGGGCAGCAGACCCGAAGCGATGAACAGCACCACCGCCAGGACCAGCGCGGCAACCGGGGGGGAGATGTAGAAGCGTTTCATGCTCTCCTCCTGCGGATCAGGTTGATAACGCCGGGAGCAGCCAACGCCACAACGATGATAGTTGCTTTCACCAACGTCTCCCACCAGGTATTGATGTGCGCAAAGGAAATGATATTTTGGATCAGGCTAAGCGTGACCGCGCCCATGATCGGTCCGGCTACGCCGCCGATGCCGCCACTAAAAGCATTCCCGCCGATGACGACCGCCGTGATCGAGTTCAGGGTCATCGGATTGCCAATATCCGCATTGCCGGAACCGCTCAACATGGTGATTGCGATACCGGCCAGCGCCGACATCAATCCCGAAATAACATAGATGCTGAATTGCATGGTTGTTACCGGAACGGCGGTTTCATAGGCCGCGTCCGCTTTGCCACCCACCGCAAAAAGAAACTTTCCATAACGGGTGGCGCTGACGTATATCCAGATCAACAACAGGATCGCGATCACGTAGAATGCCAGAGGCAGGCCAAGGGGCGTCGAGGTGCGGTACAGGTTCGCAATATCCGCCGGGATGCCGCCCCCCGGATTCGGCAGGATGAAGAGCGCAAATCCTGCATATAAAAAGCTGGTGGCGTAAGTGGTAATGATGGGCTGCAAACGCAGGTAAGCGATGAAAAAACCATTGATCGCCCCGGCCAGCACGCCCGCCAACAGCGAAACCAGCACGAACTGCCACATTTTTTCGGGTGAACCGTCCAACCCAACCTGGGTTGCCAGGATGGTATTGATAATCGACACAATCCCGCCGACTGAAATATCAATTCCGCCGCCCAGCAATACAATCGCCTGCCCCACTGCCATCAGGATCAGCGGCAGGAAGACACGCATGTTACTGTTCAGCGTTTCGCGGTCGAACATATTGGGTTGCAGGAACAAGTTGATAGCGATAGAGATTACCAACAAGATCAACGGGAAGAATGCCGGGTAGCGGGTAATCAGGAAATCCCAGGTAATGCGTCTTTTCATTGTGCACTCCCGTTCGAAATACCCAGGCTGGCCGCAACCAGGTTCTCCTTGGTCAGGGTCGTCCCTGAAAGCTCGGTACGGATGGCACCGTCATAGATTACCAGCACCCGGTCGCACAAGCCCACCAGTTCTTCTTCGTCGCTGCTGTAAAACAAGATCGTTTTCCCTTCACTGCACAGTTGCGTGAGCAGCGCATAAATTTCAGCCTTGGTGCCCACATCTACACCTTTGGTCGGGTCGTCCAACAGCAGCAGCCGCGGTTTGCGCATCAGCCACTTGCCAAGCACCACCTTCTGGGCGTTACCACCCGACAGGCTGCTGACCGGTTCGGCCAGTCCGGCCATCTTCAAGTTCAGGCTCTCGCCTACCTGGGTTGCGTCGCTTCTGGCCATATTGATTTTCAACGGGAAACCGTACTGCGCCCACGAAGGCAGCTGCAGGTTTTCCAGGATGGATCGGATGTAGAGCAGACCTTCCCGAGCGCGGTCGCCGGGGACGAGCGCCAGCCCGAGCTTCATCGCTTCTCGCGGATGTCTGAGCCTGCTCTCGTTACCGAAGAGACTCACACGCCCGGAGTAGGGCACATCGCCAAACAGCGAGAGCAACAGGTCACGCTGACCTTGCCCGCGCAGCCCGCCGATGCCCACCAGTTCGCCTTCGCGCACACTGAAACTGACACCGCGCAGCGATTCCGTGCGCAGGTCGTTCACTTCCAGGCAGACCGGCTTGTCGTTGGTCTTGGTTTCTCCGCGCGAAAAGGTGAAAACCGACTCTTTCTCGATCATCAACTTGACCAGTTCTTTTTCGTCGATGTCTTTCATCTCGCCAGCGCCGACCGTCTTGCCGTTGCGCAAGACACTGTATCTATCGGCAATGCGGAAGATTTCTTCCATGCGGTGCGAAACGAAGACAATCGCCTTGCCCGCTTTCTTCCAGTCCGCTACCAACTCGAAGAGACGTTGCACCTGGCGGCTGTCCAGGCTGGCAGTCGCCTCGTCGAGGATAATCATCCACGGGTCGAAGCTGATTGCCTTGAGAATCTCGATGATTTGTTTTTCGTCCGGGGGCAGGGAAGCAACCGGATCGTCCGCGTGAAGATCCGTTTTGAAAGTCCCCCGAAAAAGGGATAATAATTGCTCAGTTTTTTCTTTGATGGCTTTGCGGTTGACAGTCCCGAAGGTCGTCATCGGTTCGCGCGTCAGCCAGATATTTTCAGCAACGGTCATTTGGGGAATCAGGCTTAATTCCTGGAACACGGTGGCAATGCCCATGTTCTTGGCGGCCTGCGGGGAAGAGAAATGCACGGGTTTGTCATCGAGGAGTAGTTGCCCTCCATCGAGGACAACTACTCCGTTGATGACCTTACTCATCGTGCTTTTGCCGCTTCCGTTCGCCCCGATCAACGCCACGACTTCCCCGGTGCGTACATCCAGGTTGCCGTCCGAAAGTGCTACGACACCGCCGTAGCGCTTGACAATGTTGCGGGCAGAAAGCGACTTAGCCATGAGGTTCTATTTGAAATACTGCTGGACTTCTGCGTCAGTCATGATGTTGTCGAGCAGGTAAGCATCAGGCTTGCCATCACACATCGCCAGACCTTCGTCCAGGTTATCGGAAGTAATAACTGCCGCCAGCGGGATGACGAACGATAGACCGTTCGAACCGCCCAGTTTGGTGGTATCAACCTTCTTGCCCTGCAGCATGTTATAGGCAATGCGCAGACCGGTCGGGGAAACACCCGGGTGGTTGGCAACAGCGATACTGTCGAAGTCGGGGTTCATGGTTTTGGCTTCCTGCCACAGCTTCAAGTACTGGCAGCGACCTTCGCCTACACCCTGCGGCCATTTGGCGGGGTTGGCAGCCATGACCGCCTGCAATGCGCCGATGGCCATACCGTCCTGGGTCCAGTAGCCGGTCAGGTTCGGATAGGCAGCCAGGAAGTTGGACATGACCTGTTGACCGGTAGCTTCGTCCCATTTGCCGGTGTCAGATGCCAGCACGTTGATGCCAGGATACTGGGCGAAGACTTCAGCCACACCGTCCATGCGAGCGACGTTGGCCGGGTGTCCGGGGAAGCCTTCGATCTCAACGATGTCACCCGTGCCGCCGAGTTTGTCAGCCAGCCATTGTGCGGATTCCATCGCCCAGGCTTTCTGGTCGATGCCCACGTTGTAGACGCCGGGCACGTTCAGTTCCTGATCCACTGAGATGACGATGATGCCCTTGTTCAAAGCTTCAAGCAGGGTTGCATTCAAGCCGTTGACGTCGCCGGGATTGACCAGGATGGCATCCACGTTCTTGGCCATCAGGTTCTGCAACTGCTGGATCTGGCCGGCCACGTCCGTGTCAGCGCTTTCGATTACCAGCTCGTTGGCAACACCAGCATCCATGTATTCTTTGTTGACCGCGATCAGTTCATCGATCATCTGCGTGCGATATTCGCTGCTGATGAAGGGGTTCGAGATGCCGACCGTGAAGGTTTTTGTCGCGGCTTCCTGAACGAAATATTGTTGGACTTCGTCATCGGTCATGATGTTGTCGAGCAGGTAAGCATCAGGCTTGCCATCGCACATCGCCAGACCTTCGTCCAGGTTACTCGAAGTGATGATCGCAGCCAGCGGGATGACGAACGACAGACCGTTCGCGCCGCCTAGTTTGGTCTCATCAACCTTCTTGCCCTGCAGCATATTGACCGCAATGCGTAGACCAGTCGGGGAAACGCCGGGATGATTGGCAACAGCGATGCTGTCGAAGTCGGGGTTCATGGTCAGGGCTTCCTGCCACAGTTTCAGGTACTGGCAGCGACCTTCGCCCACACCCTGCGGCCATTTGGCAGGATTAGCAGCCATAACAGCCTGCAACGCACCGATGGCCATACCGTCCTGGGTCCAGTAGCCGTCCAGGTTGGGATAAGCAGACAGGAAGTTGGACATGACCTGCTGGCCAGTCGCTTCGTCCCATTTGCCAGTGTCAGATGCCAGCACATTGATGCCAGGATACTTGGCAAAGACTTCAGCCACACCGTCCATACGAGCGACGTTAGCCGGATGTCCGGGGAAGCCTTCGATCTCAACGATGTCACCCGTGCCGCCGAGTTTGTCAGCCAGCCATTGTGCAGATGTCTTGGCCCAGGCTTTCTGATCGATGCCCACGTTGTATACGCCGGGCACGTTCAGTTCCTGATCGACCGAGATGACGATAATGCCCTTGGCAACCGCTTCTTCGAGGGTCGCGTTCAGACCGTTGACATCGCCGGGGTTGACCAGGATGGCATCCACATTCTTAGCCATCAGGTTCTGCAACTGCTGAATCTGGCCGGCCACATCTGTATCAGCACTTTCGATCACCAGTTCGTTGGTGATACCCGCATCCATGTATTCTTTGTTGACTGCGATCAGCTCATCGATCATCTGCGTGCGATATTCGCTGCTGATGAACGGGTTCGAGATGCCGATGGTGAACTTCTTTGCTTCAGGTGCAGGTGCTTGCGTGGCTGCAGGAGCCTCAGTTTGTTGAGGCTGCGTAACAGGCTGTTCTGTTGCCGCTGGCGTGCCACATGCGCCAAGCAACATCGTAAGAACAAGCAAGGCGCTCAAAATTGTAAACAGTTTCTTAGACATGTGTTCTCCTCTAGTATTCTTTAGTGAATATTGAATTTGGAAGGCGAATTTCTCTTCTTGGGATATTACGACCTCCTTTCATTGATTTAGAAGGAATAATGCAAGTCATCTTCGACTACAAAAAGGTATTCCAATGCAAGCATGATAGCTCCCAGTACACCTGCATCAGAACCGGTTCGGGAAAAATTGATGGCAAGGTTTGTAGTTGCCAGGGGAAGCGACCTGCGCAATACTGCGCGCTTGATCGCGATCAATAAGTGATTCCCAAAATTGGCGATCCCACCCGTGATGAAAATATGACTGGGATTGAAGAAATTGACCAGCCCGGCCAGCACATCACCAATCATCTGGCCACTGGCCCGGATGATCTCCAACGCCGCCTCATCCCCCTCCCGACAGGCTGCGTTAACGTCTTCAGGCGTTAGCACGCCCTGATGGTCTTCCATCATCTTGCGCAACAATTCACTTTTCCCATCGCGAACGGCCTGCACGGCCTTTTCGGCAATCGCCGGTCCGGCCGCCATCGCTTCCAGGCAACCGCGGTTGCCACAGCGACAGATCGGACCTTGCTTGTCCACACAAATATGACCGATATCGCCTGCACTACCGTTGCTGCCACGATGGATTTTCCGGCTGGCCATAATGCCACAGCCAATGCCGGTGCCAATCTTGATGACCAGGAAATGATCGACGTTGGCCGCGTCCCCGGAACGTTGCTCCCCCAGCGCCATGATATTGACATCGTTATCCACCACCACAAACGCGGAGGTGAAAGTCTCTTTGAAGAAATTTCGGATGGGATAATTTTCCCAATCCGGCATCAGGGGCGGAGCAACCAAAACGCCACGTGCAAAGTCCACAGGCCCGGGTACACCCACGCCGATGCCCAGGATTTGTTCGGGTTGGATGCCCTGAGCCAGGGCTAACTCAACGATCAAGACACTGCAACGTCCCAACAAATCTTCCGGCGGCTGGCGGACATCAGCGGGTTCCACCACACGTTTCAAGATCGAGCCATTCACGTCTGCCAGCGCAATTTCTACGCTGGTTGCACCAATGTCAACACCGACGACATATCCCAATTGGCTATTAAAACGCAAAAGGCGCGGCTTACGTCCGCCTTTCGAGATTCCTTCCCCTGCATCTACCAGATAGCCTTTCTTAACCAGCGCATTGACTTCTTGGGACGTCTTCGCGCGTGACCAACCGGTGATGCTTCGTAACTTCTGCGCGTGAAGTTTGACCGTTTTTCCTCAAGTGCCCGCATGACTTCCGCCTCCGCCGCGCTGAGCAGGACGGGGGCTTTGATGAAGTTTTTTTTCTTACTCGCGGATACAGTTTTCTGTGTCATGGGCTGCTTGAGGGTCGTTTTGTACAATACCGCACAAAGTTAATCAATTTATAGCAAAAGTACTTTGTAAATACAATACCTTTGTTTGGTTTTAATGTTAAGAACTTTGTTCGAAATCAAAACAAAGTATATGCCAAACTACCAATAAACATGTACGGGTATGGCTTCAACCATACCCGTACTCAGCTCTTATTCTTTTATGACCTGTGAAATTTCGCCAGTCTGTTTGTTCTTCAAAATAAACTTGAGATTCCCGTTCGGCATGCGCTCTTCTTTGATCAGGTAATGCTCGGCATCATAATCCTTGAGTGCCGCACCTGATTCGCCCGCCGCGCTACCACCACGCCAATCCTGAATATCGACCGGTTCCCACTTCTTGGTCTCCGCAGCTTTGTAGCAGGCATCGATAATCGTATTGACGATATACCCGTCATAGAAGGTTTCCATCGGGGCTTTGCCAGCATCCATCGAGTTGAACATATCCATGAACATGGCCACATAGCCCAACGCACCCACCTCGTCCCCCACTGGAAACAGCCAGCCGGTATCGCCTTCCGCTTTTTCAGCCACATAGCCGCCCTGCCCCACGTTCGTGAACATCTCGAAGCCAGTCCGCAGCCAATGGTTCAACCAGACCGTGCCCTCCGTGCCCGAGACCTCATCGCGCAGGTCCATGCCGCCGCGGAAAGTCCAACTGACCTCGAACTGGCCGATGGCACCGCTGTCATAACGTACCAGTCCGACTGCGTGGTCTTCGGCATCGATCGGATGGACCTGCGTATCCGCCCAGCAAGTTACTTCCAGCGGACGGCTGTCCTTGCCAATGAAGCTACGCGCGATCTCGATGCAGTGACAGCCCATGTCCACGATGGCACCGCCACCCGAGAGTTCCTTGTTCCAGAACCAGTCGCTATGCGGGCCGCCGTGCGTCTCGCGCGAACGCGCCCATAACACTTTGCCCAGCGCGCCTTTTCCGGCGGCATCCAATGCTTTCAGCGTTTTGGGCGTGTAAACCAGGTCTTCCAGGTAGCCGTGGAAAACGCCCGCTTTCTCCACCGCTTCCAGCATCTCCAGCGCTTCGGGGCCGCTGGTGGCCAACGGCTTGGTGCATAAAATCGCCTTGCCTGCCTCGGCCGCCAGCAGTACGGCTTTTTTGTGCAGGTAGTTGGGAATACCGATAATAACGGTATCAATTTCCGGGTCCTGCACCGCAGCGGCGATGTCATCCGTCCAGCGCGGGATGCCGAATTCCTCCGCAAATTTTTTCGCATCTTCCATAGTTGCGGCACAGACTACCTTGATCTCATCCTTCCCGCGGTAATTTTGCAGGCTCATCGTATAAAAACGGCCAATCAGTCCCGTCCCAAGCATAGCAATTTTGTGCATAGTTCTCTCCTTATCCTCAAAGGTATATGAAATTATATAGTAACAACTTTCACACGTCAATCTTGCGGACAATCAGACAATAAGTTAGAATTGTTTTATTGTACGTACATTTTGACAGAATCGGGTGAACACTGATGACTCCTACAACAATGACCTCCCGCCAACGCGTATTAACGGCTCTGACTCACGAAGAACCTGATACCGTTCCCCTGGCTTTGGGTGGTGGCCCCTACGGCCTCGTGGACGACCTGTACCTGCGGCTGGTCGATCATTTGGGGTTGGGCAATCCCGTCCCCCCTTCCGCAGCGGACACAATATCTCCTATATGGATGACCGCCTGCTCGAAAAGCTGGGCACCGACCTGCGTTACTGTTGGCCCGGATTGATGCCCAACAGCCCGGTCAATCCCGGCCCGGATGAGAATACTTTTTACAACTCGTATGGGCAGATCTGGAAACGCGCTTTCCCTTACTATTACTCTGGTGATGGGATTCTCAAGGAGGCTACCAGCATAGATGACATTGAGCGTCTTGTGCATTGGCCGGACATATCCGACGCCCGTTGGATATCTGGGGTGGCCGAACGCGCCCGTGCGCTGAGAGAGAATACCGATTACTTTGTAGTTATGCGCATGGTGGCCTCGCACGGTCCCTTTCAGACCGCCTGCGACCTACGCGGTACTGAGAACTTCTTGAAAGATTTGGTACGTAGCCCAGAATTTGCCAAAGCCTTGCTCGAAAAAGTCACAACTGTGATTGAGAATCTACTACAACAGGCCATGCTTGCAGGTGGAAAGTACTTCGACATGATCGAACTACCCGGGGATGATTACGCCGGAAATACCAATATCATGATTTCGCCAGCCATGTTCCGCAAATTCATCAAACCTTGCCTGGTCAGGCTAGTCAAAGTCGTCAAGGAGCACAATCCGGACGTAAAGGTCATGTTGCACAGCGATGGTGCCATCACCGCGCTGCTGCAGGACATCATCGATCTGGGCGTGGACGTCATCCACCCGCTCGAACCACTGCCCGCCACGGACATGAGTGCAGTCAAAAAGCAGTTTGGCAAACAGGTCACCTTCCTGGGCGGCATCGACATCTCGCACGCCATGCCCGGCAGCCACGAGGACGTGATCGCCGAGACCAAACGCCGCATCGCGCAACTGGCTCCCGGCGGTGGGTACATTCTGGCTCCATCCAACCATTTGCAAGGGGATGTACCCGCCGAAAACGTGGTTACTCTTTTCGAAACAGCCCGCAAGTTTGGGAAATATCCACTTCAGGTTACGGAGGTCGCATGACAACCGAAGGACAACTCGCTCTCCCCTACTCTCCCGTAGACCCGCACAGCCCGATCCCGCTCTATCACCAGGTTTACCTTGACCTGCGCCAGATGATCCAACGCGAGATCATTCTACCCGGTGAGATGCTGCCGCCCGAAATGGATATCTGTCAGGCTTACAGCGTTGGCCGCCAGACCGTGCGTCAGGCCATCGCCCGTCTCGTGGACGAAGACCTGGTCGAGCGTTTTGCCGGGCGCGGCACCTTCGTGCGCGAACAGCCCAACCATATCCAGTTCTTCCTCGACCGCAGCTTCAGCCAGCAGATGCGCGAACTGGGACGCATCCCGAACTCGCGCCTACTCAGCCAACGAGCTGGCACGGTTGACCTGGATGTACCTGCCCTGCAGGCCTATCAGAGGCAAACCCTGCCTGACCCTGGAACGCTTGCGTCTCGGCGATTCCGAACCCATCTGCCACCAGACCAGCACGATCTTGAGCGAGCGCTGCCCTGGCATCGAAGAGCAGGATTTTGCCAGCCAATCCCTGTATGAAACACTCGCCACCCGCTACCAACTCGCCATCAGCCGCATCGACCATGTAGTCCGTGCTGTGGCTGCCGATGAATACCGCGCCGAACTGCTGGAAGTTCAAGAAGGCACGCCGCTGCTTTTCGTCGGCACGACGGCATATCTCGATGACGGCGAACTGATCGAATACTCCGCCAGCTACTACCGCGCCGACCGCTACGAATACAGCACCACCCAGACTTGTTGTGATTAGCTATTCAAATCATCAACATGGTGCGAATGAAGCGAATTTCTCGAATAAGACATTCGCGAAATTCGTCTTATTCGTGGTATTCGCGATTGAGAGTAATCTTATCGTTTCCAAAAGAGTAATACCATGACCAATTCTGCAATGGACTATCTATCCCAGGCCCAAACCATCCTCGAGCGCATCGCCAACACCCAGATGGACGCCATCGAACGCGCTGCCGACCTGTGTACCAAAGCCATCGCCGGGGATGGACTGGTTCACATGTTCGGCTCCGGCCACTCGCGCATTTTCGTGGAAGAGATGTTCCCGCGTCACGGCAGTTTTCCCGGCTTCCATCCTATCGTTGAACTATCGCTGACTTACCACAACCTGGTCGTTGGCTCGAACGGACAGCGCCAGGCCATGTTCCTGGAGCACGTCGAGGGCTTCGGACAAGTCATCATGCGCAACTTTGTCTTTGCCGAACCGGACTGTTTCCTGATCTTCTCTAACAGCGGCATTAACGAAGTTGTCATCGACGTGGCGCTCGAAGCCAAACGCCAGAACATGCCTGTCATCGCGGTCGTCTCGCTCGAACATTGCAAGGCAACCCCTGCCCCCCACAGCAGCGGCAAAAAACTGCCCGACATCGCCGACATCGTTATCGACAACTGCACGCCCGGCGGCGACGCCCTGGTGCACATCCCCGGCCTGGTCGAGCCGGTCGGACCGGGTTCCACTATCGGCGCGGCGGCCGTCACCAACGCACTCAAATGCCGCGTCGCCGAAAAGCTGACCGCACTCGGCCAGCCACCCATCGTGCTCACCAGCAGCTATTTCATCGGAGCCGAAGCCTCCAAACAGCGCTTCGACGAGTGCTACGACGACTATCGCGCCCGCGTCCAGAAAGTCTACGGGGGCTGCCGCTGATGCCCGCCCTGGATGGCAAAGTCGCCATCGTGACCGGCGGCGGGAGCGGCATCGGTCGCGCTACCGCGCAGTTATTCGCTGCAGAGGGCGCACAGGTGATTATTCTGGACATCGATGCCGAATCTGCCTCCCAAACCCTGGCCTCGTTAAACGGACCACATCCCGGCTCCAGCCACATCCTGGACGCTACCGACGCCCCGCAAGTTGCCTCCACGATCGAAAGCGTGGTCAGCGACTACGGCCATCTCGACGTGCTGGTCAACGTGGCCGGCGGCAGCGGACGCAAATGGGGCGACGGCCCCGCCGACTCCTGCACCATTGACGGTTGGCGCAAAACTATCGCCCTCAACCTGGACAGTCTTTTCTACTGCTGCAAGTATGCCCTACAAGCGATGCTGACACAAAAACAGGGCGTGATCGTCAACATCTCGTCCGTGCTGGGGCTGGTGGGCGGTGACGAAGATTTCGCCACCCACGCCTATGCGGCCAGCAAAGGCGGCATCATCAGTCTGACGCGTTCGATTGCCTCATACTATGCCCCGCGCGGCATTCGCGCCAATGTCATTTGTCCCGGCCTGATTGCCACGCCGATGAGCCAACGTGCCCAAGAAAGCGAGCATATCCGCGCTAGATTGCCCCAACTCCAGCCACTAACCGGTGACTTTGGCTCCCCGCAGGATGTGGCCAAAGCGGCGCTATACCTGGCGTCGGATGCGTCTTCGTTCGTGACCGGCGCGGTCCTGACCGTGGATGGCGGCTGGACAGTGAGATGAAAACTATGAAATCATCCATTTTTGACCGTTTCTATACCGTAGGCATCATTCCTGTCCTGGAGATTGAGGACGCCGAAAATGCCCTGCCACTGGCAGAAGCTTTGCAGGCTGGCGGGCTGCCCATCGCCGAGATCACCCTACGCACAGATGCTGCCCTGGATTCGATCCGTCACATCGCGCGCGGGATGCCGGATGTGCTCGTCGGTGCGGGAACAGTGATTAACCGGAAGCAGGCCCAGGCTGCGGTTGAAGCGGGAGCGCAATTTATTGTCTCGCCAGGGATGATCGAAGAAGTCGTCCTGTGGGCGCAGGAACAGCAAGTCCCCGTCCTGGCAGGCGCTATCACTCCCACCGAAATGATCAAAGGCATCAATCTGGGATTGAACGTGCTCAAGTTCTTCCCGTCTGAGACGATGGGCGGGCTGAAGGCTATCAAGTCCATGTCGGACCCGTTCCCGGGGCTGCGTTTTATCCCAACGGGAGGCATCCGACTCGAGAACGTGGCCGAGTACCTGCGGATGCCGAAAATCCATGCTGTGGGCGGCTCGTGGATGGCCAAGCGGGCGATGATCGCAGAGAAAAATTTTGACGAAATCCGGCGGCTGGCAGGACAGGCCAGCGCTGCCGTGAGAGAAATCAGAAGCAAGGAGATGCAATGAAAGAACAGCCTTTGCGCACGACAGTGATCGGCAGTTACCCGTTCCCTTCCTGGCTGGAACTTGCCAGCCAGCAGTTGGATAAGTTTGGCACAAATGAGATCAGCGAGTTGCAGGAAGACGCGGTTATCGTCGCCATCCATGACCAAGTGGCAGCGGGATTGGATGTGATCACCGATGGCGAACAATCTCGGCTGGATTTCAACCTGTCGTTTTACGGATATTTGCAGGGAATTAGAGCTAACGAGCATCCGCTGCGCGTTTTTGGCCCGCCCGCTCACGACCAGCGCGGCAAACACGCCATCGTGGAGGAGATCAGCGGCACCGCGTGGGCTAGGTGTGGTTGAAGAATACGAACGCTTGAAAAGCTGGCGCCCGCAGGCCCGACGCTCAAGGCCAGCGTGCCCGGCCCGTACACGCTTGAGCGGGCGGTTAATTCCAAATAACCGTTACCCTGATCGCTATGCCATCACCGAGGCATTGGTACCCATCGTGCGCGCCGAATTGGAAGCGCTGGTGAAAGCGGGCTGCACCGAAATCACCGTGGACGAGCCGTCTATGAGCTGCTACGCCTACAAGGAAGATACCAAACGCTTTGTGGACATCTTCAACCGCACGGTCGCGCCCGTGGTCGGCAAGTGCCGCCTGTCTACGCACCTGTGCTTCGGCAACTACAAGGGCCACGCCGTCGGTCCACGCCAGTATGCGCCCATGTTCCCCGATTTTCTGGACTTCAACGTGGACGAAATCCATCTGGAGATGGCTTCGCGCGAGTTTTCCGAGATCGCCTTGATCAAGGAAGTTGCCAAAGTCAAGGATGTAGCCGTTGGCATCGTGGACGTCAAAAGCTATTACATCGAAACACCGGAAGACATCGCCAGGCGCGCCCGTTTGTGCCTGGAATATGCGCCCGCCGAACGGCTGTCCTTTGCGCCCGATTGCGGCCTGAGCCAGACCGCGCGTTGGGCTTCGAAACTGAAACTCAAGAATATGGTTGAGGGGGTAAAGATGGTTCGCGAGGAGTTGGGGTTGAAATGAGCAGAAAGTGCGTAGCACCAGACGTTGCAACTACAATATCAGTGCAATTCGCACTGGAATATGAGAATTTATGATCAAACCTGTTTTACAAAACGAATGCATTTCTGGCCGATGTCCGCTCCGCGCCGAGCGACCGTCTCAACCTGTGGTGGCTCGGGCAAAGCGGATACCTGGTCCAGTGGCAGGGACATCATCTGTTGATCGACCCCTACCTGTCCGATTCACTCACCAAAAAGTATGCCAACACGAATAAACCGCATGTACGCATGACGGAACGCGTGATCGCGCCGGAAAAACTGGACTTTATCGAAGTCGTCACATCCAGCCACAACCACACGGATCATCTCGACGGCGAGAGCCTGCTTCCGTTATTGGAAGTCAATCCTGCACTGACGGTCATCGTCCCGGCAGCAAACGTAGATTTTGCGGCAAACAGGCTCCAGGTCCGGCCTGAACGTTTGACGCCCATCCACACTGACGACAATCCCGTTAGCGTTGGGCCGTTCACGTTCCATGCCATCCCATCCGCACATGAATTCCTGGAAATGGATGAGAACGGCGATCACAAATTTGTAGGCTATATCATCGAGGTGGGCAGAAAAACGATCTATCACAGCGGTGACGCCTGTCCATACATTGGCTTGGAAGATCGGCTGAAACGATGGAATATTGACCTGGCTATCTTGCCCATCAACGGGCGCGACCCGGCGCGGGGTGTGGCGGGCAACTTCACAGCCGAGGAAGCTGCGCAACTGGGGAAGGCTGTTGACGCAGGGTTGGTGATTCCCTGTCATTACGAGATGTTCGTGTTCAATAGCGTGTTCCCACAAGGGTTTGTCGTTGCCGCGGAAGCAACAGGATGTCCGTACCGGGTGCTCAAGGCTGGGGAGCGGCTGAGTTTATAACGATCAGACAAGTCACTACAAACACTCTATACCACTTCTACCTGCCAAACCTGGACACAACGCAGGTTCTCTTCCAGTCTATGGAACCTGCACAATGGGGGGCAACAAAAGCGTCCAATGGATGAGAGCGTTCTCGTCCAAGTCGCCACCTACGTGGGCGTTCTCACGCAGGGTCAGGCCACTCTCGAAGGAGTGGATGTCCTCGGTCACATTTCCATGCAGGTCCAGCGTGCTGCTGAACAGGAATACATGGCCATCTATTGAAGCGCCTTCATCTACTGTCACCTGGGCAAAATAGAAGTTTATATCTTCTTTCAGTGATTCGCCAGGGCCAATATGGTAATGTCCGCCCAGGACAAACTCGCCAGGATACAATGCCATGAAAGGGACACTTAAAATTGTCAGCAATATTGCAGCAAATGAGAAAAAAGTCAAACTACGGATCATGGTCTATTCCTTTCTGTTCTGTCCCCAGTGTACACTTATGGAAAAAAGATGACACCCGCCTTAGGTTGAGTTTTCCCCCTGGTCAAGTGGATAGGTTAATCAAACTGGTATGAGGGTGGGGTAATCCCACTCCCATACCAGTTTCTTATACATCGTATTGTTGACTTCTCTACGTTCGGTTTTTATCAGGATACTGTTGATGGATATCCGACCGTCGAATAACTGACTCCGAAGCAAGATACCTATTTTTTATTTGGAGCAGCGTTAAATGTCCCCAGCAATCGCTCCCAACCTTGTCGCATATCGGTGGATTTCAGTTTCCAGGTGCCGACGATGCCATAAGGCAGGAAAAGCACAATAAGAACATAAATGGCGCCGTTGATGAAGCTGGCGCTTTCGCCGATATAACGCCGTAAGCCGTAATCCAACAGACGGAAGACAAGCGCGCCCACCAGGGCACCGTTCAGAGTGCCGACACCGCCGATCAGGATAATCAACAGAGCATTGACCGTATACGACAGGCTGGCGACATTGGGGCTGACAATCGGTTGGTAGATGGTATGCAGCATACCAGCCAGGGCAGCGGTCAACGAGGAGAGTATCAGCGCGGCCAGTTTGAAATAGAACGTATTGTAGCCAAGCATCAGGGCACGGCCTTCGTTCTCACGGATGGCGGTGCAGACCCGTCCGGTTGGCGAGTTGACGAAGCGCTTGTAGAGCATGAAGATCAACACCAGAATGGTCAGGGTGACAAAATACAGCCGCAAACGCTCGGCTGCCGGACTGATGAAATCGGGCACGACTACGCCCTGCAAGCCCACATCCGAGCCGGTGTATTTGCCCAATTCGGTGGATAAGACCAGTACATGAAAGACCGAGGCCAGACCCAACGTGACCAGCGCAAATGTAATCCCTTTGACACGCGGCAGCACCATCCCAAACAATAGCGCTTGTAAAATCCCAGCCACAAAGATCATGCCAAACGTAGCGCCAAGTGAGAAGCCAAAATTTTTCAGTAAAATGCCGGTCAGGTAAGCGCCGACAGCAAAGAACATCGCATGGCCAAAAGAGAGCAGCCCGGTAAAGCCGAAAATCAGGTCGTAGCTCAGAGCATACAACGCCAGGATAAAGATCTCGATTGACAGCCCCTGAATGAACTTGGATCGGCCGCTCTCGTTCATCCAGACTTGCGCCGGGGAGGCACCGTCAAACAACCCGACCAGGAACGGCAACAGGATGAAAATCAATAACGTGATCAACATGCCCCGGTTTAGCTTCAATGCGGAGAGAATTTTGTCCTTTGCCATGTACTACTCCTTCTTCCCCAGCAAACCGTTAGGCAGAATCAGCAAAACGATCACCATCAGCAGGATGGTTGAAGCGGGCACAATTGGGGGCGTGGGTTTGAAGATCACATCTGTGAAGGGAATCGGGATGCCGATCTGCCCGTACTTGATAATAAATTGCTGCATCAGCCCGACCAGCAGCGATCCGACCGCCGCCCCCGGGTAACTGGTCAGGCCACCAATGGCAAGTGCAATCAGGGCGTTGAGCAGGAAACTCTCACCCATCAAGTTCGACAGACCAATCGAGGGCGCAGCCAGCACACCACCCAAAGCCGCCAACCCGACACCGAGCGCGAAGACCTGGGTGAAGACGCGCCGCACGTTGATGCCCAGCGCTTCAACCATTTCCCGATCCTGCACGCCAGCACGAATGACCATGCCCAACCGCGAACGCTTAAGCAACATCCACACCGCTACCAACACCACCACACCAACAATCGGGATGAGATATCTCGTTGAAAACGCGGATACGGCCATCCAGCAGGATCATGGTCGAGCAGTGATACTGCCACCAGTCGGCCAGTGAGGTAGCCGGACAACCTTCGCCCGTTCCGGCGAAAAGTTCAGGACGCGGCATTGTGAACTCCGGGCGTCCCCAGATGGAGCGCACCATCTCGATGCCGATAGCGCTCAAGCCGAGTGTGAGCATCAATTGATAAATTGGACGGACATAGAGCGGACGGATAAGCGTGACTTCCATTAAAGCTCCCAGCCCAATACCGCTGGCCACGGCAACCAGTACAGCGATCAGGAAGAGCCAGTTCGAGTTCAAACCTGCCAGGAAATCCGTAAGCGCGTTGTTGAAAACGAAGAATGTAATGCCAGCCAGCATCAAAACCGCAAACCCGGTAAAGTTGCGCCAGGTGATGCGGGAGGCTGTGAGCTGTTTTTCTGTCCCAAACAAGGACAGACTGAACGCCAGCAACAGGCTGCCTACGATCAAACCGGCGAAGGCCAGCAGTGGAGAAATATTTTCAAATGTTGCAGGCAGTGGCAGATTTCTCTGTCCCTGGCCGGCCAGATAGGAAATCGAAACCGGGCTCTGGGCGTAGTCTTCCACCTTCCAAATAGCGATAGGATAATTCCGCAGTACGTTGACCAAAATCAAGGTGGAGATGAGTATCCCGACCCAGGGCAAGATGCGCTTCATTCTCCCCGAGAACAGGCTACGGGTAGCCCCCTTCGGGGATGATAAAAGAACCGCCCACAAATCCCTGAGCAGGAATCCGCTCAAAACCAGAGCGAGCGGCGTGAGCAGATCCACGAAAGTGTCCGGTCTCACGTAAACAGTCCATCCAATGTAAGCGCCGATCATGAAAAGCGTACCGTGTGCCAGGTTAAGCACATCAAGCAAGCCAAATATCAGAGAAAATCCCGATGCGACCAGAAAAGTCAATGAACCGACCGACAAGCTACGCAGCAGGGTAATGACAAAGTCTTTGGAATCCATTCCGGTGGCCGCAGCGATGAAAAGCACGACCAGCACAGCCAGGATGATGAGCAGCATCGAGTTTTTGCGGATGAAAACGGTCATATCTGCTCCTTACGCAGCGCCCAGGTAACGGTGAATGGTCTCTTTGTCATTGACGAGGTCTTTCATTTTGCCTTCCTTAACCGAGCGGCCTTCTTCGATGATGACATAATATTCGGCCAACTGGCTGGCAACCAGGAAATTTTGCTCAACCAGGATCACGGTCAACTCCGCAGAAAGCTGTCGGATGGCCTTCATGAGCTGTTCGATCAGCACTGGGGCCAGGCCCTCGCTGGGCTCGTCAATCAGCAGCAGGTGGTTATCGGCAACCAAAGCCCGGGCAATCGCCAGCATCTGTTGCTGTCCGCCGGAGAGATTGGTGCCAGACAGACTGATGAGACGTTTCAGGTCGGGGAAAAGGCTGAAGATGAATTCCTGCTTGCGGGTATAGTCGCCCTTTTGACGTTCAGCGATCTTGAGATTTTCTTCCACACTCAGGTCACGGAAGATGGCCCGGTGCTCGGGGACAAATCCAATGCCCAGGGAGGCGATGTCGAACGAGCGCATGCCATGGATTTCGCGGTCTTCAAAGACCACTTTCCCCTGGCGGGGCGGGGTCAGGCCCAAAATGGACTTGAGCGTAGTGGTCTTACCTGCGCCGTTGCGTCCCAGCAGGGCGGTGATGCTGCCTTTGGGCACGCGCACGCTCACGCCCTGCAGGATGTGATACTGCCCGATGAAAGTGTGGATGTCTTGTACGTCGAGAATAGTTTCCATAATGGCTCGCTATTTAACCTAACCCCCGTCCCCTGCGGTGACACCCCTTCCCTGATTGGGAAGGGGGCCGGGGGGATAGGTAGATTAAACATTCAACTCATACAGGCCGCCAAGATAGGCAGTCTGCACGGCTTCATCGGCGGCGATTTCGGAGGGTTTGCCTTCAGCCAGAACTGCGCCCTGGTGCATGACCGTGATCCTGTCGGATACGCTCATAACCACGTTCATGTTGTGTTCCACCAGCATGACGGTCTTATCGCCCGTTTGCTGGATTTCCTGGATGAGGGCAATCAACTCAGGGACTTGTTCGGCGGCCATCCCGGCGGTAGGTTCGTCGAGCAACAGCACTTCAGGGTCAGGAGCCAGAATCATGCCCAACTCCAGTTTGCGCTGGTCACCGTGGGGCAAGGTGCGAGCAAAGTTTTGGGCGCGTTCTCTCAAGCCGACACGTTCGAGCACTTCCCAGGTGCGTTCTTCATTCTTTTTGAAGGCAGAAGCTGCTCGCCAGAACTTGAAATTGTCCGTACCCAATGCCTGACAGGCCAGACGGATATTCTCGAAAACGGTCAAGTTGGGGAAGATGTTAGAAATCTGGAACGAGCGTCCAATCCCAAAATGGATGGTGCGGTGGACTGGCTGGTGAGTGATATCGCGTCCCTTGAAAATAACTTTGCCGTGGGTTGGTTCGATATTGCCACTCAGCAAGTTAAAAAAGGTTGTTTTTCCTGCCCCGTTCGGACCAATGATAGCATGCAGGCTATTCTTGCGGACTTTGATGCTGACATCGTCCACGGCCACCAAAGCGCCAAATTCTTTACGCAGGTTGATGGTTTCGAAAATGATTTCAGAGTCCATAGGCTTGTCCGTTTTGTAGTGACGACTTCAGTCGTCTTCATGCAAAGTGCGACTGAAGTCGCTACTACAATAAATGGGTGGAAATCCCTGGGAGCTTTGGAACCCCCAGGGATTTTAATTTTACAGCAACTTACAGATTATTGTCCGCTCAGGGAACCGTAGGGCAAATCGCCACAGCGATCCTTCAGGCTCTCGGGCAGCAAGCAGGGTGGTTCGGGGCGAGTGGTGTCTACATATTCGTAGAAGTTTGCATCCGGATCGGTCAGGTTGACCAGTTTCAGGATGTACATATCCTGGATGGCAACATGATCTTCGGGGCGGATATAAGACATCACCTTTCGGGCCGTCAAAGCTCATACCCTCGAAGACGCCGATCAGCGCGTCAGCGCTAGCGTCACCGTTGGTGGCCTTCAGGCCTTCGACCAGCATGATGGCTGCATTCATGCCATCTGCAGCGAACAGGTCGGGCATCGAGCCATAGCGAGCCTTGTTTTGGGCCTTCAAGAAATCGTTAGCCGGATTGTTGGGAGCTGACCAGTGATACAGGATACCATTGGTGCTGCCAATCGCGTTACCGTACCACAACGGCATCAGCACATTGTCGATGAAGGTTGCGCCCAGCGCCATTTGATCGAAAACGCCCTGGTCAGTGGCAGCCTGCATCAACGGGACGAAGCCGCCGCCGGCCCAGGTGACGATCAGGGCTTCAGCACCACTGTTCAGAATTGGGTCCATGTAAGGGGTGAAGTCGGTGGTGTCGAGCGGGGCGAAGATGTCATCTGCAACAAATGTGCCGCCATCAATTCCACAGGCATCGCGGAAAGCCACTGCCGAACCTTGTCCAAAGGCATAATCCGGGGCAATCTGCACGAAAGTCTTGTACTGCTTCGTAAGGTACGCGCACTCGTTGATGGCATCTTGGTAGTTGTTGCGACTGGTGCGGAAGGTATATTCATTGAAGTCTTTACCAGTGATGTCATTTGCAGCCGCGGGGGCAACGATCAGCGGAATCTTGCTTTCGGCAGCGATGCCCTGCAGGGTGGCGGTCGCACCTGAAGAAACGGTACCGACCAGGATATTCACACCTTCAACATCGATCAGTTCACGGGCCAGGGTAGCAGTGGTGTCAGGGGTGCTGGCATCGTCGCGCACGAAGACCTGGATCTCGCAGTTATCCAGCATAAAGGTGTTTTCCTGAGTGGCGGTGAAATCGAATACATCGCCTGCCGAGCCAGCCGCGCCGGTCGCGTATTCCATGCCTAACATAAACGAGGGCAGGATATGCGCGCCGTAAATGGCTAATGCACCGGAGAGATCGGTAATGAGACCGACTTTGACAGGTTCTGGGCAGGTCAGGCTGGCCGCGGGCGCTTCAGTTGCAGCAGGTGCCTCCGTCATAGCAGGCGCTTCAGTTGCAGCAGGTGCTTCGGTCATGGCAGGCGCTTCGGTTGCAACCGGTGCTTGAGTTGCAGCAGGGCCGCAGGCTGCCAACGTCAGGGCTAACATGACGATGACAAAGGTGATTGTTTTTTGTAGTTTCATGAGAGTACTCCTCCTAGAGTATCGATTTTTAATAAAAGAATTTACAGGTAGACATTTTCTTTACAGTGCACCTCCTACAAATCAAGAAAATCAATCAAAATGCGCGAGGCAGCTTCCGGGACTTCGATCGGGAAGAAATGCCCCGCATCCGGGATAATCGCGGTCTGACTCCCCAAATCTGCTTCCGTAAAAGGTCAGCATTTTCCGGTGGGACGACTTTATCGTGCGCGCCGAAAACAATCAGCGTTGGCACAGAAATATTCGGTAATTTGTTTTCAAAGGCGGCTTCTTCGGACGTGAGCGCCAGTCCAATCGCAAATTGGGACTGATAGCCAGCCAGGTCCAGCGGATTAGCAACCCGCCACTCGACCCATTCCTTCACGATGTCAGGATGGGCATCTGCCCAACCGGGCGCGGTACTGACCTTGAGCCCGTTGGTGAAGCGCGTCAACGGGTCGCTGGTGGTATCGGAAAGCACGGCAAATGCTTCCGACGTGACTGGAACATGATGTGGTCCGCCAAAGTTGGTCGAACACAGGATCAACTCGCTGACCTTCTCTGGGAGGTCAAGTGCCATGGCCTGGGCGATAAATCCACCCATCGAATGTCCTATGATAGCAGCTTTCTCGATGCCAAGTACATCCAACAGGCCAGCTGTATCGGCGGCCAACATTTGCGCGCTGTATGGACCAGCAGGTTTGTCACTTTTCCCAACGCCGCGGTTATCAAAGGTGATGACCTGAAAATGCTCGGCCAGATACGGCACCATCTTGTGCCACTGCCAAAGCGGATAGCCCAACCCGGAAATCAGCACCAGCGGTTTGCCGGAGCCGGTGCGTTTCGTAATAAATCTCAATCCCGTTGGCTTTTACCTTTGGCATATCAATCTCCGATAGAAAGTGGCAAGTAGTAAGTGGAAGGAGCCCACTTCTCACTTCTCACTTTTCACTATCCACTTTTCTCTCAAAACCGCTTTCATCACTTTTCCATACGGCGAGTACGGTAATTCATCTACAAACTCAACTCGCTTGGGGACCTTGTAGCGCGCTAGGCGTTCGCGGCAGAACTCTTGCAATTCTTCACCCGTGACAGATTGCGCTGGTTTGAGCATAACGATCATCAAGCCGACTTCGCCCCATTTCTCATCGGGCTGGCCGATCAGGGCCGCATCGGCTACAGCTTCGTGTTCGCGGAAAACGGCTTCCACTTCAGCGGCATAGACATTCTCCCCCCCGCTAATAATCATATCCTTGTAACGCCCGGCAATGTAGAAGTAGCCTTCTTCATCCTGACGGGCCATATCGCCGGTGTGGAACCAGCCGTCAACCAGGGATTGCGCCGTCGCTTCGGGATTGCGCCAGTAGCCGGCGCTGACATGCGGCCCAGCGATGATCAGTTCACCTGTCTCGCCAACCGGCACATCGTCCTCGTCAGTGTCCACCAGGCGCATCTGGCTGTGGAAAATGGGTTTACCAACCGAACCAGCTTTACGCAAGGCATCTTCGTCGGTCATCGAGAAGCAGTTGACGCCCACTTCGGTCAGGCCATAGCCCTGGCGCATGGTCACGCCTTTGGTGCGGCTCCAGGCTTCGATCAATTTGGGCGGGCAGGGTGCGCCACCACTGATGAAAAAGTGGACGTGACCGAAATCGGCTTCAGCGAACATCGAGCTGTTCATCCACACCTGGAACAGGGTCGGCACGCCCAGAATGACGGTGCATTTTTCGTCCATAATGACTTTGAGCAATTCTTCGGGATCGAAGTTACGCGCCAGCACAATCCGTCCACCCGCGTAAAAGAGTGGCACCAGGAAGACGAACAGCCCGCCGGAATGGAACATGGGCGTCAGGATCGGGGAAATATCATTGCTCGCTCAGTCCCCAAGAGATGACCGTATTGATGGCATTCCACAGCACCTGGCGATGCGGCAGAACTGCACCTTTGGGTTTGCCGGTTGTCCCGGACGTGTACAGGATGCAGTATCCATCGTCCGCGTCAAGGGGCGGACGCTCTGGCTCGGAACCGGAGGCCTGCTCCAGCAATGATTCGTATGGCTCCGCTCCAGAGAGTTCCGCTCCTTCGAGCGAGATGAGATTATCCACGTTGATGCTGCTGCGCATCTCATCCAACACGGACGTGTATTCCGGCCCGCAGATGAGCACCTTGGGCTGCAGGTCGTTGACGATGTAAACCAGTTCACGTGCGGTCAGCCGCCAGTTTAACGGGGCAAAAATCGCGCCGATCTTGCCAAGGCCAAAGAGAAGGTCCACGAAAGGGAGGCAGTTTTGGGCCAGGATCGAGACGCGGTCGCCTTTCTGCACGTCATATTTTTCGCGCAGGAAGTTCGCCGCCCGGTTGGCGCGTGTGTTGAGGTCCGCAAAGGTGTAGCGCTTGCCTGTGTGCAGGTCGTACAGCGCTTCGCGGTCCGGGGTCAGATTGGCCCGTTTGCTCAGAATGTCGGCTGCGTGCATGTTCATATCAGACCATAGAGTGATAGGACAGTGGACGATTGAAATTCGTGTTACTTTCCACTTATCACTTTTCACTGTCCTTACGTTCCCACCACGATGCCGCCATCGACACGCAGCGTTTCGCCGGTGATGAAGGAGGCTTCGTCGGAAGCGAGGAAGACATAGGCATTGGCGATGTCGCGCGGCTCGCCCAGGCGGCCGAGCGGCGTGCGGCCTTTCATGCCATCCAGCACTTTTTCGGGCATGGCGGTTACCATTTCGGTGGCGGTGAAGCCGGGGGCCACGGCGTTGACACGGATGCCGTACTTGCCCAGTTCACGCGACCAGACCTTAGTCATACCGATCACACCCGATTTGGTGGCGACGTAGTTGGTCTGGCCGAAGTTGCCGTCCAAGCCGACAACGGAAGTGGCGTTCAGGATCACGCCGCCGCCCTGCCCCGCCATGACGGGAGCAACAGCCTGCGTGCAGTTGAAGACGCCCTTCAGGTTGACGGAAATGACCAGGTCGAAATTCTCTTCTGACATCTGCCCGACCAATTCGCCATTCTTGAACTTGATCAATTGGCCGTCACGCAAAATGCCGGCGTTGTTGACGATCACATCGATGCGGCCGTATTTGGCGACCACATCGTCAATCCATTTCTGGACATCTTCGCGGCTGGCTACGTTAACCTTGTAAAAGGCCGCGCCTTCGCCCAGTTCCTTGACGGTGGCCTGCCCGACTTCTTCATTCACGTCGCAAATCACGACTTTCGCGCCCTCTTCGGCAAAGCGCAGGGCGGTTGCTTTCCCGATCCCTGCTGCGCCGCCGGTGACGAGCACGACTTTATCTTTCATGCGCATAAGACTTTTCCTTTCGATGATGAAACTGTAGTAGCGACTGAAGTCGTTACTACGGGTTCATTGCTTGGCCAGGAAACCTAGCACAACCGTATTGAATTCTTGTGGACGTTCCCAGCAGGAGGCATGTCCCGCCCCATGCAGGAGGTGATATTCAGCATGTGGAATGCCACGCTTTCAAAATCGCAGCGTAGGCCGGACCCTTGAGCAGGTCCGCCGAGCCGACGATGATACAGGTCGGGCATTTGATCTCGCCCAAGCGAGCGGTGAAGTCCACTTCCAGGAAGCACTCGCTCAAACGGACAATGGCCGGATAATCCAATAACTCATAACGCCCTTTGGCATCCGCCAACAATTTGGGGTTGGCGGCGACGAACTCCGGCGAGAAATTCCATGGGACGGTGGTGTTGAAGAACGCTTCTGCGTCCCCGGCGCGAGCGGCGCTCAACCACGATTCGATAATGATGCGCAGTTCTGGTCCCACTTCGCTAACAGTGTCTGCCAGAATCAGGCTCAGGCAACGTTGCGGATATTTCAACGCAAACGCCTGCCCTACTTCTCCGCCGTAAGAAATCCCGGCGATGTGTGCCCCCTCATATCCCAACTTCGTGAGCAGCGCGGCTAGATCGTCAGCGTGCAATTCCATTGTGTAAGGTTCGTCGGGATGGTCCGATTGCCCCTGCCCACGGCAGTCATATTGCAACACACGATAATGTTTCGCCAATGCCTGCGTCTGGAAAACCCAACTGCCCGCGGCGTTCATGATGATGCCGTTATTAAGCACCAACAGCGGAGCATCTTCTGCTCCGTGCAGTTCATAATACAGTTCAACACCGTTTGTCTGGATTTTGGGCATATTAGCTTTTTTACAATAACATAGCGCTGTTACAAGCGAGTTACATTAAGCCTTGAAAGCCAGATAGGTCTTGGCTTTATCGCCTTCGCCCACAGCGATGAAATCGACCGTCAGCGGTGTGCCGACTTTGATCTCTTCCGGTTTGGTTGCGTCCACGCCTGTGATGCGTGCGCTGATCTTGACGCCTTCGTCCAGTTCGACAATGCCGCTGACATAGGGCTTGTCGCGTCCGTAACCTTGTTCGATCATAAAAGTTGGCGCGATGGAAACAACTGTAAACCCGGCCAACTTGCCTACCCCGCTGGTCTCGGTCCATTCCAGGTTCTCGCTGTGGCATTTCGGGCAAATGGCACGCGGCGGCAGGTTGAGCGTGCCGCAGTCCGCGCAACGCGAAGCCATCAATTTGCCCTCAGCCAGATACTGGTCAAACGATGCCGCTGTGAAGGGGCGAATAGTAGTAGTGTCAGTCATGTCAGCCTCCTAGTCTCTTCGCTCGTAAATGTGGACAAGACAAGTCGAACCGGTTGCGCCAACGTTGTGCGTCAACGCCAAGGGGACATCGCCCGAGACCTGACGCGCTTCGCCCTCGCCCCGCATCTGCTTCCACACCTCGAAAGCTTGTGCCACGCCCGAAGCACCCACCGGATGCCCCTTCGATTTCAGTCCGCCGCTGGTGTTGATCGGCTTCGCGCCATCCCGAGCAGTAACGCCGTCTTCGGCGGCTTTGTAGCCCTCGCCGGGTGCGAAGAAACCGATGTCTTCGCTGGCAACCACCTCCGCGATGGTGAAGCAATCATGCACTTCGGCGATGCGGATATCGTTCGGGGTCACGCCCGCCATCTCATAGGCTTGAGAGGCTGCCAATTTAGCAGCAGATAATGTCGTCAAGTCGGCGCGGTCGTGCAGAGCGGCGTCAGACGCCTGTCCACTGCCAATAATGTGAATCGGATGGTCGCTGAATTCCTTGGCCCGTTCCTCGGAAACAAGCAGAACGGCGGACGCTCCGTCTGTGATCGGGGAGCAGTCAAACAGTCGCAGCGGCCAGGCAATCATCGGGTTAGCACGGTCATCGTGCAGGAAGTCCCAGATAGTTTCCCAGGTCGGAGCAGGCTTACCCTTCTTGATGGCCGAGGCGATGCGTCCCTCCATCCATTTTTGAATGGTGACGCCAAACTGGGCATTCGGATTGAGTGCGCCGTTATCGTGATTTTTGATGGCGACGTTCATCAGATGTTCGGGAGTCATGCCATATTTCGCCATGTAGGCGGTCGAGATGGCGGCATAGAAACCGGGGAAGGTGAAGCCTGCCGCAATTTCAAACGGAACATCGGCGGCGGTAGCGAGTGTGTCGGTCACGTCAGCAGTGGGCAGATTGGTCATCTTCTCCGCGCCGCCAATCAGCACCACATCATACATGCCCGAAGCAATCGCCATAATGCCCTGACGCAACGCCGTTGCACCGCTGGCGCAGGCATTTTCTACGCGCGCCGCCGGGATGGGTGTCAGGCCGACCGCGTCCGCCAGCAGCGGAGCGGTGTGACCCTGATGCTCGAACAGGTCACTCGAAAAATTGCCCAGATAAAAGCTCTCGATGGCAGACGGGTCGATGCCCTTGTCCACCGAGTGGAGCATATTTTTGTAAGCTTCTACGAACAGATCGCGCCCGTTCTTGTCGGGGAACGCGCCAAACTTGGACATCCCCGCGCCGACCATAGCGACGCCGCGCGGGAGTTTGTTGAGGGGCATGTTGAATCTCCTTGAATAATATTCATCCCTGAGCGGAGCCGCCAGTTCTTCCGGCGGCGTAGTCGAAGGGTCTTTCGTCGGGAAATCGCCCTTCGACTACATTTCTCGCTATCGCTTGTCATTTCGCTCAGGGCAACAGTTGATTTCTATTTCAAGACTTTACTGAACACCGTCATGAATTCTTGCGGTTTTTCAACGTAAGGTGAGTGGGCCGTATCAGCGATGACAACTTCCTCGAAATCGCCGCCTTTGGCCTGGTATTGCTCCAAAATGTGACGTGTCTGGCTGACCATCGGCTGGGGCGGATAAACGTCCTCGCCGGGCCAACCGGGGACGAGGCCCATCTGACCGAGGGTGCCCATGTCGAAGAAGGATGTGTCCGCAGACGATCTGGTCCGCTTCGCCACGGATCCACAGCATGAAGGGTTTAGGTTCCACGGCAATGAATTTCTCCACGCTGTCGCCAACGTACTTGGGCGAAAGCGCATTGATCGGGCCAAATTTACCTGGAGCCACATTCGGCCAATTTTCTGACGGGACGAGATCACCGGGATATTTATCCGCACCAATTTTTTCGGTCAGCAGCGCAGAGAGCAAGTCTTCTTCACGGTCGGGTACAAAGGGCGGCTTCCAATAGAATGAGTTCATGACCACGCGCGGCGAAGCCTGTGGGTTGTCACTGGTGCGGTCGCCTGCTTCGATCAACTTGGGGAAATCGGGGTTAACGATACCGCCGCCGGAACCGGCAAAATCGTCGTAGCAAGGCTTCCCGTCGATGCCCTTGCAGCCGCCAAATCCGTACGGCGAGCCGGGATCCACCACAGTCCCACTCAGGACGCGGGTTGGCGCGGCGGTAACGAGACCGAACACAATCGTCCCGCCCATCGAATGCCCCATCACATGCGTCTTCTCGATTTTGAGTTCATCCAGCAGGGCCAGCAAATCATCCACCCAATCTCCCATGCCGCGGGTGGCATCGATCAGCTTGTCTTCGGTATCGCCGTAACCACGCAGGTCAGGCGCAATGCCGCGGAAACCTTCCGGGAGCATGAGCATGATTTCCTCCCAGTAGGTTGCGGACGAGGCGTTGCCGTGCACAAACAATACTGGCGTGCCGTCATCTGGTCCGCTGAAAAGAACGTGAGTTTTGATGCGGGCTGTGTCGACCATTTTGGATGTAATGCCGGGTAAAGTTGGAACTGTGGACATTTTTTACTCCTTTATGAACTGATCGCGCAATTCGCGCTTGAGAATCTTCCCTGCCGCCGAAATGGGCAGGGCCTCCATGAAAGTCACAGATTTAGGTACTTTGTACTTCGCCAGTCGGTCAGCCATGAACCGGATCAACTCTTCTTCGGTAGCTGAAGCGCCCGGTTTGAGTACCACACAGGCTTTGCCCACCTCGCCCCATTTCGGGTCGGGCAGACCGATCACTGCGCACATGTGCACCGCCGGATGCTGGTAAAGCGCCTTCTCGATCTCCGCCGGATATACATTCTCGCCGCCGCTGATGAACATATCCTTTTTGCGGTCAACGATGAAGAAGTAGCCTTCTTCGTCAAATTGTGCCACGTCTCCGGTGTGGAAATAGCCCTTTTCATCGACAAACTCCGCAGTCGCTTCGGGATCGTTGAAGTATCCGGAGCAGTAGGATGGTCCTTTCAGAACCAATTCCCCCGCTTCATTCGGACCGAGGAACCTGCCTCCGTCATCGACAACTTGAGCATCGACGAAGAAATTTGGCCTGTCCAATCGAGCCCGCTTTACGAATAGCGTCTTCGGGCGCCAGCGCAAAAATGCCGGGACCAAACTCGGTCATGCCAAAGCCCTGCTTGAAGCGGATGCCCTTTTCGGCGGTGTACTTCTCCACCAGCGGGACAGGCAACGGTGCACCACCTGACGTGCAAAAGCGCAACGCAGGACAGATCAGCCTGCTCCCAGTTATCAGCCTGGGTCAGCATCTGGTACATGGTCGGTACCCCGGCAAAGACAGTCACCTTCTCTCGTTCGAGCAGATCCAGCACCTGTTCCGGGTTGAACTCGCGGATAAAGATGGTCGTGCCGCCGAAGATGACTTGCGGCAGGGTATAAACAAACAGGCCTCCCGTATGGAACATCGGGAAGACGTTGAGATAGATGTCGTTATGCGTGATGTCGTGGATGACGGTATTGAGTGTGTTCCAGGCGATCATGCGATGCGAGACTTCAGCGGCTTTCGGCAGGCCGGTCGTGCCGCCGGTGAAGATCAGGGCAGCGGTATCCTCTGCTTCGAGCGTTTCGCAGGTCACGGCCGAGTCCGATGCGGATTGGAGCGTGGATTCAAAGTGCAGGCTGTTGTGCGTCCCATCTCCATCCAGGTGAAGTGTCGTCAGCGGATATTCGGACGTGAGTTGGATAACACTTTCAAGAAAGTCATCGGAGAAGATCAGGATTTTTGGGGTGGTGTTCTTGAAAATTTCGAGCAGTTCCTGCCAGTGCAGCCGCCAGTTGAGGGCAGTATGGATGGCGCCGAGCTTGGAGCAGGCGAAGAACACGTCCAGGTGTTCGTAGCCATCCTTCGCCAGAATGGCCACGCGGTCGCCCTTGCCTACACCCTGAGATTGAAGCCAGTTTGCCAATTTGTTGGCGCGCTGATTGGCGTCGCGATAAGTCAGCCGCCACTCAGGGGATTTGCCCGCGTCGATGAAGGCGAGTTTGTCTGGGGAATAAAGTTCGCGTCTGGCTAGATAATCGCCGATGTACATAGTTCAACTCCGTTCTCAAATGATAAGTGATAAGTGACGAGTGAATCTTCACGCATCACGTATCACTCGTTACTAATTACTTTGTCCACTTCCAAACCGACGACGCCATCGTGATGCCGCCGCCGCTGGCACAGAACAGAATCATGTCGCCGGGTTTGGGGCCTTTGCCCTGGTCGATGGCATCATCCAGCGCCATGACCACACATGGGGAACCGGTGTAGCCCCATTTGTCCATGATCCAGTGGGTTTTCTCGATGGGCTGTTTGAGCAGGTCCATCATGAATTCGATGGTACGCAGGTTAAGTTGGGTGAAGTAGAACTGGTCAACATCATCGTAGGTCAGGCCGCCTTTGTCGAGCGCGCCCTGCATCAGTTTGGGCCAGTATTCGGTGTTGAAGGTTTTGGGGAACTTGCGCACAAATTCAACTTTGGGCGCGCCGTACGTTGCCATATTTTCCGGCGTGCAGGGACGGTTCGCGCCGCCCGTATAGATTCCGAGCGCATCATGGAACGATCCCACCGCCAGGAAGTTGCTGCCGATAAACCCTTGTTCCTCGCCCACACCGAGCACAACTGCGCCCGCGCCATCAGCGAACAGGTTAGCGGTCTTTTTGTCGTTGAAGTCGAGGAAGCGACTCATACCATATCCACCTGCGACGAGGATGTACTTATATGAAGGTTCGGTCATCAGGTAGCGAGCACCCTGGTCAAGCGCCATGACCCAGCCCGCGCAGGCCGAGTTGACATCGTAGCCGCCAGCCTTGTCTGCACCGAGTTTATCTATCACGACCACAGATGTGGACGGCGAGAGATAATCCGGGGTGTCGGTCGAGACGATGACCATATTGAGGTCGGCGGCGGTGATGCCGGCCCGTTCGAGTGCCTTCTTTGAGGCTTCCGCGATCAGGTCGGAAGTGGTCTGCTCGGGGGCCATCCAGCGGCGCTCGCGGATACCGACATTGGCCAGCAACCATTCGTTGGTTTCTGCGCCCATCAGGGCATCGACTTCTGCATTGGTGACAACACGTTCCGGAACGTAGCTTCCGGTAGATAGAATTTGTACGTTGCGAGTCATGCTACCTTCCAAAATGGAGTTCCAACATCGTACCAACGTTGGCACAGATATTTTCAGACTTGCGTCTAAAGTCCGGAGACTTTGGACTCCAAAAAATCGGCGCTATGCACTGCCTTGACCATTTTCGGTCTCTAGCGGCACAAAACGCCGGATAAAGGTGACGGCTTCTTCCCAGTTGGAAAAATTCATCTCTTCATCTGTCTGGATGTGGCGGATGGCGCCGCGATAGGGCTGATGGCTCTGCTGGTCAGTAACAGCGCTATCGACTACAAAACGGATCACAAACGATGAGATGTTGGGGGGAAGATGAGAGTCCATCGCTATCAGGATAGCAAATGGAGGTAACCGGAGAGTTACAAAGGAGAAAATCTTTCATCGTTCTTCTTTTTGGACGAGAGACGAAAGAAGAAAGGTGAAAGAAAGGATTCTTAGGTCGTTAAACTTTCGTACAACTTTTCCGTTTCAGGTGCAGGGCTGACGTCCAATTCCTCGCGCAGGGTTTGCACGCATTTTTGGTAGGTGCGCCCCACCTGCCCGCGGTCGCCGAGACGGTCGTAGGCCAGCATCAGATGACGATAGGCGCGCTCCCAGCAGTTATCTTGGGTCAGAATGCGTTGCGACAGGTCAATCGCTTCACTATAATTTTCACGTTGGATGAGCATATCCGCCAACCGGTCAGCCGTTTCAAGAAAGAGCGCAGCCAGCCGCTCGCGTTCCTCGGCTGCCCAGGTTTCGTAGAGCGTTTCAGACAGGTATTCACCAGGATACAAACCGACGGCATACTGAAGCAGGTCTGGGTCCGGGGTAGAGGCGGCGCGGCGCACGGCCTCGGTGAATTGTTCGGCGTCCAGCCAGATATCCGCTCCGGGGCGCAGACTGTAGGTCGTCCCTTCCCGCAAAATAAAAGCTGAATCGCTGCCCGGTTCGCGCTCCGGTTCGAGCGTCTGATAGAGCGTGTTGAGCGTGATCTTGAAGTTGCGTTGGGCAGTGCTCGGGTCGGTTTCGGGCCACAGGTGCTCACAGATCTGATCGCGGTCGAGCGGGGCATGACGATAGGTCAGTAGCAACTGGAAAAGCTGCCGGGATTTCTCGCGTCGCCAGCCATTGGCCGGGATGGATTCGTCACCGCGCCAAACCTGAAACCCGTTCAAGGTCTGGACGCGCAGGCGATAACCGGGATGGCGTTCGAGGCCGGGCAATCCCAATTCATCAAGCAGTTGGGACGCGTAACCGCTCTCCCAGCCATGCTCGCGGGCGGCGATCAGCAACGGGATGAAGATGCGCTCATCGGACGCGCCAATCAAGGATGGACGTGTGAACAGGAATCCATAGCCCCCGTCCCGACAGGCAGATAGCACATCGGGCAACGTTCTTTCCAGGCGAGCGACCTGCTTCTGTTTCGAAAAGCCGAGACTCAGCCACAGGCGTGCCGCCGTAACCCCAAAGGGATCGCTGCATTCCTGGAAACCGAGCACGGCGCGGTTGAGCCATTCTTCGGCGGCCTCGTAGCGGGCAGCCAGGGTCAGGCTGGCGCCCATTGTCAGGCGGGTAAGCGAG
Source organism: uncultured Chloroflexia bacterium (assembly GCA_963829615.1). Taxonomy (GTDB): domain Bacteria; phylum Chloroflexota; class Anaerolineae; order Anaerolineales; family Villigracilaceae; genus JAABUE01. The sequence continues at coordinate 118,490 of CAWHJM010000046.1, forward strand.
GCAATCCACTCGTCGCCAGCCTGGTCGGCGATCTCGATAGCTTCCTGTGCAAAAGATTGGGCAGTAGTCAGGTCGCCCTGATAACCATAAACGCGACACAGGCCCCAGTCGGCTTCGACCAACAGACGCGGCACAACCAGCGTGCGACTGATCTCCACGCTCTTCTCGAAGCAGGCACGTCGCCAATGCGTAGTTCTCGGTGCGCACCCCCCTCTGTCCCCCCTGCAGGGGGGATGAAAAGGGGGGTGAAAGCATCAGAGCATGACCCTGACGCATGTAACCAACGGCGGTCACAAACGGCGATTTGAGCTCATCGCCGCGGCGGGTACCTTCAAGGGCGGTCTGGTAGGCTTCGTCGCCCATACCCATAAAGGAATAGATAAGTGACAAAATCAGCAGGGTTTCGCGGTGAGCACGCGGCGTTTGCACCGGTTCACGCTTTTCGGCTTCGGCGCGTGCTTCCAGCCCACGTCGGGCATCATCAAGCCGACCAGTGCGCAACAGTACGCGGAAGAGTAACTGCCCGTTAGATGGGCCCTCCAGACGCAAATCTTCGGCACGCTGGCGCAGGCGCTCGGCCTCGTCCACGCGACCGGAGTTGAGCTTGTTTTCCGCCAGCAGTTCGTACAGGCGCACCTGTGACTCGCGGTCTTCGAAGCCATCACTCAAGCGGATAGCTTCCTCGAGCAGTTGTTCCGCTTTGCTGGGATCGACCGTATCGAGGTAAACGCGCGCCTGACCGCGCAAGGCACGCGCTACGCCGTCTTGCTGTCCGCGCAAACGCCAGGCGGTTTTGGCCTGTTCGTACCAGCCTAGAGCTTCATCAAAGCGGCTGTGCAGGCGGGCTAACTCACCGAGGGTGAAGACGAGTGCAGGGTGTTGGTGAAGCGTTTCGGGCGGCAAGGTATCCAGATAAGCTGCCAAGGTGTCGAGACGGCCAGCGGTCAGCAGGCTGGCAGCATAGACGTCCAGTTGGTCGGCAACTTCATTCCAGGCATGCGCCTCGAGCAGGTGATAAATGGCCGCTTCGGAGTCCTGGTTGGCGCGGAAGTAGTCCGCGGCCAGCCGGTTCCAAACCCGGCGCTGCTCGGACGCAGCTTGCTGTCGTAGGAAATTGTGGAAGATATGATGATAGCGCAGCCCATCCCCGGCGGTTTCGACCACAAACAGATCTTGCCGCCGCAAGAAGGCCAGCATGGAGGCTGAGTCCGCTACAGAGTAGTCAGCAGCCAATCGAAGCGCATCGCAGGCCTCGGGTCGCAAGTCCCGCAGCGTAGAAGTCACCAGCAAGAAGTCACGCACGTCAGCAGGTTGTCGCTCAAAGACTTCGCGTGCCAGCATGTCGAACAGCGCATCCAACGAATCGGTCTGCCAACGCAGGGGGAATTCCAGCGCGGAGGCGGCCTGGCTGCGAATACTCTGCCAGATGAGTTGCAGGGCGATGGCCCAGCCTTCGGTATAGGTGACCAGCGCGTCGACTTCGTCACTACTCAGTTCAAGGCCATAATGTCTGGCAAACAGGGTCGAAATCTCAACCGCAGTAAACGTCAAGGCCGATTGGTCGATCAGCAACACTTCGCCCTGGGAACGCCAGCGTGCCAGGGTGGGCAGGCTAATAACCGGGCGTCCAGAAAGCAGCACGTGCAACTGTGGCGGAGCCAGCCCGATCAGACGATCGATCATGTGCGCGATTTCACCGGCTTCGGTGACAACGTGTGCATCGTCGAGCACCAGCAGGGTCGGCTCATTGAGATGCGCACTCAAGGCATTAATAACCTGGTCAATCACGCCGCGCCACGGCAGCGGACCTTGTGAACCGTCCCAGGTTTCAAGGAAATGCAGGGGCAAATCCGGCAAGTCGGGAATGGCACGCAGGAAGGCATGGCATAAATGCAGCAGGAACACCAACGGGTCGTTATCTTCTTCATTGACTTGATACCAGGCCAGTGGTTTGACCGTCTCGGCCAGCTCGGCCAATGCCGTACTTTTGCCATAGCCTGCTTCGGCCTGTAAGATCGTCAGGCGATAATTAAATGATTGGGTGAAAATATCCGTCACGCGCGGACGGGCCAAGGTGCGCACATTGCGCGGTGGCGGAATGATCTTGGTGCGGAGAATACTTTGTAACATTGCCACTATTTTAGTCGATTATCAGTAGATCACGAAATAGCTGGTAGAGGCCCGAAATTAGGGGAGCGGGCGTACGCCCGCTCCCCTAATTTCGGGTATTCTTTTGATTTTCGTGAAGTACTGATTATAGAAAGATGAATGGATTTCGATGAAACATCGTTTCCGGTCCCGCATATTAATCTGAAATCCCTGAAAATCGAATATGAGTTCAGGATAACTTTCCCTTTACGTATACTCAGCACTTCACGAAATGGCTGATACCGCCACTCCTTTCCTCAATAGGTAACTCAACTCCTCCACTCAATAACGCTTTTAATCTCGCCGTCAGAGTGCTGATGTAACGCGGTTTCATACTCGGTATACGGATAACGGTGCGTGATGAGTTTTTCGATATGATCCCCCCAGCGCAGGCGCGCCTGGGTCAAGTCATCCACCGCCAGTTGGAAGTGGTCGCGTGCCGCATTGACGCTGCCAACCATAGCCTGATTGTCCAGCACCAGTTGGCGGATCAGTTCAGCGCCGGGGATCTGGAGTGGGCGTTCGCCGCCGGGGATACCGGTCAGCACGTAGACGCCATTGGGGCCGAGGGCATCCAGCAGGTTGAATTCCAGCGAGGCAACGCCTGTCGATTCAAAGAGCAGCTCCATCGGTCCGATTTGATCGTCGACTTTGTCGGCGCTGACCTGGCGCCCATCCAGATAATGTCCACCGATGTGTTCCAGCCATTTCGGGCGAGAAGAGTCTGCATCTACAATATCCAGCCCGTAGACTTGAGCGCCGCGCAATCGCAGGATCAGAGCCGCCAGCAGACCGATCGGTCCCAGCCCGGCCACCAGGCAGCGACGATCATGCAGCCAATCGGGCCTGGCCGGCGCGTCGGGAATGCGGGCGGTCTGCAAACGCAAAGCCTCGTCAATCGCTTTCTCGGCCACAGACAGCGGCTCACATAACACACCCACCGACGCGATCTCAGACGGCACCTTGACCACATACTGCTCTTTATCCACCACAAACTCGGTCTGGTAACCGTCCAGCCCCCAGATGCCGCGCTCGTGATAGTCGCCGGTCTGGCACATATCGGAGCGGTTCATCCGGCAGGGCATGCACTCCCCACAGCCGCGCCGCACGGTAAAAACGGCATAATCGCCGGGCTTCACACGGCTGACGGATTGCCCCACTTCCACCACCTGGCCGAACATCTCGTGCCCGATGACCAGTTCTTTTTGTCCGTCAGGCGCTTTCGAGCGGCCCCCGGCGGTTTCTTCGCGGTCCGTGCCACAGATGCCGACCCGCAAGACACGCAGCTTGACTTCGTCCGGAGCAGAAATCTGCGGTTCGGGACGGTCAACGAGATGGATTTCAGTTGTATTGGGGACAATTGCAATGGCTTTCATGATTTGGATTCCTTTCCTCTAAACAGTAAACTCAGTATCAAACCGGACGTCACGCCTGCTACCGCTACAATGGACGTGGTTGCGTACCCCCAGCTTCCCGCCACCCAACCTCCCAGCGCCGCGCCGATCACACCTGCCAGGGCGTTGACCGCGTTGAAGATGCCCATGCCCTCCCCTTCGCCCACCGGGGAGAGACGGCTGCCATGGCGGTCCCGCTCACGCTCATCAGGGACCAGGCGAAGACCACAAAGGCAAAGGCCACCAGCGCCAGCCAACCCTGAAAGCCGAAATGCGTAAATCCCAGCGCCAACAGACCGACAAAAGCTATCAGGCGCATCACCAGTGAAACCCGCAGGATAGGCACCGACCCGAAGCGGTTGGACCAGTTTCCAGCGGGAGTGTAGAGCGTCAGGCCCAGTCCAGCCATCACACCAAAGGCAACGGACGAAATATCAGGCGTAATACCAAACACTTTCTGCATCAACAAGGGATATTGCGAGAAAACGGCAGCTGACCCAGCAAAGGTTAACAACCAAACGGCCAAGAATAACCCGAAGCGGGAACGCAGCACCACGCCAAGCGATTTGATGCCGTTCAGGCTCAAATGATGGAAGAAGCGCTGCGGTGAATGGATGGTCAATTCGGCGTGACGGGCTGTATGCAGCAAAACAGGCTTTTTACCAGGATGTTTCGGCGGCGTTTTGGTAGTCAGCCAGCCTAATAGCACCGCGGCAACGCTCAAGGCAGCAGCGGTCAGTATGCCAATATGTAAATCCACTTTGCTCAGAAATCCGGCCAGCAACAAGCCGACAACCTGTCCAAGCCCATAAAAGGTTTGCAACCAGCCGATACGCTCATCCCATTCGGGTTTTGGGTGCATTTCGACCACAAACAGGTTCGCGACCGTCGAAGCCCCAGCTGCGCCAACACTCAAGATCAGGGCCATACCAAACCAGATGGCAGGTTGGCTGCTAAAGGCAAAGGCGGTCAAGCCCAACGCAGTCAGGAACAATCCGATGACAAGCACCCAACGGTGCAGACGATATCGATCCGTCAGAACGCCCCACAAAGGCGCAGACAAACCGCCCAGGCTGACGGCTGCCATCACCCATCCCACCTGTGCCGGAGTTCCAGCTTGGCCAACTCGCAATGGCAACAGGACGGGGATCAGACCCGCGATGATCGCCCCAAGTATGGCGTAGACGAAATACCAGGGCTCGATCCAGGTCCTCCAGCTTTTCCGAGCATGTTCGACTGTTCCAGTTTTTGTTGTCATCTCACCCATTTAATTTAAGCAGTGCGAGAATAGCCGTTGGTTGTATCTGGTGCGTTTCCTGTGTCAAGTGCTTTCCTCCAATATGCCGATCCAACCAATCGGAAACGATGTTCTGTTCTCTTGCGATTACCAACTCTTGGATCCGCTATCAATTCATCTTCTTCTGTTCTCAAAATTCATCGCTCAGATATCTTTTATATTATTGTAGGTTCTTCCCCGCCAATTTGACTTTATGGTGAAGTATAAAATAGCTTAAAGTTCTCTAAAGCGCAAAAAAGTTGTTGCAATCCAGGATTGCAACAACTTTTCAGATTTCACTTTCGTGTTACGGAATTCAAGCTCTTACTGGTTTCTCAATCGCAATGAATTGCCTACCACCAGCAGGCTGCTGGATGCCATCGCAACCGCTGCAATCACCGGACTGATGATACCGAAGGCAGCCAGAGGCACGGCCACCAGGTTGTAGGCAAATGCCCAACCCAGGTTTTCAAGGATGATCCGACGCGTCCGCTTGGATAACTGCACCAACCAGGGGATCAGGGTCAGGTCTGCATTTGTCAGGATGGCGTCCGAGGTTTCCCCTGCAATGTCAGTTCCCCCGGCCATCGCCAGGCTGACGTTCGCTTGCGCGAGGGCCGGGGCATCATTGACGCCATCACCAACCATCATCACATACTCGCTATTTTCCTGCCAGGATGAGATACGACCTGCTTTTTCTTCAGGAAGAAGGCTGCCAACATAATCCGAGATACCGACCTTCTCAGCAATAGCCCTGGTCGTTTGCGGATTGTCACCGGATAGCAGTGTTGTACGGATTTTTGCTTCATCAAGCTGTTGGATTGTTTCAGAAGCGGATGGATTGGGCGTATCGCTCAAGATGATGAACCCGAACAACCGCTCTTGCATACCGACCCACACCAGAGTCTCGCCTCGCTGTGCGTATTCTTCGGCGGACTTGGCGATCTCGCTGGTTTCTTCCACGCCTAGGAAACGAGCCGAACCAACTCGGACCCGGGGGCTGCCCGGCTCTCCAACGCGTGCGCTTACACCCAGGCCTCGTTCCAACTCAAATTCGCCGCTTTCCGGTAATGCTTCCCTGTTGGATTCCAGAATGGCCCTGGCCAACGGATGCTCGGAATATTGCTCAACGGTAGCAGCCAGAAGCAACAGGTCGTCGCGTTTTTTCTGGCCGGGTGAAACAGGTACAGCCTCTATCACGCTCATCTGTCCACGCGTTAATGTGCCGGTTTTATCAAAAACAACTCGTTGCACCTTGGTGGCTGTTTCAAGAATGGCCGGATTCCGCAACAGGATTCCAGCCCGTGTTGTGCGTCCCAGGACAACTGTCATCGCCAAAGGGGTAGCTAATCCCAAAGCACAGGGGCAGGCAACCACCAACACTGCGACGGCTGCCAGAACTGCATGTGACGGGGAATTCCCGACTAGCCACCAACCAAAGGCGGTGATAACTGCCACCCCGAGAATGCCAAAAGCAAAATAAGTAGAGGCTTTATCAGCCATACGCTGGATGGGCGGCTTGGTTGTCAGGGTTTCTTCAACCAAGCGCGTGATCTGGGCTAAACGGGTATTCCTTTGGGGGTTGTGTTACACGGCCGGTTAATGCGGCATCCGTTACCACGGTCCCGGCATAGAGCATTTTCCCGACAGACTTGTCTACGGGTGCTGACTTCGCCGGTCAATAAGGCTTCGTTAACAGCCGCCTGACCTTCCAAAATTTCAGCGTCAGCAGGAACGCGTTCCCCTGGCTTGACCAGAATCACATCTCCCGTTTCCAAAACCTGTGCCTGAACGGAACCCCAATCATCCCCACTTCGTTTCCATGCTTTATCCGGCTGCAAATGCAACAGGCTGCGAATATCTTTGCGAGCCTGTGAGCTTCCAGATTTCCAGGTAGCGTCCAAGCATAATGAAGGTTGTGATCATCGCAACCAAATCGAAATAGGCTTCGCCACTCCCTGTTAAAGTCACATAAACACTATAACTGTATGCCGAAAGATTCCCCAATGCCACTAAAGTATCCATCGTGGCCGTACGAGCGCGTAAAGCACGCAAAGCGCCTTTTAAAAATGAAATTCCACCTACAAATATAACCGGTGTCGCCAGCAGCCAGGCCATGTATTGGAGATTACGCACATTTTGTGTCGCAAACTGTCCGGCCGCGTATTGATGGTAGAGTTGTGTCAGGTAGAGCAACATGATCTGCATACCAAACGCCGCGGCGGTAATCAGTTGCAGCAGCGTGCCCTCCTGCTTGCGTTCGGCATCTTTCTCAGCCCGGTCATCGATCAGCCGGGCATGATATCCCAAGCGATCCAGATCCTGAGATTTGCGGGTAACAAGCTTGGAGTCATATTGTATGCGTCCACGCTCTGCGGCAAAACTTATATCTGCAGACTTGACACCTACCGTGTTGCGCAACACCTGTTCGGCAGCAGTGGCACAGCCCGCGCACCACATTCCATCATTCGTAAAGCGGGTATTTTCATCATGTGAGAAGATAGTTTGCGATATGGGTGTCTTTTTTTCTGTCCTGGTCACAACTTTATCCAGCAAGTCATTTTCGTACGCTTGCTGGTAGGTGCGAGCACAGCCCGGACAGCAAAAATGCTTTTCTTCTCCACCGATGGTTTGCACGACCGGTTGACCTTCAATTGTGTCTCCACATAAAGCGCATGTATCTAGAGTCATAATAGGTATATTCTCAGAGGAATAATTCTCATAATTCAATGACTGCCCAGAATTTCAAACTCCCTGGGCAGTCATCCAGTAACCATTTCACTCAGGTAATTTCCTGATAGACACGTACATTCAAAGCATCATTGTTAATATGAGGAGCAAATTCCAAAAGCGTTTTTTGTTCGGCCAAAGACAGAATCTTTATGGTTCTGCAGATCTTCCCACGTTTCCCATACGCTTTGAATGACAAGGTTTGTTTTGTCGGGCATCATCCAACGAATACATCGCTCTGGATGTGACATAGCCTGGTTCACTGGGCAGCAAAGTACGCAGATATCCGACAACTCGCTCTAAAGGAGCCCCGATGTCCAACTGGCTCAGTTGGTTGGAGCGAATGTCAAAGCTGACCTCGTAAATGTAAGCCATATTAACCTCCCTTCGGCGTCCAGAACAGGATCAGATAGATCAGCCACCAGAGAATAATCCCCGGTATCGCCAATTTGACAATGGTTGGCATCCCGCCGCCGGCTTCTTCAATTTCACCGGCAAAGCTATCGATATATCCATCCGGTCGAATCTCTTCGTGCTCACCGGATTCTTCCTTCTGACGGTGACCTTTGCTGCCCGGGCTTACCCGTGGACGATGTGGCCAAGCCAGGGCAATCGCAAATAGAAAGACACCACTGACCCAGCGATAACTGCCAGAATTTCTGGCCAGAGTTGTGTAGCATTCTCAGTCATTTTGGGCCTCCTTTCTGATTTGGCCATGGTTCAGGATCACGATCTTCCAGCATCTTATACTTGGCTTCTTCAATATCTTTAAATTGGCCGTTTCTCCAGCCCCAAATCAAAAACCCAATACCCGTCAAAGCGACCAAGGCCATCCAGCCAACGACCACCCATAACCCTAGCGGCATCATTGCCCACCTCCTTGCCCCGGAAAACTCTGGACGTAAGCAGTGATATCCCAAATATCTGATTCAGACAACAACATATTGAAAGGCGGCATAAGCGTATCTTCGACACCATACCAGGTGCGCCAGAATATATAACTTTCTGGAAGATTGTCCGGATAAGTTGCCGGACCATTACTGACATTTTGCTTGGTACCAGGACCGCCCCCTTTGCCATCTATCCCGTGGCAGGTTTCACAGTAGGTAGCATACAGATCGCCACCATTCTTAGGATCGATAATGTGGCCTTCGCCCGTCCAATTATCGGAACTCAAGGTTATCAAGTTGCTGGCAACCTTGCTATCATAAACGCTGTTAGACACAGGCTTGCCAACTATAAAGGATTGTGTCAGGAAGTAGATTACATCCCATCGCTGATCTTCTGGCAACCATTCACCCCATGTAGGCATAGCGCTATTTTGAATTCCAAAGCTCACCTTGGCAAAAAGCTCCCCGTCACTAAGCCCACTCAAGTTTTGATCATGGAGGTTAGCGGGGCTAGGGTTCAGATATAGACCGTCCCAACCCGTTCCATCTCCTGCAAGACCATGACAATGAGCACAATTTTGCAAGAAGACTAACTTACCGCGTTCGTAGGATGGCGTTAGAGGGGCAAGTTGAGGTAAATCGCCCTCCACAATATTGCTCTGGCTGGTACTCTTAGGCATAGTTTGAGACAGATAAATATCAGGATAAACCTGAGCACTCGTAACTTGTGGGGGTGCTTCTGTTTGGGTGAACATAACGCGGATGTAATATACAAGTTTCCAGCGGTCTTTTTCGCTATCCTGCAACTTCCAAGACGGCATTGCACTCCAGGGTAGGCCTCGCTAATACGCCAAAAATAATCGGCGTCAGTGTAAGATCGATTCTGAAGCGTGCCATAACTACCGTCACCAAAATCGGGCGGAGAAGGTTGCAACCCATTCGCGATACGGACCATTACCTCGCCCCGCATCACCGTGGCAGACCATACATTCACGGATGAATATCGATTTACCTTCCTCTATAACTTCGACATTCAACGGAAGGGGATTAGTTAGATTTGCGTAAGCTCCAGTGGGATAGCCCTCATCCGGATCACGCATCATAAGACGAGAAAAAATCTGCTGAATGCAGCGAATCATCTTCCAGCGTTGACTCGGTAAGACTGGTTTTCCAGGTAGGCATAAATGTACCTGGGAGACCTTCAGGCACATGCCAGAGCCATTGATCATCCGACAGGCTGCGGAAATTCCGTTTAAGTTGGCTGGCGTCACCACCATTGTTCCGCCATAACTTCCCAGACCGTTTCCGGCGCAGCCATGGCAAACCAAACAGTACGTTACATAGATTTCTTTTCCTTCCTGTAATCCGGCTGCTTCCCAGTTTGACCATCCTTGCGGCTTATCGGGAGTTGGTTTGGAGAGTGGATATTGAATTGGGTCTTTGTTGCCGGCATACTCTACAGGCGGAAGTATCATGCGTTCTTGTGCAACCCGATCACCCAATGCAAACAAGTATGAAGCAAGCGCACTTAAAGTCATCCTCAGAGAGAAATTCAAAGCTGGGCATAATTGAAAGCGGTGAAAGCTTCCGTGGCTTTTTTAAGTGTTCGATTTCCCAGGCCTCACTGCGCTTGCGACCAAGGTAAGATAGATCTGGACCAGTACGCTCCGAACCAAGAATCATCGGATTGTCGAACACATAGTTGCCACCTTGTGAAACAGGTCCCATACCAGTATCTTCTTCACGGACGTACTGGGTATGGCAATAATTACAACCGTTCGAGTAAAACACCTGGCGACCGCGTTCTTCAATCGGCGAATACTGGTGAGCGATTACTGTTTGGGGTGGATTCCAGACAATGGCAGGGATGAAAACTGCTGCCAGGACCACCGCAAAGAAAACAATTACGCCCCCAATCACAGCGAATTTTAAATGTCATTTTCATAGCGATTTTCCTCCTTTAATCCGTAGCGGCAACAGTAGCTGTTAGAGTAGGCATGGCTACAGGTTTCCGTTGGATAACTGTGGCGAAAATGTTATAGGTGAAAAGCACAAAACTGGTGACTAGTAAGGTTCCTCCGATAGCACGCAGCGCCATATATGGCTTCAAGCCCGGCAAAACGGCCCAAATGGGCAACCCTTGATGCACCCAGCTCGTTCCCTGCACCAACCCGGTCAGCAAGAAACCGGCGAAGAAGAATGTAAATCCCACCACATATAAACTGTATTGAATATTGGCCAGAGTCCGGCTATAGATTTGGCAATTGAAGATACGCGGAATAATATAGAACATTCCGCCCATAATGGTCGATGCGGCAAAAAACAACAACGCCAGGTGAGCATGCCCAGGGACGTATTGCGTGAAATGTGTCAGCAAGTTGATACCACGCAAAGCCTGGTGTGAACCCTGATAGGAAACCAGAATATATGCTGCCCAACCCGTGAGAATATACCGCAGCGGGATGCTGGAGAAGAACCGATTCCAATTGCCGCGCATTGTCAGATAGATATTCATCATAAACGCTACAACTGGTAGGATCATACCGATGCTCTCTGCAACCGCAATGGTTTTCAACCAGAAAGGAATGGGCGCCCACAGCAAGTGATGTGCGCCGACACCGGTGTAGAAGAAAGCAATTCCCCAAAAAGCAATCAACGAAAGAAAGTGGCTATAGAGTGGCGTGCGTGTTTCTTTGGGGACAACATAGTAAATGACAGGAAGCAATCCTGTTGTAAACCATAATCCGAGCACATTATGACCGTAGAACCAATTGAAGATGGTATCGTTAATTCCGGTTAATGCACCCGTCGGTGGATTCCAGAGCACATTGCCAATGAAATAGAGCATCGGGAACCAGATGACCGTACCGCTGATATACCAAAGGGATACGTACAACTTTGGCTCGACGCGATTCCCGATAGTCATGTAAATATTCAACATGGATAGCAACAGAACGATCATAACCGGAATGTCAATTGCCCAGATCAATTCGGCATACTCGCGGCTTTGAGTGTAGGCATTCAAAATCCCAATGATGCCAAGCGCTAAAGCAATGTTCCAAAGTATTACGCACAGATTTCCTAGCCATTCACTCCATAATCGGCGTCCTGTCAGTTGCGGCACAATGTAGTACCACAACCCCATCATCCCCCCTGACAGCCACGCAAACAGGACCGTATTGACATGAGCTTGGCGTAGACGGCTGAAAACCAGCCATGGAATCCCCCGGAATAGGTCCGGAAAGACAAATTGCAGCGCCAGAATCAATCCCATGAACACACCGATAACTAACCAACCCGCGGCGGTTACCATGAAATTGGTGCTCGCGCTGTTTTCTCTGGTGAACATATGTGCCCTCCTCATTTAGATTGATAGAAATATCCGGAAATCCACCTGGTATAGCCAATCAGGCTTTACCAAAATGCACCTAGCAAACATCAGCTAAAACATTTAGTTTTAAGATCTGTAAAATCTTCGGTCAAACTTGCTACTAATAAATTTTTCCACCGTTGCAAGCGTCCTATAAATAATGTAAATCTTATTTTATTGTACTTTATTTGTTACACTGATTTAAGCCATTTTCATACACGCATACTTGAGCCACATATGGCAGCCATAATCAAGCGGGGTTCTTATACTTAAGCAAACAATGAACAGGTTTTAAGATGACAATAAGGCCATGTCAAACATTATAGGAATAGTATTCATCATCAGATTATGAAGATTGGAGATATATAGTGACAACGAATATGGAAATTAAAAATCAAGGTACAAAACAGCGATCTCTGGCAATTGCATTTACACGGATTGCTTTTGGTCTGGTTTGGGCCATTGACGCTTATTTCAAGTGGCAACCTGCCTTTGCAAATAATTTTGTTTCCTACTTGCAAGAGACTTATGATGGACAACCTGCTATTATCCAAGCCTGGCTTAATTTGTGGATCAAGTTTGTCAGTATCAATCCCCATTTGTTTGCGCGCCTTGTGGCATTGGGCGAAACCAGCATCGCAATCGGGTTGTTACTGGGTCTCTTCAGCAACTTGACCTACGCAGCCGGCTCGCTCCTTTCCATCGTGATTTGGGCAGTTCCGGAAGGTTTTAGAGGATCATATACGGCTGGCGCAACAGACATCGGCACAGGGATCATCTACGTCTTTCGGTTTCCTCGGATTATTCCTGCTGTCCGCTGGACTGTATTACGGCTTGGATAAAGTTTTGAAAACCAAGCTGGGCAGTTGGAGTTTTCTATCATCCGGCTCTGCTGAGAACTGATAAACCTTGGAAAGATTATGTTTTGGCAACACGTCGAAATACAGTCTTTCAAATCCAATAATCAGGAGTACTCATAATGCATCCATCTCATGTTCACGGACATCGTTTCGATCAGGTTGAGCTTTTACGTTCTCCTGAACGCGTTGCACATCTGGAAGTGGAGCACGTAACCGATCTGGTTCTAAGCGAAATTTCCGCCCGCAGCCTGCTCGACATTGGCACCGGCACGGGCCTTTTTGCTGAGGCATTTTACAAACGCGGCCTGACCGTTGCCGGCGTAGATGCCAACACCAAAATGCTGGAAGCGGCACGCCATTACCTGCCAGAAGCAGTTCTGCGGCAGGCCACAGCGGAAGAAATTCCTTTTCCTGACCATTCTTTTGACATTGTTTTTATGGGATTGGTGCTGCACGAAACCGATGATTTGCTCAAATCCCTGCAAGAGGCGCATCGTGTGGCAAGTCAGCGTGTGGCCGTGCTGGAGTGGCCGTATCGGACTGAAGATTTTGGGCCCGGCCTGGAAGAGCGAATCCCGCCTGAAATGATGGCATCGCTAAGCAAACAGGCACAGTTTGGAGAGTTGAATACATTTCCACTGGAAAAACTTGTTTTGTATTTGATGCAGGCTGGAGACAATACAAACACATAATCAGTAGATTTCGAAATGGCTGGTAGAAGCCCGAAATCAAGGGAACGTGTTTTGATATCTATCGCCAATCTACTCGATGATTGCTGACAGATTCGAGGGATTCATCGCAGCATAGATCAGGCTCTCCCCTGCTTTATACTTTCGATTCATCCCACCACTTGGATAAGCGGCCTCCCGAACGTGCCGGATGATCCATATAATGTGACACATCGTTGAACAGCATCAGACGAGCCCGCACCGGGTCTTTGAAATCGAGCACGTTCAGGCTGGCAGGAGACTGGTCTAGACGGTCGCGGTAGCCGCGACCGTCGAAGCCAAGCACGCTACTGATCAGCAGACGCAGGGTAGCCTTGTGCGAGACAATCAACACATTTTCGCCGCGGTGTTGTACCACGATTTCTCGGATAACAGGCAGAGTGCGGGCAATGACGCTCACACCGTTTTCGCCACCCTCCGGTGCAAAGGTGTACGGGTCTTCTTCCCAAGAAACATATTCGTCTGGAAATTGAACCTCCACATCTGCTCGGGTCATCCCCTCCCAGTGTCCGTGGTGGATTTCTCGCAGTCCATCCCGTTGGATGAGAGGCAGGCCATGTGGCTTTGCCAGGATCGACGCCGTGTGTTTGGTGCGCGTCATAGGGCTGCAATAGACCGCACTGATAGCATCGTCTGCCAATCGCTCCGCCAACCGTTCCGCCTGGAAGATGCCCTCCTCGGAGAGTTCCACATCCGTGGCACCCGCGAAGCGGTCTTCGGCGCTGAGTTGGGTCGCGCCGTGCCGCACCAGGAACAGGCGGGTCGACATTCGCTCTGCCATATGCTACCCGGCCTTGCCAAGATGGTGCTCAAGATGCGCCATGAACCAGGTCACCACGGTCTGGGTCACGCCTTTGCGAGCGCCAAACATCAGCTTGCGTTCCAATGCGTCCAGCGGGTACGCGTCTACCATCACCTGGCTGCCCTCCCCTTTCTGGCTCACTACGCAGGTCAGATGCGTGCGCTCACCCAGCGTATTCTTCAAAATCGTCTTCGGGAATTTGGCCTCAAACTGGAAATTCTCGGGGGACTGGGTAGCAATTTTGCCCTCCAGCGTTTCCACGGCTTTGAGCGCCGCGGCATACACACTCTGGACATCTTGCGGATATTCTTTTTCTTCATGCTTTTCGAGTGACATAGATGACCGTCCTTTTCACTTTTTTATGGGGATTTCAAGCGCTTCGATCCGGACCTGTGACCTGAGTTCGGTAATCAGCGTCTAACGACCCGACATCGGTCCCGCTCAGGCTGGCCGCGGCTGCGCCGCTGGCCACACCCCAACTCAGCGCCTCGTGCAGCGGGATGTCCTGTGCCAGCGCCCACACCAACCCGCCAACCATCGAGTCACCTGCGCCGATGGGATTTTTCTCCTCGATCACCGGCGGATAAACCATCCAGGTGGCTTCGGTAGTTTGCAGCAGCGCGCCAGACTTGCCGAGCGAAATGACCACATTCTCTGCCCCCATTTTACGCAATTCCGCCGCAGCTATGGCGACCTGTTCAGGCGTATCCACCGGCAGGCCGGTCAGCGCCTGGGTTTCTTCCCCGTTTGGCTTGATCAGGAAAGGTTTTTCGTAGCAACCCAGGCGCAAGGCTTCGCCGGTCGTATCCAGGATGGCAATCGCCTGTCGGTCGGCGAGCACTTTGATGATCCGGGCATAGAACGACTTCGTCAACGCCGGGGGGCAGGCTTCCAGCCAGTACCCACCAGTCACCTGCCCGGGCGATCGAATCGATCTTGTCCAGTAGTTCAGCTTGCTTGGCTTCATCGACCAGCGGCCCTTTTTCGTTAACCTTGATATAACGATCGTGGACCTGGGTCACAATGCTGATGTTGGTGCGTGTTTCGCTTTCGACCCAGACGAAATCCGAGTCAACGCCAAGGGCATGCAACCCATCTTCTAGCCGCCTGCCAGTGTTACCGCCAACATAGCCGACCGCTACGCTGGAAGTTCCCAAAGACATGAGCATGCGGGATACATTGAACCCTTTGCCGCCGAGATCCACTCGCGCTTCCATAGCAGACAAAACTTTGTCGTATTCAATCTCCTCGACCGTCAATTCCCGGTCGATGGCAGGGTTGAGCGTTAAAGTGTAAATCATGCTGGCTCCTTTCCAGGCGGGGCCAATGGTTTACTCGGGCGTTTGCCAGAATTTTTCGATCAGCGCTTCTTCGGCCTCGTTGGTCCACATCAGGTCTTCGCCGAGTTTGGATGCAACTTCGGGCAGTTTCTCTTCCACTTCCTTGAGGCTCATCAACGGCAAGTTACGGATTTGCGGGAAGACGACCACCTTGCCGGGATATTTCCCGTCCATCACGGATTGGATGGCTTCCGCCGCCGTTTCCAGCCCACCGATAGCTGCCACCGAACGACCGGGCGAAAGCGTGCCTGCTACGCGTCGTTCCATGACCGTAGCCTGGTCATCGATGGTCAGGCCGGATGTGCCCGTATACTGGGCATTGGACAGGTAAACGTTGCTGAGATTTACCTTGCCCATCGTGCCAATGGGGACACCGGCAAACAGCACCATCATCCCGTCCGGTTTCATGACGGTGTCGCCTTCTTCCATCAATCCGGCAATCGGCACGCTGACAACCACATCATCCGCGCCCTGGTTGGAAGTGGCTTCCATCACGAAATCGTGGAAGGATTGCTCGTGGAGTTCATCGGGTTGAAGAACAGGACGGTGCGTCCCTGCTTTTTGGCGAGCGGGGCAAACATATCTTTCAAGGTTTGCAGGCGCTCATCGCTGACTTCGGTGGCGATGACCAGTTTGGGGCCATCCGGCAGTTCAAGGGCGCGCTGGACGTGCATCTGTCCCATCGGGCCACCCGCGCCGATAAAGACGGTCGTGCCGTTGGCGCGCAGTTCGCAGCGGTTGCGGGCTTCGCCATAGGATGCGGCGATGTCGGTGCTGTTGTTGCCGAGGAAGGCGACATAATCGTAGTGCAAGCGGCCAAGATCGACCTGAGCGAGTCCGTCGAGCGGTTTGGTGCCGACCATGTTGAAGGTGCCGCGGCGGGCGATCAGGCGCGCCATCTCGCTGACGGTGTTGGCCGAAGTCGGGTTGAGCACAACAACATCATCGAAGCCGACGCCGTTGGTGACTTCCTGCTTAAGAGCGGGGTAGTCGGCGGGCGTCAGGCCGTTCTTTTCGATCACGGTGGCGTTTGTCTTGCCGACCAGTTCTTTAACGGAAGCAGGCACATCGGTCAGGACGATGGTGGCGGGGGCGTCCAGGCCATGGGAGAAGGTGAAAACGGTGTCATCTCCAGGCTGGCCAACGATCCACATAACGCCCGCAGGCTTCGGGTCCAGACGGCGGCGCTGGGTGTAGGCTCCCATGACGCAGCCCCACGGTTCCAGCAGCGACGATTCGGCGTAGCCCATCTCGTCATCCACAGGCAAAAGACAGGCGCCCGCATCGGTCTTGAGAACTTCCTCGCCGATCAGGTGATACTGGGTCAGGCCGCCGGGGATGGTGTAGCCGTAGGCGGTGCTTTTGCCTTGCTGGTAGATGTCAGGCTGGACAGCGAGACGCTGGCCGGGTTGGTAGTTGCCCTGCAGGTTCTTGCCGACCTTGACGATAGTCAGCGAGACCTCGTGCCCGAGGCGGGTGGGGTCGTTGACCAGGTCGCGGTTATAGAGTTTGGGATGGCTGCCGCCCTGCTTGAGGATCTTGACATCCGAGAAGCAGACGCCGACGCTGTCGATGCGGACCAAGAGTTGGTCGTCGCCCGGTTCAGGCACGGAGAACGGCTCAGGTTGGCCATCACGGCCCATATTTTCGAGGCCTGCGCCGTAGAGGTTCCAGCCCCAACTTTTGTCGGGGGTATGGTAGTTGTGGGAGCGATAGGCTTTGTAATTCTCGCCCATGGGATATTCCTTTCGATTTATAAACTTACTTATTTTTACCGCAAAGCACGCAAAGGTCGCAAAAAAACTTAAAAAAATCTTCGCGTTCTTTGCGGTTCGTTAATTTTTTAATTGAAATGTGTTCTGACCAACTCACGCACTTCCTGCGCAGTTGAGCAGGCCAACGCTTTTTGCGCCAACGGCTTAATATCTTCCAAATTAAGTGTGCGCACCTGCGCCTTGACGGTTGGCACCGCCGGGATGCTGACGCTCAACTCGTCCATGCCCAGGCCGATCAGGATCGGGATGGCCAGCGGATCAGAGCCCAGTTCGCCGCAGATGTCGGCGCGTTTGCTAAATTTATGGGCGGCTTCAATCGTTTTAGCGATCAGGCGCAGCACTGAGGGATGCAGCCCATCGTGCATGGATGCCAGCGCCGGGTGGCCGCGGTCGATAGCCATGGTGTACTGGGTCAGGTCGTTAGTGCCGATCGAGAAGAAATCGACTTCGGGCGCAAAAACATCCGCCATCAGCGCCGCCGATGGGACCTCGATCATGATGCCCAGTTGCACCGGCTCGACGCTGAGTTCTTTCTGGATTTCTTCCACCAGCGCACGCGCCCGACGTAGTTCGTTGATGTCACTGACCATCGGGAACATAATGCGCAGTTTGCCATGCTTCGAAGCCCGCAATATGGCGCGCAACTGTTCACAGAACAACTCCGGCCGGTTCAGACACAAACGGATGCCGCGCTCGCCCAGGAATGGGTTCAACTCTGGTTTCATTTGGATATAAGGCACGAGTTTATCGCCGCCGATGTCCAGCGTGCGGACAATCACAGGCCGTCCGCTCATCGTCTCGGCGATGCTGCGGTATTCTGCAAATTGCTCTTCTTCGCTCGGGGCAGTTGTGCGCTCCAGGAATAGGAATTCCGTGCGCAGCAGGCCGATGCCGTCCGCGCCCATTTTCATGGCTTCGATAGCGTTGGCGGTCGAACCGGCGTTGGCAGTCACATCCACGCGATGGCCGTCGAGTGTCACCGCGGGCTCATTCGATTGCTCCTGAGCGATGCGGCGTGCTTCAAGCCATTGCTCACGTTCTTTGTTGGCGCTCGCCACAGCCTCGGAAGATGGGTCAGGGATCAGTGTGCCATCGTTCGCATTCAAAATAAGCTGAGAACCATTTTTCAGGCTCAAAATTGCCTCATCGGCGCTGACAACAGCTGGCAATCCCAGCGCGCGCGCCAGGATCGCAATATGCGAAGTCGGTCCGCCTTCAACGATTCCAAACCCGAGCACACGCTTCGTGTCGAACGCGGCCGTCTCCGATGGGGAAAGCTCACGCGCAATCACCACCACGGGCGTATCCGGCAGGCGAACTTCCTCGTCCTTGATGCCCAGCATCAGGCGCAGCACCCGCGTGCCAACATCCCGCAGGTCATCGGCCCGAGCTGAAAGCGTGGGGTCTTTCAACGCCGCCAGCATCGCGGCACGCTCGTCAATCGACTCTTTCCACGCCAAAACCGCATTCTTGCCCCCGTTCAACCGCGCCTTGACCGCATCCAGTAGGTCTGGGTCTTCCAAAATCTCGATGTGAGCCTCAAAAATAACCGCCTCGGCCTCCAGCTTTTTGTCCATTTCGAGCATCTGCTTATACAGCTCACGCAACTGCTCGCGTGCTTTTCGGATCGCGGCGTGCAGGTCGCTTTCCTTGGCGTTGGCTTTGGACAGATCGATTTCGGCTTTTTGATATTGGAAAACGGGACCGATCGCAATCCCCGGCGCGGCTGCCACGCCCTGAAGGACTCCCGGCTGGGAGCTTTTCACCGGCGCTTCCACCTTCGACGGGGGAACTGATACCGTTTCGGGAGCTTTTGTCTCGGTCGGGACATCTTCATCCCCTAGCCCCGAGCGGATCGCGGCTTCGATTTCGGCCAGGGCAACTCTTCGTCCTCGCCATCAACCATCACGGTCACGTTCGTACCGCTGGAGGCTCCCAACGTCAGCACCGAAACCATGCTCTTGGCGTTGGCCGTCTTCTCACCATTTCGAATTTTGATATCCGACTGGAACTGCTTGGCCAGCTTGACCAGTACCTTGGCGGGACGGGCATGCAGCCCGGTCGGGTTGTGGATGACAATCTCAAGTTGTTTCATGGCAGACCCTGTTCTTTTAGATGTCACCCTGAGAGATAGCGAAGGGTCTTGCGAGATAGCTTCGCTTTGCTCAGCATGACAAAGGTTATTCTTCTTCTCGCTCTGCGCCCAAATATTTCACAAAAATTTCGGGGTCGGTGGTTTGGAACAATTCAGCCAAAATGTCATCATCTTCGATCACATCGGCCAGGTTAGCCAAAACACCCACATGCTCATCTTGCGAGGCCGCGATCCCAATTACCAGACAGACTTCCTCGTCATCTTCTTCCCACTCCACGCCCTCAGTCAGTTGCAGGATGGAAATCCCGGTTTTCAGGATGTGGTCACGGTTATCATCCATCCCATGCGGGATGGCAACCCCGTTCCCCAGGCTGGTGGACATGGATTCCTCGCGCTTCAACATCCCATCTACGTAGGCAGGTAAAACGCAGCCGGAATCTACCAGCAATTGTCCGGCCTTGCGGATGGCGTCGCTTTTGTCAGCGGCTTGTTGTTGCAGCGCTATGCGGTCATTTGAAAGAATAGACATGGCTCAAATACCTCTTTTATACCCGCCTGTGAGATAAGGTGAAAGACTTGAATACAGCCTGATGATTTACAGGAATGCTTCTATCTTCAATAGCGGGTTACGGTTATTTTGTTAGAAAATGGATATAAAAAATTGTCTCAGACGGGTTATGCGTCCGTAGAGACAATTTCGGTTTTATCAACCAGGGCCTGAACAAGCTTATCGAAAACGGGGTCGTTCAGAAAATGGTTGAAGGCCAGCACAACAGCATTGGGCGCCTTCGAGCGCGCCACTTTGGCAAGTCCCTTGTGGACGACCACAACCTGGGCATCCGCAGGGATCTCACGGGCTGGTTTGTGAACCACAGTTACGTTCGTGACGTTGGCTTTTTTCAATTTCTTCTTCAGGGAATTCACGCTCATCAGGCTAGAACCCATTCCGGCTTCGCAGGCAAAGATGATCGTTGTAACTTGATCAGCAGCAATAGTTGGTGACATCTAACACTCTCCTTACAAAGGTACTGGCAGGCGCGACAAGAAGTATAATCAAAATGCGGAGAAGGGACTGCCGCGCCTGTCAGTTGTGAATTTATCCGGCTTGGTCCTAGCCTAAACCGGGAACAACTCCAGCGGGCATTGTGGCGGTCTCTTCTTCTTCCTCTTCTTCAGGGACAGGGTTGACCCGCAATATGAGGGACCCAACCAGGAAAGTGACAACTGTGCCAATTACTACACCGGTCAGAACTTGAAAGTGCTGTCCAGGCGGGATTACGGCCAGGTAAGCGAAGATGGAACCAGGCGAGGGAGTGGCAACCAGACCCGCACCGCTGATGACAAACCACAAGTCTGCGGAGAAACCACCGGCGATCATAGCCAGGATCATAATAGGGTGAGCCAGAACGTAGGGGAAGTAAATTTCATGGATACCACCGAAGAAGTGAATAATCATGGCACCCGGCGAAGACTTTTTCAACATCCCTTTACCAGCAACCCAGAAGGCGATCAGCAATCCCAGGCCGGGACCTGGATCGGTCTCCAGCAGAAAGTGGATAGCGCGGCCATTTTGCTCTACAGCAGCCACACCCAGCGGAGCGAGAACGCCATGATTGAGGGCGTTGTTCAAGAACAGTACCTTGGCAGGTTCGATGATAATGGCAGCCAGCGGCAGCAAACGAGCATTGACCATCCAGTCAACCGCCGCTCCAGCTACATTGCTGAACGCGGTCACAATCGGACTAATAACTACATTGCCGAACAGCACCAAAATGACAGCCAGGATGCCAGCATCAAAGTTGTTGATCAGCATCTCGAAGCCAACCGGGATTTTCTCTTCCACGGCCTCATCGATCTTTTTGATACACCAACCGCCCAGCGGGCCCATGATCATGCCACCCAGGAACATCGGGATGCCAGCACCGACCACAACACCCATGGTTGCAGCCGCACCAACAACACCGCCACGAACGCCGTGGATCATCTTACCGCCGGTGTAGCCGATGAGAAGGGGTAGCAAGTAGTTGATCATCGGGCCAACCAATTCCGCGAACTTTTCATTCGGGATCCAGCCAGTTGGGATGAACAGCGCGGTAATCAAACCCCAGGCAATGAAAGCACCGATGTTTGGAATGACCATTCCCGCCAAAAAGCCACCCATTTGTTGCAGTTTTTCTCGCATATTACATTCTCCTTTCGAGATTTTGGATGATTGCCTGAGTTTTCAGGCTTTTGATACAGCCGGGCGACTCTGGGTGTGTCTCCCGTGTTGCAGGTAGCGCTCATGCGCTTCCATGAAACCAAATCAGAGAACTTGTCGAGATATGGTGGTTATATATCGATAATATGTAAAAGAAATTGACCTAATTAGTGTAAACGATTACATTGCATTTGTCAAGATATTTCTGGCATCAGCCAAAATAACTGTGTTGTTTTTGTGCATATTCCACATAAACATGAGATTCTTTGTAGGAAAAGGAAACACTTATCGTTATCTATTTTGCTATAACCCCGAATTGAAGTAAACGTTTTCATAATTTAAGATTAAATGTTATAATTCTATTATGACCAGTATGAAAGATGTTGCCAAAGCTGCTGGAGTTTCTACAGCAACCGTCTCGCGAGTTCTGGCAAATAATGCCCCCATCCGTCCCGAAACGCGCGAGCGCGTCATGCAAGCCGTTGCGACGCTTAATTACAGACCGAACTTAATTGCTCGCAGTCTGCGGGCCCAGAAAAGCGCCAAGATCGGATTGGTTGTTTCAGATATTCGTAACCCCTTTTTCACTGCCATAGGGCGTGCTGTCGAAGACGCTGCGTATGAGCAAGGCTACTCGGTATTGATGTGCAATACCGACGAAAATCCC
The DNA here is from genome assembly GCA_963829615.1 of uncultured Chloroflexia bacterium. Lineage (GTDB taxonomy): Bacteria > Chloroflexota > Anaerolineae > Anaerolineales > Villigracilaceae > JAABUE01. The sequence continues at coordinate 140,765 of CAWHJM010000046.1, forward strand.
GAAAAAGAAAAAATGTATTTAAACATCCTGCATGACGAAAGTGTGGCTGGTGTAATCTTTTCTCCTACACACCAATTTAGTGCGTCAACGGAAAATTTTCAATCGGGGATGCCTTTTGTCATTATTGACCGCACTGTGAAAACGGATAAAGCTGATATGGTGCTTCTGGACAATATCAGCGCCGGGTATGAACTGGCATCCCATTTGATTGAAAATGGATATTGCAAACTAGCTGGACTGTTCGGTAATGCCAGCACAACTGGAAAAGATCGCCAGCGCGGCTTCCAAAACGCGCTCAAGGAACATGACCTAAACCCTATCGCAGTTCATTTTATCGAACCGAGGATCAAACATGGTTATGCCATGACGATGGAATTGCTTGCGCAGGCCGAACGTCCCGATGCAATCTTTACCAGCAACAGCCTGCTCACCGCCGGAGCTTTCCAGGCGATCCGTGATTGCGGGTTAGCCATACCGAATGAAATCGCTTTGGTTGGATTTGACGAAACCACCTGGGGAACGCTGGTCGCCCCCCCTATCACGCTCATCGCCCAGCCGACAGAGGAAATCGGCCTCACAGCAACCGAACTTCTTTTCCAGCGAATCAACGAACCGAAACGATCTCCAAAAACTGTGATCCTGAAAGGGAAATTGTTGGTGCGAGGTTCAAGCGCAGCACAGTAACTGTTTTCTTTTTAAACTCCCCTATCGATGGAGGCGTTTAGAACTGGTCAAGCGGACAGATTAGCATGTTACTACATTCAACAGGGAATTTGGTTTTGAACAAACTTGAAAATCAAATCCTGCCCACCTGACCAGGTTCAGAGCTCACTCCTCTACCAGTTTTAAATCTCCCCAGACCGCCGATGTGGCCTGGAGAGATTTCTTTTATTCTTTAAGCAGATAATAGACTTTATGGGAAGCACTCATCAGAATCTGTCTGGTCAAAACAGTCCGAGCCCAATCTGCATCAAGGCGATCAACCGGTGCGACACCGGGAAAAGATATTGCCTGGTGAGTATAGCTATCAGATATCTTTCTGACATTTTTATAATGTTTTCCATATAGCAAAGAATTAGAATAGAGGTATTATTTAGTGCCAAGGAGAGAAAAATGAGCACCAAAGAAGAAATCAAGAATCATCTGGTCGACCTTGAGAATGATGACATTCAGGTTCGCAATGCAGCACGATGGCAACTGGCCAGCATGGGTCCGGGAGCAGTTCCTGATTTGATTCAACAGTTGAAAACGGACAAGGAGCGTTGCCGTTTAGAAGCGGCAAAAATCCTGGGCGAAATCCGTGACTCATCCGCTGCGGAAGCCCTGGTCGAAGCATTACTGGATGACAGTATTAGCGTGCACTGGGCAGCATCTGAAGCATTAATCAAATATGGTCGGGATGCGATTCTGCCACTTCTGGAAGGCATTACCCGTCATTTTGACTCGATGCGCTTCCGTCAGGGCGCTTATCACATCTTGCATGTGCTGGAACGTTTCCATCAACTGGATCCGAACGTTCAGGAAGTGTTAGATGCTTTGCGCAATATTGAACCGTCGGTCAGCGCACCCTGGGCTGCAGAACGCGCCATCGAATATTTTAAATTCCGGGAAAAATAAACCCAGGCCCCACTAACCAGGATACGCTGTGCATATTGTGCGGCGTATCTTTATTTAATCAGGTGGATTTGCAATGCAATTGTCTGTGATGAATGAGACGCCACGAGTATAATCGCGCGCGTGTATTCCATCCGTCGATTTTTCTTCCCCCCAAACATTCCAGGTGAATACCGTCCAAACTTCATCCATCTCTATTTGGATATTGCTTGGTTTGGCATCCTCAGTGGTTCCTCGATCAGTTTCCTGAGCATATATGCCACACGCCTGGGAGCAACAGGTTTTCAAATCGGTTTGCTAAGCTCCATGGCGGCTGCCGTCAGCTTGATGTTGGCCATCCCGGCCGGTCGTTGGCTGGAGACACAAGACATCAACAAAGCCGTCTTTCGCGCCTCCGTCTGGTACCGGTTGGGATACCTGCTATGGGTGCCATTACCCTGGTTGTTCAGCGAGCAGACCCAGATCTGGGCATTGATCGTCATCGCCCTGTTAATGGCCATCCCGCTCACCCCACTCTCAGTCGGTTTTAACGCCCTGTTCGCGGCCTCTGTCCCAACGCAGTGGCGCGCGCATGTGGCCGGTGTACGCAACGCGGCATTTGCTATCGCTTTCATGCTCTCCTCGCTGGGCAGCGGCTACCTGCTGGAACATTTACCCTTCCCCATGGGCTATCAAATCGTTTTTGGGATTGGATTTATTGGCGCAGCGATGAGCAGCCTGCAGATCTACTTCATCAAGCCCCTGCAAGCCACAGCCTCCACGCTCCCACCCAGACCGCAACCTGCTTCCATTAAAAAAGCTTTATCACCCCGGCAACAACTTCAAACCGCCATCCGTTTCGACATCTGGAAAACGCCCTATCGCAACACCCTGCTGGTTTTCCTCGGCTTTCACCTGGCGCAGTACATGGCTGCGCCACTCTTCCCTTTGTACCAGGTCCGCCAACTACACTTGACCGACGACCAGATCGGCATCGGGACCGCGCTCTTCTATCTGACAGTCCTGCTGGGCTCGACACGGCTCAACGAAATGGTGCGAAACTTCGGGCATCAAAAAGTGACCGGGATCAGTGTGGCCGGGCTGGCCATGTATCCGCTCCTGCTGGCACTTTCAAGGAACGCTGCAGATTTTTATTGGACATCCATTCTGGGCGGACTTAATTACGCCCTGTTGATCGGCTCTTACGCCAACTATCTGCTGGAAAAAATCCCGATCGAAGACCGCCCGGCTCACTTGGCCTGGTATAACGTCATCTTGAACACATCGATTCTGATCGGTTCCTTAACCGGACCGTTTATTTCAAGCGCACTTGGCCTGGTGATGGCGTTGATCCTGATCGCATTGCTACGTTTTCTTTCCGGGCTGGCAATCTTGAAGTGGGGATAATCAGTATCTCACAAAGTTGAGAGCATACTCGTATGTCCGCTCTCCTAGCTTCGAGCTTCTTCCAGCCATTTCGCGATCTACTGATAATGCAATTGTGGTAATATCGCAATTGTGGAAAATATCAAAGTTGTCGCAACCAACCGTAAGGCAAAATTCGAATACTTTCTCGTAGAAACCTTTGAAGCCGGGATCGCACTTCAGGGCAGCGAGATCAAATCCATCCGCGCCGGGCAGATCAGTTTGACAGAGGCTTTCGTGCAAATAGACGGTAAGGAAGCCTGGTTAATGGGTGCACACATCTCACCCTACGAACCGGCCAACCGCTTCAACCACGAACCAGTGCGCCCGCGACGCCTGTTGCTCCATAAGAGAGAAATTCGACAGCTATGGGATGAGGTCCGCCAGAAAGGCATGACGATTATCCCCACGCGTCTCTATCTCAAAGACGGGCGCGCCAAAGTGGAAATTGCCCTGGCGCGCGGCAAGAAATCCTACGACAAACGCGAATCGATTGCGAAACGTGACCGCGAGCGCGATTCTGCCCGGGAAATGCGGATTCGCTAACCAAGTGAGTATCTATGACTTCTCCTTCTACTATCGGCGGAATCAATCGTCTGCCCGAAGAAGAAAAACGCAAGATATACAGCCGGGTCATTCCGTCCAAACTGCTTGACTACTTCAACCTGCCTGCTCCCGATTCAATTCGTCTGCAGTCTTTGATAAAGTTCAAATTCGAACCCGGTTCTTCAGATGTGGAAATGTCGCTATTCCACGAACCGCGCTTCCCGGACCCCATTTTATATGGACATCTAACGGACACGATGAACGGCCAGATTCATGTCTTGCTCTACATCCTGAATGACCCCAATTCCCCGCGTTTCAACGTCGACCGAATGCCTGATGGCCATAAAACCAGGTTCGGCACGCTGACACGTAATCTCGAGGCCGAGCAAGCCGCCCTCGAGGCCGGGCTGGCTCCGGGTCAGGTGCGCAGCGGGTTACGCATGTTGTCGGATGCGATCGCATCCTTTGAGCATTTCATCGATAGCCTGGGCCACGAAATGTACTTTGTCGAACCCCTGTACTACCACAACGCGGTCATCTTCGAGCGCTATGGGCTGGCCTACCAGATGGGGACAAAACCGCATGGAAGCCTATCATGCCGGGTTTTCAGAAGGGGGCGAGTATGCACCTCTCTTAAACGGTAGCAACCCCTTCCGCAGGCCTGAAGCGGTCAATAGCATCCGTCTGCGCTCGTGGGCAATCCACGATGGGATTTTGGGCGAGCCATTCACCAACGTCACCATGTACAAAAGGATCGGCAAATCCGCGGGGGTCAACACCACGCCGGGATGTAATTGGTAAACAAGATGCAAAAGACCGCCAGCCAGCGGTCTTTTTGAAATGCAATGGGGCATTTGTGGGGATTAGACATCACGCATTTGTTGGATCTCTTTGCGTGTGTATATCCACTGACCGACATCAGGTTGCCCTTTGACAAACTTCCGGGCAAAATCGATATCATCCAAAATTTCCTGAACGCTTTCATATTCTTCATCACACATGATCACCCCAATTTGTGTCCGCAGTTCATCTCCAAGTTCCTGGCGCTTTAAAAAGTCGTTCAAGCCTTGCCCCACGCGTTTGGCGATCATGGCCGGAATATCCTCACTGGGGATCTCTTCAAACAACGTCAGGAAACATCCATCCTCAAACCATGCCATGGTATCTGACGGGCGTAACGTGCTCTTGAACTGATCTGCCATTTTCCGCAGCAGTGCGTTCAGCACTTCCTCATCCAATTTCTCCTGCAAATTTTTATACGGCTGCAAATCCGCAAACAGGATACCGAAGCGTTCCAGTTCCATACGTTTTACGCGTTCCAGTGCAAAGATCATGCGTACCGAGAAAAACGATTCGGTGTGGAGATGCGTGACTTTGTCATAGGGTGGCTCATTTAACTTATCCTTTTTGTCACGCAAGCGCTGGAGCAGGTTGCTTAAGTCCTGGATATCGACCGGTTTGAGCAGGAACAGATCCGGCTCCACCGGCAGGCTTTTTGCAAAATAAGCATAGGCGGTAATCACCACCACAGGGATGGTCTTCATACGCTTATCAGCGCGCATTTTTGTAAGGATGTCCACCCCTGACAAACCGGGCAATTGCAAGTCCAATAAGACAACATCCGGCTGAAGAACGGAAAGGCGCTTCATGGCCTCGATCCCGTCATAGACATTCTCAGAATCATAGCCGGCCATATCCATTACGTGCCGGAAAAGAGCCGCGACATCGCGGTCATCTTCAATGAGCAAAGCAAACGGTTTATCCATGCGGTTTCACCCAGTAACCCTAATCAGTTCCACACCAAATAAATATCATTAATAAGATTATACAACTTCTCCCCATTAATAAAAAAACGAATTGGTACTATTCCCACAAAACCCATTTAAAAAAGAAACCGCTCAACAAAATCTGTTGGCGGTTCCATACTCTAGTAGCGGGGGCAGGACTCGAACCTGCGACCTCCGGGTTATGAGCCCGACGAGCTGCCACTGCTCTACCCCGCATCGAAGCCCGCAGATATTACCATACCTGTTATATAGAGTCAAGTTGAACCTGAAAGGTGGATGAGAAATGTTAAAAAAGCAGTACTTTGGTGTCACCGGAACATTTGTTAAGATTTGGTGTATAATGCTTTAACATTCACGGGCTGCCATTAAATTCTTCCACTAGTACCGCAACTATCTAAAGATGTAGGGTAGTTTGCTGACTGCCAAAGGCAGTAAATTTCAAGTGACCCTACAATTTCATGTGGTTGCGGCACTAATACCCGAATAGCATGAAACTGATCGATGAAATTACTGTGTGCAACGGTAATGTATCCATCTAAATAGAGTTTTCGGGCACAAGCAATTATCTCAATTCAACTTTAGAAAACGGCAGTCTGCCAGCGGTATAACATTTAGAAATTAACCGAGATGACAGACGAGACTATCCTTATTATCGAAGGCCGACACGCAGAAATCCCTTCTTTTGCAGCAGATTTGCAGAAGAAGGGTTTCGATGTTGTCACTGCTAAGAGCGGCAGCGATGCTACTTCGCGTCTGAACAAAGTGGCGCCTGACCTGGTTGTCGTCAATGCAGCCTCTTTACGGAGCAGCGGCGTGCGCATTTGCCAATCTTTGCGCGATAAAAGCGATAAACTTCCCATTATTCTCATCCTGGAAAAGGATAAAACCGTTGCGAAAAACTCTGCCGATGCGATCCTTAACCTGCCTTTCACCGTGCAGAAGCTCTCCAACCGCATCAAGCCGTTGCTGCCCGGTGATGGTAAGAACGTGATACAAGCGGGTCCTATCCGTCTGGATACCGAACGACGCCGTGTGCGTTGCCTGGGCAAAAACAACAAGCTCACACCGCGTCTGGTTATGCTGCTGCAAATCCTGATGGAACATCATGGCGAAGTCCTGGAACGTAAACAACTCTTCAAACAGGTCTGGGAAACTGACTATACCGGTGATACGCGCACGCTGGATGTGCATATTTCCTGGCTGCGGCGCGCCATCGAACTCGACCCCCTCAAACCAAAATTCCTGAAAACGATCCGTGGTGTAGGCTATCGCCTAGACGTTTAATAATTGGAAGTGCTCCCCCTGAACCGTTACAAACCGGACGCAAACATTGCGTCCGGTTTCGATTTTTAATTTACAGGGAACTTTGTCGCTTCGCACCGGACGAACGGCCTGCGCAGCACTCTTGAAAGTTCTCCCATCCCAGGCCGGATCTGCTTCCCAGTAATCCAACGCAAGAGGCGTATCGAGTTGGAGGATACCTTCATCTTGCACAATTTTTCCATTTCCTATAGGCAGTTCAAAGGGGAAAGTGGAATCACGCTCCAGCGTAAAGGGAGATTGTGAAACGGTCAACCGGCTACGGGTCGTATGAACCGCGCGGAAGGTTGCATCGGTGGCGATAAACCTTCGTCCGAGATTGGCAGCCATCAGGGGAGTCGTTCCAGATCCACAAAAAAAGTCGGCAACCAGATCGCCGGGATTGGTAGATGCTTTGATAATGCGCTCCAGCAAGGCCTGCGGTTTCTGGGTAGGATAGCCCGTGCGTTCGTTGTGCAGGCGTGCTACAACTGGGAAGTACCACCAATCTTCCGGAACCTTACCGCGTTCCAGATCGGGCACTTTGCCAAAACCGGCTTTGGGAGAAGCGTTAAACGTTTTCACCGTGTTGGGATTATACGGCTCGCGGACAGCATCCGCATTGAAGGTGTAATCCTTGCCTTTGACGTAGACCAGGATCGTATCGTGTTTGCGATTAAATGCGCGACGAATGGGTGACGGGCCGTGATAGGTCCAGATGATCTCGTTGAGCAGGTTTTCAGCGCCGAAGAATTCATCGAGTAGCAGACGGGCGTACAAATCGGCATGCCAATCGAGATGCAGATACAGGGTCCCGTTGGGTGCAAGCAGGCGATGCATCAACGCCAGACGCTGATAGAGAAAATCAAGATAAGCTTCGAGATCAGGCCAGTGGTCACGATAGCCTTCGGTTAACTGCCACTCATCCGGCTTGCGTGAATCTTCACCACGACCAATACGGGCAGGATATTTACGATTGGTAAAAAACGGCGGGTCCGCGTAAATCAGGTTAATGCGGCCTTCGTATTCAGGCAACAGGGCCGCCATAACCGGCAAATTATTTCCCAGAATCAAACGACTTTCAGGCTGTGCATCCGGATATCCACGCCCCTGCGGATAGATGATGGCCTCGGTCAAGAGGCTGGCGGGCGTGGGGGCAACGAGGCTTTTACCGGGCCAGGTCAGGATAGGCATGTGATTAGGCGTAGAAAATCTTTATAGGTGTGCCCAGGCCACGCTTGTAGATATTCCCCTCAGCCGGGTCAAAGACCGGGGACGACCAACGAAATAGCCACTTGGCCTCCTCCGAGCGCATATTGACGCAGCCATGACTCATCGGCACGCCAAAGTTATCATGCCAGTAGGTGCCGTGGAAAGCATGTCCCACTTCGGTAAAGAAACATGTCCACGAGACGCCGGGGAGCACGTACCCATCCGCATCAGCCAGCAGATTCCCTTTGGTCGACCCATAATAACTGCTTCCCATGTGCTTGGCCGGCATCTTTTCCTGAATGTGGAAATCACCGTTAGGCGTGGTGGTTGAAAGCTGGTTGATACCCGATGGACCGCCGGGGATTCCCGAAGCGATTTTGGTGTGAAAGACAACCTTATCGTATTCGTAGGCAGACAGGGTTTGCGTGGTCAGATTGACCTCGATGCGCTTGTTTTCCTTAGGGACATCCTGGTTGATTGGCGAATATTCTTCGGGTTGGATGATCCGCATATGGGGGGCCGCTACATAATAGGCGCCATCCAGGTCGTCAAAGATGCGATACCAGGGACCACCATCCGGCCCTTCTGAAACTCCATCGATCCAGTGTACAGACTCATAGTAAATGGGCGGATTGGTACTCAAGTTAGGAGGCATATTCAACGGCTGCCAACCATAGGTCTTCGTAAAGCGCCAGGGTTGTGTGAAGGGGACTGTCACTTCTACCAGATGCCGTGTGCCTTCCGGGATATACTCCAGCGGCTGGTTATAGAGAAATTTGACACGCTGCAACCGGGAACGATGCATGTATCCACCCCAAACGCGATACCAGACCGGATTGTATTTCGGTTCTTTGGCAATCACCTCATCGTAAACATGCACCAATTCGTCACGGAACCAGGTACCGGTAATCCTGTTCTCGTCGCTCGGCCCGCTATACACACTGACGGAATTGGTGGCCACGCGCACAATTGTGCTATCGTCAAAGTTGATGGAATCGGGTTTGAAAGGCGAAAACGCCAATCCGCCCAACGCCAGCGAACTCAATTTTAGAAAGTCTCGTCTCGATAATTTAGACATCATGAGGGTATTTTACCCCAAAGCATAAACCTGACACAAAGCCGCCCCTCGCGATCGCGAGGGGCGGCTTGTTCTGAAGCAAATCTTTTGCTTATGCTGTCGCGGTCTCCGGGATCATATCTTTGAGCAAAATCTCAAGTGCCATCGTATGGGTGCAACGCTGGTGGGTAAGGAAGAACTCGCAATCGCACTGGAAGACCCCATTATCGAATGTTACGTTGTGAGGGTTGTTGTCGCCATCGAAGGTAAGCTCAAACTTCTTGAACTGAAAACGATGCCGTTCTTCAGCATAGCGCTTGGATTTCTGAATCTTGCCGATCATCCCATAGTCCATGATTTTGTCTCCTTTATCAAAAAAAACAAAAAAGCACGCGTGTGAACGCGTGCCTTTCAGCAGTCGAACGTTGAATTCTTGGTAGGTGATACTCGCATAGGACTGTTTACCTTGCCAAAAGTATATAAGGATTCGAACGCAAAGTCAACACCCGAAAGTCATATTCTAATGAATTTCACACAAATGTAAGGTTACGCTTAATCGGCCATTTGCGCGATATCCACAGCACCCCCAGAATACACCCGATCCCGCCGCTGATAGCCAGCGCGCACCACGCCAGGACGAGAAACCTGCTGAGGCCAAAAAGGATCGTTGCCGCCCCGAAAATAACTACCGCCCCCATGAATAGCGTACCCTGTTTCCTGAGTTCCTGCCCCTGCGAGACGATCAGCGCGGCCAGCACCGCACCTACGTGCCCCAATCTCTCAAGTAAAGAAAATCGTATCCAATCGTGCGATTACTGAGCTTGGCAATCGGTGGAAGCATGCGCTTGAACTGGTTACGGCGGATACGCGTCACAACCGTTTCTACAAATGTCTGGTCAAAACCGACTTCGATGCATTCTTCAGGACTGTAACGATGATCAACCAGTAGATAGAGCAGTTTATCCACATCTTCGTAGGTAAAGCCCAGTTCGTTTTCATCGGTCTGGCCGGCCCACAAATCAGCGGAAGGCGGCTTATCCACGATGACGGACGGGATGCCCAGTGCCCGCGAGAGCTGGCGTACCTGAGCCTTATACAGATCGCCAATCGGGTTAAGCGCCGAAGCCGAGTCACCCCACAGAGTGCTGTAACCCAGCAGAATCTCGGTCTTGTTGCCCGTGCCGACCACCAGCCCTTTGAAGGCTTCTGAGCGGTCATACAGGACGATCATACGTGCGCGGGCCATGATATTGCCCTTGCGCGTTTTCGACATTTCGGGATCACGGGAAATCAACGCATCCACCATATCCGTGATCTCAATCGTCTCGCTCCGGACCTTGAACTGCTCGATGACCATTTGGGCGTGTTCCAGCGATTCGGGAGACGATGACTTGTAAGGCATGCGCACTGCCAGAACGTTCTCCGGACCGAGGGCTTCCGCAGCCAGCACGCAGGACAAGGCCGAGTCGATGCCGCCGGATAGTCCCACCACGGCGCGCGTAAAGCCGACGCGGTTGATCTCGGACTTGACGAAACCCGTCAGGATCTTGTGGGCAAGATCAGGATTTATGGAGAGATTGATTTCAGGAATTGTCACTTTTCAACAACTTTTATAAGAAGATGGACGAGTTGATCTCACAGGAATAAAGATATTATACCTTTGAGTACCAACAACCCTGATGATTTCAATGATTCTAAGTTGCTGCTTGAAATGCTACCTTCCCATCTTGAACAACAATAAACTCCACGCCCATTTCCGTGCTCAGTTCTTTTCCCATCTCTTGTAAATGTTCATACGAGACAATGCCGGTGGCATTTTTGGGGGAACTCCCCAGAATCACGGTTTTAATTCCATTCTCAACAATCACTTCTTTCAAAACTTCCGAAAATACACCACGGCGCACAGCACTTTTTGCAACAACACCGGATTTTTCGGCGCGCTCCTTGGCCATCGACAGCAAAAAGTCGCCGACTTCGTCCAGTTCTTCCTCAATGTCTACAACAATGGGAGGGCCAGCCCGGCTGATCAAACGAATATTGGATACATACAGGAATAGCAGTTCAGCCCCGCGCTCTTTGGCCAGGTTGATTGCAAAATCCTGATTTGCGTGGCTTTCTTTACCGCCACGAGTGGGACAGAGAATGGTCATCATTTCTTGTCAGCCTCCCAAAAGCTATCTAAAAACGGATTAACAACCAGATAAAGCCAACTGCCAGGGTCAAATAAGTAACCGGCAGACCGACCTTCAGGAACTCCTTGAATGAGATCGGATAATCAGTCTGATCGGTGATCCCGGCAGTGACCAGGTTGGCTTCGCCGCCGATCAAAAAGCCGTTTCCACCCATCGCAGCTCCCATCGAAAGCGCATAGTACAGCACCTGGGTATGTGCTCCAGGAATGCTGTTGGACAGGATACGCACTATGGGCAGCATGGATGCGGTCAGCGGGATATTGGCCACTACCGTCGAAAGCGTGCCAACCCCAAAAACGACCAGGAAAATCGCCAATGTTAGATTATCACCAACGACGCGACTCATCCAACCCGCAATATAGCTGATCAGTCCGACTTCCTGGATGGCCCCGACGATCATGAACAACGCCATGAAAAAGACTAACGTGGTCCAGTCTACAGCCTTGATCATCTTATGAATGTCCGGATTAAGCCAGATCAGGAGCGCAGCTGCCCCGGCAATTGCAGATACCGCAGGGACCAGCTGAATCCTTTCCCCAAGGATAAACCCAACGAACACCAGAACAAACACAAACATGGATTTCCACAGATCGCCCTTGTTTTCGATCCTGGCGTTCTCTTCCAATTTCGCATACAGGGTTGGCGAGAGGCCACCAGCCTGTTTGCTCAATTCTTTGCGGTAGTGGAAAAGCACATAAGCGCCCATGGCAACCAGGGCAAAAAGCACGCCAATCGTCTGGTTTGCCAGGAAATCGTTGAAGCCGATGCCCGCATACGAGCCAATCAAAATATTGGTTGGCGTACCAACCAGCGTAGTGATCCCACCTACATTCGAAGCCAGTACTTCCGGAATGATCAACGCCAGTGGATTAATACCCAGCGCCATGCCAATCTGCAAACTGATCGGGACCATCAACAACATCGTGGTGAAGTTATCTAACAGTGCCGAAGCGACCACGGTGATGGCCATCAAGATCAACACCAACAACCAGCTTCTTCCACGACTCAAACGGTATGCCTGAAAGGCCATCCACTGGAAAATTCCTGTCCCTTCGATGGTGGCGATGATAATCATCATGCCCATCACCAGGAAGATCACTTCCCAGTTGATGTAACTCAATGCGCGTTCAAAAGTAAAAATCGTCAGCGTTGGATGAAATGCCCCACCAATATAGGAAACTAACATAATCACTGAAATCCCTGCCAGGGCAGCCGTGGCGCTATGCAAGAATTCGAAAGCGATCAGCAACAGGACAGCCAGGAATACGATCGTGGCAACCCAGAAACCACCGTCTATTTTTCGTTCCAGGGTTGCAGCTTCCGTTCGGTAAATGCTGGTGTTCTTCAATTCGGTCAGTTCAGCCTGGCCCAGGGTAAGGGATTGGGACACGTAATGGGGACGTTCAATCAGAATTTCCAGGCTCGCAGAGGGAACGCTGTTCAACTGCAATGACCAGCTCCCGTCGTCGCGGCTGGCGGTTTCCGTTAGAGGTGCATCGTTCCCAGGAATCAAAGCCGTAATATGCGCCCCATCGACAGGCTGGTCAAGGCTATCGTTCAATTGTCCGGTGATGATGAAGTTGCTTTCCTGAATTGCATGACCGGGATGCACAAACACATCTGCGCATATAAAGAGCAGGCATGCAACCAACCCGATCTTGAATAACACTCTTAAAAATCCAGAAGAGATTCGTATATTCCTACCCCTAAAATTCACGCATTTTCCTTTCTCCAAATATTAAATTTCAAGCTGCTGTGACCTTCAACGGGAAAATTATCCTTTTCCGTCGGGTTGATAAAGCGAGTCATCACTGGTGATATGGCGGAGTTCGCGCACGAGCAGTGACGTACGCTCGTCGCGCAGCAGCGGCAGGCGGGCGCGTGTGCGATGCAGTTGGTTCAAGTCGAGTGTAGTAATGGTTAGCGCTTCTTCGAAATAGGGACCCTGCGCGATACGTTCGCCATTCGGATCAAAGACGGTTGCCCCGCCCCAGAAGTTGAGCCCATCTTCAAAGCCGACACGGTTGCTGTGCGCCACAAAACAGGTGAACAGGTTGGCATACGAACGGTTAACGTTCTCCACCCAGCGCGCCAACTCCAGCTTTTCGCCGTCGTTCAAGCCGCGTCCCGGGGAGGCGGAGGTAAACAAGAGCACATCCGCCCCATCCAGCCAGAGCAGGTAGGGTGGCGAGGCATGCCAGAAATCTTCACAGATCAGGATGCCCATGCGTCCAAAGCGCGTATCGAAGGCGCGCACCGAGTCGCCCCAGGCGAAGAAGCGACCTTCATCGAACAGACCGTAGGTGGGCAGATAGACCTTGTGATGCACATGCAGGACTCTTCCACCGGACAGATATGCGGAGGCAATGTAGAAGCGGTGACGAGAGTCTTCGTCCACGAAGCCAATCACCAGGTCCAGATCGTGGCTCGCTTTGAGCAGAGGTTTGAAGACGGGATCATCCTCCGTCGGTTTGTGAGAAACGGTGGGCACCAAATCTTGCAAGACGTATCCCGTCAACGAAAGTTCGGGGAAAACAACCAAATCTGCATCCTGCGTTTTGGCTTCGGCAATCAGGCTCAGGTGTTTGTCCAGATTCGCCTGGACATCCCCCAGGGTAGTGTTGATTTGGGCAAGGGCAAGGTTGAGTTTCATTGTATTTGATGCAATCTTACCATAGCGGGAGGTGGTTGCCGAGAATCAAAAGTGGCGATGATGACAAATCCGAAATATTAAAGAAAATTAAATTATTTTTAAATATTATTAATTATTACGTTGACAAAATTTAATATTTACATATAATAATGAATATTTATGAATATAATTTTCAACAATCAAGAAGTAAGCTTTAACGAATACACACACTGGAGGTCCCATGTCTACCTGGGCAATCGAAGCTGAAAATCTGGTCAAGAAGTTCCCCCAACGGGGCAACCCCGCTACACGGGGCAACAGCAAGGAATCAAGCGATAAAAAGGAAAAGAAATCTCACTGGCCGCGTTTCAAACATAAGCCGAAGCAGTTGTTCACCGCCGTAGATGGCGTCAGCCTGCAGATCGAGCGCGGCGAGATCTTTGGCCTGCTTGGTCCCAACGGCGCGGGCAAGTCCACCACCATCCGTATGCTGTGCACATTACTGGAGCCCACCAGCGGCACGGCGCGCGTCAACGGATTTGACATCGTCAAACAGGCCAACGAAGTCCGCCGTAACCTGGGCACGGTCCTGGCCGGCGAACGCAGCATTTACTGGAAATTGAGCGGACGCGAGAACCTGGAATATTTCGCGGCGCTGTATCACATCCCGCCTGCGATCGCTAAAAAGCGCGTCGAAGAATTGATCGAGCGCATGGAAATCAAAGAACGGGCGAACGAACTGGTCGAGAAGTATTCGACCGGTATGCGCCAACGGATCGCCATCAGCAAGGCTTTGCTGGCCCGTCCCCCCATCCTGCTGCTGGATGAGCCCACGCTCGGTCTGGACCCGCAGGCTGCTCGCAATTTAAGGGAGTTGATCGTCGACCTGCAAAAGGAAGGTCACACCATCCTGCTGACCACGCATTACATGGAAGAAGCCGACCTGCTCTCCGACCGCATCGGCATCATCGACACGGGCAAGATCATCGCGCTGGACACGCCCGATGGCCTGAAGCAGCGCATCGGTCAGAGCGAGGTCGTCAAGCTGGAAGTCTCGGGCTGGTACGAGAAGATTGGCGAGCAGTTACGCCAGTTGAACGGCGTAGAGAACTTGTCCGCTCACAAGGCAGGCACGGACGGCGTCTGGGAAGTCAGCCTGCACTCGGCGAACTGCGCGCCATCTTGCCCGGCGTGGTCGAAACGGTCAACCACAACGGTACGCACCTGCTGAATATGAACATCGTCAGGCCTTCGTTGGAAGACGTGTTCATCAACCTGACCGGCAAGGCCTTGCGGGATTGAGAGAGACCCATGACAACGCAACCTTTTACACGCTCGCTGGCAAATCCCGGCGCCGGCGCTGATCTGCGCTCACTACTGGCTGTGGTGCGCAAGGAATGGCTGATCTTCGTCCGCTATCCAAGCTGGATCATTGCCCTGTTTATCTGGCCGATCATCTTCCCATTGGGATACATCTTGACCGCCCGGGCTCTTTCCGGCGTAGACGGCAGCGGACTGGCGCAGTTCCAGGCCAATACAGGTTTGTCAGATTACGTCGGTTATATCGCCATCGGGACGACGATCTGGATGTGGCAGAATATCGTACTTTGGAATGTGGGCTTCAGCCTGCGCAACGAACAACTGCGCGGCACACTCGAGTCGAACTGGCTCTCCCCCACCTGGCGCTTTGCCCACCTGTTGGGCAGCAGTTTCCCGCAGTTGTTCTCGATGTTCATCTTCCTGACCATCTCGGCGCTGGAATACATTTTCTTGTTTGGCGTGAACTTTCAGGGCAGTCTATGGCTGGCGCTACTGGTTGTCCTGACGGCCATCCCTTCGATCTATGGATTGGGTTTTGCGTTTGCCAGCCTGGTCATCACGGCTAAGGAAGCCAACGCCTTCGTTTTTCTCGTGCGCGGCATTGTGATGATCTTTTGCGGCATTACCTTCCCGATCAGCTTGCTGCCAACCTGGATGCAACCTCTGACGAATTGGTTGCCACAAACCTATATCATCCGTGCCATGCGCTCTGCCACGCTCTCCAATGCCGGATTGGGCGCCATCTCGCATGACCTGGGCATGCTGCTCATCTTTGGGCTGCTCTGGCTGACAGTGGGATACGTCGCTTTCAACTGGATGGAACGCCGCGCCCGCCAGACCGGCGCCATCGGACAATACTGAAAGATGGATTCTTACCACGAAGTCACGAAGCCACTATGTCACAAACTTTTTTATTCGTGTCTTTGAGTCTTTGTGCCTTTGTGGTAATCACCGACACTTTCTAAAGGTAATCCTATGCAAACAACCCTAATTTCCTTATCCCGCCCGAGTTTTGTCTCCAACCTACGTGCGCTGTATGCCATTACCAAAAAGGATTGGAAGCAGTACTGGCGCTACCCACTGAACGCGGTTTCATCGATCTTTCAACCCATCATCTGGCTCACGCCAGTCTATTTCATGGGACGCGCCTTCAGCGTGAACGGGCAGGCGCTCGGTTTCGCCCAGTACAGCGGCACAGCGGACTACATGTCCTTCATCCTGATTGGTACGGTGGTGGAGAATTTCATCAATGCCGTGTTCTGGGGCATGGGCTATGCGCTCAAAAATGACATGGATGCGGGTGTGATGGAGTCCAACTGGTTAACCCCGGTTCCCCGGCTACTGATCCTGATCGGGCATTCCATCACTAACTTGATCGTGACCTTCGCCACCTCGCTGATGATGTTGCTGCTGGCAACCTTTGTGTTTGGCTTCCATGCTTCGGGCGATGTGCTCAATGCCTTCTTGCCTGTTATCCCCATGCTGGTCGGCCTGTATGGCTTCGGATTTGCGTTCGCGGCGCTGGTACTGTTGATGCGCGAGGCCAATACCATGGTAGACATGAGCAGCTTTCTGGTCCAGTTGTTCTCCGGCTCGAACTTCCCGGTCAATTCTCTGCCGAGGTGGCTGCTGCCAATCTCCCTGGCCCTGCCACTGACCTATGGCCTGGATGCCGTGCGTGGTTTCCTGCTCCAGACGAACACGATCCTGCCCATCCATTGGGAACTTGCTCTGCTGGTCGTCTTCATGGTCGTGATGCTCTGGTTGGGAACCTGGGCTTTCAAATCGCTGGAACGCCGTGTCCGCAAGCTTGGCACGTTGGGACAACACTAAATCGAATTCACAACCGTGCCATGGTCGGGAAGGGTACGGCGCTCTTCGCCGGCGGCCAGGGAAACATACGGGGTCGTCCAGCGGAAAATCCATTTGGCATCCTGCGCGTTGACATTGACGCACCCATGCGAGCGCGGTTCGCCAAATGCATTGTGCCAGTGCGCCCCATGAATGGCGATACCACCTTGAATATAAGTGCACCAGGGCACTGCCGGGGTGGAATAACCTGCCGATTCATCGCCGGCGGTCATGTTCTTGGAAATGATTTTCCAGTGGGTTAACAGGGTTCCAGAGGGGGTAGCATATTCATCGCTCACCAGGCCGGTGGCAGGATCGTGGATCATTCCGCTGGAGACGCGACAAAAATACACCTCGGTGCTTCCCTCATAGCAGGACAAAGTCTGATAGTACAGATTCAACAGGATGGTCTTTGCTGCCGGGTCTACCTCTGGGCTGATGGGTGATACGTCAGCATCCGTCAGGACCTTAAAACCCGCCCCGTCCGCCCAGAAAAATTCGCCGTAAGCCCCATAGCCGTACCCCCGTCCGTTGGCGTCTTCGTTCCAGTGGTATTCCACAAAACCGTTGCTGGTGCGGATTCCATCCATCCATACCACCTGCCCATAATACAAGCGCGGCGGGAAATTGTAAGCAATCAGGTCCTTCAGCCAGGGTGAGGCGATGACACCTTCATGCGCCAGGTCTACATACGGGACGGTTACTTCCGCCCAGAAGCCGGGTTGCCCGGCGGGAATTTCCGTTATGGGGACATTGGGCAGGTTGCGCGTGGGTTGGAGGGCCGAGCCATAAATAAAGCCTTCCGGGGTCTCGACATAACGCTGGTTGGACAAGCCTCCGACGACTTTGCCAACCACCTCTCGTTCCCAGGGCACAAGCGTGTCGGGGTCCAGCTTGCGGATGGAGGTATTCAGGCTCGGGTCGTTGGTCGGGCGGCTGCGCAGGTCAATGTTCGTATCCACGACACGCCCGATAATGGTACTGTCCGGGAATACAGGTAGCCGCTTGGGGCTTGATAAAATTTCCCTGTCCAACAAACTATAAGGCTTGAACGCCATCGCGCCCAGTCCAAGCCCGGCCAGTTTCAAAAAGTCACGCCGCGAAATCCTTTTTTTCATACAAAAGCACCTTGATTGAAATACATTGAAAGGTCCATTATAAACGGGACTTTTCCCATTGGGGCCTTTTTAGCGCTTTTCAGACAAATCCATCTTATACAAATTTACAAGCTGGCCAGGATGCCCCGCCACGCGGACCGGGCAACCTGCTGCGGTGCATCTGGATGGAAGAAGGCCAGGTGACGCGAACGCCCCAGCGAATCCCGCATCCGGGAAGCCGTCGCCCTGAACGGCGTCGAAGCGCTGGTGGTGGCCTGCCCCAAAGACGTGACCATGTACCAGGATGCGGTCAAAACCACGGGGTATGAGAGTAAGTTGAAGGTCAAGGATTTGATCGAGCTGATCTACGAGGCGATGTAGATTTGAAGAGACCCTAAAGGTTTTGACCCCTCCACCTCGTTAGCGGGGTACTTCGTGAAAACCTTTAGGGTCTGCTTGTTCCAGCGGAGAGGGAGGGATTCGAATACCATCCCCTCAATGGGGACCCATGGTAGCATATAGAAAAACGCGCCCTCGCGGACGCGTTCTACTCCAGCGGAGAGGGAGGGATTCGAACCCTCGGTAGCCCGAAGACTACAGCGGTTTTCGAGACCGCCCCGTTCAACCACTCCGGCACCTCTCCAATGCGGCGATTCGCTCATTCGCCTATATGCGCGCGAAATTATACCTTAGATTTCTGCTACCGAATGCAACTCCGGGTAATAAACCTGCGAAAGTTCCTGCTCCGCCAGCTTCTCTTTTAGTGCCATCGCAGATTTCTCTTCGCCATGCACCAGGAACACCTTTTTGACCCGGTCTTTGACCGCCAGGGCATATTCCACCAGCATATCCTGCCCGGCATGCGCTGAAAGACCGCCAATGGTCTCCACTTCGGCGCGACGCGTGAAGGCCTCCCCAAATATCTTAATGCGCTTCTCGCGCTCTGCCAGACGGCGTCCCAGCGTATAGGGAGCCTGCCAGCCCACAATCAAGATTGTGTTGCGCGGGTCTTCGATATTGTTCCTGAGATGGTGCAAAATGCGCCCGGCCTCTGCCATACCCGAAGCGGAAATAATGATCATCGGTTCCTTACGATCATTGATCGCCTTGGACTCTTCAACAGAATGGGTATAGGTTAGCCCTTTAAACTCCAGGGCTGGATGGCGGTGCGCCCGAATAAATTCATGCGTTTCCTTGTCGAAACATTCAGGATGTTTTTCAAATATCTCAGTGGCGTTGACTGCCAGCGGACTATCCACAAATACGGGGATTTGTCTGATAGAACCATCATTGACCATCTGGTTCAGGAAATACACCAGTTCTTGCGTGCGGCCAACCGCGAAGGACGGAATGATGATCTTGCCATCCCGTTCAATGGTCCGTTTTACAACGTCACGGAATTCCTGGTAGGCGGCATCAGGGTCACGATGCGGTTTATCGCCATAGGTCGACTCCATGATCATGTAATCAGCATCATACGGGAGCACAGGGTCGCGCAATAAAGGTAGTTTGCGCCTGCCAATGTCACCGGAAAACCACAGACGAATTTTGCGACCATTCTCTTCTATATCGAGCACAATCGCCGCCGAGCCCAAAATATGGCCGGCTTCCACAAAGGTAACAGTCACGCCCGGAGCCGCTTCGAAGGATTGGTCATAGTTCATCGGGCGGAAGTGGCTGGTCACCTGTTCGGCGTCTGCAATGGTATACAACGGCTCGATGGGCGCTTCGCCACGTTTGGCACGCTTCTTGTTGACAAACATCGCGTCCGCTTCCTGGATGTGACCGGAATCGCGCAGCATCACGTCTGCCAGATCAGCCGTCGCTTTGGTAGCATAAATCGGGCCACGAAAATCATGTTTTACCAAATGCGGCAGGTTGCCGCTATGGTCGATATGCGCATGTGAAAGAATGACCGCATCGATCTTGGTTGGGTCGAAAGGAAAGTTTTGATTCCGTTCGTAGGTCTCGCTCCGTCGTCCCTGGAACAGCCCACACTCCAGCAAGATGCGGGAACCGTTTACTTCCAGCAGATGTTGTGAGCCGGTCACCGTCTGAGCGGCGCCATCAAATCGTATCTTCATCGTTCACCTTTCACTACTTTCAATATCTGCGGGCCAAAATGCGTCATCCGCCAGGGAGAACCTGACAGCAGGTCAGATAGCTCCGGTATGCTGCGCGGCCCGTTTGCAGCGATCATTTCCATCAACTGCCTTGGCAGGACAACATCTGACTCGACCTGCATCTTGCGGGCAGCATTTTTACGCCAGGTCTTCAATGCATCCAGACGGAACAAAAACGCCTCATCCGGACGTTCGGGCTGCTGAGGCTTGACGAGCGGCGCAGTCTGTCCCTTTTCAACGGCCTGCAAAATCGCCTTGCCCCAACGCATGACTTGCCTGTTGCTTAATCCCAGCCCGAAGAGTTCATCCAGATATTTGGGCGTCAGGCGAGCGATCTCAAACAGTTGTCTATCCCCCATTACTTTAAAGGGGGGCCTATCCAAGTCACCAGCGATCCGCTCACGGCATTCATACAATTCTTTCAAAATGGTCAACTCGCGGGGCGTAAAGCCGTGATTGTTCGCCATGCGTTCCCAGAGCACCGGTTTGCCGATGGGTATTTCCACGTCACAGGCACGCTCGAAATCTTCGCGAGCCAGTTGCAGCAGGCCCTTCTGTTCCAATTCGGCCTCGAGCATTTTCTTTAACGGAAGCAGGTAATGGGTGTCGAAACGCGCGTAGTTGACCTGTTCGTCAGAGAGCGGCCGTTTTCCCCAGTCCGCCTTCTGGTATTTCTTATCGACCTTAATGTCGAATCTCTCGTTTAGCAGACCTTCCAATCCATCCCTGGCATACCCCAGTACACGCACAGCCCAGCGGGTATCGAAAATGTTGGTAATGGAAAAGTCAAAGTCGCGCTTGAGGCAGATCAAATCATATTCGGCGGCGTGGAAGATT
Organism: uncultured Chloroflexia bacterium; assembly: GCA_963829615.1. GTDB lineage: Bacteria > Chloroflexota > Anaerolineae > Anaerolineales > Villigracilaceae > JAABUE01. Next base: position 161,736 of record CAWHJM010000046.1, read on the forward strand.
TTTTCGATCTTAGAGTTGCCAAAGATTTCACCCAGCAAAGCGAGATCGTCCAACGCCAGCGGGTCAACCAGGTAATCGGTTTCAGGTGTAGAGAATTGGATCAGGCAGACCTGCTCATGATAAGCGTGCAGGCTATTGGATTCGGTATCCACCGCAACGCTTGATTGCTGCGAGAGCACTTCCACAAGAGCGCGTAGTTCTGTTTGTGTTGCCACCCACACCGGCGGCGATAGAGGCTGCGACATATCGGACTTTTCATTCTTTCTTTTGGTTAAGAAGTCGAAAGGTACGGGGCGTTCATTTCTTTCAACTTCGCTTTTAATTCACTGAGCAATTCCTGCCCAATTTCTTTTTCTACTTCATACAGGTTATTCAATTCTTGAGGGTCATCTTTGACATTATAAAGTTCGATCCGTTCACCACCAGCTCCCAGTTCTTTGTATCCATAGAAATACATCAGCTTGTAATCCCCTTTTACAATGACCAGGGTCGCGGTCGTCAACGGTCCGAACTGCTCGCTTCTCTCAGCCTGCACGACATACACATTCCGCTCGGGATCGGGGTCTTGATCGCCAAAAGGCGGGAGCACAACACCCTCAGTCCAATCCGCTTTTTTCTGTCCGCTCACATGCAAAAGCGTCGGCAGAAGGTCAGCAGCACTGGTGTTCGAGTATACATCGGTCCTGCTCGTTCGGCCCGGTTCAAATACCACCAACGGGACGCGCACCACTGGTTGGTAGAGCACAGGTGTGCGGTGACCTTCTATCCCGCGTTCAAACAACTCACCGTGATCGGAAGTCAGGATAAGCCAGGTGTTTTCCAGAAAACCATTCTGTTCTAAGTGGTCGTAGAACCTGCCAAACTCCTCGTCAACATAGAGAATGTACTCATCGTATTCCGTAAAATTCTTTGTCTTTGGTCCATTATCCCCGAAAAGATCAAGCGGTTTGACAGGTGGAGTATAACCATCCTGGTAGAAGCGCCGGTTGAAATCTTGACGTGTATTGTAAGGCGCGTGAGGCGGCCAGAAGTGGAAATAGCCCATAAAAGGTTGCGGCGTTGTATCGAGTACGCTTCCAATGCCGTCAATGGCTTGCTCGAGCACGAAGTTATCGTAATCATCTTTGGGGAGTCCGCGCGGGAAGAGCGCCTTTAAGTCGGCAAACCTGGACTCGTAGTAGTGCTTTCGATATTCCTCATAAAGTGGCGATAGGAATAGAGAATAGGCATAGCCTGCCTGCTGCTTCTCCATCGCCCGGATCCAACTCACCAGTGCAATATCTTCATCGTTGCTAAAGAAGGTCTGGATGATCTTGTCACTGGACAGAAAAGGACCCTGATCTGAAGCTGGATCGTCTCCAGTGAGAAAATACCTGCTTTTTGGAATGTATTTTTCCAAATCACCCCTGAACTGTCTTAGCAAAATGTTCGCCCATAGATTATGGGAATAAGAAACCCGGTAATAATTCTCAAAGGCAGAGAAAACATTCTTCGTGACATACGCCTCGGCCACCCTGCCACCGGGTTGAAATGCGCGATGCGACCATGGAAGGGTGCCAGTCAAGATGGAGGCAGTTCCCGGCGTGGTAAAGTTCCCGCCCGCATAGTGATTGTGATAGACCACTGCCCGGTCTGTTAGCCTGGTAATGGTAGGCACGGTCTCGCGTGGATAGTCATATAACGACAAGTGGTAGGCAGACCACGCATCAAAAACCATCACGATGACGTTCTGTGGATTGCTTTGAACAGCTCCTATCATATCCAGTGAGTTCAGAAGACGAGGGGCAGCCACACTGATTGGGAGCAAGCCAGCTAATTTAAGGAAATCACGTCGCGTGATTTGATTATTCATTCAAATCCTTCATAAATATTTCTGTACCGTTAATTTTCGATATTATAGTACATCCGTCTGATGAGGCTTTTCCATCACAATCGCATTCTCCCCGTCATTGTAATAGGCCTTCCAAATATCCATCGTACGGTAGCCTTCTTGCTCATATAAAGTAATTGCAGATTGGTTAGTCGCCCTGACAGACAGTCTCAATCTTGGCGTTTTTAATTGCGTCTCACAGGCATGCAACAAAGCCCGGCCAATCCCTCTGCGTCGGTAATCAGGCAGCACAGCGACTGTAGCAATCCACGCAAATCCCTGCGATGGGCGTGGGTCTCCAGCAATAAAGCCAACCATTTGATTGTCTTCTACCGCTTTCAGCCTGACAACATCAGGGAACGTCAGCACAGCGATTAAATCAAACAGCGGCCAGGAATCTTTTTCGAAACAGATATGCTCCAGCTTACGCAGGGCATTCAAATCACGAAGAGTAGCAGAAATGATTTCCATAAGCAAAATATAAGGTCTCCCGCTGAAACGCGGGAGACCCTATTGTATTACGATTTACTTATCGTGTTTTTTTAGCCCTTTTCGCCTTTCATAAAATTCTCGATCATGCTGGTGAATTCCATCGGGAAAATGTATTTAGTGGATGCACCCTGACCGAGAGTCTTGAGTGTATCAAAATACTGCAGGGTCATGGTCTTCTGGTCAATAGCCTGGGCAGACGCAAAGATATGGTCAAGCGCCTTGGCATAGCCTTCGGCCTTGAACTCCTGCGCCTGGCGCTGGCCTTCGGCTTCCAGGATGGCGGACTGCTTCGAGCCTTCCGCCCGCAAGATGGCAGCCTGTTTTTCGCCTTCCGCCACATTGACGGCTGCTTCGCGGGTACCGGTTGACTCGGTCACGACCGCGCGGCGGATACGCTCGGCAGACATCTGGCGGTTCATCGCTTCCAGGATCTCGCGCGGCGGGATGATCTCGCGGATTTCAACGTTGGTTACTTTGACGCCCCAGCGCTCGGTTACTTCGTCCAGGCGGGTGCGCAGCATCGAGTTGATGTGCTCACGTTCGGAAAGCACATCGTCCAGTGGGATACCACCGATGACAGCACGCAGGGTGGTGGTCGCCATGCCCTGAGCGGCAGCTTCAAAATTCTGGACTTGCAACACTGATTCGACTGCATCGAGTATTTTATAATACCAAATGAAGTCTACTGAGATGCTGGCGTTATCTTTGGTGATGGCGGTCTGGTGCGGGATTTCGCGCACCTGCTCGCGCAAGTCCACTCTGACAGCACGGTCCACAACCGGAATGAGGAAGATCAGGCCCGGACCCTTCTGCCCAACACAACGGCCCAGGCGGAACACGACCAAACGCTGGTATTCCGGCACAATGCGGATGGCCTGGGCAACAAAGGCAAAGCCTACCAGCAACACACCGCCAACTAGGCATAGCAGTGTACCGCTACCTAATATACTATTCATTTTCATTCTCCTTTTTGAATAACTGGTTTCGTTGACTATTTCAAATCAGTAGATTTCTCTACGACTAATACAAAGCCTTCTCTTGCAACTACCTTGATAGCGCTACCGTTCGGTATACTTTTTTCGCTACGCGCACTCCAAAGTTCCCCGGCTACCTGTACAGAACCCTCTTTTTGAATGCGAGTTTTGGCCTCTCCGACCTGCCCGACTAAAGCTGAAAGGTCAAGCATAGGGCGGGCATGAGCAGCCTGTAACGTTTTACGAACAGCAATCCATATAAAGCCCGCATATAAAGTCGACGATACCAGCGCAAGGGGAAAATTGACCGCCGGTTGCCAACCATCGGTTGCAAACAAGAATACCGAACCTACTACCAGTCCCAAAATCGAGAGGGCCAGATACCGTTCTCTCTTGGGCTTCTGAATGGCATACACAAAGGGAATGATGCTTAAAACCAAAATAATCAGCGCCCACAGATTGAATGAAAGGTTATAGACCGCATATCCCGCCAACGCGAGGCAGAAGAAGGCTCCCACTTCTAACATCCCTGTCCCAGGTGCGATGATCGCCAACAACCCGAGCAAAACGCCTGCCAGTAAAAACAGATACGCAATATTGGGGTCAAGCAGGAAATCCATAGTTCCTCCGATTTCATTATACAACAAGAACATCTCTTCTTAATTATCTACGCTAATGAGCGGGTAAAGTTGTGTACAAAATTGTTCCATCACATGGTTGTATAATACGTGGGTTCGTGAAAAAATAATCCAAGTGACCGCATCCCAAAAGCTAACGTTTTTAGGGTAAAACACATTCTGCATCGTTCTATCTAGAAACTGAGGATCAGCCCAAAGGCTGATTCCTTCATGGAATTGCCCCACCAAACTGGGTAGAGTTGCGGCACTGAACCAAGGAGTTTGTGTGAACTTTCAAAAGATCTGCGTTCTGGGACTGGGCTACATCGGTTTGCCAACAGCCAGCACCTTCGCCACGCACGGCATCCAGGTGATCGGGGTAGATGTCAACCAGCGCGTGCTCAAGACGCTCCAAAACGGCGGTATCCACATCCACGAGCCGGGATTGCGCACCCTCGTTGAAGCGGCCCTCAAATCCGGCAAGCTGACCGTCTCGGCACAACCCGAAGAAGCTGATGCTTTCCTGATCGCTGTCCCCACACCATTCTATCTGGACAAGACTGGCGAATACGAAGGCGAGACCTACAAACTGGCCGATATGCGCGCCGTGACGTCCGCTGCCGAAGCCATCGTTCCGTTTCTGCGGAAGGGCAACCTGGTGGTGCTCGAATCGACCTCCCCACCGCGCACCACGGTCGACCTGGTCAAACCGATCCTCGAGCGTTCGGGGCTCAAGGCTGGTTCCGATTTTCATCTGGCGTACTCGCCCGAACGGGTACTGCCCGGCCAGATCTTACGCGAATTGATCGAGAACGCGCGCGTCATTGGCGGCGTAACACCTGAATCCGCGCGGGCAGGCGCGGAGCTATATGCCACCTTTGTGAAAGGAAAGATCATCCAAACGGACGCAACCACCGCCGAGATGGTCAAGCTGATGGAAAATACTACCCGCGATGTCAATATCGCCATCGCGAATGAATTTGCGCGTCTCGCCGAGCGCTTCGGCGTGGATGTGTGGGAAGCTATCAGCCTGGCTAACCTGCATCCGCGCATCAACATCCTGTCACCGGGACCGGGCGTGGGCGGGCATTGCATCAGCGTGGATCCCTGGTTTTTCGTCGAGACCGCACCCGACCTGACGCCGCTGATCTACACGGCGCGCAAGGTCAACGATGAACAGCCGCATTTTGTCATGTCGCTGGTCCAAAAGGCGCTCGGCTCGTTGCGAGGCAAGAAGATAGCCGCACTCGGCCTGGCCTACAAACCGGATGTAGACGACCTGCGCGAGAGTCCTGCCGCCGAGGTGGCGCATCTGCTCATCGACGCGGGAGCAATGTGCAGGCGTTCGAACCGTTCAAAAAGGAGGGTCTGCCGGGCATCCCTATGGCAGCATCACTTGAAGAGACTCTCAAAGATGCGGATGCAATCCTGTTGCTCGTCCGGCACACACAATTCTGTGACATGACCCCGTCCGAAGTCGCAGCGCAGACATCCGCCCGCGTTATCGTGGACACGGTCAACGCCTGGGATACGTCTGTCTGGAAAGAGGCGGGCTTCCAGATTTTCCGGTTGGGTGTAGGCAAATTTTCGATTTCCGATTGACAATTTATGATTGGCAAAAGGCATGAAAAATCCCAAATCGAGAATCGCAAATCATAAATTGAGGGTTCTTTCCGTCTTTGGCACGCGGCCTGAGGCCGTCAAAATGGCGCCGGTGGTACAGCGCCTGGCGCGAACCCCGGGCATGGACTCGCGTGTATGCGTCACCGCGCAACACCGTCAGATGCTCGACCAGGTGCTGAACCTGTTTGACATCCAGCCAGATTACGACCTGGATTTGATGCGTGACAACCAGTCACTGGCAGAGTTAAGCGCGTCTATCTTTACCCATCTTGATCCTGTTTTTGCAGAGTTCGAACCCGACTGGGTGTTGGTGCAGGGCGATACGACCACAGTCGCGATTACTTCTCTGCTGGCATACTACCGCCGTATCAAAGTAGGACACGTGGAGGCCGGGCTGCGCACCCACGACAAGTGGCAGCCTTTCCCCGAAGAAATCAACCGCCGTGTGGCCGGTGTAGTGGCAGACTTGCATTTCGCACCCACGGGACAGGCGCGGGACAACTTGCTGCATGAAGGGATTCCTGATGAAGTCATTGTCGTGACCGGCAACCCGGTCATCGACGCATTGCAGTTTGTGGCAGAGCGGCCAGAGCCGCAGGAAATTGAAGAGTTGCTTGGGAAGCTGGGGATTATCGCTCGTACATCATCTCCTTTGGGGAACGACACAGGTAAAAGTTTAATTCTCGTTACAGCCCACCGGCGGGAAAATTTTGGCCAACCGCTGGAAAACATCTGCCTGGCGCTGAAAGAATTGGCTGAACGCGGTGATGTGGAAATCGTCTATCCCGTGCATCTCAACCCGAATGTACAGGAACCTGTCAAGCGGATGCTGGGGAATGTGCCGCACGTGACCCTTTTGCCGCCGTTGGATTACCTGCCGCTGGTCCATTTGCAGAAGCGGGCCAAAATCATCCTGACCGATTCAGGCGGTATCCAAGAAGAAGCGCCCGCCTTTGGCGTACCGGTGTTGGTACTGCGCGAAGTGACCGAGCGACCGGAGGGAGTCGCAGCGGGCACGTTAAAGTTGGTTGGAACGGAAGCAGGCAATATCGTCCGCGAAGCGAAGCGCTTGCTAGATGACCCGTCTGCGCACGCAGAGATGGCGAAAGCGGCCAACCCATTTGGTGACGGTCACGCTGCAAAACGTATTGTCGAGGCAATTCAGGCATATTCAAGCCGTTAGCCAATTGCAATGTCCTGCAATTTTAGTTTGGGTATAATGAAGGTATGTTAAAAACAAGCCGCTGGATTGCTGTTATTGCGGCATTTTGTCTACTTTTTATATCCTGGGAGTCTGTTCAGGCACAGGCCACGGATGTAGAATATTTTGCACAGACTGGGCATTATGTCAGGGGGGATTTTTTACGCTACTATCAAGGTGCTTCAAATCCGACACTCGTATTCGGATACCCGCTCACGGAACAATTCACCAGCAAAGACGGAAAAACGGTCCAATACTTTCAGCGCGCTCGCTTTGAGGTATCGACTGATTCTTTACAGGGCGTAAAGCTTACTCCCATTGGGCGCGAAACGTATTCCCCCGGAGGTCAGTTGGTGATCAACAACGCTTTTGCCTGCCGTACATTCACTGAGACGGGCTACTCCGTCTGCTTTGCGTTCCTGGAATTCTTTGAAGCCAACGGCGGGGTGGCACGCTTCGGTTACCCTATTTCGCCTTTCGAATTTCGCAATAATCAAATCGTACAATATTTCGAGAACGCACGCTTCGAGTGGCGACCGGGGCAGGCAGAAGGCCAACGCATCGGGCTGACAGACTTGGGTCGCATCTACTTCGACCAACTCGGCGAAGACCCGGCTTTCCTGAAACCTTCGACGCAAGATGCAAGGCTAAACCTGGTGCTCAGCCTACGGGTGCGCGCTTTCCCGGCCAAAGCTGTCACCACGTCAAATGGCCAACAGACTATCTATATCCTGGTACAGGACCAGAATTTGCAGCCGGTTGCGGGCGCCAGCGGTTTGGCTACCATTCGTCTTGCCAGCGGCGGAACCTTACAACAGGCATTTGAGATCAACAGCAAGGGCGTTGGCATATTGAAGTTTGCCTTCCAGAACCAGCCTAACGGCCAACTTGTTTATGTGGATATCAGTGTGTCCTACAACAACCTGGGGGGCAAGACGACGACATCATTCAGAATTTGGTATTAGAATTTGAATTCCCTCACCCCTGCCCCTCTCCCTAATAGGGAGAGGGGTTCTATATTAACTCATTCAAAGCAAATACGGGGCCGTCTTTGCAGGCCATTTTCCAACCTCGACGGGTAGTGACAGCGCAGACACCGCATTCGGCCAATCCGCCGCAGGGCATGGGCGTGACGACCAGCACCTGCGCTTCCCCGGCCCGACCGGCAAGGCCGGGGCGGGCGAACGTGACCCTGGCTTGGTTATTGAACCCCAGCATTTCACGCAACCCCGGCAGGGATTCGCGAGCCACGTCGATAGCCAGGAAATCGGCCCATCGCGCTACTTCCGCCAATGCGGAGACCGGCTGAATCTCGACTTCGGGCGGGAGATCAAGCAAATCTAAATCGCTGACCAAAACAAGCGACGAGTTCTGTGCCAACGCGACCGCAAATAAAGGTTTCAGCCGCGCGGAGGTCTCCCCAAGCGCGGCCAATGCTATCCGTCGCGCAGAGGCAGGCAGGGAGAAACCACGTCCCAGCGGGCCGCGCAATGAAAGGGTTGTGCCGGGCCGCCAGGTCTGTGGGACGGGAGGCGCTGCGAGAAAACCGCCGGGGATAGAACCGGCATTGAAAACGGGAGCAGGCAGCGGGGAGTCCGAAGCGGGATCGTGCGCCAGCAGATATTGTCCCGGCGCAGGAATTAAAGTCTGCGGGCACAGCAACCGTCCGCCTCTCAGACCGTCTTCCAGATACAGTTCAACCAGTTCACCGAGGCCTTGCTTCATGGCTGGGATGTTAACACGCTTCATATAAGCGGGCAAGCTTCTGCATTGTATAATTACTGCGTTATACTTTGAAAGCAGAAACGAGGAGAAAATAATGAAAAACGTAGGAAATGTTGGAATCAACAGAAATGCGAGCCGTATCTTCCTGGTCATCGTCGTGGTGGTCGTGGTGATAGGGCTCCTTTCTAGTACGATTATCTTTGTTCCGCCGGATCAAGCAGGTGTAGTGGTCTCTGTACTGGCTCAGGACGGCTACCGGAAAGAGCCGCTGTACTCGGGCATACACTTTGTAGTTCCGTTACTTGAGAATGTGGAAAAATACTCGATTTCGAAGCTTACGTACACAATGTCGGCTGCCACCAGCGAGGGACAACGTACCGGTGATGATTCCATTCGCGCCCGCACGAAAGATGGGCAGGAAGTATTTATAGATGCTTCTGTCATTTATTCAATCAATCCTGTTAACGTAGTGAACTTGCATATTACCTGGCAAAAACGATATGGCGAGGAACTTGTGCGTCCGCTGGTGCGCGGGATTATCCGTGATGCGGCTTCACAATACGGCATAGAAGAGATTGTCAGTTCCAAACGCGGTTGAATTGGAAAATTTAGTCACCGATGAGCTAACCACAAAAATGGCTGAAAATGATCTGATCATGGTTGATTTCGTCTTGCGCGATATCCATTTCAGCGCCGATTACGCCACCGCTGTGGAACAAAAACAGATTGCCGAACAGCAAGCGTTACAAGCAGAGTTTGTGGTGCAATCCAAGAAACAGGAAGCCGAGCAGGCCCGCCAAATAGCGCAGGGCCAGGCTGACGCCGTTGTGATCGCATCCAAAGGTGATGCTGAAGCGCGCCTGATCAATGCCGAGGCCGAAGCAAAAGCCAATGAACTGATTGCGGCATCGCTGCGAGATAATCCCGAATTGCTGACATACCAATACATCACGAAGCTTTCCCCAAGCATTAACACCATATTGGTGCCCAGCGACAACCCGTATATCCTGCCAATTCCGGGTAGCAGTATTACACCGGTTGCACCGGCTACAACAATACCGTAAATTAACAAGGTGACAGTCACTTTTGCGAAGCATCCCTGTGGGAAGAAGTGACTGTCACCTATCTAGAACCTGATGAGCGAAAAAAATCCTACTGGCAAACAAATCCGTCTGACAAGCCTTTCCTCCTGTGCTGGTTGAGCGTCCAAACTTAACGCGGAAACGCTGGCGCAGGTTCTGCGCCCCGTACAAAATGTCTTCGATCCGGCCGATTATCCCGACCTGCTGGTCGGGCTTGAAGGCCCGGATGATGCTGCCGTCTGGCAATTGGATGAAAAGCGCGTGCTGGTCGCTACCACCGATTTCTTTACACCGGTGGTGGACGATGCCTACGATTATGGCGCTATTGCAGCGGCCAATAGTCTTTCTGACATTTATGCCATGGGTGGCACACCCTTCCTGGCGCTCAACATCGCCGCCCTGCCGCCAGATTTGCCCAACCAGATTTCCAGCGAAATTCTGCGTGGCGGTGCGGAAAAAACCAAAGAGGCGGGCGTGGTCATTGCCGGCGGTCACACCATCCAGGACAAGGAACCCAAGTACGGCCTGGTGGTGCTCGGTTTTGCTGACAAAGACAAGATGCTAACAAAAGCTGGCCTTCGTCCCGGCGACGCGCTGGTGCTCACCAAACCACTCGGATTTGGATGTACCACCACCGCCCTCAAACAGGGCAAAGCAGACGATGCTGACCTGCTCGAAGTGGTGAACTGGATGAAACGCCTCAACCGGAGCGCAGGCTTGCTGGCCGTTGAATTTGGCTTATCCGCCGCGACAGACGTGACCGGTTTCAGCCTGCTTGGTCATGCTACGGAGATGGCCACTGCATCCGGCGTTGCATTACATTTTGATTATGCGCAAATTCCATTTGTGAGCGGAGCACGGAAATACGCCGAGATGTTCACATTCCCTGGCGGAGCGTCAGATAACCGTCTGTACTTCGGTCCGGGCGTGGAATTCGATGCATCCATTGACGAGGCGGCACAGATGCTGCTCTTCGACCCGCAGACCAGCGGTGGCCTGTTGCTGGGCGTCCCGCAAGAAAAACTGGGCTCCTTCCAGAAGCGTGCTAAAGAATTAGAACAACCCATCTGGGTGATCGGCGATGTCGGCGCAGGCAGCGGTATCCATGTGCAAAGATAGGAGAAAATCATGCAACCAAGTATTGGACCTGTTGAACTTTTAATCAGCTGTGTTATCGGTCTGATTAAGTTTGGGCTTACCAGTTGCTATGCTGGTCTTTCTTTATATGATCTACAACAAGGTTAAAGCGATCGAGGAAATGCTCAAGAAAGAATAATGTCAGAATTCAGTACAGAAATCCTGTTTATCGTCTTCCTGATTGCCATGAACAATATCTTGGCAATGACGGAGGCAGCCCTGCTCTCCGTCCGCAAGGCGCGCTTGCAACAACGCGTTAATGAGGGCGATAAAAAGGCGGAGTCCGCGCTCAAGTTAACGGAAGACCCCAATCAATTTTTGTCTGTTATCCAAATCGGTATCACATTGATCGACGTGTTGACCGGCGCAGTGGCCGGCGCAACCCTGGCAGATTTCCTGTCAATGAAGTTGGCGAAAATCCCGCTCCTGGCTCCATACAGTCAAACAATCGGATTGGTCACCGTTGTATTAGTGATCACCTATTTCTCGATCATTCTGGGAGAACTGGTGCCTAAACGGCTGGCAATTCAAAATCCGGAAGGGATCTCATCCTTCTTTGCTCCACCAATGCTGGTGCTGTCAAAAATCCTGTCGCCAGTTGTCCGCTTCTTGAGCTTTTCCACAGACATGGTGTTGAGGCTGATCGGCATTCGTGCTTCCACCGAACCACCGGTAACCGAGGAGGAAATCCATGTATTGCTGGATCAAGGCACGCAGGCCGGTGTGTTCGAGGAGGCCGAGCAGGATATGGTCGCAGGTGTGTTCCGTCTGAATGACAGGCGCGTGTATTCCCTGATGACGCCGCGCACAGAAATCCTTTGGCTGGATGTGCGCGATACAGTCGAGGAAATCCTGAAAAAAATGGACGAGGGACCGTATTCTCGCTTTCCGGTCTGCCAGGGAAGTCTGGACAATGTACTGGGCATCGTCAAAGCACGCGAACTGTTGACACGCAGTCTGGCAGGCGAACCCATCCATTTGAAAGAATGTCTGTCTCCAGCATTGTTCATTCCGGAGAACACTTTTGCTTCACGTGCATTGGAAATCTTCAAAGAAAGCAACAAAGAATTGGTGCTGGTGATCGACGAGTTTGGTGGCGTTACAGGCCTTCTGACTATCAACGATGTGCTGGAAGAAATTGTTGGTGACATCGAGGTTGGTGAGCCACAAGCCACACAGCGGCAGGATGGCTCCTGGTTGCTGGACGGCATGTTGGATATAGATGAATTCAAAGAATTGTTTCACCTGGGAGCACTGCCCAATGAAGATGACTACGAAACCCTGGCCGGCTTTGTGATAACATCGCTGGGCAAAATCCCACAAACGGCTGACCAGTTTGAGTGGGAAGGCTTGCGTTTCGAAGTGGTGGACATGGACGCCCGCCGCGTGGACAAAGTGCTGGTCACTACGCTTCCTGCTCGTCCCGTCTCAGCCTAGAAGATCCCCTTTCCACCCCAAAATCCAATCCTATGCTAAAAGATCGATATAGTAGTCGTCGAGGGCACGTAGGGAAACTGCGGCCCCGTTCAATGGTATAATACCCGCCCGTATGACTTCAGAAACATCTTCTCAAAAGACTCAAGTCTGCCCGACTTGTGGTACCCGCTTGAGTGAAAGCGCCACTCGCTGCCTGGTTTGCGGGGCAGAACTGACCGGAAAAGCAGTAGAAGAGCAAAAGGCTGCCAAAAAGGTCGAAAAGGCCGTACAGGCCAGCCGGATGCCGGAAATCACGCTTGGCTTGCCTGCTGCGTTGGGCTTAATGGCAATCATCCTGTTGATTGGTGCAGGCGTGGTGTATGCTGCCTTAAATGTGGGTGGGCGTGTGGTCGAACCAACGCCCGTCTTCACTCCTACAGAGACAGCTCTGCCCTCACCGACAGCCACCGAGACGCCCACGCACACGCCCATTCCCACCCCGACTGAGCTTCCGCCCTTCGATTACACCGTTGCTTCTGGAGACACCTGTTCGCTAATCGCGCTCAATTTCGGTATCTCTGTCAACAGTCTGATCATCCTCAACAACCTGCCGGTTTCATGTAACAACCTGTATATTGGTCAGGTGATAAAGGTGCCCTATCCTACCCCAACACCTGCGCCATTACCAACCAATACTCTGCCTCCCGCAGAAGCAGCCAAAGCGGAATGCGAGAAGGTACCCATTACAGTACAGGAAAACGACACGCTTTCCAGTATTTCCTTAAATTACGCTGTTCCCATGTCGGCTATCAAGGAATATAACGGGCTCTCAACAGACAATGTCTTTATAGGACAAACGTTGCTGATTCCACTGTGTGAACGAGCAGCCACACCGGGACCTACTCCCACACCGACGACACCGCCTCCCTACCCGGCCCCGAACCTGCTTCTGCCGGCGGACGGTGGCGCCTTTACCCTGGCGAATGACGTGGTTACCTTGCAATGGTCGTCCATTGGTACGCTGCGCGATAACGAATCCTATCGCGTTATCGTCGAAGATATCACTGAAGGCCAGGCTCGCCGCCTCACAGATTATGTGACTGACACCAAGTACATCGTTCCGACCTCCTTCCGTCCGAAGGACAATGTGGCGCACGTTATCCGCTGGTGGGTCAGCACAGTCCGACAGACCAGCACAGACGAACAGGGCCAGCCCATATACACTTCTGCTGGAGCGGATAGCCAGAAGTGGGTCTTCACCTGGGTCGGTTCAGCGCCACAGGGAACACCATCGCCATAAACAACATGATATTTTCAATAACCAGATCCCCGTCAAATTGGCGGGGATTTTGATTCTGACAAATCCATAAAAGCCTTGACAAATTATTCAAATTTCCGTATACTATAGATAGTTATTCAATATAATGAATAATACAAATAATTCAATCTTGAGCTACGGAGAATAAATATGCCCTTACCAGCTACCATTGAACAACCAGTCCGCGAAACCCACCTCATCGCCCTCGAACCCGTTCGAAACGCTATCGCCAGCATGATGTTGCTCGCGAAGGAACACGAAATGCCCGGCACCACGAACTGGGTGACGCAAACACGTGAAAAACTGTCCGCAGACGAATTGTTCAGGAACAAGCTGGTTATTATTGGTTTTTTCCACGCCATCCTACCCGAAAATGACTTTACATCATTCTCCGACTACCTGGATGATCTGGAAAAGGGCGATCCCGTTGCACTACGGAATAGAATGCTGGATACTTATGCTGAAATTTGCATCGGTTGCAACGAAGCAATCAAAGCAGCAGGCGTCGATTGGGACAAGGTGCTGAGTTCACCTGAAAGCTATGTCAGCTTTTTGATCGAACGCTTTAGCGAAAAAATGGTTGAAGTAGACCTGGAAACCAGGGCTTATGAATATGTGATCGATCCACCTGCTATGCAAAAGTTGATCGTGGAATATCTACGCTGGTTCTGGGATGAATACCTGTCACAAGAATGGGCGCGTACAGAACCCATCCTGCGCGAATCCGTCAAAGCGTTCCAACACACGAATCTTGACAAGATGAACCGTCTCGAAATGGCCCGCTACATCACCGGGCAGGACCTTGACGAAGACCACTGGGGCAAGATATTGTCCAAGGCGGAGCGAGTCGTTTTTATCCCGAACCCGCACATCGGTCCGTATGTGACCCGCATCCACTTCAAAAACGCCCTGGGTGTGATCTTTGGCGCGCGTCAGCCAGAAGATGCCAGTGTCCGCATCCCTGAACTGGATCGGGCCGAGATCGTCGCCAGAATGTCCGCGCTTTCCGATGACACGCGTTTGCGCATCCTGCAAATGATCGCTGAAAACAACGAAATGCGCTCACAGGATATTATCGAGGCCGTTGGCTTGAGCCAGCCCAGTGTCTCTCGTTACCTGACGCAACTTACTGTAACCGGTTATTTGCAAGAAAGAAGAGTTAATGGTTCTAAAGCTTACGCCCTCAACCGCGATCGAATTGAAAAAACTCTTAAAGCTGTTCATAAGTTCTTACTAGGAACCTGACCGACCAACTCATTCGAAAAAGGAGAAACCGATGAATACCCTTTGGCTTTCAAATTTGGAGATTCTCATGGAAGAGCGACGCGCCGATTTCAGCCGCGAAATGGAGCAACTCCGGCTGGAGCGTGAAGCGATAAGCACCAAACCACGCAAATCCAATTGGCTGGATCACAGGATGCACGATCTAAGCATGTGGATGGTAACGACAGGTGAACGCCTACACCGCCAGCTATCACAATCCTGCTCCCGTTCCCCGCTGGTATCAAAGTTTCAAAATTGCCAGATAACCTGTTATAAAAAACTCCTCACGTTTTGTTAACAGGCAGGAAGGAAGGATCTTCCGGTGAACATCCACTACGCACCGGAAGATCCAACTTTATTGGAGTAAAAATGCAAAACCAACTTGCAAAGGCAAAACAAACCTACGCCGAATATCCGAGGACCTTCTGGACGTTGGTCGTTGTCACCTTTATCGACAAACTGGGCGGCTTCTTACTGTTCCCCTTCTTCGCCCTGTACATCACCAAAAAATTCGACGTCGGCATGACCGAAGTCGGCATCCTGTTTGGACTGTTTTCGATCTCCAGCTTTGTCGGGAGTTTCATCGGCGGAGCGCTGACCGACCGTCTGGGACGCCGCGGCATGATCATCTTCAGTCTGCTGACGTCTGCATTCAGCACGCTCGCGATGGGATTTGTCAGCTCCTTGCACGCTTTTTACATCATCGCCATCGTCTCCGGCATCTTCACTGATACCGGCGGCCCAGCCTACAATGCCATTGTTGGAGACCTGCTACCGGAAGAAAAACGTGCTACAGGCTTTGGCATCCTGCGCGTCTCTTTCAACGTTTCGGCAGCCATCGGTCCCGCCATCGGTGGCCTGCTGGCAGCTCGTTCGTACCTGGCTCTGTTCGTCACAGATGCCATCATTAGCACTATCGTAGCTGTCATCGTCTACTTCACCATCCCGGAAACCAAGCCGAAATTACAGCCGGGCGCGGTGCAAGAATCCGTGGCGCAATCTTTCAAAGGTTACTTCCGCGTTTTCCGCGATGGTGCTTTCGTGCTGTTCATGCTGGCCTCCATATTGGCCTGGATGACCTATTTGAACATGAACACCACATTGGGCGTTTACCTGCGGGATGCGCAAGGCATCTCCGAAGCTGGTTATGGAGCGCTGATCAGTCTGAATGCCATCATGGTGGTGGCCTTCCAATTCTGGATCACTCGCCGGTTGGAGAAGTACCCATCCATGCTCATGATGGCCGCCGGCACGCTGTTGTTTTCCTTCGGCTTCGTCATGTACGGCATTTTCGACAACTATACCTGGTTCATGGTCGCTATGGCCATCATCACCGTTGGCGAAATGGTCACCGTCCCAATTGCCAACGCAGAAGTGATCAACTTTGCTCCCGAAGACATGCGCGGACGCTATGGCGCGGTCTACGGCCTGGCCTGGATGCTGCCATCTATGGTCGGTCCTTATCTGGCCGGCCTGATCATGGACAATTACAACCCCGACTGGCTGTGGTATGCCTGTGGAATCTGCGGGATGCTGGCAACTGTCAGTTTCTTGTTCCTGCATCGCATGCGCACGCCAGCGGCAAACATAGAAATACCATCCGCGGAATTATCCGCGTAGGTATCAAAAACATCCGGAGGAGCGGAGCCTCCGGATGTTTGCATTTAAGCGTACTTCTTTGGTGTAGAATCCCACCAGACACAAGGAGCCTTCTAGTGGATATCCGCGCTTACAATCGCAATGCCTGGAACCGATACGTTGACGGAGGAGAAAGTCCGTGGACGCAGCCCGTCAGTTCGGAGATCATCGCCAGTGCCCGTAAAGGGGATTTTGCAATCTTATTGACAGAACAGAAACCAGTGCCACGCGAGTGGTTTCCTCCGTTAAACGGACTGGATACGCTCTGCCTGGCCAGCGGGGGCGGCCAACAGGGACCAGTGCTGGCTGCCGCTGGTGCGAACGTGACCGTGTTCGACAACTCTCCCCGCCAACTCGACCAGGACCGGTTCGTAGCCGAACGCGAAGGGCTGACCAATTTGAAAACGGTCGAAGGCGACATGCGCGACCTGTCCATGTTCGAGGATGAATCCATCGACTTCATCTTCCATCCCGTTTCGAATTTGTTCATCCACGAGATACGTCCGGTCTGGCGTGAAGCCTTCCGTGTGTTGCGGCATGGTGGAACGATGTTGGCCGGTTTCATGAACCCCATTTTCTACATTTTCGATCTCGAAAAAGCCGATCAGGGAATCATGGAAGTAAAATTCAAATTACCCTACGCCGACTCAGAACACCCTGAAATCGCGGCAAAACTGATGGCAGATGGCGATGCGCTCGAGTACAGCCATACGCTCACCAAACAACTTGGTGGTCAAATGGACGCAGGTTTTCATATAATCGGTATGTATGAAGACTATCATCAAGGCATGGCCATCAGCGATTACACACCAACTTATATCGCTACACGAGCCCTGAAGCCATGACGCTTCGTGATGTATAGGACAAATACCCCTTCGGGGCACACGTTGCCAATTTGTCCTACATGTTGCCTGAGGAATAACTATGCACAGCAAATTGATCGACCTGAGCCACACCGTCGAAGATGGCATGCTCACCTACAAAGGCCTGCCTGCGCCTATCATTTGTGACTATTTGAGCCGCGAAGCCTCGCGCGAGCACTACGCAGGCGGCACCGAGTTCCACATCGGCAAGATCGAACTGGTAGCCAACACCGGCACCTATGTGGACAGTCCTTTCCATCGCTTCGCAAATGGGATCGACCTGTCGGAATTGCCGCTTGAGTCGCTGGCGAATTTACCCGGGATCGTGGTGCGCGCTACGGATGTAGGGCGGGCTGTCACTGCAGAAGCTTTTCGTGGTCTGGACCTGAAAGGCAAAGCCGTGCTGGTCCACACCGGTTGGGCACGTTACTGGCGTACGGAGCAGTACTTCGAGGGGCACACTTTTCTCACAGGCGACGCAGCGGCTTATTTAGGGGAAGCAGGCGCAAGCTTCGTCGGAATCGACTCGTACAACATCGATGATACGGAGGATGGCTCCCGTCCCGTCCACACGCAATTGCTGCGCGCAAATATCCCCGTCTGTGAGCATATGTGCAACCTGGAGAGCCTGCCGGATGATGGATTCCGCTTCCATGCCGTACCGGTCAAAGTAAAAGCCTTTGGAACTTTCCCGGTGCGGGCATACGCTGTTTTGGATTTGTAATAATGATTTTGTGTATATTTCGAAATAATTACAATATAATGGGGTTATAGCTTTTGAGGTGGTGATCTTTGCAGAGTTTTCAGTATACGCCTTACGCTAGTCCACTTGCGCTTGCCGCTCTGATTTCGGCAATACTGGCCATTTATATCTGGGACCGTCGCGATGTGCCCGGCGCAAAACCTACGGCAATGCTCATGGTAGCATTGTTCGTGTGGAGCGCGGGTTACCTATTGGAATTTATGGGGGCCGATCTGGCGACGAAATTATTCTGGGCAAAGGTTCAATATTTTGGCATTGCAATCTTGCCGGTAGCCTTGCTCCTGTTTGCGCTGGAATTTTCTGGCCGGCATTTATGGCTGACAATCCCAAGATTTTTAGCATTGGCCTTCCTGCCATTCATCACATTGATTCTGGTGCTTTCGAACAACTCGCACCATCTGATTTGGTCTGAGTGGAATCTACAAAGCAGCACAACCGCATTGAAATTTGGATATGGCCCGGTCTTCTGGATATTTGTAGTTTATGCTTACGCCCTGCTGGCAACCAGCACAGTATGGATTGCCCAGGCGCTGAACCGTCGTCCGAAAGTCTATCGTGGACAAATCATAAGCATCCTGGTTGGGATTTTGATCGCATGGATTACAAACGCGGTTTCAAATCTCATTTACCACATTGATTTGACACCCTTTGCTTTTATCTTCACCGGTCTCGCGTTTGCCTGGAGCGTCTACAAGCACCACCTGTTCGAGAGCGCGCCAAATGCTTTTGAGACTGTGATCGAAAATATGAGCGATGCCGTTTTTATCTTGGACATGCGGAATAGAATCGTGAACGTCAACACGGCGGGACAACAAATGCTTAAGCTTTCGAGCAATGAAATTCTAGGGCACCTCACCAGTGAAGTTTTTAAAAATAAGACAGATATCTTCGATATCTATCAACATGCTTTGAACATCCGCGAGGAAGTACCGATCGGAGAAGAGTCTCAAAAACGTTATTACGAGCTTTCGATTTCGCCTCTCACTGACCGTTTCGATAAAATTCTCGGACGGGCGGTCATCTTACACGATATTTCAGACCGCAAACAAGCTGAAAATGCAATGGCGATGGCGCGAGACAAGGCGTTGGAAGCCAGCCGCGTCAAAAGTGAATTTCTCGCCAGGGTCAGCCATGAACTGCGTACACCGTTGGGCGTCATCCGCGGCTATGCAGACCTGCTGTCCGAGCCTGCTTATGGGACACTCTCAGAGCTACAAGCCAAAGCTGTCAATGAGATCATCGACAGCACCGAGCGCATTACGGGTATGGTCGGTGAGTTGCTGGATGAAGCGCGGCTTGCAGCCGGGGCAGTACAGCTTGAAATCAAGCCCTTCAACCCTGCTGAAGTCTTGGAAGATATCAAAGAAAAACTATCTGTCCTGGCCGACCAAAAGAAGCTGGCGCTCACTGCGGAGCTTGATCCCGACTTACCATCCCAACTCGTCGGCGACCCGAACCGCATTAACCAAATGGTAACCAACCTGACCAGCAATTCCATCAAGTTCACAAAAAAAGGCGAAGTGAGCATCCGGTTCTATCGGCACGACACAGACCAGTGGGCTATGGAAGTCACCGATACGGGCCCGGGCATCCCGCAAGACGCGCACGAGAGCATCTTCGAGCCCTTCCGTCAGGCAGACAGTACCATTCCACGCATATTTGGCGGTACCGGCCTGGGGCTCTCCATTGTCAAGCATCTAACCAACCTGATGGACGGCAAAATCACTGTTGAAAGCGAAGTCGGCAGTGGCAGTACCTTTACGGTCATCCTGCCTCTGAACACCAAGGTCATCGAATGAGCTTGCCATTGGCTCTCATCTTTGAAGATGATCCCAAACTGTCCGAACTTTATGAAACCGTCATGAAACAATGCCAATATGAGACCGTGGCGATCGAATCAGGAAAAGATGCGCAAACAAGCCTCGAAACGCTGGCACCCGCTCTTATTCTGCTGGATATTCACCTTCCCTACGTCTCCGGCATGGAGCTCCTAAAGCAAATTCAGGCGGATGAGCGCTTCAAGCAGACGACAACAATCGTCTTGACTGCTGACCTGTACACAGCCAAAGAACTCGAAGGTCACGTGGAATATGTTCTCCTGAAAACGCATGGGATCACAAAGTTGCGTGACATCGCCACCCGCGTCCACCCGGACCTTTAGCCTGCTACCGATAAACAGCAGATTCCTTTCCCCCACGCAAAACCGATGAATTTAGAATTGATCACCAAAAAGCCCGAAGGCAAACCTAAGGCTACATCGTTGCTTTTTGTACACGGCAAATGGCATGGCGCCTGGTGCTGGGACGAGCACTTCCTGCCCTATTTCGCCAGCCACGGATATGACTGCACCGCCCTCAGCCTGCGCGGACACGCCGGAAGCGAAGGCCGCGAGAAGCTGCGCTGGTCGTCGATTGCAGAGTATGTCTCGGATGTGGAGCAGGTTGCAGGGCAGTTCGATGCGCCGCCGGTCATCATTGCCCACTCGATGGGGGGCTTCATTACACAGAAATACCTGGAAAAACATCACGAACACCCTGCCGCCGTTTTGCTGACGCCCATCCCACCCTTTGGGCTGTGGCCGACTACGTTTAATATCCTGCGGCATAAGCCAATGGTCATTTTGAAAGCGCTGGGAACATTGAGCCTGTACCCGGTCATCGAGACAACTGCCCTGGCGCGCTGGGCTTTATTCTCAAACAATATGCCGGATGAAGTTGTCGAAAAGTATCGCGTCCAAATGAACGACAAATCTTTCCGTTCCTACCTGGACGAGTTGGGACTGAATCTCGTGCATCCAAAGCGCGTGAAAACACCGCTGCTGGTTATCGGCGCGGAAAACGATGCGGTCATCTTGCCAAAGTTGGTGGAAAATACTGCTCGCGCCTACGGATACAACCGCTGAGATCTTCCCGGATATGGCCCATGATGTCATGCTGGAAGCAGGCTGGGAAAGGGTAGCCGAGACGATCTTGAAATGGCTCGATGAACAAGGGTTGTAATCAGTGGAGATCACCCAAACCTTATACGTAACGGATCCAGAAGAATGGCGGGAATGGTTACAAACGCACTACAAAACCGAAAATGAAATCTGGCTGGTCTATTACAAAAAAGCGACTGGCAAACCACGCATCGAATACAACGACGCGGTCGAGCAGGCGCTTTGTTTTGGCTGGATCGATAGCAACATCAAGAAACTGGACGAAGAACGTTCCGCCCAGCGCTTCTCACCCAGAAAACCTAAAAGCGGATATTCACAGGCCAACATCGAACGGTTGAGATACCTGGTCGCACAGGACATGGTAATGGAGGAAGTACTGGAAAGCCTGGGAGATGTGCTGAAGCAGGAATTCGTCTTTCCGCGCGATATTCTGGATGCGATCCGAGCAGACCAACAGGCCTGGGAAAACTACCAAACCTTTTCGGAACCGTACAAGCGTATCCGCGTGGCTTTTATTGAGGGGGCCCGGAAGCGTCCGGAAGAGTTCCAAAAAAGGCTGAAGTATTTTATTAAAATGACTCACAAGAATAAAGTATTTGGCTTTGGCGGCATCGAGAAACATTTTTAAACGAACTGTGTAACGATAGACTGAAGATAATCCAGTAAAACCCAATAAATCTACAAGGAGTTTCCAATGAGCAAAATTCGCTTATCAGCCGCCTGTTTCAAGGCCGGTTTTGTGAGCGGCTTTGACGACTTCGCCGAACACGTATCGCTTCTGACAGACCAGGCTGCTCACGACCATCCGGATTTCCTGATCTTCCCCGAACTTCTAACCCTTGAACTCATCAGCTCTTTTGAAAACACAAAGTCGCCCGAAAAATATTTTCGCCTGGCGCAATACACAAACGATTACCTGGAGCTTTTCACACACCTGGCAAAAAACAAAGGTTTCTACATTGTGGGGGGCTCGCATCTGCGGGAATTCAATGGCAAATTATACAATACCAGCCACCTTTTCACGCCAGATGGACAGGTCATGGAACAGCGCAAATGCCACTTATTTCCCGATGAAGTTTCCACCACAACACCCGGTGATCAACTGGCCGTCTTCGAAACTGACAAGGTCAAGCTCAGCCTGCTGACTTGTTATGACCTGGAATTCCCGGAAGCCGCTCGTTTGGTTGCGGTGCAGGGAGCAGAGCTTTTGCTTTCACCTTCAGCCACAGCCAGCGTACATGGTTACTGGCGGGTACGGCATTGCGCGCAGGCGCGTTGCGTCGAAAACCAGGTTTTCGTCGCACATTGCAGTTTGCTTGGCATCGCAGACGAGGCCCCCTTCTATGGCGCAGCCTCCATATTGACGCCCTGCGATGGGGATTTTCCCGAAAAGGGTATTGCCGCCGAATCCCCTTTCAACGAAGAGAGCTATTGCTACCGCTGAAGTAGACACCCAGATGCTTTATGAGATCAGGCAATCGGGAGCGGCAACAACATTCAACGACCGGCGCTGGGATGTGCTGGATGCACTTTATCAATTCGAAAGCACTTCGCCAAACGGCAGCAAGGCGCACAACAAATAAATGGTTCAAAATAGCGTGAACGATCCGATCCGTGTTGGTGATCGCGTAAAAGTCTACCTGGATTCCAAATTCTGGAAGAGCGAGGGCTGGTTCGAAGGGACCGTCGTGCGCATCGATCCGTATTCCCGTCATCGCCAGTTCTACTGGGTGGAGTTGGACCTGGAAGTGGAAGCTCTACAAGGCGGCAAAACACATCTGGTTTCGGTGTTCAATCTGAAAAACATTCAGTTAATATAACGAGGGTCAGGCATTTACCTGGCCCTCGTTATTAAGTACTATAGCATGTCTAACATGACAGAATTTTGTTTCTTTTACGGGATCGTACCCGAAGCAGTGACTACATCTTCTTGGTTGATCGAAGTCGGGGTGAATTCAAAGCCATAGAACCAGACCACATCTTGCTTGTTGTTCGAGTCGGTCCAAAAGGCATGATAGACACCATCGGAGCCAACACTCAGATCGGTGTAATCGCCGATGAAACCGCCGCCAAACCCGTTGCGGGTATTGATCGGGTTCGTGCTGACCATCTGTTCGATCCCAGAGCCGATCTTAGTCACATAGTAATCCAGGCGGGCGTTGTGGATATAATTGCCCAATCGAGTCACAGGTAATGCGTCCTACCGGCGCGCCGGTATCGGGCGTTGCGCAAGTCTGCCACGGTGAAACCACATCCGCACCATAAGCCGACATATAGACATCACCCGAAGGCGAAACAGCCACGCCTGGCCAGAGAGTATCCACACGGCGGGCAGCCGGGGCTGCAGATCTCCGCTACCGTCCGGTGAGAACCGGGTAACCAACTGCGGTCCGGTTCGAAGCATCCAAAGCGGGGAAGATGGGCACGGGCGCACTCCACGTCGCACCGCCATTCATAGATTTGCTGTAAACCGTCACAGAGTGGCAGCCGTTGTTTGTACGATGCGCGCACAGATTGCCATTGCTATCATTCAGGAGGGTCGACCATGCAACGTACAGGTCACCGTTCGGGGCGGCGGCTCCGGCCGGGAAGCTGTTGACACGGAAGGCGGTATTGGCCAGCGGAACCACATCCTGCAATTCAGCAACTTTCACTGGCTTGCTAAAGCTCGCGCCACCATTCGTCGACTTGACAATATAGGTGCTGTCAAGCGTGAGCCAAACGGGTCGCGCCTTCGAAGATCACATAAACTGTTCCGTCATAACCAACAATCGGGCGTGAACCCTGATCGTACAAAACATTTTTAGAAATGTTCTGTGGGTCGCTGAAAGTTTGTCCGCCATCGGTTGAATAGGCGAAGAAAATCGGCGATTGGACATAGAAGCCCTGTGCTTGGATTGAAGATAAAGCGCGTCCAACTGACGTAAACACGATCGCGGTAAGCGACTGGAAACATGCCAGTCGGCAGCAATCCATTCCTTGTCGTTCAGAGTAGAAGGCGCCTTGGTCTGGTTGATGAAGGTCGGCATACCCCAGGTCAATTGACCGGATCCATCGAAGGTACCCTTATTCACAGTCACAGTATTTTCAGGCGAAGTGCGGTTGAAACCAAGACCTGCATAGAACACATTGCCCTGGCTATCGAAGGCCAAGGCCGGGTCACCGCCAGCGTCATACTGACCACCGGCCAGACGGGTTACGCCGGGAATCAACGTTCCCAGGTGTTGCGGATCGCTGCTAACATCGGCCCAGGTCTGGCCACCGTCATTCGAGAAATACGTGCCCGAATACCCATCTCCCAGCGCGCTGCACGGCGTGCCGTTGACATCACAAGCCCAGGTGCGGGTCACGTAATCGTTGGCCGCGGCAACCACACGGTTGGGATTGTTCGGATCGACAGCAATAGCCGTCTCGTTCTGCGGTGCACCGGCTGTGTCCTGGTTAACAGTGATGGCCGGGGCAGTCACCGTATTCCCGTCCAGTGGGCTTGACAATACGAAGGATGGGGTGATCGGTGCAGAAGGTACCATATTCGGCTCTTCCATTTGGGCTTCTTCCTCAATAAAGGCCGAAAAACGAATCTGCAAACCGGCAGTACCATTAAGAGAAGCCACTTTACCGGCCAGCGTATTGATGTCATATTTGGGTGAAGCTGCAAAACCGGCTTGGACTCCTACACCAGCCAGAAGAACAAACACCACAAACATAGTTACAAACAAACGAGCTTTCATTTTTATCTCCTATATCTAAAGTTAAACAAACGATAGGTCGTTTATCGGATCTACCAATCAATGCGCAGGTGTCTAAAGGCATCATCTCCTTTCCGATAATTTTGCTTACCCCCACAACGAAAAGTGTAGCACTCCGCAGAATAGGTTACATGAAAACCAAATTAGACTAAGTATCCCCACAAAGTACTGTTCACGAAGAATTTTGTAGCTTTTCTCATACAAGCTCTGAAGATTTTTAATCGAATTGTTAATCTTTGCAATTGGCTCCGGGGAATATCTATTGCTTCAACAAAGAAATTTTCTCATCTATCATATCGAAAGGTTGTGGACCGACAGAAAGAGACCTCTTGCTTCGAATTGCGTCAGCAGGCAAACTGTTATATACTACTTACACTTTTGTAAGGAGTGGAATGATGAACCCAATTGCCCCCGGCTTCAAATTGCCCTTTGGCGCAGAGTCCTGCGAACACGAACTAGAAGCCCTCCAGGACCATTACAAAGAGTACTATTACGAGCAAAGCCGCTTCAATGCCGAAGCGCTGGATGCGGACACCTATCTCATCGTAGGACGGCGCGGCTCGGGGAAAACATCGCTGACCAAATACTTCAACTTCCAGGAACGCTACAAAAACGCACACAGCATCGATGTGGATGAACCCGTCATCTACAACAGCATCATCCAAAAGATCTCCGACCATGCCTACCTGTCACCGGATATGGCGGTCAATGACGTTTACAAGATTTGGGAGTTCTTGATCTGGTCGATCATCTTCAATCAATTCGCAGACCGGGATCCGATAATCAACCAGGCTTGCATTGCATCCGGGCAAAAAGGGAAACCGTTACAGTTTATCCGCAATGTTCTGAGCGGCTTGCTTATGAAATATGTGGACGAGAAAGGTCGGGTGTTAGACGAACTTTCGGATCAACTTGCTTCTGCTATTTTTACAAAAGCCAAAGCAAAAGTGCATTGAGTTCACGCACGCTGAACCCATTATTATCGCCATCGACACCTTCGAACGCTATGACCGTGAAAACATGGCTATGATGGCTGTTACTGCTGCACTGGTTCAAAGCGCCAGCACTTTCAATATCGCTTATTCGCACAGGGGCATCCACATCAAAGCCTTTGTCTCAGCGGAAATCTTTCCACATATTCGAGAAACCATCATTACCAACCCGGCCAAATTCATCCGCCACCCGCTTTACATGAGTTGGCGACCCAAAGACTTGATTCGCCTGATCTCATGGCGCTTCCAGCGCTACCTGGAAGCGCGCAGTGATACCGTCCCTGCCAGGGATGTTAATTGGGATAATTTCGATAACCTGCTGAAAAAGTTATGGTACCCATACTTTGGTGAGACTATTTTCAACTTGCGTGGCATAGAAGAGAAAAGCTTCCCCTACATTCTGCGGCACACCCAGATGCGCCCTCGTCAGCTTGTGATATTGTGCAATGAAATCGCTCGCGCCACGGAAAAGGAAGGGAAATTTCCCCACTTCAAAAAGATTAAAATCCAACAGATAGTTCAGCATGTAGAACACGAACTTGCAGCGGAAGTCTTGAACTCATACAATTTGATATATCCGCGTGTATCTGAGATCGTCACCGCTCTCACAGGAGCGCCTATGCTCTTCCAGGGCAATTACCTCGACCAGGTCGCAAAAAAGACATCTGACATTTGGACAGAAGGATATTCACTCTACAATTTCCGCAGGCTGGTAGCTGAATTAGGTATCGTTGGAAAAGTCAGAAGCAAGAGCGAGGAAACCGGAATTGTAGAGGCTGATTTCGAATACGCCATGCAAGACAGGCTGACACTCGCACACGATGACGAATGTGTCATCCATCCCATGTTCTATTCCAAGCTACAGGTCGAAAAAAACGGCTGGATCGTATACCCCTTCCCCGACCATGAAGACTACCAACCGTTCATGCAACGGGATTAGAAAGACAAAAAACAGCGGGACCAAATCCCGCTGTTTTGATTCATCGCATCAAACCGGACTATTTGCCTGCTACCACATCTTCGAGCATCTTCATCGTCAAGGATTTGGGGCGCTCGATCGGTTGCCCAGCGCACGCGCCCAGACGTAGTTGGCGGTCACGCCCAAGGCGCGGCTGACGCCGAACAGCACAGTGTAGATAGTCGAATTCCTGCACGCCATAGTAGTACTGGAGCGTGCCGGAGATGGCGTCCACGTTGGGGGCGGGATTCTTGGCTTTGCCCTGTTCCTTGAGCACCTGCGGGACGATCTCGAAGACCATGTCCGCGATCTGGACCAGGGCATCATCGGGGAAGCGCTCCTTGGCGAACTTCATCTGCGCAGTGAAGCGCGGGTCGGGCACACGCAGCACGGCATGACCGTAACCCGGGGATGACCTTACCGCTTTCGAGCGTGTCCCAGGCATACTGACGCAGTTGCTCTTTGGTCGGCACACCGCCGAACTGGTCACGTACACCGAGCAGCCATCCCAGGCACTCCTGGTTGGCGAGTCCGTGCAACGGACCAGCCAGGGCGTTCAGGCCAGCGGAAAAGGCATAGTAGATGTCCGAGAGCGTGGAAGCAGCCAGATGGGTGGCATGAGCCGAAGCGTTCCCGGATTCGTGATCAGAGTGGATGATGAAGTACAGGCGCGCCAAATCAGCATAGCCCTTCTGGTTTTCTACACCCAGCATCTGGGCAAAGTTCGCGCCGTAATCCAGGTTGGGATCGACTTTGGGTTCTTTACCATCTTTGTACTTCAGGTTATAGATAAAGGCTGCTATAACCGGCAGTTTGGCAGTCAGGTTGAGTGTGTCTTCCAGCGCAGGCTCCCAATATTCGTCCTTGTGCATACCTTCCTGATAGCGGCGCGAGAACTCAGACTGGGTTTGCATGGACTGCACAGCCAGCGAGAAAAGCGTCATGGGATGCGCCTCTTTGGGCATGGCGCGCAAGGTGTCGAAAACGTACTTGGGCACGTCACTGCGTTTAACCCATTCCGCTTCCACAGCCAGAGCCTGTTCCCTGGTAGGAACCTCGCCGATCAACAACAGGTAGAACAGACCGCCCACGTAGGGCATATCCGCACCATCGGGTTTGGGCAGCGCAGCCAGCACTTCAGGGATGGTCATGCCACGGAAACGGATGCCTTCGCCGGGATCGACAAACGAAATGTCGGTCAGCAGGGACTTGATACCACGCATACCGCCTACGATTTGTCCTACGGTTACATCTGCAACCACAACATCTCCATGTTCCTTGGCCAACGCACGATAACGCTCACGCTGGGCAGGAAGTTGGGCAGCAATTTTCTCTTTCAATATCATCAAAACACCTCCAAAATTTCTCTCGTAGGGCAATTCGTAATCGCCAACTAGAGATTATGAGTTAAATTTTCACCAGTTTTTCAAAGCCTCGTGCGTTTCTTTTACGGCTTCGGCTGATTTTTCAAGTTGGGCTTTTTCATCCGCATCCAGATCATATTCGATGATCTTTTCCATGCCATTCGCCCCAAGCATGACTGGTACGCCAAAGAAAATGTCGTCCAGGCCATATTCTCCCTGCATGTATGCAGCCGCTGGGACGATCAATTTCTTATCTTTCAAGATGGCTTCCGACATCTGGGCACAGGCCGCGGCAGGGCGCATAAAATGCCGATCCGGTCTTGAGCAAACCAACGATCTCGCCACCACCTTTACGCGTCCGCGTGACAATCGCATCCAAACGATCTGCAGGCACATAGTCCCGCAACGGAACGCCTGCGATGTTCGAATGCCGGGTCAGTGGAACCATGGTATCGCCGTGACCACCCAGCACATAACAACTAATATTTTCCACACTCACGCCCGTTTCCATGGCAACGAATGCGCGCATACGAGCAGAATCCAGAATGCCTGCCTGCCCGATCACACGCTCACGCGGCAAGCCGGTTATTCTTCATGGTCAGATACGCCATGGTATCAAGCGGATTGGTCAGACATGATATAGTACGCATCTGGGGAATATTTCAGCGTTTCGGTCGCAGCTTTGCCAACGATTTCTGCGTTGGCGCTTAACAAGATCATCGCGAGACATGCCCGGTTTGCGTGGCAGGCCAGCGG
The DNA here is from genome assembly GCA_963829615.1 of uncultured Chloroflexia bacterium. Taxonomy (GTDB): domain Bacteria; phylum Chloroflexota; class Anaerolineae; order Anaerolineales; family Villigracilaceae; genus JAABUE01. Next base: position 190,475 of record CAWHJM010000046.1, read on the forward strand.
TGATGATGATAATGATCAGAGTCTTTGGTGGCTTCGTAATCATTGGCGCCAACGATTTCCACATCCTTGCCAATGATAGGCATGGCTTCTTGCAAATCCAGCGCCTTGCCCTGCGGCATACCTTCGACAATATCGACCAGCACCAGATCGGCCAACTCACGTTCAGCCAGCCAGTGTGCGGTGGTCGAGCCAGTCATACCTGCCCCAATGATTGAAATTTTATTGCTCATTTTTCCTCCAATTCGAATGGATAGTGTATTTTATTTCAGACCTTAAGAAGTTGAAAGTTTAATTTGTCACCAATTTTAGGTGTAATTAGATGTCATTAGCACTCGAATAGGTTAATCATGCTGCTCGGGTACTAGAGTGAAAAAAGAGACTCTACCAACATAAAATGGCAAAGTCTCTCATCACTTCAAACCGGACCTCGATTATGCTTCCTGAGCCTCAAGATAGCGCGTGGCCTGAATGGCCGCCGCTGCCCCCATCCCCGCAGATGTGACCACCTGCCGGAAATGCGGGTCTGCCGCCTCACCGCCTGCAAAAACGCCCTCGACGTTGGTTTCCATCAGATTGTTGACTTTAATGTAACCCAGGTCATCCAATTCCAGTTGGCCTTCAAAAATTTGGGTGTTAGGCGTATGACCGATGAAAATGAAGACGCCGTCGGTTTCTAGTGTAGATTCTTCATCTGTCACAACGTTCTTCAGTTTGACAGCTTCCACTTTTTCTTCACCTACAACTTCCGTCACAACAGTGTTCCAAACGAATTTGATCTTCTCATGCTCCATGGCACGCTTTTGCAGGATCGCCCCGGCACGCAATTCGTCGCGGCGATGGATGATGGTCACTTCACTGGCGTAACGGGTCAGGAACAAGCCTTCTTCCAACGCTGAATCCCCACCACCGACAACCACAACTTTCTTATCCTTGAAGAACCAGCCATCACAGGTAGCACAGTAGGAAACGCCTCTGCCGGTAAGTTCTTCTTCACCGGGAATTTCAAGGTGATTCGGGCTGGCGCCCGTGCTGATGATAACCGAATCTGCCAGGTATTCACCATTATCAGTCGTGACTTTAAACGGGCGTGTGGAAAAATCAACCGCATTGGCCAGGTCAAACTCAGTTACGGCTCCAAAATGCTCGGCCTGTTTCTGGAACAATTCGCCCAATTCCGGTCCGCCAAGGCCCTCCGGGAAACCGGGATAATTTTCAATGGTATACGTCAAGGCAGCCTGGCCGCCCAATTGCATACCGGTCAACACGACCGGTTCCAGTTCAGCGCGTGCCGCATACAACGCAGCCGCATATCCAGCCGGGCCGGAACCCAGCACCAAAACTTTGACGTGCTTTCCTTTTTCATCGGATGTTTTAGATGGAGTAGTAACGCTTCCAAGATTGAACATATTCTTCCTCAGTGATTGATGTTTTCTACTTTCAAGACGCCTTTACCGGCGACTGTATTACTGTTTTCATTGTATCAGATGCGCGCAGACGTGAAAAGTTACACAGGGAACAAAACCGCATCATCGTGCGTCTGTAGCTCCTAAAGAAAAATATTCGTAAAAATTAGGAGAAACAATGAACCACATTCGCTCCACCTTTATTGTTACCCTGGCCTTTAGCCTGTTGCTGTCAGCCTGCGGAGCACTTCAGCCCGGCACACCTGCTCCCAGCCTGCCAGAAGAGTCAAGCATCCCCACGCAACCGGCCGTGACCGAGGCCCCTGCCCCTACCGAACTACCAATTGAAACCCAGGCACCGGAAGACCAGCCAACCTTTATCCCAGCCACCTATCGCGATGAATCGGCCGGGCATCGAGTTCGACTATCCGGCTGGGTGGGCATTCGATGGCGGTGAGCACCAATCCCGCGGGTACTTTATCCAATTATATTCCTGGGATTGGAAACCGGGCGACCCAATCGAACCGCTCCCAGTCGGGGGAACGGTACTCTCGGTCACGGTTCAACTTTGGGATCCAAAAAATGATCTGGAAGCTTTTATCAACCAGCGTAAACTGGCCTGGGATAGCTCCGGCATATCGATTCTTTCGGAAGAACGCGTCCTACTTACGGGAAATCGGCCTGCCGCGCAATTCATTGTCCAGGGCATTGATGGTTCCCAAGCATTTTTCCTACTGACAACCAACGGAGAAGATTACCTAGTTCTGAGCGGCAACGGAGATTTAAATCTGCTGGCAGAGATTGCGCATACTTTACGATCCACACCACAAATGGGGATGATTACCTCGTCCTTGAGCGGAAATGGAAATTACCAAAATCTACTGGCGAAGGATTGCGACAGACTTTACGAACATCCAATAATAAGATTCGAATCCCAATCTTACACAAATCTGCTCGACATTTGCTCCAGGCATTGCCTCAATGCCTGGAGCAAATGTCGAAATGTATGCAAAAGGTATTGACGAGACAGAATATATGTTCTAAAATAGATATAAGATAATCTTATTTACCCAATAATTGTGATTCTCCAAATACCAGAAAAGGAGCAAAAATGAGCGGTGTTAGAGTTTTAGTCGGTACACACAAAGGCGCTTTTATCTTGACTTCGGACAGCAAACGCCAGAAATGGGATGTCAGCGGCCCCCACTTTGGAGGTTGGGAAGTCTATCATTTGAAGGGTTCACCTGCTGACCCAAACCGCTTGTACGCGTCACAGTCTACTGGCTGGTTCGGACAGATCATCCAGCGCTCGGACGATGGCGGCCAGACGTGGGAAGCCGTGGGCAACAAGTTTGAGTATGAAGGCACCCCTGGCACGCATCAATGGTACGACGGCACGCCCCATCCCTGGGAGTTCAAGCGCGTCTGGCACCTGGAACCCTCTCCGACCGATCCTGATACCGTCTATGCAGGCGTGGAAGATGCCGCCTTGTTCAAGTCAACGGACGGCGGGCAGACATGGCATGAACTCGCCGGGTTGCGCGGTCATGGTACAGGCCCGCAGTGGCAGCCAGGTGCGGGAGGATTGTGCCTGCACACGATCCTCTCTAGATAAAAACAACCCCGACAGGATCTTCATCGCCATATCGGCAGCAGGCACCTTCCGGAGCGATGACGGCGGCAAAACCTGGAAGCCGATCACCCACGGGCTGAAATCCGAGTTCCTTCCCGAACCGGAAGCTGAGATCGGGCACTGCGTTCACCGCATCGCTATGCACCCATCCCGCCCAGATGTGCTGTTCATGCAGAAGCACTGGGATGTCATGCGCAGTGACGATGCTGGCGAGTCGTGGTACGAAGTCAGTGACAACCTGCCGACCGACTTCGGGTTCGTGGTCGACGTGCACGCGCACGAACCAGACACCATTTACGTGATCCCGATCACGAGCGATTCGGAGCACTACCCGCCTGAAGGAAAGTTGCGTGTCTATCGCAGCCGTACAGGCGGGAAGGAATGGGAAGCGCTCACAAACGGTCTGCCCCAAAGTGATTGCTATGTCAATGTACTGCGTGATGCGATGGCAGTCGACTCGCTCGATTCGTGTGGCGTGTACTTCGGCACTACCGGCGGACAGGTGTATGTATCGCCTGATGCAGGTGACAACTGGTCCCCGATTGTCGAGAACCTACCAGCAGTGTTGTCCGTGGAGGTGCAGACCCTGCCATGATCCGAATCAAAATCCCGTACCACCTGCGCATTCTGGCACAGGTCGGCCCGGAAGTGGAGTTGGAGGTCGAAAAGCCGATCACCCTGAATTCGGTTCTCGACGCGCTCGAGGAGCGCTATCCGGTGTTGCGCGGGACGATCCGCGACCATGTCACGCAGCAACGCCGCCCCTTTCTGCGATTTTTCGCCTGCGGACAGGACCTATCCAACGAGTCACCTGACACTCCCCTGCCCAAAGCAATCGTGTCGGGAACTGAGCCTCTTTTAATCATCGGAGCGATTGCCGGTGGTTAGTTAGTTTGGTGATACCATCTGCTCCTCACTTGACACAAAAAACATCCGAAGTTGTGAAAGCTTCGGATGTTTCTTTTACTCAAGTACGAACTAATTCACTGCCTTATCCGTGATCTCCAGCGCTTTGTCCAGCACATCCATGCCCTCTTGCAATTGCGTCTCCGTAATAATCAGCGGTGGGATGATCAGCACCGTGTGCCAGTGCGTGTACAGGAACAGGCCATTATCCAGGCAAAATTTCTTCAGCGCCGACATCTCAGGCGACGAACCGTTCCAGGGCGCCATGGGCTCTTTCGTCTCCCTGTTTTTGACCAACTCCAGGATACCGAACAACCCGATACTGCGGACATCACCGACCGACGGATGACTTTCACCCAAGTCGGACAACATGCGCTTCAAAACCGGACCCAAGCCTGCTACCTTTTCAACGATTTTATCCTGTCTCATGACTTCGATATTCGCCACCGCCGCCGCTAACGAGACCGGGTGAGACGTGTACGTCAGTCCCGATTCGAAGACACGTTCATCGAAAGCCGCCGCGATCTCCGGCTTCATCGCCACCGCGCCCAGCGGTGCATAAGCGGACGTCAATCCTTTTGCCATCGTCATGATGTCGGGCACTACATCCCAGTGTTCAACCGCAAACCATTTGCCCGTGCGCCCAAACCCGGCCATGACTTCATCCGCAATCATGACGATACCGTATTTGTCGCACAGCGCGCGCACGCCCTGCATGTATCCTTCCGGTGGGATGATGATGCCGTTCGTCCCGGTGACCGATTCCATCAGAATGGCAGCAATCGTCTCCGGTCCCTCGTAGCGGATGATCTCTTCCAGGTGGTTGAGATAATCCTGCGCGAACTCGGCTTCGGAAATATCAGGATTGGTGCGATGGAAGGTGGAGCGGTAGCGGTATGGGTCGAGAAAATGCACCACGCCCGGCATGGTCAGCGGTTCCCACATCTGGCGGCGCGGATCGCCAGTAGCAGCCATCGCGCCCATGGTCGCGCCATGATACGAGCGATAGCGGGTGAGAATCTTGTACCGACCGGTATAACCGCGGGCAAGCTTGATCGCGTTTTCGTTAGAATCCGCTCCCCCTAACGTGAACAGGATCTTCGTCAGGGCCTGATGCGGGGTCACGTCCGCTATCGCTTTGCTGGCAATCGCCCGGATTTTCGTTGTCATACCGGGGGCGGCATAAGGCAATTCCGCAATCTGGTCTTGCATGGCTTTGATGATGCGCTCGTCACCGTGACCAACGTTGACACACATGGTCATCGAGTTGAAGTCCAGGTAACGCTTGTCGCTTATATCCCAAAAATAGACACCTTTAGCGCGCTTTACCGGGATGGGGTTGACCCTGGCCTGCGCCGACCAGGTGTAAAAAACGTGCGCTTTCGAAAGTGGAAGAATTTCGTCATCGGGAAGATCAAACATTTTGCCTCGCGTGTCGTGAAAAGTGGAAAGTAAAAGGTAAAAAGTTTCAAACTTCGGACTTTTTCACTTTTTGCTTTTTCCCGATTATACTGCCCCACTGTCTACCCGTTTCGTCGAACAGGAAGGATATGAACACTCTCCCGTATAAAAAGTTTGTCGTCATCGGTACCACTGGCTCGGGGAAATCCACCCTGGCAGAGCAACTCGCAAGACAGTTCGGGTTGGATTTCATCGATCTGGACGCGCTCAACTGGGGTCCCAACTGGACTCCGGCCGGCGATGAATTACTGCGCGCTCGTGTAGAGGAAGCGACCCGCTCTCCAGGTTGGGTTGTTGCCGGAAACTATAGCAAAACGCGCCCGGTTACCTGGGCGTGCGCGGATGCTGTCATTTGGCTGGATTATTCTCTATGGGTCATCTTCTGGCGTCTCTGGCGGCGCACCTGGAAACGGATATTTTGGAAAGAAGAGTTGTGGAACGGCAATCGGGAGCATGTATGGACGCAACTCAAACTCTGGTCAGATGACTCACTCTTTCACTGGTTGTTCAAAACCTATTGGCGGCGTAAGCGCGAGTATCCACAACTCTTCGCGCAACCGGAATATGCCCACCTGACTGTCATTCATTTCAAGACTCCGCATGAAACGGATGCATGGCTGAAAAGTTTGTAACAAAAAGAGTTCCCCATGCAGGGAACTCTTTTTGTTACCTCAGGACGGTCTATAAGCCGCATTCTGTCCAGCAACAAGTGCCTGGGCGATCATCTCTCTGGGCGGCATGTCACCACACCGCTCGATGCGGCCTACCCGGGACTGGCGCCCTCCCGGTGGAGGGTGCACATATGGAGGCGAGCCGCCTCCCGCCGTCCGCAGACGACTTCGTCCCTGCTTGGCCTTGCTCCCAACGGGGGTTACCTGGCCACGCACATTACTGCGCGCGCCGGTGGTCCCTTACACCACCTTTTCACCCTTACCACCCCTTGCGGGGTAGCGGTTTGTTTCTGTGGCCCTTTCCGGTAGGTTCACGCCTCTCGGCGGTTTCCCCACCCCGGGTGCTATCCGACGTCGTGCTCTATGGAGTGCGGACTTTCCTCGACCCCGACAACGCAGGGCCGCGATCGCCCGACCGACCTGAAGTACTTTCATCATAATCGCATCATGCTTGAACGTCAATTGCCAACTATAATCAGCAGATCACGAAATAACTGGTAGAAGCCCGAAATTAGGGGAGCGGACGTACGTCCGCTCCCCTAATTTCGGGTATCCTCTCGACTTTCGTAAAGTTCTGATAATGTAACTGAAAGGCTTAAAAGGTGCAAATTTTAAGAAAAGACAGTAAAATATATATGCGAATTACACCACATGAAGGAGTCTGCGTGAGTAAGTGGCCCGGAAAGTACATCATTGGCCTGACAGGCAATATTGCAACCGGCAAAAGCGTCGTCCGACGGATGCTGGAGCATCTCGGCGCTTATACCATTGATGCGGATGCGTTGTCCCATCGTGCCATTGCAAAAGACGCGCCAGGTTATAAACCAGTCATTGAGACGTTCGGAAAATGGATTTTAGATTCAAACGGACAGATAAACCGCGCCAAACTGGGTGGGTTGGTATTTCGCGAATCGGATGCCCTCACCAAGCTTGAAAATATCATCCATCCACTCGTCGAGCAGGCAATAGAGATCTTGGTCCAGCGAGCAAGCCAAAGGGTGGTTGTGATCGAGGCGATCAAGCTGATCGAGAGCCAATTGCGTAATGACTGTGATAGCATCTGGGTTACGTATGCACCTGAAGAGGTCCAGATAGAACGTCTGATCCGCAAGCGTCACTTCAGTCATGATGATGCAGTGAATCGCATCCACACGCAAGGAGCCCAAAGCGAAAAAATCGAACGCGCCAACGTGGTTATCCGCAATACCGGCTCGTACGATGAACTGTGGAAACAGGTGACAATCGCCTGGAAGCAAGTTTCACCGACATCCGACACCATCCCATTGGTACAAAAAACCAACGTTGGCAATTTCGCCGTGCAACGTGGACGACCTCGCGACTCGGAAGTGATTGCGGACATCATTTCTCGTTTGAGTAACGGGAAACAAAAAATGTCCAAACTGGATGTCATGGAAGCGTTTGGGGACAAGGCCTTCTTACTCTTGCAACTGAATGACCAGACCATCGGTCTGGCTGGCTGGCAGGTAGAAAATCTGGTAGCCCGTACAACTGATTTGTATGTCGAACCTGCACACATGAGTGATAAAGCGCTGGAGACATTGATCGTTGAAGTGGAACGCGCCTCACATGATCTGCAATGTGAAGCATCCCTGGTCTTCCCGCTCCCCGACCTGGCCGGTTATGAAGCCTCCTGGAATTCTCTGGGCTATCAAAAACGTGCGCCCGAAAGCCTGGGTGTACAGGCCTGGCAAGATGCTGCGATTGAGTCAAAACCACCAGGCGCAGTATTAATGTTCAAACAATTACGCGTCGACCGCGTACTGCGGCCGATTTAGTCCATACTGCCGAGGGCGCGAAGTCCGCGCAGAGCTTGCTTTTCTGCGCTCTCGGTGCTCTCCGCGGTACATCTCGTGACTAACTTCCTCAACGACCTGCTTTTCATATTCCAGCGTGTAAACTGGTTGAGTGTCGTAGACATTCTGCTGGTTACACTGATTTTCTTTATCTTGCTTTATACGCTGCGCGATACGCAGGCATTGGTACTGCTGCGCGGTGTATTATTTTTGGTAATCCTATTAGCACTTCTTACCAGTCTGGTAGACTTGCCCGCCTTTTCCTGGCTCATTCAAAGCACGTTGCCCGCACTATTGCTGGCAATCCCGGTCATTTTTGCGCCCGAAATCCGCCGTGGGTTGGAACGGATCGGGCGTGCAGGCACCTTTCTATCCCCTGGCGGCAAAGCTAGTAACCAGGAAACCCTGGACACGATACACGCCATCGTCAGCGCTTCAGCGCGGCTCTCCGCCCGCCAGCATGGAGCTTTGATCGTGTTGCAAAGGTTAGACAGCCTGGAAGAATACAACGATACCGGCGTTCGCATGAATGCCAAAGTTACACCCGAAATCCTATTGCAAACTTTCTATCCAAACACCCCACTGCATGATGGAGCCGCAATTATCGGTCACAACCGCCTGTTATCCGCATCTTGTGTCATGCCGCTGTCTGCCAGCGGCATCCTGACACGCTCCCCGGAACGCCAGATGGGGTTGCGCCACCGCGCAGCGCTGGGCATTTCGGAAGTCAGCGATGCGGTAGCTGTGGTTGTCTCGGAAGAGACCGGTTCCATTTCTATTGCCCATTCCGGGCGCATGATCCGCCGGCTCGACCCTGAACGGCTGGAAAATATCTTGATTGCTTTCTTTCAACCCAACGGCGGGCCGCAACAAAGAAAATGGTACCAACAATTCTTCCCATACTTATTCAGCCGCAAGGATGAAGACAAATGATCCGCTGGCTGGTAACTAATCTACGCACCTTCCTGTGGGCATTTGTCATGGCCCTGGCCGTTTGGGTGGCTGCCGTTTCTGCCGCCGACCCCGACGAAGTCCGTCCGTATCCAACTCCTATCCAGGTGGAGATTATCGGACAAGACCCCGGGCTTGTCATTACTGGCGATGTCCCCAAGCAGGTTGAACTGACGCTGCGCGCTCCGAGTTCCGTGTGGGAAAAATTGCTTTCCGGCGAAGGCGACATACGCGCCATTCTGGACCTTTCGGGACTTAGCGCCGGGGAACATACACTCGATATTCAAATCCAGATTTCCACCCGTCCGGTGCGCATCATTTCTAAAACGCCGCGGACTGCCACCGTTACCCTGGAGCCACTCGCAACCCGCACATTCCCTGTTGAGCTGAGCATCTCAGGCCAGCCTGCCACAGGCTATCAGGCCGGGGACCCAGTCCTGGATCCCACAGAAATCACCATCTCCGGCCCACAATCGCAGGTTGAACGCGTAGCACAGGTGCGTGTTCCGATCAACCTGGCAGCGGCGCGCGAAAACATTGACCAAACTGTGACAGTACAACCCTTGGATGAAAACAACCAGATCATTGCAGGTCTGGGACTCAATCCTGCCGAGGTGTCTGTTACATTGCCGATCAGTCAACAGGGCGGCTACCGAGACCTGGCAGTTAAAGTGGTTGTCAGCGGGCAGGTTGCCAGCGGCTATCGCCTGGCGAATATCTCCGTTTTCCCACCAGTCGTGACCGTTTTTTCCGGCGACCCGGCATTGGTCAACTCACTGCCCGGCGCCCTTGAAACGCAACCGCTCGATTTGGAGAACGCCAACGATGAAGTGACCACTCGATTGGCAATAAAATTACCGGAAGGCATATCACTAGTTGGCGACCAAACGGTATTGGTACGGGTCAACATCTCCCCTATCCAAAGCAGCCTTACACTTTCCAACAAAACCATCGAAGTTGATGGCTTGCAAGATGGTTGGTTTGCTCAGATCGCTCCGGAGAACGTGGATGTTATTCTCTCCGGTCCTTTGCCCTTGCTGGATACGCTCTCTCCGCAAGAAGTGCGTGTGGTCGTTGATGTGACAGGCCTGGATGCAGGCACACACCAATTGACTCCGAAAGTGGATATTCTGGTATCGGACATTGTTGTTGAATCGATCCTACCGGGAACTGTAGAGGTAGTGCTCAGCACTTCCCCACCCAAAACACCTACACCGCCCACACCTACACCTGCGCCCACATCAACCCCTTAGTAATCAAGAAGTTGGAATGATTTCATGCCTAAACCTGTTGTAGCCTTAGTTGGACGTCCTAACGTTGGGAAAAGCACGCTTTTTAACCGTTTGGTGGGCGAACGCCTTGCGATTGTGGACGAAACCCCCGGTACCACCCGTGACCGTTTGCTCTCAGAATCCGAGTGGAATGGCATCGAATTCCATGTGATAGACACAGGCGGGATCGACCCGACCCACGGGGGAAAGACTCCGCTCTCGACCGGGTCCGCTGATTTCATCCAGCAGATCAAGGAACAGGCGCTGATCGCCATCGAGTCTGCGGATGCAATCCTGTTCCTGACCGACGGTGATGCCGGCGTGACCGCACCCGACCGCGAAGTCGCTGACATCCTGCGTCGTTACCAGAAAAAACTCCCGGACGGGAATTTCTGGCCGCCGATCCTGTTGGTGGTCAACAAGTGCGAAAGCGAAGCCCGCCGCCAGAACGTAGGAGAATTCTACGAGCTTGGATTGGGAGAACCATACGCGGTCTCCGCTCTGCACGGGACAAACACGGGAGACCTTCTGGATGCGCTGGTCGAGTCATTTCCGCCTCAGCAGGATGAGGACGAGGATGAAACGGTCAAGATCGCTATCGTCGGTAAACCGAATGCGGGCAAATCCAGTCTGCTGAACAAATTGGTCGGTAAGGAACGGGCCATCGTCAGTTCTATCCCCGGAACAACCCGTGACGCGGTCGATATAAATATCCAATATGAGGGCATTGACATCACCTTGATCGACACGGCCGGTATCCGGCGACGTGGCAAGATCGGGCCCGGTGTGGAGAAATACAGCGTGCTGCGCTCGTTCAAGGCCATCGAACGCGCTGATGTGGCGCTGCTGATGATCGACGCGACCACGGGCATCACATCGCAGGATGCGCATATCGCCGGGTTCATCCTGGATGCGTGGAAGTCGTGTGTAGTACTGGTAAACAAATGGGATGCGGTGGAAAAAGATAACTACACAATGGAAGATTTCTCCAAGCGCATTCGGCAAGATCTAAATTTCATGGACTACGTGCCGTTGTTGTTCATCTCAGCCAAGACCGGCCAACGTGTGGACAAGGTGCTACCACTGGCTTTACAAGTGCAAGAGGAGCGGCTGGTGCGTCTGACCACTTCGAAAATCAACCAGGTAATTCACAATGCGCAAGACGCCCACCCGGCCCCGTCTCTTGGCGGACGGCAGTTAAAAATGTTCTATGGCACGCAGGTGCGCTCCGACCCGCCAACGTTTTTGATCTACGTCAATGACCCAAAACTGGCGCATTTTTCATATCGACGTTTTCTCGAAAATCGTATGCGCGATGAGTATAGTTTCTTGGGCACACCCATCCGCATAGTGATGAAGGGTAGACGGAGACAAGTAAAAAGAACAACCCATCCCCCCTTGCCTCCTTCCCTGATATAGAAGGGGCACCCTCTGAAGGTGACGGGGGCAGATCCATTGCAGAGACAAACAACATGAATCAAAACAATCCATCGCACTTCTTTAATATCGAAACCAAATGGCTCGTCCTGTTGGCCATCGGCATCGGCACCTTCATGTCCGCGCTAGATGGCAGTGTGGTCAACACCATCCTGCCAGTGGTCACCGATTATTTCAAAACCGACGTCGCCACCATCGAATGGGTTGTTACCACCTACCTGCTGGTGGTCAGCGGCCTGTTGCTCAGCGTGGGACGTCTCGGCGACCTGCGCGGCAACAAGGTTGCGTATATCTGGGGTTTTGTCATTTTCGTGGTCGGTTCGGCCTTGTGCGGATCCGCCTCATCCCCCGTATTCCTGATCACAGCACGCGGCCTGCAAGCCATCGGCGCGGCCATGTTATTTGCCAACTCGCCCGCCATCCTGACCAAGAACTTCCCGGCTTCCCAGCGCGGGCAGGCGCTTGGCCTGCAAGGCGCGATGACCTATCTCGGCCTGACCACCGGTCCCTTCCTGGGCGGCTGGCTGTCCGACACCTTCGGCTGGCACAGTGTTTTCTACATCAACGTGCCCATCGGCCTGATCGCCATTTGGCTCAGTTTGGTTATCATCCCGCGTGACACGCCCTCCGGTCAGACCGAAAAATTCGACCTGGCAGGCGCATTAACCTTTTTAGTCGGACTGGTGGCGCTGCTCTTCGCCCTGAACCAGGGACATGTCCTGGGCTGGACTTCGCCCATCATCCTGGGCCTCTTTATCGCTTCTCTCCTGATCCTGGGCCTGTTTACCTGGATCGAGATGCATGTCCCGACCCCCATGCTGGACCTGAGTCTCTTCAAGCGACGCGTTTTCTCTATGTCCACGCTCAGCCCGATCCTGAACTATATTTGTGTTTACAGTGTGCTCTTCCTGACGCCTTTTTATCTCATCCAGGGTCGCGGGCTGTCTGCCTCGCAGGCGGGATTGATCCTGACGTCACAGCCCATCATCATGGCCATAACGGCCCCGATCAGCGGAAAACTCTCTGACCGAGTCGGCTCACGCATCCCAACCACACTGGGGATGTTGATCATGGCGGTGGGTTTGTTCATGATCAGCCGTCTGACACTGGACTCGCCCTTCTGGCTGGTTGTGCTGGGCCTGGCTATCGGTGGCTTTGGGACCGGTTTGTTTGTGGCGCCCAACAACAGCGCCCTGATGGGCGATGCGCCGCGCAATCGTCAAGGCATTGCAGCAGGCGTGCTGGCGTTAGCGCGCAACGTTGGCATGGTGCTCGGCATCGGCCTGACCGGCGCGATTTTCACGACTTTCCTGTCCAAGGGCAATCCGGGCGATGCCGCCACACTGGTCCACGCATTTGATAATGGTCTGCTGTTTGCCAGCGGCGTGGCCCTGCTAGCTGCGGTGGCATCCTTTGCACGCGGGGATGATCGGCCAGTTAGAAACAGCTAGCGTCCTTTTCAGATGAATTAAGAGCCTGGTCAATTGCCAGGCTCTTTTTGTATTTGCACAAACTTACAGTTGCCAGGAAGGAGCCAGCCACCACCAGTCAAGCGGCAAGCCGGGAGCCTGGAGCAGACGCGTCTCCAGCGTGGACAGGTCCACCACATAGATGTGTCGGCCAGAGAAAACTTCTAGCGTCCGACAACCTGACAATAACAGCGTCAGGCCGATCAAAATATACACAAATTTCTTCATTCGGTCTTCACAAACAAAGTCTATCCTTCCCCTGAGTGTTAGCATACATTTGCAGAAAGATGCAATTCACAATTATAAGAGACAGGGAGCAAATCCGGATGGCGTTGCAATTCCATGCGCAAAGAGTTACGGGCACGCGCCAGGCGGCTTTTGACGGTTCCGGTCGGGACATCTAATGCAATGGCGGCTTCTTCGTAAGACAGGCCTTCCATATCTACAAGCTGGGCCACAAGACGGTAGTGCCCGGGCAAGGCGTCCAGGCAAGTCTGGATCGCATCCAACAACTCATTCGTTTCGGCACACGCTTCGGGTGACGGAGCCGAATCGGCCAGGTGCAGGGCAGGTTCCATCTCTTCGTCATCCTGATTGTAAACCTGCAAAGGCAAATTCTTGGAACGAGAAATGCGCCGCAACTCGTCGTAACAGGCATTGGCCACAATGCGGCTCAACCAGCCGCGCAAATAACCGCCGCGGAACCTCGACAGGTTGCGGAAGGCGGAAAAGAGAGCCTGCTGCGTGGCATCTGCGGCAGCATCTTCATCGCGCAAGATGCTCAGCGCGATCCGAAAGAGATAATCCTGGTATAGCAAGACCAGTTGGTTGAAAGCTTCCAGGTCGCCGCGTTGTGCGGCATGAATCAAAGTTTGTTCATTCATCATAAATTCCCACTTAATTTATATCCCCCCGTTGTTACAGGCTTATGGCAGAAATGTCACAATTTTGTAACACGCTTGGTTTGCATAAAGTAGTGCGGGCTTGAAGCCCGCACTTTAGAGTTGTTGGGCTGAAAGCCCAACCTACAAACAGTTCACTTTTTCACAGGCAAGCGTACGGTAAATACGGTTCCGCGCGGATCCTCCTGGCGGCTGCGCACCTGGATCTGACCGCCATGCAAATTCACGATGCGATGCACGAGCGCCAGTCCCAGCCCGCTGCCTTCGATGCCACGCGCGTTGGCGCCGCGATACAACTCTTCGAATATTTTTGGGAGTTCTTCGGATGGAATGCCCGGCCCCGAATCAGCGACTTCGATAACAATCGCCTTTGCCGTCTTCCAGGGAACGGACTTCAACCGCTTCATCCCCGGACGTGAACTTGAGCGCGTTTTCGATCAGGTTGTACACCACCAGGGCCAGCAAATCCCGGTCCCCTGTGACAGTTGGGAACGGCGAAGGGACTTTGGAAATCAGCAGGTTCACTTCCCGGCCCTGATAGGCAGGCAGGGATTTGGCTGCATCGACCATTTCCTGCAACAGGTCGGGCACATCCACAGGCAAGAGTTCCAGCGGACGCTCGCCCAGGTCGGACAATTTGCGCAGGTCCGCCAACAGACGGGTGAGACGGGCTACGGCTCGTTCTGCATTGTGTGCGGCGCGTTGGCGCTCTTCTGCCAGCTCCGATTCGCGTAGATTGACCAGTGCAGCCTGCAATGCTGTCAACGGGTTCTTGATTTCATGGTCCAGGCGACGCAGGAAGTGGCGACGTCCCTGCTCGACTTCGAGCGCCGCGTCTTCCAAAGTTTGACGGATGATTTCCGCTTGCTGCTGGCTTCTGAGATAAAAGAGCATGAGTATAAATGCAATTACTGTAACACTCAAAAAAGCCACAGCACCGGGATCACGAATGGTGGAACCAAAAATAATTCCTACCATGCCCAGGTCGGCGGTGTAGAGGAAAGGCGGGCCTGGACGCAAAAACATACGCGCCACCGCGAATGCCACCAGCCCCAGTCCAAGTGGCAGGAAGACCAGCAAGAGGATGGGCCAGAATTTTCTCAATGTATCATTTTTGGGAGGCATTGAAGCACTACCCCTCTCCGCGCACATCGGCGATAAAGCGATAGCCTTCACCGGGAATAGTCTCGATATAACGGGGCTCGGAAGGATCATCGTTCAGGGCGCGGCGCAGTTCGGCCATGCGCGTGTCCACGGTGCGCGTGCCAGCGGGATACTCCCAGCCCCAGACGGCATCCAGCAGGCGCTCGCGCGTCACAGCTTCGTCGGGATGGGTCATCAGGTATTCCAGTACGGCCAGAGCCTTGGGCGTCAATTCCAACACCTGCCCTGCAAGAGACGCTCTGCGGGCGCGCCGGTCGAGGGACAGGTCACCGGCAGTCAGCAGCCAGGCCGCAGAAAGCGAACGCTCGCCAGGACGTGCACGTCGCAGCACAGCCCGGATGCGCGCCAGTAGTTCGTGCGGATCGAAAGGTTTGTTGAGATAATCATCCGCACCCTCCTCGAGAGCCAGGGCACGCTCGGAAGCCTCACCGACCTGTGTGAGCAGGATGGTGGGCGTCCACACGTTGGCCTGACGCAAGCGACGCAGGGCCTCACGCCCGTCCATGCGCGGCATGAGCACATCCAGGATGATCAGGTCGGGGTGATGGGATTGGGCCTTCTCGAAGGCGGCCTGGCCATCAGAGACGATCAATACGTGGAAACCAGCCCGCTCAAGAAAGGGAGCCAGGCTATCCACGATGTTCGGATCGTCGTCAGCAAGCAGAATAACAGAGTTTTGGCGGGACATAAGTCAGGGCTTGGAAAAAGGCCTGGTCTGTGCGACCAGGCCTTCGTCTCGAACTAAGTTCCGATGAACGCCTTTGCTCCTTGTGACAGGATTCATGCGGGGATCAAGCCGCTATCCCCGGTCAGGGTACTGGGTTTGTCGGATTATGGCGTAGCTGTCTCTGTCGGCGTGGCTGTTTCCGTTGGAGTGGCTGTCTCTGTTGGAGTAGCCGTCACCGTAGATGTCACAGTGGGAGTATACGTCGGCCCGGATGAACCAGTAACATTGATCTCAACCCACCAGGGTTTATTGGCCTGATAACCGATGCCAAACAAGGCTCCGTTGGTATTCTTGAACATCCAGTAACCGCGATACAAACCCGCCGTACTGGGCGCGGTCAAGGTGACGGTTAGATCAACCGTTTGTCCCGGCGCAACCGACTGCGGGAAGGTCAACGAACTCGGGCCGCTCATCGGCTCACCACTGTAGAAGACCAACTGATACGCAGTTGTCCACGTGCAGGCACCGATGTTCTTCAAGCGCCAGGTCTTGTTGAAAGTAGTGCCTGCCGCATAGGTCGTGCCATCCGGCACCGTGACATCAGCAATAAACTGCACTTTGTCGCAGGAAGATGGCGCGACGGGTGGGGTCGCTGTCGGTATGGTGCTGGTTGAAGTAGCGGTAGGCGGCGTGCCAGTGACGGTCGGTACGGCAGTCACTGGTGAAGCGCCAACTCGTGAAATGATCGGATTGCCCCACAGGGCGCGGTCACCGATGGCGGAGCCATAGGCTGATATAAATAAGGTGAATTTCACATCATACCCGGCCAGCGAGCTCAAATTCAGGTTGGCGTTGTACGTCAAACCCTCGTACTTCTCGCGGAAGGTCCAAAACGTCCTGATCGGGCCGTTGCCGATCTGGTAATCCAGACGATAGGCCACATAACAACTAGTGGCACCATATTCGCAACCGACCGTTGCCTGGAAGCGGTCACCACTCTGCACACGGAAGGCCGGATAGGTAGCCTGGATATAGCCGTTATAGATGTTCTGCGGGGATATCAGCAAACCAGGGGTTGTCGCTGTGACGCCACTCTCAAACTGGGGGTTATCCAGCTTCAGGCCAAAACCGCTGGCATTTCCGTCTGTGCCAGGGAACGCCAACGCTCCGGCGCCGCTTGACCAGGTTGCGGAGGATGCATTGGCAGTGAAGTCGTAGCCGACGCCGCTTGTTGAAGAACCGACATAGATATCGGCCCAGAAAACCCGATTGGCTGTATAACCAATGCCAAAGATAACACCGTTGGCATTGCGCAATCTCCAATAACTGAAATAATGACCGGCGCTACTGGGCGCAGTCATATCGACAGTCAAGTCCACGGTCTGGCCGGGAGCCACATCTGTGGGCATAGGCACTGAACTGGACGCACCCATCTGCTGACCGCTATCAAAGACCAGTGCGTAAGACGTGGTCCAGGTACAATAGCCGATATTCTTCAACCGCCATGTTTTTTGGAACGTAGCTCCCGGCGTATATGTTGTTCCATCCGGTACAGTCACATCGGCGATGAATTGGGCCCAATCACAGGGCGCGGCCTGTGCCGTGCTCGCTCCTATGGTTGGGAATGCTGCAAGCACCAGTGCGACCAATAATACTGCTGATGCCAGTTTGGAAAGTGCTTTCATGTCTGCCTCCTATAATAGTCCTACCTAATACGACGTGTGAACCCCTTCCAAGGTTCCAAAAAAATTCAGTTACACGATATATATAGTATATCGTTGCTTTCGTATAAGTTCAATACGAAATTTAGACCATTTTTCCTTATAATAGCCCTATGGCACGCACGATATTACATCTCGACCTGGATGCTTTCTATTGCGCGGTCGAGGAAAACCAAAATCCGGAACTGCGCAGCAAGCCTTTTGCGGTGGGTGGCAAACCGAATGAGCGCGGTGTGGTTGCATCCTGTTCATACGCAGCCCGCAAATTTGGCGTCCGTTCGGCCATGCCTATGTCTCGCGCGCTGCGGCTCTGCCCGGGGCTGATCATCGTTCCGGGACGTCACCGCCTGTATAGCGAAGCTTCCAGGCAGGTGATGGATCGACTGGGCAGGTTGACGCCCTTGATCGAGCAAATTTCAATCGACGAGGCCTTTCTGGACATCACTGACCTGCCCGACCCTCCAGAGCGCATCGCACACGGACTTCAGGCCGGCATCCGGGACGAATTAGGGCTACCCAGCTCCATCGGAATCGCGCCCAACAAACTGGTAGCCAAGATCGCCACAGAAGTCGGGAAAAAGGCCGCAAAGGGAGATAGTCCTCCTTTTGCGCTGACCATCGTCCCGTCCGGGAAAGAAGCGGAGTTCCTGTCCCCCTTACCAGCCGATATGCTGTGGGGCGTCGGCCCGAAGACGTCCGCACGGCTGAGTGAACTGGGCATCCATACCATCGGTGACATCGCCCGCTGGCCCGAGGATGAACTGATCCGCCTGTTTGGCGAAAACGGCCGGGAGATGGCGAAGCATGCCCGGGGTCAGGACGAACGCCCGGTGGTGACCGAACGCGAGATCAAATCTATCAGCCAGGAGATCACCTTTTCGCGCGACGTCCGTGATGATCAGTCCCTCGAGAAAACCTTGACAGATTTATCGGCAGCAAGTCGGACGCCGCTTGCGTAAGAATAAGTTGGCTGGGACAACTGTCAAATTGAAAATCCGCTGGCCTGACTTCACAACACTAACACGACAGATTACGCTGCCGGCACAACGAATAAAGGCAATGAGATTGCCGAAACCGCTCTGGGACTGCTGAGGAAAATCCGCAAGTCGGGGCAGGCTGTACGCTTAATCGGTGTTGGCGTCAGCGGATTGGGCGAGCCCATGCGCCAGTTGGAGCTTATGGGGAACTGACTCCGAAAAGGAGCGCAAGCTGCAAGCAGTTGTGGACGAGTTGAGAGAAAAATTTGGCGATAACGCCATCAAGCGAGGAAAATAATATGGTAAAGACAGGTTCGATCCAATTGAGTACACGCGGCAACGCAGATGTGATGGACATTACGGCAGAAATTGCCCGGGTTGTAAACCAGAGTGAGCTACGAAACGGAACAGTGACAGTTTTCTGCCCGTCATCAACCAGCGCACTGACCACCATCGAGTACGAAAGCGGCTGTGTAAACGACCTGCGCCGCCTATTCGAGGAAATCATCCCTTCGAACAGAGAGTATGCCCACAACGCACGCTGGCATGACGGCAATGGTCATAGCCACATCCGCGCCGCGCTGCTGGGCCCATCGCTGACGATCCCGTTCGTAGAGGGCAGCCTGACGCTGGGTACCTGGCAGCAAGTCATCTATGTGGATTTTGATGTCCGCTCGCGTCACCGGGAACTGGTATTGCAAATTATCGGAGAATAATCATGAATTGCTACTATCATCCCAGCCAACCGGCTGTAGGCCTGTGCAAACATTGTCAGCGCGGATTGTGTATCGCCTGTGCAGCAGATGTAGACGGCAGCCTGGCTTGCAAAGAGCGCCACGAAGAGCAAGTAGGTGACCTCGATATGCTCACACAACGTAACCTGCTGCAAGCCGGGAGGGTTGGTTCAGTCTACAGTCGCAACGCCATCTTCTATTTCCTGGTCGGAATCCTGTTTGCCGGGTTCGGACTGCTCCAGGTCCGTTGGCTGGGCTGGCAGGGGGTATTTTTGCTGGCGATTGGCGTGTTTCTACTCTACGCCTCCATTGCAAATTACCTGGAAAGCAGGAAATACAGGTAGCCAGAACTTCCGTGTTCGAACCGCCAAGACGCGAAGAACGCTAAGTGACTTTGTATGACGTCAAGGCTCCTTGGGGACTTGGCATCTTGGCGGTTAATTCTGACAATTCCACTCTAATCAAGTTTGTATGCGAACTGCAAGGAAAATATGGGGGAGGTCTGTCTATAATCAGCCAGTATCTGCTATTATTATGAAACGCTTGACCTCAAATCAATTCGTATCGATCCGCACGAAAATCATCCTTCCATATCTGCTGCTTGCACTGGCAATCGTCGTCGCAGCTGGATACATGGCCTGGCAGGTGGCGTCCGAATCCATACCGAGAACGATTCGTCAACCAATTGATCGAAGTGGGGAAACTGGCCAGTGAAGGCATGGTACGCCAGGAAGACCAGATGCTCGAAACCCTGCGATTGCTAGCCAATACAAGTGGAATGCCAAATGCCATCACCAACCAGGATACATCCACGCTCCGCAATCTCGCATTGCCCCTGGCGGTTAATACCCAAGAAGATGCCGTGATTATCCTTGGGATTGACGGCATCTCTGTTCTTTCCATGTACCATCGCCCGGGCGGATTAATCGAGGAATACATCTACACCCAGGGAGACGATCAGATCCGTCCCTGGCCAATTGTGCAACTTGTTATTCAGCGTCAAAACGATGAGCGCGGAGATAAATTTGCCGCTTACCACGAAACTCCTTTTGGAAATTACCTTTTCATCTGTGGGCCGGTATTAGATGAAAACCAGTCCTTGGTGGGAGCGGTATTGATCGGACGCTCCACAAACAGATTGGCTCAAGAATTGCGTGAAGAAACCCTGGCGCAGATCACTCTGTACAACACAATGGGTCAAACAGTTGCAACCACTTTCATTGAACCACCAATCCTTGGGCCACTGACGTCACTTGGAGTGATTGAAGAACAAGACAGCAATAGCACAATCCGTACATTTACTATTGCGGATATTCAATACAGCGAAATCATGGGAGCATGGAAGGTACGCGGTCAGAATCTCGGAGTAATAGGCGCATCATTCTCGCAGAACTTTCTCGTCCGTATGGGTAAGCCCACCTGGCTCAGAGTGGTCACACTGGTTTTCGTAGCGGCCTTGCTGGTTATATCAACGGGCGTTTTTATCGCGAATATCATCAGCCGGTCCATCCTGCAATTGGAAAAAGCTGCAACCACAATCGGTGAAGGGGATCTGGGAGTACGAATTGCCTCTACGGGTCACGATGAAATTGCCCACCTCACCCGGGAATTTAATCTCATGGCCGAGCGGCTTCAAAAATCTCGTGCAGACCTGGTAGCGGCCTACGATAGCACCATCGAAGGCTGGGCAAAAACACTCGAAGCTCGCGACCTAGAAACCCTGGGGCATTCTCTCCGGGTTGTCGATCTGACCCTCAAACTCGCCAGGGCGATGGGAATTCCTGAGGATGAGCTGGTCCACGTCCGTCGTGGGGCTTTCCTGCATGATCTTGGGAAGCTCATGATCCCCGACAAGGTTTTGCAAAAGGCCGGGCCACTTACAAAAGAAGAATGGGAAATCGTCCGTAAACATCCGACGGCAGCCTATGAGTTTCTAAAAGATATCGAATTTCTTGAAAAAGCCATCAACATCCCTTATTGTCACCACGAATATTGGAACGGCAGTGGCTACCCACGCGGGTTAAAAGGCACTGAAATCCCGCTGGAAGCACGAATATTTACTGTGATAGACCAGTTTGACGGAATTCGCTCCGAGCGCCCATACCATCCGGCTCGCACTGTTGAAGAAACCATACAGATACTTGGAGAAGGCAGGGGAACACTTTACGACCCACAAGTAGTTGATACATTCCTGGAGCTCATGCAAAGCAATGGTAATAAATCAACAGAATGAGAGAGAAACACGTTCATCGCGTTTCTTTCCTCTATTAATCCTTCATGTGATAGGGATTTGTGGATTTTATATGTGGGTCACCCTGGCAATCCGTCCGTTATACGATCTCTCACGGGATAAATCGATCCCATTCTCTATTAATGCGACCAAAACAGCTGATTACAGCCCGGACTTCTATACACCCGTTGGCAACGTCAGCCTGAATATCATTCTCGATCTCTTTCGGGACCTTGATCCTGCTTCCGCACCAGAAAACCGGATGGCTACCCTGGTTGGGTTCCTGCAAACTCCGGTTTCATCGGTCACTGCTCCTGCCGGGTCCACACAGACAAATTCCACTGCTCCGGCAACATCAGTAATTGAAACAACGATCCCTGAGACAGCACTCACGGAAGCCCCGGTTGTAATTATCCCCAATACGCCCGTCCCATCTACATCGACAGTTGTTCCGCCACCCCCGCCTCCACCACCTCCAAAGCCTACAAAACCACCAAAAGAAGAACCGCCTACGCCCATCCATCCTACGCCTGTTCCTCCAACCCCAATTCCAACCGCCACGCCTGAACCGGCGCACCTGAAAATTGTCAATCCATCCGGCGATGGCGCAAGTATTACCGGCAATGACGAGACGATGTTCGAAGTCGAAGCCTGGGATCCTGCCATTGGTACTAACAATGGTAGCGGAATCACATCGATTGCGTTCGTCCTCTACAATTCGACTGGGAATACGGTTCACACCTACACCGATACAACTCCCACCTATTGTGCCTTTGGCGGAAATAACAACTGTGGCGACGCAGCTTCAGCGGGAGTCATCCTAAGTAGCGATACCTACACTCTGAAAGTGACTATGGTAACCGATGCGGGCGAGACAAAAACGATCACGCGGACTTTTATCATCCCTGCACTAACACATCTAGACATTATCATTCCGCCCATTGATGGAACTGTCATTACAAATACTGCTGCCACGAAATTCGAAGCCGAAGCCTGGGATTTGCGGTCGGCGTTGCAAATGGAGATGGGATCACATCCATTACATTCACAATTTATGATTCGTCATTGAATGTAGTTAACAGATACATCGATGCTACGCTCCGTTATTGCGCCTTTGGCGGAGATAGCAGTTGTGGTAACTCGGCCTCAGCTGGCGTTACCCTGAATAGCGACACATACACTTTGGAAGCTATTGTACTCACCGATGCAGGTGGTACGTTAACAATCACGCGCACTTTTATCATCCCCTGACGACTTGCAACCATCCCCATGTCATTGCGTAAGTAGTGTAGAACATATTACGAAAGGAGTACGCAATGAACACTGACTATAAGCAACTGACGCGCAGCACCACTAACCGCATGATTGCCGGTATATGCGCCGGACTGGGCGATTATATGAACATCGACCCGACTGTTGTCCGTTTACTATTCGTGTTGGGTTTCTTCCTGACCGGGCCTGGCATCCTGATCGCCTATCTGATTATGGCCATCATCGTTCCTGAACCCGCACTGGTCCAGTAACAAATGGCGAGACTTGTCAAAGCCCACGACCTCGGCTATAATCCCGCAACGCGGGATAATCCCGACAATTCGGGCGCGTAGCTCAGCCGGTTAGAGCGCACGGTTCACATCCGTGAGGTCGTGGGTTCGAGTCCCTCCGCGCCCACAAAAAGAGCCACCGTTCTGGTGGCTCTTTTTGTTATCATTTCCTGCTTTATCATCGGGGGGATTCTTGAAACTGATTTTTAAATAATTAGGTGGGGTTAGTTTCAGACATTATGGTTATACGAAGACAAGAGAACGCAAGGTTACAATCCGTGAGATCTTTTACATCATTTAATCTTCCCAAATCACTCTTCTGCTGAAAATATCCAAGCTGAGTCTGCGCTTCCTAGATTGCGGGTTCAAATCTCGTCGGGGCCGCAGGTCTAGACAACTTGGTGAAATTTCACCAAGTTGTCTAGTTTTAATCACAAATTTCCGGTGATCCCAGGAGCAATATGTAAATTT
>CAWHJM010000047.1:0-48645 GCA_963829615.1 uncultured Chloroflexia bacterium
TGTTTGAAGCAAAGCTTAGAAATACTAATCTTAAAGAATGACGTTTAATTTCGAGGGTGCTGATTTCAGTCATTCAGATCTAACAGGATTGATTTAGTTATTCTGACCTTTAAGGAAGTCGATTTCAGTTTTTCTAATCTACGAGGTGCTAATCTTCAAAAAGCTAACCTTAGTAATGCCAAACTTGAGTTATCTCAATTTTCTAAAGCCAATCTCAGTGGGGTAAATTTTCAAGAAGCCTACTTTGTTAAAGCTGATTTTACTGAGGCAAATCTTGTTGGATGTAATTTCTTTGGAGCTAATTTTAGTGAAACTAAACTTGCAGAGGCTAACCTATCTTGGGCTGGTATAGGGCATACCATTTTTAGTTTTGTTGATTTGAGTAAGGTAATAGGTTTGGATGTGGTGAGACATTTTGGCCCTTCGAGTTTAGGCCATGAGACAATTGCCATTTCAAAGGGCATAATTCCTGAAATCTTTCTGAGAGGTTGTGGATTGAGTGATTGGGAAATTAAATCTGCAAAATTGCACGACCCTAATTAAGTAACTCACCTTACGCGGCCAGAGCAATGGGATTGAGACTTTGCAGGGTGGCATAAGCGGATTGAATGGCTTGCAGATAGAGTTTAGATTTGAGTGCGAAGTGGTTGAGTTTGGTAGTGTCCTTGAGCAGTTCGAGTTTGATGTAACCACATAAGGCTGCAAAAAAGTGATTGGTCTGTGTAGTCACAGTTTGGGTAGGTGACTTTTCCAGGGAAGCATTTTGCTTCAGCGATTTGTGATATGGCTCCACATTCCATCGTTTTTGATAGATAGTGGCAATGCCATCACCAGAAAGTGTAGTGTCGCTGGTGACCAGATACAAAGTGCCTGTTGAGCCATCTTCGTTTGTGAAGACCTGTTTGATGAGCAGAAGAGCAAAAGGGACACTCTCCAAGTAAATTGTCATAGGCTGCATCGGTTCTAGTTCCAGCGTATCTACTCTCTGATATTGGCCGTTCTTCTTAGCACTCAAACTCAAGGCCACTTTACGATTACCTTTGAGTGGCATAACAAAGTCCTTTTTGAGTGTAGTTCTGACAAAGTTCATGTTCTCGGCGGATGCAAACCAGATATCATTGAGTACATATTTGAACTGGATCTGGTTGCGGACTGCTTGTTAAGTCATCACGGTAATATTCATTCTTGGTTTTGGGTGAGCGTCGTTTTTTCTTGCCATCTTTTGGGTCTGTGTAGTGTTCGGTCTTGGCGATCAATTCAAAACCAATCGGCAGAGAAATTTCAGCATTGTGATACAGGCAAGTTACAAAATTGATGCCTTTGACATTGCGCTGTTGAGCATGATCATAATGCCAGCAAATGATGTCGTTTTCATCTGTGTAAGGCTTTTCCGCTATGCTGTCATCCACAATCACAACACCTTCCGGACTTTCGATTTTACGAACGTGTGGCTTGACCACTCGCCACAAATGTATAGATGTTTGTCGCTCACCGGCTAGAAAGCGTTGGACGCTATCGTGACTGATTTCACCGTTCAACAGCGCTGATAAGCCGGTTGCCGTTGTTTGACCAAACGCGCTAATGAGATAATCGCTGTACAGATCAAGTAGTTTTTCATTCGTCATTCACCAAGTTTACGCTAATTTTGCGTAAGGTGACTAAGTAATGAAGAAATCGACAATATTCTTTATAAAGTTCACGACTTACGTGCTGAGACCTGTGCAAATTTTCCACCTTTTCATCTCTTATAGCCACGCGGATAGCGCTTTCGTTGACAAAATAGAAGAAAAGCTAAACGAAAAAGGCATCCGCTTTTGGCGGGATGTGCACCACGCCACTGCCGGTCGTCTAGAAAAACAAATCGACCGCGCCATCCGCCACAACCCAACAGTGTTGGTGATCCTCTCGGAAAACTCGATCAAGAGTGACTGGGTGGAGCACGAAGTCCGCACGGCGCGCGAATTGGAGAAGGAGACCGGGCGCGATGTGCTCTGCCCGGTAGCGCTGGATGATAGCTGGAAAGATAGTCCCTGGCCGAAACGGGTCATGGAGCAGGTAATGGAATACAATATTCTGGATTTTTCAAAGTGGGAGGATGATACGGAGTTTGGGAAGTTGTTCAAAAAGTTGATCGATGGGCTTGGAATTGTTTTACAAGTAAAATTTTCTAGAACACAATTGTGTCAAACAAAAACTGCGCCTGAATTTCAGACGCAGTTCCTTTTTACGGGTTGCTTCTTACTTTCACTTACTCTTTTTTCTCGCTGCTCTTGCTTTCCGATTTTGCACTTTCGGTAGTGGCCTTGCTCTCGGATTTCTCGGAAGAGCCGCTTTCTTCCTTTTTTGCCGGTGTTGCCAGTCCTGAAGTGGAGCGGTTATCGGTGGAATAAAAGCCGGAGCCTTTAAACACAACACCCACCGGCCCAATCACCTTGCGCAGCGTGTTCTTGTTGCACTCCGGGCAGCGCTTGAGCGGCGCGTCACTGAAAGATTGTTGTCGTTCGAATTGAACCCCGCAGGATTCGCACCGATAAGCATAGATAGGCATAACTTACGTTCTCCTTCATTTACCAGACGCGATTATAGTCCCTCATCATACTTGTGGCAAGCCTAAGGGGGGTGCATGTTATAATTTTCTAACAAAATCCGTCCCTGAGCGGTCGAGTAGTCGCTCGAACGTAGCGAAGGGCGTAGTCGAAAATCCACGTATCAACTGCGGAACACTTCGACTATGCTTCCCGTTCGGGCCACGCGATCGCGGCGAGACGGCCTTACAGTCGCTCCGCTCAGTGAGGAAATACTTTGGAGAACAATGGTAAACATCGAAATCGTCTACTGCGCTGTTTGACACTACACTGACCGGGCCGTGAGTCTGGCAAACGAACTGCTCAAAGAGTTCGAGTACGACATCGGGAACCTGACCCTGGTCCCTTCGGACGGAGGCAGGTTCGAGGTCAAGGTGGACGAAGCGCTGGTCTATTCCAAACTCCAGACCCACCGTCACGCCGAACCTGGCGAGGTGGTTGATCTGGTGCGTAAGATCATCAAATAACAGAATGCGGAGTCGCAAAGTCTTGCGAAGCATCCGATTAGGGACCTGACTTTGGATTACAACGACAAGTCAACGACTGAAGTCGTTAGACTGCAAATCCAACAACGAGGCAATTTGAATGGCAAAAAAAGGACGCGTATTTTCTGGCGCCCGCCCTACCGGGCGTCAACATCTGGGCAATTATCTGGGTGCGATCAAGAACTACGTCGCGCTGCAGGACGATTATGATTGCATCTACTGCATCGTCGATATCCACGCCCTGACCACGGTCGAGACCACCGCCGACCTGAAGACCAACACCTACGAAATGGCGCTCGACTGGCTGGCGGCCGGCATCCGCCCCGACGAGTCGATCGTCTTCATCCAGTCGCACGTGCCGCAGGTCATGGAACTGCACACCCTGCTCTCGATGGTCACGCCGCTGGGCAAGCTGACCGAACTGCCGACCTTCAAAGAGAAGATTCGACAGAACCCCAATAACATCAACTACGGACTGGTAGGTTATCCCGTTCTGATGACGGCCGACATCGTTCTGTACAAGGCCGATGTTGTTCCCGTTGGAGTGGACCAGGCTCCGCACCTGGAGTTTGCCCGCGAAACCGTGCGCTCGTTCAATTACCGCTACAATACCAATGTGTTGATCGAGCCGCAGGCCAAGCACACCGAGATCCCCAAGGTGATCGGCATCGATGGCAAAGACAAGATGAGCAAAAGCCTCGACAACCACATCGAGCTGGCCGCCACGCCCGAAGAGACGACCAAACGCGTCATGCAGATGGTCACCGACCCGGCGCGCATCAAACGCACCGATCCCGGCAACCCGGACGTGTGCAACGTCTACTCGATGCACAAGATTTTCTCTTCCGAAGAGGAGATCAATATGGTCAATGTCGAATGCCGCCGGGCAGGCATCGGCTGCGTGGATTGCAAGAAGCTCTTCGCCAAAAACCTGAACGCGCACCTGGAACCCTTCCGCGCCAGACGCGCCGAGATCGCGCAGAAGCCGGATGCCGTCTGGGATATCCTGCACGACGGCGCCAAACGCGCGCGCGTCATCGCCGAGGGCGTGATGGGGGAAGTTCGCGAAGCGATAGGCTTACCGGAGTAAAAATAACCACGAAGGCACGAGAGTCACGGAGACACAAGCAGAAAATGAACTTTTGTGCCTTAGTGTCTTTGTGACTTCGTGGTTAAAATTCTATGCGAGCATTATTACAACGAGTTAGCTCAGGCAAAGTCAGCGTGGATGACCAGACCATTGCCCAGATCGGGCAGGGATTGGTCATCCTGCTGGGTATTGGTCACGGTGATGGCGAGGAACAGGCCGTCTACCTGGCCGAAAAGATTGCCAACCTGCGCATCTTCGAAGACGATCAAGGCAAGACCAATTTATCGGTTTTGGATGTCGGGGGGGAAGCCATCGTCGTTTCGCAGTTCACACTGTATGCCGATACGCGCAAGGGACGACGTCCCTCGTTCATCTACGCCGCTGATCCGGACCTGGCCGCGCCGTTGGTGGAACGTTTCGCCGAACTGTTGCGTGGACAGGGCGTCCCTACCCAGACTGGTCAGTTTGGCGCGCACATGTTGGTCGAGATCAATAATGATGGGCCGGTGACGATTTGGTTGGAAAAATAGGGAAGTGCAAGCGATGAGCTTTTAACCGCCAAGGCGCAAAGAGCGCCAAGGTTTTTATAGGACGCCAAGAATTGGCTTAGCGTTTTTAGCGATTCCTTGGCGAACTTGGATCTTGGCGGTTGGATTAAGAATGACTAAAAATACCTCTTCCTGGCAACACATCCTCCAACAATTCTTTGCCCTGCGTCCCGTATCCTGGCTCATGGCGCGCCTGCTGCACCACGCCGATGCACTCCTGCTGCGCCTGAGTCGCGGAAAACTGACCTTCGCGCAGCTAACCGGCCTGCCAATCATCGAACTGACCACAATCGGCGCAAAAAGCGGAAAACAACGCAGCCTGCCCATTACCGGTCTGCCCGATGGGGATAAATACGCCTTGATCGCTTCAAATTTTGGACAGGAACATAATCCCGCCTGGTATTACAATCTAAAAGCCAACCCGGAGTGCACTGTCAAAAAGGACGGGCACACCGACGTGTATATTGCCCGCGAAGCCAACCCGCAGGAAAATAAGTATTACTACGATATGGCAATTTCCTATTACATTGGTTATGCGGCTTACAAGCAAAGGGCGGCCAACCGGAATATCCCCGTGATGGTGTTGGAGCCAAAGAAATAAAATTTTCAATGGCGGGTGAGTAGCCCGCAGCGTCGCACTGAGCTTGCCGTCTCGCACCGGCGTGCTCCCGGCACGAACGGTGTCGAAGTGTAGTGGCGACGGACAATATGGCGGACGAACATCGCTACTTAACCAACGAACTACATTTTAAAATATCAGAAATTTACGTCCCCACGCCACAAACTGGCGTCCACCTGGACAGCCAGCGCGCCGACCGAGAGCATCGCGTCGGCGTTTTCTTTGGTCCCTACACCGCCCGCTCCAATGACCGGTAAATTCGCTCCAACTGCATCCCGCACGGTCAGCAGGGCTTGCGGAAACAGCGCCGGGCCATTCAAGCGACCGGTTACAGTTTCCCCTCTTCCTCCGGGAGAGGGGTTAGGGGTGAGGGTTAACATTCCCCTCGGCGCTGCCAAGCTGATGGCTGCTGCACCCTCCTGGATGACTCTCGGTCCCAGGGATAATACCTGCTCCGCTGGCAGGCTCACGATCAATGGCAGTTCTCCCAGTGACATCTCAATCGTCAGCAGGATGATGTCATCGGCCAGCAGGGGCGCAAATCCCAATTCCACGGCGGCGATGTTCTCCAACCCCTCCAGCGACTGCACCATGCGCATACTCTCTTCTGGGCGGTCGGCCATCAAATGGACGATGATCGGCAGGCGCGAGTCCGCCCAGCGCCGGGCGTATTTCTTGATCGCAGCGGGCAGGCCGGGATTCGGCAGTCCCGTGTGCAGCAGAAATCCGCCGGGGTACTCGATCAGGGCTGGTTCGGCAGTTGGCCTACGCGGGCGCAGCGAGAGCGGGTTGGTCACGAACGCGCCAAAGGAATCCCAGGGGACAGGGGCGCGATAATCCGGCGCGAATCCCAGCGTCCCGGCGGCGTTCATGTAGGGGGTGGAAAAGGTCAGGTCTTGTTTGAACATAGCTTAAATGATAACCCCTCTTCCTAAAAAAGGGAGAGGGGCCAGAATAGTCCACAATAAGGGATGTAACTTACGCCGCGATGATCAACCCATCGCACGCAACATCTCTTCGTTGCTGGCGAACTTGAATTCTTCCAGGCCGCGCTTCTGGGCTTCCTCTGCTTCTACGGCCTCCAGCCGACGAATATCATCTTTGGTGACAGCCGGCTTTTGCAGTCCTTTTACTTTTGCGGTGATCGCTTCGAGGCTTGAGACATCGGGTTGTTTGGTTTGCAAATACTGCCAGACTGCCCTGGATGCGTTGGTGCCATCTTTGCGCGCATACCCTACCAGGCCTTCACTGGCCTTGCGCGACCATCCGCCCACGAAAACGCCCTCGATGGGCTTACCAGCTTGCGGATCAAAAGCTTCGTAGGAAATACCTTCCACCGGGTAAAGTGGGTTTTCATTCTTGACAAACTCGTTCCACTCGATCGGCAGACCGAAGGTCTCATCCACTTTGTCTCCGATGGCGAAGATGACGGTTCCCACGTCAAGCAGACGTTTGTTGCCCGTCCCACGCGCCTTGGTGTCGCCATTTTCCTTCAACGTGAGCGTGGTGTCTTCGACCTCGAGATGGGTCAGCAGGCCGTTCTCTCCCAGCATCTGGACTGGTGAACTCAGGAATTCGAAGCGGAAGCGCGTATCAGAGACTTTCTCATAAGCCTTCGGCAGAGCTTCCATGATCGTGGCGCGAGCAGCTTCCGGGTCCTGGTTGACCGCTTCCATGATCGGCCGGACGCGGGCGATTTCCTTGTCCAGGGCATCCTGGTCCAGGTTGGCGATCACGTATTCCATTTCTTTCTTGTCGAATTTGACTTCTGCCGGTCCGCGCCGTACAACAGCGATGACCTCGTCCACCTTCTCCTGGCGGATCAGGTAGCGAGCAATGTCTACCATCACGTTGCCCGCGCCGACGATGGCGCAGCGCTTCCCGAAGCGGTAGTGCCGTTGGCTGTTTGGTGGTAGTTTGTTGTAGAAATAGACCACGTCTTTAGCCTGATAAACACCTTCCAGATTTTCGCCGGGCAGGCCAAGCCATTTCGCACCCTGCGCGCCAGCGGTGACCAGAACAGCCTGAAAGCCAAGTTTCCGCAGGTCGTCGAGACTCAGGTCACCCTGCGCGCCGATACTGATATTGCCGTAATAGTCAATGTTGGGGTGTTCGAGAACCTGGCGGAATTGCTTTCGCAAACCATTCTTCATAATGTATTTGGTGGGGTAAATGCCGTATTCAGCCAAGCCTCCCGGCTTGATATCCCGGTTAAAGAGTACCACGTGCGCACCCTGGTTGGCGAGTTCACGTGCTCCGAACAGGCCAGCCGGACCGGCACCGACGACGGCTACTAAGTATTGATTGGTCACACTTATCCTCCTTGGGGTGCGATAATAATTCGACCAAGCTTGTCAAATTATATGTAGAAAGAGAGTAACGGGCAAGTCAAAATACCCATCTTAAGTACGAGCTTTCATTCTTTGACTGTTTTTATTGTCGCAATTCTTACGACAAAGTTATTGCCAAATGGTTAGAGATTCCTTAAGAAAACATAGTCCTTCAGCCTTATTGTAAGACACTTTGCAATAAAACCACGCATTTCCTGCCAAAAGCCTGGAAAAATGGATTGAGTTTTTCATATCTATGCTAAGATTAAGTATCGCTCTATTATTTGGAGGAACCATGGACGAAGACAGGAATCAAGAGCCCCGCGAGCGGTTGCGCAACATTCTTTCGAGCAAGGACGAAGAAGCAAGCCTGCAACCTGAATTGGAGCCAGGATCGCAATCACAAGCTCAATCAAACGTAGAACCACAGACCCCAAAACAATCCCCGATGGCGCAGCTCCCGCGTCTCAAACAGTCCGGACAGGCGCCTCCATCTACACCCCAACCTGCTACCGCGCGAGCGGCCACTTCCAAGCCGAAAGCGCAAGCCTTGCCGGCGGCGACAGGTAAATTGCCACAGAGTGAACAACCTGACCAACAAACGGTTACGCAGGAGCATAACCCACAGATAACACAAGATGTACCACGCCGTGAAAAGTTCCTGCGCGCACTTTGGACATTGGCCAGCCTGATTTCGATGATCTTTAATGTGGTGGTCGTCATTGTCGTAGTTGTGGCGTTTTGGGCCTATCGTGATATCAAGCTGCCAGAAGGCGTCGATATCACCATGCTCAACAAGTTGTTAGGCGGCTTGTATTCCAACTTCGAGAAGCTCGATCGGGCTACTATTCAAACCGTCATCCCGGTGGATGCGCAAATTCCACTGGATATTTCCGTGCCCGTCCAAACCACCACCCAGATCACACTGGCAGACTCAGTTGTAATTCCAAACGCCCAGGTGGTGATCAACACTGGCGGCCTCAATATCAATTCGAATGCCAGCGTGACGTTACCCGCTGGCACGCCGCTCTCCGTCAACCTGAACTTTAATCTGCCAGTGCAGACCTCGATTCCAGTCCACCTGGATGTGCCGGTGAACATTCCTATGACCGAAACTGAATTGCACGAACCCTTCGTCGGTCTGCAAGACGTTGTTCAGCCTTTGTATTGCATGGTCGACCCCAACGCCTCTAACCTGGATGGACAGTTGATTTGCCGGTAAGGTAAGCCTATCCTGTAGCATCTGGAGTTTCATGACTGAAACGATCACACAAACTACGCTTTCCAACGGCTTGAAGGTTTTGCTCAAGGAGGTTCATACAGCGCCACTGATCTCTTCCTGGGTATGGTATCGGGTTGGCTCGCGCGACGAGGTCAACGGACGCACAGGCGTTTCGCACTGGGTGGAGCACATGCAATTCAAAGGCACGCCCCAATTCCCATCCAGCGTGCTCGATAAGGCTATCTCGCGCGAAGGCGGCTATTGGAATGCCTTCACCTATCTTGACTGGACAACCTACTTCGAAACCATGCCCGCCGACAAGATAGACCTGGGACTGCAACTCGAAGCGGACCGTATGGTTAACAGCAAGTTCGATGAAGAACGAAGTCGCATCCGAGCGCACGGTCGTCATCTCAGAACGCGAGGGCAACGAAAACGAGCCGCAATTCCTGCTGGGCGAGGCCGTACAAGGCGCAGCCTTCCGCGTGCATGGCTACCATCATGAAATCATCGGCGATCTGGCTGATTTGCGTTCGATGACGCGTGACGACCTCTACAAGCATTACAAAGCCTACTACGTTCCTAACAATGCTGTCATGGCCGTAGCGGGCGACTTCGAAACCGAGCAGATGTTGGCGCGTATCAAAGAACTTTTTGAACCGATTCCGGCAGGACGGGAACCAGCGCGACTGGCGCGCCCGGAACCTGAGCAAAAGGGCGAGATACGCCTTTCGGTAGAAGGTCCCGGCGAAACAACCTACGTCCAGGTCTGCTACCGTTTCCCGAACGCTTCTCACCCTGATTTTTTTCCGTTAGCTGTGCTCGATAGTCTCCTGGCTGGCCCCAGCAATCTCAACTTCTTCGGCGGTGGCATCTCGAACAAGACCTCCCGTCTGTATCGCGCTATGGTCGATAAAGAGTTGGCGGTCGGGTTGAGCGGTGGCGCGCAGGCTACCATTGACCCCTTCCTGTACAACATATCACTGACCATTCATCCGCAGCGCAAACCCGAAGATGCCCTGTCTGCGTTGGATGATGAACTCAAACGTATCCAGGATGAATTGGTGGGCGAAGACGAGGTTGCCCGCGCCATCAAACAGGCGCGCGCCATTTTCGCTTATGGTACTGAAAATATTACCAACCAGGGTTTTTGGATGGGGTATGCGGAGATGTTTGCGGATTACAACTGGTTCCTGACTTACCTTGATAACCTGGCAGCGGTCACACCGGCAGATGTGCAGCGTGTGGCGCAGGGTTACTTGCAGCCGAGATCGCGTGTGGTTGGCACTTATATTCCCAGCGGCGGGGAGGCTTAAGATGGCGTCTATGCTTCACTCCCTGCCCGGTGCGGACGACATCCATCGCGTGGAGTTGCCAAACGGTATCGTCGTGTTGGCGCGCGCGAATTTCAACAGTCCCTCAGTGGTGATTAGCGGCTATCTGCATGCCGGTGGTTTGCTCGACTCGGACGAAAAACTCGGTTTGGCGGATTTCACGTCTTCGGTATTGATGCGTGGTACGCAAACGCGTGATTTCCAGAAATTGTATGATGAGCTTGAATCAGTGGGAGCCAGCTTTGGCTATAACTCCGGCACACATTACACCGGTTTTGGTGGGCGCTCGTTGGTGGAGGATTTGCCGCTTCTGCTGGATGTGATGGCCGACACCTTGCAGAATCCTACCTTCCCGAAGGATCAGGTTGAGAAATTACGCGCACAAATGTTGACCAGCCTGGCGATCCGCGCACAGGATACGTCCGATATGGCGTCCCTGACGTTCGATGAGCTTCTTTACGATGGGCATCCCTATAGCCGTGCGGACGAAGGCTGGCCGGAAACTGTGCAGGCTATCACACTGAATGACCTGGTGGAATTTCATCGCAAATATTACGGTCCGCGCGGGATGGTGATTTCTATCGTTGGTGCGGTGGAGCCGGAGAAAGCTGTGGGTGAAGTCGAACGCTTCTTAGGCGGTTGGCAGAATGAGGCCCAGGAAGATGCGCCTGCCTTGCCCGTGTTCAATCCGCCAGCGAAGACCGTCCAACGACATTATTCCATTCCGGGCAAGTACCAGTCTGATATTGTCATGGGCACTTACGGTCCAGCACGCAACGACCCCGAATATTTTCCGGCTTCGCTGGGAAATAACATTTTAGGACAGTTCGGGTTGATGGGGCGCATTGGGGAAGTTGTCCGTGAACAGTCGGGCCTGGCATACTATGCCTACTCGAGTTTGAGCGCGGGGATCGGACCGGGCGCGTGGTATGTGTGTGCCGGAGTTAACCCATCAAACCTTGAAAAGGCGACCGATCTGATTAAGCAGGAGTTGAAGCGTTATATTGATGATGGTGTCACACCCGATGAACTGGCCGATAGCCAGACCAATTTTATCGGGCGCTTGCCGCTTTCACTGGAGTCGAATGGCGGGGTGGCTGGTTCGCTGCTCAATATCGAGCGCTATAACCTGGGATTGGATTATTACCGCCAATATCCTGACCTGGTGAAGGCGGTCACGGTGGATGACGTGCTTGAAACCGCGCGTAAATATATCGACTCTGAGCGGTTGGTAATCGCTACCGCAGGACCGTAGAAGCTTTTCGCCCTGCGCGGAGTTCTAAGCGAAGCGTAGCGGAGATGAAGAACGCAGTCGAAGGGCGATGGCTAGAGTAAAAATATGAATTTGCGTACCGGTGTTGATCTGATCGAAATCTCTCGCATCGAAGAAGTGGTTTCCCGGCATGGGAAGCACTACCTCGAACGAATTTACACGCCTGCCGAACTTGAGCTTTGTGGCAAGCGCATCGAGTCGTTGGCGGGACGTTTTGCCGCTAAGGAAGCTGTCGCCAAGGCGTTGGGTTGCGGGATAGGGGAAGTTGCTTGGAAAGAAATCGAGATTCTGGATGATGAGCTACACGCGCCAGTCTTGTATTTAAATGGTAAAGCAGCGCAAAAGGCGGACGAATTTGGATTGGCAAGCTGGTCGGTCAGTTTGAGTCATAGCCAGAGTCATGCGGTGGCGTTCGTGGTAGCAATTGGTTAAATCCAAACCCCTCGCAGGCCAGTTACTGCGAGGGGTTTGAGCACCGCATAAGAAATTTGCGGCACAAGCAGGGAGGAGAGTGGATGCGAGACCGTCAGTGCTTTTCTTCGATACCGATCCACAGGTGACCCGGTAAGACCGGGCGATAAGGGCGGACCATCAATCTTGCCCGAGTTTATAGGTTTCTCACCTGCCCCGCCTTCACTGGCGGGGTTTTCCATCATACTGGGATGGATGAGACACAGATTGGGGTCGCGCCCATATTTATGACGGTAATAGTCCACAGCCCGCTCGATCTTGGCTGTCAGAGCAGTCTTGGGATCGTTGTCAAACCATAACATTCCCGCATTCATATCAAGCTCCTAATTAGGTCATTGCCCGCCCCGCGTCCGTAGGATGCGGGGTCGAACCAGAGCATACCAGCATTCATTTTTTGCCTTCTTTCATATACGACCTGACAGGTTTTTGTCAAGCGTCCCCAGTGGGAGAAATCTGATGAAACCTGTCAGGTCTGATCACTACACTTCCGGGATCCAGAACTTGAGCCACTCATCGCCTTCGCGCAAGGCGAACTGCAACCCGGTTTGCAGATGCTTCAAGGTCGCGCGAGAGATGCCAGTCAAGTTCTCAGCCGTATGGTCATCCTGGATGTTCCCGAAAACTCGCGTGCGAAAGGCTTCCAGCCACGATTCGACCTGGCGTAGCACGTTCTGCGTTCATGCTAATGATCGGCCAGACCCGTCGTGCCGGTCCGCGCAAGAGCAGCCAGCGCAGGGTCTGACGGGCATCGAAATCGATGTGCTCCATGCTCTCCAGGTCATCGACCAGCAGCAGGATGGATTGATCACTGCCTTTGTTGGCATGTGCCCAGCCGGAGAGCGAACTCAGGAAATCGATAGCGGAATCATGATAGGTGGGGAAGATACCCACACAGTGTTCCAGTTCTGCCAGGTGTCCCCATTCGTCAGGATAGTTGGTCACGGCCCCGAACTGCACATCACCCGCTGTATGCATGTCCGCAGCAGCCTGGGCGATCATTTGCAGCAGGGCGGTCTTGCCAGCGCCCGGATCGGCTGCCACCAGCAGCGGACCGGGGTGTGGGTCGTGCAGGTTGAGCAGCACGGGCAGACCATCGGCAGCCAGTCCCAGCAGCAGGGCTTCTCGTGGCAGGGGACCCAGTTCGGACAACGAATCCGCCAGGGAGGGAGCAGCGGGCACGGGTTTGGGCAGAGCCGCTTCGATCTCGGGTTGGAGTTCGGCCATGGCTTCGAGCATCAGGGAGAAGGAGCGCAAGGGATTGTTCATCAAATAGTCCTGTGGGGTACCTGTAATAAATAGAACTTATGTTCTAATATTACAGTGAAAAGCCTTGTCTGTCAAGAGGCTGACGTTCGAAAAAATTATTGTCCGAAATGCTTGACGATGAGGGGGTTTCCTGATAGACTACCACCTCGTGTGCTCCTGGCCTCCGGGAGCAATTTAATTGTCTGAACCTTGCAGGCACTTTAGCCCTTTGGTATAATTCGCCTGCTTAATTGCTGAAGGTGCAAGCGCACTTCTTGCCGACGTAGCTCAATCGGCAGAGCACTCGCCTTGTAAGCGAGCGGTTACGAGTTCGATTCTCGTCGTCGGCTCCATTAGTCAGTTGGTCGGTTGGTCTCATCTTCCTACGAGGGACCAAGCGACTAGTGGACTAAAAGGACACTAGATAATTGAATACGGGCGGTTACCCAAGTGGCCAACGGGGGCTGACTGTAAATCAGCTGGCAGAAGCCTACGGCGGTTCGAATCCGTCACCGCCCACTTGTACCGGAGCTTTTCTCCGGCACTTGTACCAGATAAGCATCTGGTGCCAACCGGGATTGCCCGGCAGCACGTCAAGCCCACGTAGCTCAGTCGGCAGAGCACGTTCTTGGTAAGAACGGGGTCATGGGTTCAAATCCCATCGTGGGCTCAGTTGCTGACGAAAAGTACTCTTGTCAGAAAAGGAGAACGAGAATGGCGAAGAAGAAATTTGAGAGGACGAAGCCGCATCTGAACGTGGGGACGATGGGGCACATCGACCACGGGAAGACGACGCTGACGGCGGCGATCACGAAGGTATCGCAGATGCTGGGAAATGCGGAGTACAAAGCCTACGACCAGATCGACAACGCGCCGGAAGAGAAAGCGCGTGGGATCACGATCAACATTGCGCATGTGGAGTACGAGACCGATAAGCGGCACTATGCGCACGTAGACATGCCCGGACACCGTGACTACATCAAGAATATGATCACGGGAGCGGCGCAGGTGGATGGTGCAATTCTGGTGGTGGCAGCCCCGGATGGTCCGATGCCGCAGACCAGGGAGCATGTGCTGCTGGCGCGTCAGGTGGAAGTCCCCTCGATCGTGGTGTACCTGAATAAGATCGACCAAATGGACGATCCCGAGTTGTTGGAACTGGTCGAGATGGAACTGCGTGAGCTGCTGGACGACCAGGGCTTCCCCGGCGACACGACCCCGATCGTACGTGGCTCGGCCTTGAAGGCGCTGGAGAGCACCAGCACAGACCCGAATGCGCCGGAGTACGAGAGCATCCGTGAGTTGCTGCGTGTGATCGATGAGTACATTCCTGAACCGGTGCGCGAGACGGATAAGCCGTTTGCGATGGCGATCGAAGACGTGTTCTCGATCAAAGGGCGTGGTACGGTGGTGACGGGTCGTATCGACCGCGGCATCATCAAGGTTGGTGAGCCAGTAGAGATCATTGGATTGCGCGAAACCCAGACATCCGTAGTGACGGGTGTAGAGATGTTCCACAAGATGCTGGATGAAGGCATGGCTGGGGACAACGTGGGACTATTGTTGCGCGGTATCGAGCGCACGGATGTGGAGCGCGGGCAAGTGATCGCGAAGCCGAAGAGCATCACGCCGCACAAGAGGTTCCTGGCGCAGGTGTACGTGTTGAAGAAGGATGAGGGCGGGCGTCACAAGGCATTCTTCAGTGGATATCGGCCGCAGTTCTACATCCGGACGATGGATGTGACTGGCAGCATCACTCTGCCTGAGGGAGTGGAGATGGTGATGCCGGGTGATGATGTGAACCTGACGGTGGAACTGATCGTACCGGTGGCGTTGGAGCAGGGTTCGAAGTTCGCCATCCGTGAAGGTGGCCTGACCGTCGGCGCTGGCGTCGTCACCAAAATACTCGAATAATTCGGAAAGTCTGGTAAGCAAGCATGGCATCTAAGAAAAAAGGTGTTCGCCCTGTCATTACGTTACAATGTAACGATTGTAAGGAGCGAAACTATACAAGCGAGAAAAATCGCCGCAACGATCCGAACCGGCTGGAGTTCAACAAATACTGCCCTCGCTGCCGTAAGCATACGTTGCATCGGGAAACGAAGTAAGGGTGGGCATGTCCCACCCAGCCTAGGCCAGTAGCTCAATTGGTAGAGCACTCGTCTCCAAAACGAGCGGTTGAGGGTTCGAGTCCTTCCTGGCCTGTATCAGGGGCAACGCCGTCCTCATGAAGGCGGCGTTTTAGCCGTAAGAATGAATGTAGTAAGGAGATCGGCTTGGCTGATAAGAAGGATTCGAAATCGAAAAAGCAGAACGCAATTCAGCGTTTCACTCGTGAAACGGTGGGAGAGTTGCGTAAAGTTTCCTGGCCTACGCGTCAGGAAGCGTGGCAGCTAACCTTGATCGTCCTGGTTGTGCTGGCTTTCATGAGCATTTTCCTGGGCATCATTGTGGATGGCATAGCCGGACGGTTGTTAGGCTTGTTGGTTGGCGGATAGAGCACATAGAAACAGAATTGAGGATCGTAATGGATATGCAGGAACCGGAAGAGCAGCGGCTTGAGGACGAGCCAATGGAACCGGCCGAGGATGTGAGTGAGTTCTCGGATGAGCCTGTTTTAAGCGAATCTGACGCTTCAGAACCGGATAAACTGCCTGCTCCCATTACCTCAGCGGAAGACGAGGCTGAGAAGGTTTCCGTTGACAAGGATGCAGGTGATGAGTCCGTTCCAGAAACCCCTATGGGTGAAACGGCTTCTCTTGAAGAAGATCTCGAATCGACAATGGAGCAGGATGACGACTCATCAGCCTGGTTTGTGATCCATTGCTATTCCGGTTATGAAAACAAAGTTCGCCATAACCTCGAACAGCGCATTGAAACCATGGGAATGAAAGACATGATTTTCGATGTCGTCGTTCCGACACAGGAAGAAATCGAAGTCCGTGACGGCAAACGCCGCACGGTGGAACGCCATATCTTCCCCGGTTATGTGCTGGTCAACATGATTCTGACCGAGGAGTCATGGTATGTGGTGCGCAATACACCTGGTGTAACTGGGTTTGTAGGTATGGGGAACAATCCCACACCGCTGCGTCCCGAAGAAGTAGCCCAAATTGTCAAGCGCATGGAAGCTGATGCGCCGACGGTCAAGGTCACTTTCAAAGTTGGTGAGCGCGTGCGCATTATTGATGGGCCGTTCAATGATTTCCGTGGCGTGGTTTCGGAAATCGACATGGAACGCACCAAAGTGCGCGTGATGGTCAGTTTCTTTGGGCGTGAAACGCCAGTGGAACTGGATTTCTTGCAGGTAGAGAAAGCATAAATTTGACGGTAGCAGGCTGTCCTGAGCATAGTCGAAGGATGGCCTGATGCGTGGGAGGGTGTCCCCTAATCGCCCGCTAAAACCACATAGGAGAAAAAATGGCAAAGAAACTCAAGGCAATAGTTCGTCTGCAGATCCAGGCCGGTAAGGCCAATCCTGCACCCCCAATTGGCCCGGCGCTCGCCAGCCATGGGATTAATATCATGCAATTCTGTAAAGAGTACAACGCGCGTACGTCCAACCGATTGGGCGAAGTTCTCCCGGCCGAGATCACAATTTTTACGGATGGTTCTTTCACGTTTGTCCTGAAGACCTCGCCCGCAGCTGTGTTGCTGCGTAAAGCGGCTGGTGTTGACAAAGGTTCCGGCGTGCCCAACAAAGAAAAGGTTGGCAAGGTAACCCGTGCGCAGGTCAAAGAGATTGCAGAATTGAAGATGAAGGATCTGAATGCGATCGACGTTGAAGGCGCAATGAAACAGATCGAGGGAACTGCCCGCAGTATGGGCATAACGGTAGTCGACTAAACTTGTGGGAGGGTAGCGCTTTGCGTGCCCGTTTGTACCACGGAGGTAATCATGGCAAAACACGGTAAAAATTATCTGGCTGCGCTGGATAAGATTGATCTAGAGAAACTGTATTCGCCCTTGGAAGCGATGGAACTGGCGAAGGATACATCTTCGACCAAGTTTGATGCAACGGTAGAGGTGCATATCCGCACGATGCTCGACCCACGCCAGGCCGATCAGCAAGTACGCGATGTAGTTGTACTTCCACACGGATTGGGCAAAACTGTCCGCGTGTTGGTCTTTGCGCAGGGTGAAGGCGCTTCTGCAGCGCGTGAAGCTGGTGCAGACATGGTCGCTGATGATGATGAGTTGTTGAAAAAGGTCGAGAACGGTGGATTGGACTTTGATGTAGCCATTGCTACACCTGATATGATGGGTAAAGTCGGTCGATTGGGACGTATACTTGGTCCGCGTGGCTTGATGCCTAATCCCAAGGCTGGCACTGTTGTCAGCCCGGATGATATGGAACGCGCCATTAACGAAGCCAAAGCTGGCCGTGTGGAGTTTCGACTGGATAAAACTGCCAACATGCATGTCGCAATTGGCAAAGTCTCTTTTGAGACCGAAAAATTGTTTGATAATTTTGCTGCGTTGATGGACGCCATCCGCAAGGCCAAACCGGCCGGAGCGAAGGGCGCTTATATCAAACGTATTACTGTTGCTACGACGATGGGCCCTGGTATCAAAGTTGAACCTAATGAGGCCCAGGCTCTGGAGGTCTCCGGGTAATCAATCCCGATAACCTAAAATAGCCACTTGCCGATGACGGCGGGTGCCCCTCGATTGTGGATTTCATTCCTCGTTCAGGGCTTAATTTCCTGCTCAGGTAAGGACAAAAGCAAATTGCGGTTCTTTTAGAGCCGTCCTCCCTTCCGGGTGGTTGCAAAAGTCTTTGCCTGAAAGTGGCAAAGACTTTTTATATAGAAAGGAGGTGAGTGTCCTTTGGCTATTTCAAAGCAAAAAAAGAATGAAGTGATTGACCAGTATAAAGACTGGTTAAAAAACAGTCAGGCTGTGATTTTGGTGGAATACACTGGCGCGAACATGAAGGATATGGAAAATATCCGCGCTAAGGTTCGCGAATCAGATGGTGAGTTCCATGTCGTGAAAAACACCCTGGTGAAGCTGGCTCTTGAAGCAAGCGGGTATGCAATTCCCGAAGGTTTTTTGGAGCGTAGTTCGGCCGCATCGTTTGCCTTTTCCGATCCTGCAGCGACTGCCAAGGCGTTGTCTGAAGCGGCAAAAGGCCTGGAAGCCATCAAAGTAAAAGGTGGCTACATGGGTGCTGAGTCGCTTAGCGCTGCGCAGGTAAAAGCTTTAGCAGATCTACCCCCATTGCCTGTTGTTCGCGGACAATTGCTGGGTGTGTTTCAAGCACCCGCTGGCAAACTGGTCCGTACCATTGCGGAACCGGCGCGTTCGTTGGCTTCCGTTTTCAGGGCTTACTCCGAAAAAGCCCAGGCCGCTGCGTAACCGGCTGAGTAATTACGCATAAAAAATCGAAAACTATCTATTTTTGTAAGGAGTACCTAATAATGGCTGCTAATCTTGAAAAATTGGCTGAACAATTGAGCGAGCTTTCCGTTCTGGATGCTGCTGAATTAGTAAAAATGCTTGAAGAAAAATGGGGCGTTTCTGCTGCTGCCCCGATTGCAATGGCTGCTGCCGGTCCTGCTGCTGCTGCCGAGCCTGTTGAAGAGAAGACCGAGTTCGACGTGGTCATTAAGGAAGCTGGCCCCAAGAAGATCGAGGTCATTAAGGTCATTCGTCAGTTGACAAGCCTGGGCTTGGGCGATGCCAAGACCATGGCAGAGACCGCTGGTGGCAAGGTTCTGGCGCAGGTTGGCAAGGACGCTGCTGAAGACGCCAAGAAGAAGCTGGAAGAGGCTGGCGCGGTTATCGAACTCGCGTAAGACTCGCAGTAAAAATGAAAAAGGACGACCCAATTTGGATCGTCCTTTTTTGTTACATATTTGTAGAACTAAGCGGCTACAGTGTCCACTTTTCGAATGACCATGATCACCTTGCCCTTGATTTCCAACGGTTCTTCCTTGTTGATCATGATCGGTTGCATAGTTGGGTTGGCAGGTTGTAGCCGGTAGCCTTCTTTTTCTTTATAGAAGTATTTGAGCGTGGTTTCGTCACGGTTGGGGAGCCAGACAGCCACCATCTCTCCATTACGGACTTCTGCGTTACTAGCGACAGGTTTCATGATGACAAAGTCGCCATCGTTGACCATCGCATCAATCATAGAGTCTCCGTCCACTTCCAGGGCAAAGAGCTGTTTGTTCTTTTCCGGTGCTGGTAGCAGGGATGTGGCAATCTCAACGCTTGTGTCTGCATCGTAATAGTTGAAGTCGGAAGCCGGGACAGGGGCCGGCGCACTTGCAACAATACGACCCATCACAGGGACACGCATTAGATCGGTAACAACCTGGACGACTTCGTGAATTTTATCTGTCAGGCGCAGACCGCGCGAGACGCGGCCATCACGCTCGATGTATCCCATCTTCTCCAGTTGTTCCAGATAATAATTTACAACGGATGTGGATGAGATTTGGGCCGCATCGCCTATCTCGCGGATGGAAGGGGGGCGGCCATTTTCGCTCTGATACTTTACAAGGAACTCCAGAACGCGGATATGGCGCTCACTCAAACCTTTGCTTTTGCGAACCATCATCATAAATACCTCCTGCCAGGATTTGGCACAGGTGAGCATTCTTCGCTCATTTGTGCTATAAATATACACGAACATTCGTTCTGTGTCAAGGTTCAGGGAACGGGGATTTTTTAAGCTAGCCTCCTCTAAAATGGTATGCTGGGAGCGGTAGAAATAATTTTCAGGTAAACGTTAAATCCATTTCGAGATACGACCGGGACGTTGAAAAAGCGAACGGTTAGATAACTCAGTTGACAGTTGGAAGTTACTCTCTCAGTTTAGGATTCTTTGAAGTTTTTATGTAAAATTTAAGAATATTGATATTTAAGTTAAATATTATTAGTTTTATCTTGACAAAATCAATTTAATGACTATAATAAATTTTATAAATTGATAATTGACATTAATATAGTGTTGAAAAATTTAGAAAAAAAGATCGAAGATCGTCTCGGAGCGAAAATGCTGAAACAATTCGAGAAAGCAAAAAACGTTTATGCTGAATACCCTCGTACCTTCTGGACCCTGGTGCTGATCACCTTTGTGGACCGGGTCGGTGGCGCGATGTTATTCCCGTTTTTTGCCCTGTATCTGACGAAAAAATTCGAGATTGGCATGACCCAGGTCGGTGTGTTATTTGCCGCCTTTTCAGTCTCCAGTTTTATCGGCTCTATGTTAGGCGGCGCCCTGACTGATCGGTTAGGACGCAAAAGTATCATCATCTTTGGGCTGGTTGCATCCTCCCTGAGCACCCTGGCAATGGGACTGGTGAATACCTACGAAGCGTTCTTCATGATTGCGCTCTTCGTTGGTATCCTGACAGATACCGCTGGCCCGGCGCGACAGGCCATGGTAGCTGACATTCTGCCGGAGCCAAAACGCGCCCAGGGATATGGCATCATGCGCGTGGCGTTCAACTTGTCTGTAGTGATCGGTCCCGCGATTGGTGGTTTGCTGGCGGCCAGGTCGTATATGGCGTTATTTGTTTCGGATGCAGTTATCAGCCTGATCACCGCGGCGTTGGTATTCCGCTTCATCCCCGAAACCAGGCCTGAAACCAGTCCCAATGCACCGCAGGAAAGCGTAGCCGGTTCCTTCAGCGGCTATTTCCGCGTGTTGCGGGATACGGCTTTCATATTATTCCTGGGCGCTTCGATGTTGATGACGATCACCTATATGAACCTGAACACAACGTTGGGTGTCTTCTTGCGCGATACCCACGGCGTTCCCGAAGCGGGCTATGGCTGGTTGTTGAGTTTGAACGCGGCCATGGTGGTACTCTTCCAGTTCCCTATCACGCGTCGCATTGAAAACCAACAACCCCTGTTGATGATGGCCGCCGGGACTTTGCTCTACGCGATAGGCTTTGCCATGTACGGGTTTGTCTCGGTTTACTCCTTGTTCGCGCTGGCGATGGTCATCATTACCATTGGTGAAATGATTGTCGCGCCCATGGGACAGGCTCTGGTTGCCAAGTTCGCGCCGGAAGATATGCGCGGACGTTATATGGCGATTTTCGGCTTCTC
The DNA here is from genome assembly GCA_963829615.1 of uncultured Chloroflexia bacterium. Classification (GTDB taxonomy): domain Bacteria; phylum Chloroflexota; class Anaerolineae; order Anaerolineales; family Villigracilaceae; genus JAABUE01. Next base: position 21,273 of record CAWHJM010000047.1, read on the forward strand.
ATGGTCGATTCCCTTTGCAATTGGCCCCATCTTGGCCGGGGTCGTTCTCGACAACTACGATCCCCACTGGTTATGGTATATCGCCGGTGGGATTGGATTGCTGGCAGTCCTCGGCTTTCTGGCTTTGCAGCGACGTACGGAAGCAAAAGAAAATGATGCCCCGTCCGTTGCCGTTCAAGAAATTGTATAACAAGAAATCTATCGGGAGGTTCTTATGTATCCTGCACTAACACGTTGTCCTGTTTGTCAAAATGAACTGGTGGTCAGCCGCTTGCATTGTCCTTCGTGCGACACAGCCATTGAGGGACGCTTCAGTACCGGTCATTTTGCCAACCTGACACAAGAACAACTGAATTTCATCGTCACGTTTGTGCGTTGCGAGGGCAAGATCAACCGCATGGAAGATGAACTCAAGCTCTCTTATCCCACCATTCGCAACCGCCTGCACGAGGTCATCCGCGCCCTGGGTTTTGAGCCGGGTAAGGATGAAAGCCCAGAAATTGACGATGCGACACGCCGCAGCGTGCTTGAAGATTTGGATGCTGGCAAGATTGGCGCTGATGAGGCCATGCGTTTGCTGCGCGGTGAGGAGGGGTAAGATGTCCAAACGACTTACTGTTGGCCCGGAACCAAAAATCAAGATCGAGTTTGTCGAAGGTGACTTGCGCCTGGTTGGCTGGGACAATGATGAGATTCTGGCCAAGACCGATGAGGAAGCGCTTGTACTTCATCAGAACGGGGATGAAGTCAGCATTACCTGTCCGGCTAATTTGGCCCTCAATGTGCCAAAGAACAGCCTGGTTCACATCCTGACTGTCAACGGTGATATGTCCGTCCGCAGGCTGGTGAACGAATTCGAAGCGGATGCCGTTCATGGAGACGTTGCCATCCGTGATGTTGGGACGGTGTCCCTTGGCGCGATCGAATCGGACTTCAGCCTGCGAGGCGCGAAGGGAGATGTCCATGTCAAGAGCGTGGGAGGCGATGCTTCGCTGCGCGAGGTGAATGGCAGTCTGACGCTCGACTCCGTTTCCGATGACCTGGCCGTACGTGGTATCGGTGGAAATCTGAAGGTGGATGTAGATGAAGATGTGGTCGTCCATCTTGATCCCCAGGCCGGGCAAGAATACACAGTCACAGCCGGCGATGACATTTTGCTGGTGTTACCTTCTGACGTCAACGCCACCCTGACCCTGAATGGCGACAAAATCAACATAAAAATTCCTGACATCCAACCGGAAGATACCACTTCCCGTGTGGTTACGCTAGGCGATGGCTCGGCGCAGATCAAACTGGATGCGGGCGGCGATATACTGGTCACGAACCGCGAGGATGCCGCCGAAAACGCTGATGAGTTCGGTAATTTTGCCGGCATGATGTTCGATTGGGGGAATTGGGGGCGTGAAATAGGCCAAAACTGGGGCGATTTCGGTCGCGAGATTGGGGAGCGCGCCTCCAAACGTGCACAGGAAGCTGCCGAGCGTGCTGCGCATAAAGCCGAAGTGGCCGCGCGCCGTACAGAGCGCCACTTGGAGCGAAAATTCGGCAAACATGCGAGCCGCCGCGGAGCGAAAATGTCATGGTCATGGGATTCGAGTCAGATGCCCAAGACATCCAAAACAGATCCGGTTTCAGATGAAGAACGCATGACTATTCTGCGTATGTTGGCAGAAAAGAAAATCACATCGGAAGAAGCTGAAAAATTGCTTTCAGCATTAGAAGGAGGCAACTGATGTCTTCTGATGAACAGAAACAAATCCTGAAAATGGTCGAGGATGGCAAGATCTCGGCCGATGATGCCATGAAACTTATCAGGGCGCTCGAAGAAGCGTCTGCTGAGGATGAAATCGAGGTCATCAAACCGGAAGCAGACTCAGGGTCCGGCTTTGATGCGTTCGATGAAGTGGGTGGAGACTCGGCTCCGGAATTCGAAGAGGTTAAGGCACGGGCACGCCGGTACGCGATGATCCCGCTGGGGATTGGTGTCGTTTTCACCGTCCTGTCCTCCTACTGGTTGTTCGTCCTGGTGCAGAATTCCAATTACGGATTCTGGTTTGCGTGCGCCTGGTTCCCGCTTTTGCTGGGGATTTTGCTGATGGCGCTTTCAGCAGGCGGGATGAATGCACGCTGGCTGTATGTAAATGTCGAACAGGAGCCAGGCGAATGGCCGCAGCATATCACGCTGGGATTCCCCGTGCCGCTGGCCCTGCTGGGTTGGTTGTTGCGCAATTTTGGTCATTACGCACGCGATATGGACAGGCAGCGTGTGGATGATATTTTGACACTGCTGGGGACAGCAGACGCACATGGGCCGTTGATCGTGAATGTGGACGAAGGCGATCACGGTGAGCGCGTGCAAGTTTATATCGGGTAGGAGGATTAAAATGACAAGCGTTGAAGAACGAATGAAAATCTTAAAAATGATCGAAGAGGGGAAAATCAGTGCGGAAGAGGGAACCAAGCTGCTGGCGGCCTTAGCGGAGGGTCGCCGCAGCTCCCTCGATCCAGCCACACCGGGCAGGCCCGGGAGACCGGGAGCACCGCGTACGTTGCGTATTCGCGTGACAGATATGATGACGGGTCGCTCAAAAGCGTCAGTGCAAATTCCGTTGGCGCTGGTGGACGCTGGCATGAAGATCGGCGCTCATTTCGCTCCGGAAGTGGAAGGCGTAGACATGACCAACGTGATGGATGCCTTGCGTTCCGGTGTGACCGGTAAGATCATCGATGTAACTGACGAAGAAGACGGTGAGCATGTAGAGATTTTCATCGAATAAGTCTTGTTCGATGACGCGCATTTTTTCCTGATGCGGTAGCAGAGAAAACCCTCCCCGAGAGGGATGTATTGCTATTTATGTGGTGCTAGACTGGTAACGGTATAAGATGGCTAATGAAAGTTAGCCATCTTTGTTTCTGGGAAGTTGCATAAGGAATGTCAAACTCTATTCGCAACCTGGAAATTTCCCTGCCAGATCACGACCAATTGCAAAAGGTGGAAACAGTTCCAGCGGATTAAGAGAGACCTGACAGTTTTTTGCCAAGTCCTCCGTAACGGAGTGGAGGGGTAAAACCTATCAGGTCTATGCTTTTAACTGCTGCAGTTACTCAGCAGCATAAATCACCAAAAAGTTGTTGCGGCAGTTGTACTGCCGCAACAATTCGTGTGTGCTTTTGGGGGAATGTGTTAGTAATCTAGCAGCAACTACCGCCGCTGCAGCAGCTACAATCTTCGCAGGATTCGTCGTCACACGCTGCAATAACTTGTAACTCGTTCGTTGCTTTCACCTCCTTTCCACTAAAGCTATTCCGGTTTTTTGGCTGTAATGCGCGCGCTATATACACTTTTGTACAACTCGTCCTGCGAAACAGATTTTCAGGTCGATCTGGTCGCTGACTTCCTTGATGGCTTCGTCCACGGTTTCCTTGTCGAAGAAGGTAGGTGTGATCGCAACGTCCGTAAAACCAGCTGCTTCCATCATGGCAATGTAATCTTTCGCATCAACGGCTCCGGCCACACAACCGGCCCACATGCTCAGGCTTTGTTTGATGGCATCCGGCAACGGACCATCGGTGACGATGTCCGAGACGGCCAGCTTGCCGCCGGGCCGCAGCACACGGAAAACTTCGTTGAATACTTTGGCTTTATCGGGTGACAGGTTGATCACGCAGTTCGAGATGACCACGTCGATGCTGTCATCGTCTACGGGCAGGTCTTCGAGGAAAGCCCTGGCGGAATTCGACATTGGTTACGCCCATGCGTTTCGCGCTGGCACGCGCTTTTTCGAGCATTTCGGGGGTCATGTCCACGCCGATGACGTGCCCGCTCTCGCCGACCTTTTTGCCCGCCAGGAAGCAGTCCAGGCCGCCGCCGGAGCCGAGATCGAGCACGGTCTGGCCGGGTTGCAGGGCGGCCAGGGTGATCGGGTCACCGCAGCCCAGGCTGAAGCTGGCGACATCGTCGGGGACTGCCGCAAGTAACTCTTCAGGGTAGATGACGTTTTTTGAGTTGCAGCAGGCCGAGCTCGAGTCCGGTGCGCAGCAGGAGTCGGATTTGCGGGCGCGCTCGGCGTAGTGTTCACGTACCACATCGTGGATTGGAATTTGAGTCATTTTATCTCCTTACATAGATGATTGTCTATATATTTGGTCAAAATAGATGGGATGCCGCCGCGGACGGACATCCCGTTTATTTAGCTCGTGTGCCCGTCAGGGTATTCGATCGTTTTCTTGACGTTTTCAGTTGTTTCCGTTTCGGGAGCGAAGCGGATCATCAACTGTCCACAGCAAGAAGCAATGCGCTCCTGGTTGAGGGAGTAGAAGGTTTGCTTGCCTTCCTCGCGCACATGGACCAGATTGGCTTCGCGCAGGATGGCGAGATGATGCGAGACGGTGGGTTGTGAAACGTCCACTTTTTCTACGATCTCGTTCACCGATAGCCAACAGCAACAACACTCGCTCATGATTTTCTGGCGGGTTTCATCAGCCAACGCTTTTGCGAAAAGGACAGGGTTTGCGAATATCATATTGATAACTTTCTATTTGATATTATATAGATAATCATCTATTTGTCAAGGGCTTACTGGCGTTATTTGCTTGTCAATTCTTCCAAACGGTCAATGTATTCACCCAAGACTTCGAATGCATCTGCAATCGGTTGGGTACTGGTCATATCCACGCCGGCGATTTTGTACAGTTCCATCGGCGGATTGGATGAACCGGCTTTGAGAAAATTGATATGGTCGTGTGCGGCATTGGGCGTGCCGTCTACGAACCGTTTTGAAATCGCGTTCGCGGCGGAGATGCCGATGGCGTACTGGAACGAATAGAATCAATGTAGAGATGGGTTGTGAAGGTTCCCCAGGTGATGCCGACCCGTTCGCGGTCTAAATCCATATTCCCGCCGAAACCTTCGCTGAACAGGTCTGCCATCAACTCGATCATAGCATCGGCGGTCAGGGCCTCTCCTCTGTTCGATGCGTTGATGCGTTTCCAGTTCGAAGCGCGCCAGGGTTGGCATGATGAAGAAATAACGATGAAAATTGCTCATGGCCTCTTCGAGCACGGCGATCTGGAAGGATTTGCTCGGGTTGCTATCCAGCAGGTAGGCGCGGGTCATGGCCTGGTGGAAGTTGGAAGCGGTTTCCGAGATGATGGACGGGTAAGTGTAGTAGATCATGGGTTGGGCGCGGCTGGCGTAATGCGCGTGCATGGCGTGACCGAGTTCATGCGCCAGCGTGCTCACGCTGTTGACGTTGTCCGTATAGCTCATCATGATGAACGGATAGGTGTCCCTTTTGGTACGCGGGCAGAGAACGCGCCCTGTCGTTTGCCGAGTTGGGTGCCCAATCTACCCAGCGATCCTCCAAGCAGCCCTGGCGTATCACGCTGACATATTCCTCGCCCATCGGCGCGAGCCCTTCGCAGATCCACTCGACGGCTTTCTCGAAGGGAACTTTATGTTTTTTGGTAGTGAGCGGCGCCACTACGTCATAGGGATGCAGGGTTTTCACGCCTAAAGCTTTACGGCGGATCTTCCAATAGCGGTGCCACAGGGGCAGGTTCTGTTTGAACATCTCCAGCAGGTTATGGAACATCTCGACCGGGACATCCCCATCGAAGAGCGTGGCTTCGAGCGACGAATCGAGAAATTGCGCGCTCTCATATTGAACACATTTTGTTTGATGGACGTGGCCAGATTCCCGGCCAGCGTGTTCTTGAATTCCAGATATTTGTCGGTGTAGTTTTCCCAGGCCGTATGGCGCGCTTTTCGATCAGGTTCCATTCAGAGATGGCGTTGTAGAGTGCTTTGCGTCAGCTTGACCTTCTTGTCCTTACTGTCTCTGTGCTGGCTTGAATTTGAAATCGGCGTTCGCCAGCATGCTGGCCGTATTGTGCGTGCTTTGAACGGATCGCGCAACATGCCGAGCAATTGCTCCACTTCCGCATTCCGCACATGGGCCTGTTTGCGGAAGATGTCATTGAAATAATGCTCGTACAGCTCCATATGCGGCTCATCTTTGAGCCATTTGCGCAGTTTAGATTCGCCGATGGACAGCATTTCCGGCTCAATGAAAGCTGTGGCCGCATTGATTTGTGCCATAAGGTTCATAGCTTTCTCATTCATCGCTGCACCACTTTGGTCGGTGCTGTCCACCGAACTGGACATGGTCGCGTACACCCGTACTTTTGCTGCACGCATTGACAATTTGTCCGCGGCCTTCATAGCCTTGATAAAGGTATCAGGATTGTCTCCTAAATGCCCCTGATACTTTTTGAAGTTCGGCAGGCTTTTCAGGATACTCTTGGTTTCGGCTTCAAAAGCATCGGGGAAGTCGAACACGCTTTCAGCATTCCAGGTTTGGTTCTGTTTTACTTTGGAGCGGGAGGTAGGGTTAGACATGGCATTTCCTTTTTATGGTTCTCTAAATCCGTTCGATAGTCACTTTTTCGGGCTCGATCATGAATTCCCAGTAGCCCAGTTCGCCGCAGTTGTAGACCAAACGCAAAAACTCGGAGTTCCGTTCGGTTTCGATCAATTTCATAGAGCGATACGGGCCAAAAGTCAGGATTTCACTGTCCCACTCGCCTTGTTCTTCCGGGTCGTAATCTTCGGGGGGCTGGTACAGGCGCTGAATTTCTGTCTCGTTCAGTAGCAGGCGCAGGATGGCTTCCGGTGCGTCCATCGTCCACAGCAAGGAGGCGGTGGCCTGCTCGTCGATGGCTTGGACGCGCTCTTCTTCGGTCAGTTCCCATTGCACGGGTGACCAGATGGCGGGCAGTTCGTCTACATGGATGGTTTGGGGGTCGATGATGGATGGCATATTCCACTCCTGTCATTTGATGGCCATAGTATAACCGCTTGATAAAATAATGCGCCACCGTGCTCAGTTCGGATACAGGGATTTCCAGCACGGATGTGCCGGTTCCATTTCCGTTGTTCGCGCCACCATTGCCATTGCCATTCCCCAGATTTTGGATTGTAGCAGGGGCAGCAGGCTCGGTTGCATCTCTGAAACGGGCACGGAACAATCGGCCATCCCCATAATTTGTACACAAGTTGTTGACAAGCTCCTAACATGTTCCTTTTATGATAGGTGTAGGTTGGTTCGCCGGCCTACACCTATTTTTGGAAAGGAGAACATAACGATGAACAAGAAATTTGTCTGGTTGGCGGGGGCATTGGCAGTCGTATTGCTAGCGGTCGGTACCTATGGAACGACGACCGTCTTTGCCAATGGCAACAATCCGCCGCATCCCTTCGGCGAGCGCGGACCCGGTGGTCACGGAGGTCGTAGTCTGGATGACGCTTCGCTGGCGGCGGTAGCTGGCGTGCTGAACATGAGCATAGACGACTTGTCTGCAGCGTTGCAGAATGGCCAAACCCTGCAGGAACTGGCTGACGCAGCCGGTGTGGATATGCAGGCGGTCAAGGATGCGCTGAACTCTGTCCGTCAGTCGGAGATGCGCGACCGCATCAACCAGGCTGTGACAGACGGCACGCTAACCCAAGATAAGGCGGATTGGTTGCTGGAAGGCCTGGATAAAGGCTACCTGGATGGGCCGGGCTTTGGGTTCGGTCCCGGCTTTGGCGGCCATCCTGGAAAGGGAGCCCCTCCTGCAACAGCCACCCCGACCGGTGGTGCTTGAAATCATCGTGTTATCCTGAGCTAAGAAGTTTTGATAAGGAGGTTTAAATTATCAAGACGAGACTCACCCTGAAAGTTAATTTCTGGGTGAGTCTTTTTTAAGCTCATGTAAGGAAGCTGATTCGCGCAGACCCTTGCACCGCCCGCAAGGGCAGGTGAAACGCTGATTTTTTTCTTTTCATCAGCGTAAATCAGTGTTCATCTGCGTCCCAACTTAAATTCGGGTTAACCATGTCTTGACTTTAAAATCTCTGAGCGCAGGTAAAAATTACCTGGGAGTACGCGTTGTCGCCATCCAGGTGCCGAGGATGCCCGCAACGATGGCGACCAGCAGGATGATCCCTGCCCATAGCCCGGGGGAGGTTGTTTTTGATGAGCCACCTTTGCCATTGTTGGTGCCGGTTGAAGTTGGTTGGACGGTTGGCGTTGAGAGACCAATGGTGGCTGTTGAGGATATTTCATAGTAAGGGTGTAACTGTTGCCAGCGGTGTATTGGTAGGTGGAGGCGGTTGTGTCGCGCCCCTTTGAACCAGCAAAACCTGCCCTTCATAGATATCTATGGATTCGCCCAGGCTGTTCCAGGCGCGGATTTGAGCGATGGTGGTATTGTAGGTAACCGCGATGCTCCACAGCGATTGACCGTATTGCACTTTATGGATCACATCGCCACTGGGACGGGCCGTGCTGCGCTTGACCGGGATGATGTATTGCGGCACAAGACTATCTGCGACCATCAATAGAGCCGCCCTGTGCAATGGCGGTCAGGATCGGATACGCATCCGTATTGCATCTGGCCGCTGTTGGTCTGAAGGGCGGTCTCAATGACAATGTAGATCTGATCCCCTACGGCGACCGCGGCACCGATGTCGCTGCGGTCCGGGGAGAGCATGGTGTTGGTGTGGGGCGCATCCCCCAGCCAGACCTCAACAGCCTGCTGTGCGGTGTCAGCGGCGATCCAGTTCTCGGAGCGATAGCCGTCCAGCGAGAGATCGCCTGAGAGCGGGTAGCCCAGGGAAATAAGCCATTGTCCTAGCGTGAGCCCGTTCGGACGGGTGTGCCCGCCCGCGCCGCCCGCAATCGCGTTGGCTTCCCACTGCGCGACCTGCATCAAAACGGGATGTGTGTTCAACGGCAGCAAGCCGTTCGCGATACGCAATTGATTGACTGCCTGGATCACTTCCGATGGTGTTGGCGGATTGTCTTGTGGCAGGGGACGAGCATAAACTCCCTTTGGCGGGAGCAGATTAAAGGTCAAAGCCAGAAGCGCAAGGGAAAAGGTCAGGATCAGGTGTTTTCGCAGCATGTCTGTTCGGTGTTTACAAAATCCAACCCTGATTGTATCAATAGGAAGGATGTATTGGAAATGTCCTTAGATATGTTGCAAAAAGCCTTGAAAAAGTAGCAGGGAATTTTCCGTACATTGGTACAACTTGTTGGTGATTCCATCCAGACCTATTAGGCAACGAGTTTAGAACTCGCTTCGGGGGGCGACAGGGAAGATGGAATAAAATTGTCTTACCCCAACTTGAGATTACCACTTTCATCAAACGGGAAAAAGGGATTGTAAGCCACTTCCCAAAGGAAGCCGTCCGGGTCAGCGAAATAGGAGCTATATCCGCCCCAGAACACCTTTTGGGGTTGCTTGGCGATCTCCACGCCTTTGGCTGTCAGGTCGCGGATGATCTCGTCCACTTCCTGCTTCGCTTTTGGCGTTGTAAGCCAGCGTCACACCCGCGAAACCACTGCCTTCGGGGGAGGTCAGGGCATCTTCGGCCAGCTTCTCGTGCGGATACAGCCCCAAAACCACGCCGCCTGCCTGGAAAAAAGTGACATCATCGCTGCTGGCGGAAGCAGGCTTCCAGCCCAGAGTTTCAGCATAGAATTTGCGCGAGCGCTCAAGGTCGTTTACGCCGAGGGTGATGAGGTGAAGGTGTTGGTTCATATGTTATATTCCTATCTGTTGTACATAAACTTTTGTTTTTTCACTTTTTCCTTTTAATTCCAACTCACGATGTTCCAGGTTTCCGAGTTCAAGATTGGATGCCGTATAAGCCGCTTCACTGATCAGAATCTCACCTGCTCCCGCCTGGGATGCCAACCGGGCTGTGACATTGACATTATCACCCAAAGCGGTGAAATCTGTTGGGTGATCTTTGTCACTGCCCACAACCCCCACGTAGGCTGCTCCTGTGTGGACACCAACTCCGACAGGCAGCCAGGGCCCTTTGCTGTCACGATGCCCTGTCAGGTCGAGCAGTTCCTGCGCCGCTTCGATAGCGCGACGTGGATGTTCCTTGCCCGCAAATCCGGGGATATACAGGCCGATCACCTCGTCTCCGAGCAAGCGGTCCACCAGTGCGTCCGTTTTGATCAGCACCTGGCTGGCTACCGTATAGAAACGGTTCATGAGTTGGCTGAATTCCAGCGCGCTCATTTGCTCCGCGATGGTAGTGGAGCCACGCACATCGGCAAACAGCATCGTCAGTTCGATTTCCGCGCCGCCCGGGTGTTCGAAGCTGCTCGCACGGCTGACAGAAGCGGGGATTGTATTTGGATTGTTTCCTGCCAATCAGGCGCATCAAGGCCCCGCCCCAACTCTTGAAGGGCGCGGCGCACAATTTACAACGCGGATTCGAAGGCAATAAGCCAAACAGGTGATAAACGTGGCGGTTGATCGGTTCCCCCTCGGTTAGCATTTTGTACCATTCTTTCTCGACAGATGGGTCTGTGGACATTATGTGCCTCCAACAATAAAATTCGACGGGCAACGGATCGATAACTTTAATGAGGTTCTTACTCTGTGTTTATCATAGCACATTGGTTTTTTTGTTCCTGAGAATTTAAAATAAATAGGTCACGCTTTCCTTTATGGGGATTTTGCAAGCGTGACCCTTTACTACAAAATCGTAACCAACGAAATTAATCCACAGTCAACGTTTTACTCAAATTCCTCGGGAAATCGGGGTCATACCCGCGCATGACTGACATGTGATACGAGAGCAATTGCAGCGGCAAGACCGCCAGCAGCGCATTGATCTGCGGGTCGGATTCGGGGATGACGATCAAATCGTCCGCGTTGGCGCGCAGACGGGCGTTTTCCTCGCCGATGGCGATGGCGCGCGCGCCGCGCACGTTGACCTCGTTGATGCCGCTGATGATCAGGTTGGTATCCTGTGGCCCGGCCACGAACACGATCGGGAAGCCCTTGCTGACCGCCGAGAGCGGTCCGTGCTTGAACTCGGTCGAGAGCATGCCTTCGCAATGCGCATAGGTGATCTCTTTCAGCTTCAGCGCGCCTTCGAGCGCGATGGGCAGGGTCAATCCATAGCCAAGGCAGTACATGTCATTCCATTCATTGATCTCTTCGGCAATTCTTTCGACTTGCGATGCGACCATCTCAAGTGTCTTTTCCATTAGCGCCGGGATGGTTTCCAGTTCTTTGGTGCTCTTGCCCGCCACGCGATAGGCCAGATATAAAAACGTAATGACCTGGTTGGTAAAGGTCTTCGTGGCGGGAACGCTGATTTCGTATCCGCAGCACAGGGGCAGACAGAACGAGGTGGCCTTCGTCAGGGTCGAGCCGACCACGTTGGCCAGTCCAAAACATTCCATGCCGCGCGCTTCGGCGGCTTCCAGTGCGTTGAGCACATCCTTGGTCTCGCCGGATTGGCTGACGAAGAGGCCGACGTCCTCGTGTCCCACCGCGGGAGCGAACTGCGAGATGAACTGGGGCGCCAACACCGGAATGGCCGGACGCCCGGCGATCTGCGCCAGGTAGACCGAACCTGCCAGGGCGGCGTGATAGCTGGTGCCGCAGCCGATGAAATACAGATGGCGGGCGGACTTCATCTTATCCACCAGCGTTTCGACCTCGGGCGAGCCGTCCAGCAGGTGCAGCAATTCGCTGGCGACTTGCGACTGCTCGTGGATTTCCTTGAGCATAAAGTGCGGATAGCCGCCCTTCTGCACTGCGTCCATTGTTTCGGTGACCAACTCGCGCTCGCGCTCGATCAACTTGCCATCTTTGACCGAACGCAGCTCCACATGGTCGGCCCACAGCGTGACGATCTCGCCGTCCAGCGGGCGGACGATGGTGCGAGTCAGCGGCAATATCGAAGGCAGGTCAGACGAGACGCAGGTGAAACCCTCCCCCAGGCCGATGACCATGCCGGAGCCTTTTTTGAAGGCGTACAGGCGGTCTTCGTTCGCTGCGCCCAATGACGAAGGCATAATCGCCTTGCAGATCGCCGTAAGCCAGGCGGATGGCGTCGATAAACTCGTAGCCACGGTTCAGGTAGCGTTCCACAGCATGGACACAGGTCTCGCCATCATTCTGCGAGCGCACGGTCAGGCCCTCATCGATGAACTGCTGGCGCAACTCGATGTTGTTGACCACGTTGCCGTTGTGCGCGCCGACCAGGTCGCCATCCGAGTCGATATGCGGCTGGGAATTGATCTGCGAAGGTTCGCCGAAGGTGGCCCAGCGCAATTGTGTGATGCCGCGCGAGCCGCTCATCTCGGCAAAGTTGTATTTGAGCGAGACTTCTTCCACCTTGCCCACGTCTTTGCGCAGGTCGATCACCCCATTGCTCAAGGTGGCTGCGCCGACCGAGTCGTAGCCGCGGTAGGTCAGGCGCTCGGCGGCCTCGATCAGGATCGGGCCGAGATTGATTTCTTTATTGGTGACGTATCCGAAAATACCGCACATGTAGGGTTTTCTCCTGTTATTTAAAAATTCACCAGAGATGAACGGAGATGAATGTGATTTTGTTTAGTGAATAGCAAAATCGTTGTTTATCCTTGTTTATCTCCGGTGGACAAAGTGCGTCGCACCTGGTTTGACGGTACGATCACTGCTTTTAGTTTTTTTCGTTTAACGGGTTTCCGCTATCGTTCAGGTGCGACGCACCCTCACGGCGTTTTTTCACCTTCGCCAGGATGAACTGTATCGCTGCCATCAGCAACCAGATGATCGAGGCTGCGAACAGCAATGGGACGAACGAGAACGAGGCCCAGAACATTTCCGTCCCGGCGAATTCCCACCAGGGACAGTTATGCTGACCATCGGTGAAGCCGTGGCAAACACCATGCCAACCGGTCGCCGTAGAAACCAGTCCTGCCACCGGGATGGCCAGGCACAGCAAAATGGCGAGCACCAGAAAAATGAGCTTGATGACCCGGAACGCGCGGTTCATTGCGCATCCCAGGGGGCTGTCCCCCTGCCGCCATTGCCTCCCAGGGAAGCGCGGATGGGCTCGGATAACTCAGGCAACACGTCCGCGACAGCCGCCAGCAGGCCGAAACAACCGGCGATCATCATATCACCAAACGGGACTGCAAAATACGGACGCAAGACGATTGATCGTAGACCGTGGACGATGAATGGACTACGGTCTTGGTCCCGGTCTAAACATCGATATCGACGTGGCCCCGTGCACGACCACATCAAACTCATCGTTGCTGGACTCGAATTATCTGCGAGTACATCAGCGCGCCATGCCCCATATCATCGAAGACATCCTGGTGCTTGAGCGAGCCGTCCGCCAACCGCATGAGCAGGGACTCCAGCTTTTGCAGGTCGATCTCGCCCGTGTGGTGTTCGAAGACGCCTTCGATATTCTCTCCCAGGCGGAAGGCCAGTGTGTGGAAGTTGCCGATGTTGGCGATGATCTTGCGTCTGCGCGCGGCCACGACGGGGTCAAAGGATGCGCCCAGCACGGCGGCGGGGGCGGTGTCCATCACAATCAACGGACAATCCAGTCCGTGCGCGGATTGGGCCACGGCCTGTAAACGTGTCATGATAGGCGGGATGTTGTCGGAGAGAAAGGCGAAAGATGAAAGAGAGTTTTTCGCACGGATGCGCTCGTCAAGGTAATCGAAACGGAATTGTCGGTCGGAAACGCCTGCGGGCGCATCCCCGTGATCGAAGACGGCCACGGCAATGGCGTCCAGGTTGCGCAGGGTCACGCCGAAGGGCGATAAGGCCGATTCGATGGCTGGCAGGTTGAAGTCCAGGAATTGGATGCGTTGGACAGAGTCCGGTAGGGCGGCGGCTTCGTCGTCCGAGACAATTTCGATACCACGCGCCCGTACTTTGTCCAGTTCGTCATCCAGCGTTTTTGCGGCTTCGGGGGTGGCATACACGGGAAGCCCGGCGCGCGCATGCGCCTCCACGGCCCAGGCCGAGGGACCGCCGCCCATCATCACGCCCGTGAGCAGGATGGGGGTGCTGAGATTGAGTCGCCGCCTTGACCTGGCGATGGACGATCATGGTCGGGGAGGGGACGACCAGTTTGAAGCCGTTTTCGATGTCGAGTTGGGAATCGTACAGAAAAATATCCTGGGTACCGGTGCCAACGTCAACCGTTAAAATTTTCATTGCTATTCCTTGTCAATAGAATGGGTATAGTGTATCAAAACTTTGCAAAAAGCGCATTTCCCCCCTTACAGTAAAATGTACTTTAGTGTATCATATTTGTCACATATTCTGTGTTATGTGTTGTGTGCCAAAGGAGAAGGATTGGAATGGCCGATCCCGCATTAACGGAAGTCTTTGCAAGCTATGTACCACGATTGATTAAAAAAAGGGTGATTGCGAACCCTACACCCATCGATGTTCCCCTCTCTGAAAATTTCGAAGCCGTCGTCTTATTTGCCGATATTTCCGGTTTTACGATGCTGGCCGAACGCCTGGCCTTACGGGGGCCTTCAGGGGTAGAAACGCTGGCCGGAATACTGAATGGATATTTCGGGCAATTAATCGATATTGTTCACGGGTATGGAGGGGATGTAGTCAAATTTGCTGGGGATGCGGTCATCGCTATCTGGCCGGTCGAGGCGGGAACGGAAACTGGAATCACCCAGCCCGACCGCCGCGCGTGGACACTCCACGTAGCTGAGTGTGCACTCAAAATCCGGGAGCAACTGGTCAATTATAAATTCGAAGATACAACCCTTTACTTGAAGTTGGCGATCAGCACAGGGTTGGTGGGGGAAGTGCATGTGGGCGGTGTGTTCAACCGTTGGGAATTTCTGATGACGGGCGAGCCCTTTGGAGAATTGAGCGTTGCCAATGGACTGGCCCAGGCAGGGAACATCCTGCTGACACCTTCTGCATGGGGCTTGATCCAAAAAGATTGCCAGGCTGCTCCCTTGGAATTTCAGTTCAATGACAAGTTCGCCCAGGCAGCCCGCCTGGAAGGCCTGCCTCGGCCTTCCGCGCTGGCTGTTTCACGCGAGGAACTTTCCATATCTGATGCGGCAGAAAATGCGATGCGGGTTTACATCCCCGGCACGATTATCAGCCGGCTGACGGCCGGCCAGGGCGGTTGGATTGCGGAACTGCGGCGTGTTTCTATCCTGTTCATTACTCTGCCCGATATCGATCAGGATACGCCTCTGGAAACGTCTCAAGCCATCGCGCGTTTATTGCAACGCGCTGTTTACCGCTATGAGGGCAGCATCAACAAGATCAATGTGGATGACAAGGGCGTTACGGTGTTGGCAGTTCTGGGCATGCCTCCTTATTCCCACGAAGATGATCCGGTCAGGGCTGTGCAAACTGCGCTCATGATCCGCAAGGAATTGGCGGACCTAAAGGTGCGCAGTTCGATTGGGGTCACAACCGGGCGCATCTTCTGTGGATCGATTGGAAATGATTCGCGCCGCGAATACACCATTATTGGGAATGCGGTCAATCTCTCAGCCAGGTTGATGGCTGCCGCCAGCCAACAAACTGACTTAATTGAAAAAGTGAACATCCCGATCCTGTGTGACCGTCCCACGTATGATAGCGCCAGGGAAGCGATTGAGTTCGAGGTCCGGCCTGCCCAACATGTTAAAGGGCGTACGGAAGCGATAGAGATGTTCCATCCGCTGGAGGAGAAGCGGGACATCGTCCGTGTCACAACCGAGTTGATTGGCCGACAGGAGGAAAAAGCCCTGCTTGCCAACGCCTTGCAGGAACTCGCGCACGGCGCACCCTTTAACGCCGTCATCCTGCATGGGGAAGCCGGGATTGGCAAATCGCGCTTGATGGAGGAATTGCTGAATCAAGCCCGGCTCTCGCAGATAAAAACGTTCGTAGGTGAGGGCGATTCGATTGAAAAGAACAACCCCTATTTTGCCTGGCGTCCGGTGTTCAATCGCGTGCTCGGGATCGATGAGATTGTCAGCAAGCCGCAACTGGCCGAGGAAGATCGTAATGCCATCCGGGAGGCGGCCATCAATAAGTTAAACGAGATCGCCCCCGACCTCCTACGGCTGGCACCGTTGCTGTCCGTAATCCTGCCGATTTCGATCCCTGAAAACGAGTTCACCGCTTCGATGACAGGCGAGGTGCGCGGAGGTAACATCCGTGACTTGCTTGTGCGGCTCTTGCAGCACGAAGCCGAAAGCTCTCCCATTTTGATAGCGTTGGAGGACTTGCACTGGCTGGATTCGGCTTCCTGGACACTGCTGGCCGACGTCTACCAGAAGGTGCGTCCCATGCTGTTGGCCGTGGATACACGTCCGCTTTCACCGCCCGTGCCGGCCCAGTTCAAGGAATTGGCGGAGCGCTCCGAGACCAAATTCATGAAGCTGGACATGATGCCGCTCGACGATGTCGAAGCGCTGGTGTGCCAACGTCTGGGCGTCAAATCGGTGCCGCGCGAGGTGGGCAAACTGATCCGCGAGAAATCCGAAGGACATCCCTTCTTTGCCGAGGAACTGGCCTATGCCCTGCGCGATGCGGGCGTGCTTGTCATTGAAAACCAGGAATGCCATCTGGCCCAAGGGATCGATGATCTCGAGGCAGTTACCTTGCCGGATACCCTGCAGGCGGCGATCACCAGTCGCATCGATGGCTTGAACCCTTCCCAACAGTTGACGTTAAAAGTCGCCAGCGTAATCGGGCGCATCTTTGCCTATCGCATGCTGGAGGCGGTGCATCCTATCGATACCGACAAGCCAGAATTGCACGCCTACATGGACGCGTTGACTCGTTTGAGCCTGACCCTGGTCGAAGCCGAAACGCCGGACCTGGCGTACATCTTCAAACACGCGGTCACGCAGGAAGTAGCCTATAACCTGATGTTATTCGCCCAGCGACGTCAATTGCACCAAGCTGTGGCCGAATGGATCGAGCAGAGCCACCGGGAGGATATCGAATCGTTCTACACGCTGCTGGCTTATCATTGGATGCAAGCCGCGCAGATGCCAGATGCGGCCACGCTCGAGTTGGTTACCAGCAAGGCCATCGATTATCTGGAAAAAGCTGGCGATCAATCCCTGAATAACTTCGCAAACGCGGAAGCTGTCGAGTTTTTCGGCCAGGTGCTGCAATTGGCAGATACAGGTAAGGTGAGTAAACTGCGCCTGGGTGGCTGGTATCGCAAAATTGGAGAGGCTTATCTGGGATTGGGAAAACTGGTCGAGGCCAAGGAGTATATCGTCAAGGCCATGGCGACGTTTGGGTTACCGCTGCCAGGCTCGAACCTGAGTCTGATCGCTGGCGTGCTCGGGCAGGTCGCGCGTCAGACGGGACATCGTCTGCGGCCTGAACGTGTCCGCGCAAATGGGATCAGTCCAGAGGAGGAACAGGTCCGGCTGGAACAGGTCATCCTGACCGAGAAACTGGCTATTGTACAATTTCTGAACGGCGACCCCAACCCGCTGCCGATGTTGTTCGCCGTGCTGGCCGGTTTGAACGTTGCCGAGACGATGGAGGTCACGCCCGAACTATGGGCGATGTATGCCACCATGAGCGCGGTAGCGGGATTCATCCCGCTGGCATCCCAGGCCCAACATTACAAAGATCGCTGGTTTGCGCTTGGCGAGCAGATCGATGACCCAAATCTATTTGTCGACGGCGCCTCTGCGCTTTGTACGGTGGCGAGCGGTAACGGGGCCTGGCAGGAAGTGAAGGATCTGGTTGCCAAATCATCCGCCATTTGCGAGGAACTGGGCGACCATCGCCGTGGGGCCGAGGCAGTGGCCTACGTGGCCGTCAATTCGTTGCTCGAAGGCGGGCCGAAACTGGCAGAGCCTTACAATAAACGTGAATGGGAAATTGCCATGCGGCGTGAGAATCCCATCCATATCGCTTTTGCCTATCAAGTGGATTGCACAGGGCAGGCCTGGATGGGTGAGTACGATGCCTGTATCGCCAATGCGCAGAAGTGTATTGCACTCTCCGAGAAAAGTTGGGTGGGTGACATCCCTGAATATATTGTGCGCAGCGCCATGTGGCTGGCAATGTGGCTCAAAGGAGAACATGAGGAGGCTTGGAACGGAGTCAAGACTGCGTTGGATAAATTTGGCAAGGCCTCGGTGGTGGATTTCTCGGCTCATTTGATCGATTCGAACCTGGCGGAAGTTGCTTTCCTGGCTCTGGAACAGGGGAGAATGGACAATTCTCCCCAAAGCGCAGATGGATGAGATCGAAAAGTATGCCAAATTGGCGCTCAAGAATTTGAAGAAATTCACTGCCATCTTTCCGATTGGTGGACCAGCCTTGAATCGCTTCAGTGGGGATATGGAGTGGTATCGTAACAAACCCGAAAAGGCGCTTCAACACTGGCGCACTGCAACCGAGAAGGCGCACGTCTTCCCGATGAAATACGAGGAAGCGCGCGCATATCTCGAACTGGCGCGGCATCTGCCCGAAGAAAATCCCGAACGCGCTGTAGCTTTTGGAAAGGCCAGTGAATTATTTGAGGAATGTGGCCTGGAAAATTGGGTCGTGATCGTGAGAGATGAGACTTCCAATTAGATAGCAGCACATCCCATCAGCGTTCGAGGCTTGAGAAAATTTATGCGCTGATCGTAATGAATTCGGTGGGATTATCGAAGCCAAAAATCCAAACATCAAAGGGAAAATATGGTTAATACTTTTTCGAATCGAGTCACCCCGTCTTTAGCGCGCATCGGCGGAACGTACGGCAACATGCTTTTGTTTTGGGCTTCGCCGACTGATTACATGCAGAGCCTGTATGACAATTTCGGGGATGTAGTCCCGATTGGTTACCGGCCCAAAAATGTCTTTGCTTTTGGGCCGGCTCGCAACCAGGAAATCTTGACGGATACGGATGTCTTCCAGAACCACTCCTTCGATGATATTTCCTATATCGCGCATTCCAAAGAGTATGCTCGTGAACTGACGATGGGTCTGGGGTTCATGAATGGCCCGGAACACCGCCAGCGAAGGCGTTTGCTCAGGCCGTCTTTCTTGAAGGAATTCGTCAGTCAATATACGGGGATCCTTGTCACGTTGACGGAAAAATTCATTGAAGACTGGGACAAACGCGAGACGTTCGACATCTACGCAGAAATGGAAGACCTGGTGATGAACATGGGCTTGCACACGCTGATGGGATTGGAATCGAGCGACACCGCCGACAGAGTCAAGAATTTATTCGAGGAAGTTTTCGCGCTGATGTTTTCTGTCCCCTATGCGTTATTTCCCTTTGATTTACCGGGGACACCCTACCATCGCGCTGGGGTAGCAACTCAGAATTTGTCCCGAGCTATCACCGAATTGATCGAGCAGAAGCGTGCGGCGGGCGCGAAAGGCGAAGATATCCTGTCGCAGTTGGTGCGTTTGCAGGACGATAATCCCGATTTCACGGTAACTGACCTGGTTGGCACCACCGCTGGTCTCTTCCGCGGCATGTATCCCAACGTGGCTTCCGCCCTGGTGTGCAGTTTTCTCTTGCTGGCACTGCATCCGAAGATCACTGAGCAGGTCTTACAGGAAATCCACGATCAATTGCATGGCCGCACACCGACGGAAGAAGACCTGGATCATCTCCCGCTATTGGAAGGTGTGGTGATGGAGACGCTGCGCATCCTGCCGCCGGTCTACTGGCTGATCCGTATATCGAGGCAACCCTTCACCTTGGGCGGATATGATTTCCCTGCCGGTTCAAACGTGTTCCTGAGTTCCACCGTGACCCAGCGTATGCCAGATGTTTACCCTGAACCGGACCGCTTCCTGCCGCAGCGTTGGATCGGAGTGCGACATCAGCCTTATGCTTTTATCCCCTTTGCAGCGGGAGTGCGTCGCTGCCTTGGATCAACGTACGCGATCAATTTGTGTAAGATCGTCATCGCCACGATTTTCCAGCGCTACTCCGTCTCGTTTCTGCCACACAGCAAGCTGGACATCCTCGGTCTGCGACGCCCGGTTCCGCGAGAGGGCACTTTGATGAAGATTGGCCGCCCGGGTGTCCCGGTCCTTCCGGCGGATTTGGGTGGCAACTACCGGCGTTTTGTCCGCTTGGATGATGCGTAACATGGGACAAGGAGAGAAAATTTTTGTGAACACCTTAGCTCAATTGACCCGGGCCGACATTCCCGGCCCGGCCTTGAAACCGATCATAGGTTGGCGCGGTCTGGTGGTCGACTTCACGCGCGATTCGGCTGGTTTCCTGCAAAGGCTGCACGAGCAGTTCGGTCCCATCGCCCAGATCGGGCAGGGCCGCATGTCCGCCACGTTCACGTTCCATCCCGATTACACGCGCCAGATTTTGAGCAATCCGAGCTTATTTTACAGTTTCGGCCTGGAAGACATCCCATTCCCATTTGCCGCTCTTAAATCGTTGCACGCCATTTCCACCGCGCTTTCACTGCTCAACGGCGATCTGCATAAACAGCACCGGCGACTGATGGCGCCTGCCTTCCACAACAGCCTGTTGCCCGTTTACGTGGATCAGATCACCGACCTGGTTGACAGGTTTTTCAGCCACTGGAAAGCCGGTGAGGTAGTCGATATTTACCAGTCCATGGATCTGTTCACGCTCTCGCTCGCTATGGAAATTTTTGTCGGCATGCAGGCCGATGAAGAGGGCCAGCGTTTCGCCCAACTCTTCGAAAACGTGCTGAACGGTTTCTTTTCCCCTGCCACGATCTTGATGCCTTACGATATCCCCGGCCTGCCGTACCACCGCCTGAAACTGGCCGGCGCCGAATTGGAAAGTTCCTTGCGCGATTTGATCCATCGTCGTCGCGAAATGGGATTGGGTGGCACCGACAGCCTGAGCCTGTTCTTGCAAGCTCATGATGTGGACGGGACCATGCTGACGGATAACGAGGTGATTGGTGAGACGGTAGCAGTCTTCCGCGGCGGATCGAAGACCAGCGCCAGCGCCCTGACCTGGACCATTTTCCTGCTGACTCAGCATCCCGAAATCCTGGCGCATCTTTCGGACGAACTGGCTGCTACGCTGCGAGGTGAGTCACCTACCTTTGAGCAACTCCGGGAACTGCCCCTGCTCGAAGGCGTCATCAAGGAAAGCCTGCGGCTGATCCCGCCCGTCTTGTGGGGCACGCGTTACAGCACCGAATCCTTTGAGCTCGGCCCCTATCATTTGGAAAAGGGCAATCGGTCATTTACAGTTCTCACGTCACGCACCGCATGCCCGAGATTTACAAGGAACCATATAAATTCAACCCCTATCGCTGGCAGGAAATCAAACCTTCTCCGTACGAGTATTTTCCCTTCAACGCGGGACCGCGGCGTTGCCTGGGCGCGGAATTTGCCATGCTGGAGTTGAAGATTACATTGGCGATCTTGTTGCAGCGGTTTCGCTTTGACTTACTCCCGGGCCAGCGCATCGACCGCGTCGGGTTGACCGGTTCGATCCCGAAACGCGGTATCAAGGTGAAGTTGGAAAAAACGGATGGAGATTTCGTCAAAGTGCCTGTTAAAGGAAATATTCACGGGCTGGTTTCCCTAAAGTAGTGAACAAATAAGTCCAATAAGAGTTTTCCTCGCTGCCTGCACCTGTGGTGCGGCACAGGTGAGCGGAGACCGAAGGTCGTAGTCGAAGCGCGAACTTGCACAAAAATACCCTTCGACTGCGCTGTTACCCCTTCGGGGCACGGGCGCTCCGCTCAGGGAGAAGTTAAACCTTGGGCATGTTCGCTTGCTGGTTGAACTGGTTCCAGGCGTAGTTATAGATCCAGGCGCCTTTGGGATTTGCGGGAACTCCTTCCACGCGTTGGAACCAGTCGGCTTCCGCTGCGGAGGTCTGGGCAAAACACTGGGCGGAAAATTGCCCGCGTTGGGAGGCGGGGGCGCTGGCCAGGTCCAGTCCACCCTGCACGAAACCCGCTTCGAGCGCCTCGCGGTCGGTCAGGTAGGTGGCAATGCGCGCTTCGTAGTCCCGGATGGTGCCGCGGTGCAGCAGCTCGTGTTGCCAGAACAGGGTGTTGGGATCGTAGGTGTCAGCGGGAGCAGGCCCGATGTCCGGCATGGGAGCGTCGAGCCAAAGCGGTTTGAACAGGCTAGTGCA
This sequence comes from uncultured Chloroflexia bacterium, assembly GCA_963829615.1. GTDB lineage: Bacteria > Chloroflexota > Anaerolineae > Anaerolineales > Villigracilaceae > JAABUE01. Next base: position 43,195 of record CAWHJM010000047.1, read on the forward strand.
GGGGGAAGCCGTCCCGGTGGCGAAAACGGTGGGATGTTCCCGGTCCAGATGCACGACCAGCGATCCGGCGGTGTTGCTATCGCGCACGATGCTGAAACTGCCGTGCATGCAGACATCCTGGCTCAACAGGCCATTTTGTGGCTGCCAGTTTGTGCCACTGCCGCCATCGGGCAGGTGCGTGCGCAGGATTTGTATGAAGGAGGGGACAGTCAGCTTGCCCTTCTGGGCGTTCATCGCGGACAAGGTAATCGCCCGCCGTTGCGGGCCTTTGGCTAATGTCGTATACAGGAAGTCATTATAGGCGTCGCCAAACTTGAAGTCCTGCGCCGATTTGGCCCAACCGTGCTGGATAGCATACTCAATCAGGTTTGGAGAGGCAAGTTGGTAGTCATTTTCGATGCTCAAATAGTTGGAGATGGAATCAAACTCGTCCACTTGCTTGGCCGCGTACAGTTGACCGGCGGTTTCGAGCACCCAGGCATCGTCCGGGTCAGCGATCAGGAAACTGCTGTAATAGTATTCGCAGGAAGTACTGCAACTGCCGCCCTGGCCGAACTGTTCCAGGAGTGCGATCATTACGTCGAGCGCTTCACGGGCGGTCGCCCCGCGTTCCAGGCCAAGCCGCACCAGGTCCATGCCGAGCAGTTTGGTATTCTTTTCAACGGGCACTTTTGGAAAAACGGCTTCGTTGCCGATCGCCACGCCCTGATCATTGACACCCATTTCCGCACCCCACAACCAGTACGGTTTGGACAGCAGCACGCCGTTGGTGTGGCTGACCTGCGGGATTTCGATATACGTGCATTTCAAGCGGCTATTTTGAGGATAATCTGCTGCGGGGAAAAATTGCAGGTATTGGCCTTCGTTGGGCGGCCGGTCGGAGTTCTTGGCGAAGATCGCAACTCCATCGGCTGTGGCGCTTCCTTTTGCAACGAGTGAATCACACATAATCCACCTCTTTATCTTGTGAATGAACGTTCTTATTGATAAGACAATTATACCTTTTGTGGTCTAATTTAGCTTGTTTTGTTCAACCCTTTTTGTGGCCAGAAATTCATCCTGGCAACAAAAAGCCTTCTTCGATGATCGTTCGAAGAAGGCGAAAAAGGTATAAAGATTTGGATGTCTTTACACGTTCACACCCAACCATTGGCGGATGAAGTAGCCGATAATGAAGGAGAACAGCGCCACCCCCAGACTGAGCCCCGCCATTTCAAGGAAACGGGGGCGGAAAGGCTCATCCTTGGCGACAGAGATATAGTAGTTGAATCCGGCGATGATCAGCACAGCGACCGCCAGGGTGATGACAAGGTCAATGATGTAGTTCTGAATGAGCAGGTAGGGCAGGACGAGCAGCGTGACAGTGATGATGTAAGCAATGCCGGTATATATCGCCGCACGGACAGGATGCTTATCAGTCTTTTCGGAGCGCGTGGAGAGATACTCGGAGGCAGCCATGGAGAGCGAAGCAGCGATGCCGGTGATCAGCCCGGAAAGCGCGATCAGTTTGACGTTTTGCAGAGCAAGCGTCAGTCCGGCCAGCGCACCGGTCAATTCCACCAGGGCGTCGTTCAGTCCGAGAACCACCGAACCCGCATAGCGCAAGCGTTCCTCGTCTAGCATGGCAAGTATTTTTTGTTCGTGAACTTCCTCGTCGTGAATCCACTTGTCAATATCGGGGATTTTTCCTTTGAGCTGCGCGTAATTTTCCTGGGCTTTTTCCTCGCCGCGTTCCATTAACTTAATACCAAACGTAAAACCAAAAATGCGGCTGATCAGATAATATTTCCAGACTTGCCACATATTGGGTTTGATCTCGCGCTGACTATATTTTTTCCAGTCTTCGGAGTGACGCAGTTCGTCATCAGCAATCTGGTACAGGATTTTGCTGTTTTCAAGATCTTTGATGCTCCCGGCCAGGCGCTTGTAAATGTTATGTTCGGTGATTTCTATGCGTTGGTAGGTTTCGATGATATGACCAATGGATTCTTCTTGAGGCATAGTTCCTCCTTGAGGGCGTTGCTGGTCATATTGTAAACGATATTATCGTGAGAATTCTAAACTTGTAAATCGGGAGTGGACATTTGTATGCTTGGTATTCACCAGAGTTCACGGAGCACACAGATATTTTCTTTATTTTTCTCCGTGGCCTCCGTGCGCTCTGTGGTAAGACGCCCATCTTATTGCCACTTCCTAAATCAGAGGTTTCTTTCGCGTTAACGATTTGTTGTTCATTTTCCCAGCAGCCACTCATCGAAAAAGTCGATCAATCTTTTTTTGTAGCGACGAGGGTTGTCCAAAAAGGTCTGCAGATGAGGCGCGTTTTCTTCTATCCACAAGAAGCGTGGTTCGCCGGCCGCGTCGAATAATTTTTCGCCCGAGTCCGGTGGAGCGACCGTATCTCCGGCGCTTTGGACGATATACACCGGGCGCGGACTGATCTTCCCGATGTCATCTCAGCGGGCTGATGTGATCCATGCTGATTCCGGTCCGTAGTTGGGTGATGAATTTCGCCAGTGGATTGATAACGGGATATGGCACAAGAAAATCGAAGACATCTTCCAGAGATGCGAAAGAACTGTCAATAAACAGGGCTTCGATTTCGGGGAAGCGCGCCGTCGCACGGACCAATGTGGCTGCTCCCATAGAACCACCCCAGGCGCCGACATGCTCCACGCCGGGTTGTGCCAGTGCATAGTCAAGCGCGGCTTTGACATCCAGCACTTCGAGATAGCCAAAGGTCGAGATTTTCCCGTCGCTTTCGCCGTGCGCTCTGGCGTCCCAGGCCAATACCCCATAGCCTTTTCGCGCCAACATCTCATAGACCCATTCCGGACGGTCGTTGCCGTAGCCGTGCGCGAGCAGGATCAGCGCGCCTTTCCTGGGCGGCGTGTACCAGGCGGACAGGCGAATCCCGTCTGCGGTGATCAGGTCGACGCTCTGGTATGGGATGCTATATTTGCGGAGGGTTTTCCCCTGCGGGATGCGGCGTGGCGGGTGCAGGGCATCGTTGACCCCCGCATAAACAGCCACGAATGCCAAGATTACCAAGGCGATCAGCACCTTGACAGAGATTTTCAAGAATGCACGCCAGCTTTTTTTCATAATTCGGTATTCTCAGGTGCCTGAAAGAGCGTAATTTGCATGCCGTCGGGGTCTTGGAGTCGTGCGTTGGTGTCGTCCCAGGGAGTGACGACTGGCGCATGCACTAACGTTGCTCCGTGGGCGAGCAGACGCTGCATGGCCGCCCACCAGGTCTGGCACTTGCAGCGCAAAGCGGACCTGCCCGCTGACGCGTTTTTCCGCTTCGATCTGGTCGATGACTTGCGCCTGGGCTTCGTCGAAGATCTCCAACGTGGCATGGCCCATGTCCAGGACGAGCGCCTGACCACCATCGTTGTTCCAGATGGCGGCCGGCTTGATCCCGAGCCCATCACAATAGAACTTTACCAGGCGTTCATAGTCGCCAGTTGTGAGTGCGACGCGTAGTTCGAGGATAGGATAGTTTGGGTTTGGGGTGGACATGTTGGGAAGCAAACCTTTCGCAATTAATGTGACGTCAAAATTAAGAATGTATTGAAGTAACCCTTGCGGTCATATCTGTCCCGCTTACCCCGCGCTCTTTGCGGGGTCCGCGTGCACCCAATCAAGATGGCAGGGTCTCATGTTTCCCGAAAGAAACCGCCCAGGGGCTTGGTGCGAAGTATACTGCCAAAATGGCAGGTCTGGAGGCCGTACAAAGCATTGGAGACACGCTGTTCTGAGTCGCAGTCCCGTCGTGCACCGTGGTCGCCGGTCAAATTGATGTATCCAGTGGTGGCAAGGGGGGAAAGACCCCGATGAGAAAGCTAATAATTTGATTGACCGGGTCCTGCCCAAATCAAACAAGGAGGCAGTGATGAGGAGAAAAGGCAAACGCACGAAGGGGATCGAGCAGGCACATCCGTTTGCGGGGATGAGCAAGGTCAATCCGAATGCAGCCGGGGTGGATATTGGGGCAGAAGAGATCGTGGTGTGTGTAGCAGCGGATGAGAGTACCCAGTTAGTTCGGGGTTTTGGGAACTACACGGTGGATCTGCGCACCATCGCAGGCTGGCTCACGGAGCACGAGGTTGAGACAGTGGCAATGGAAAGCACGGGAGTGTACTGGATCCCGTTATTTGAGGCGCTGGAGCAATGTGGATTTGAATGTCTGTTGATCAGCTCGCGGTCGCTGCGACGGGTCTCGGGGCGGAAAAGCGATATCGCGGATGCGCAGTGGATCCAGACCTTACACAGTTATGGCCTTTTGGAAAGCTCGTTCCGTCCGCAGGCCGATCTGATAGCGCTGCGTTCCCTGCTGCGACACCGCCGGAGCTTGATCGATCATCGTTCCCCCCATGTTTTGCATATGCAGAAGGCATTGTTGCAGATGAACATCCAGCTTTCGCAGGCAGTAAGTGACGTGACTGGGGTAACAGGGCAGGCAATCATTCGTGCGATCTTATCGGGCGTGCGCGACCCGAAAATGCTGGCATCTCTGCGGGAGCCGGGCTGCAAAAAGAGCGAGGAAGAGATTGGCAAGGCCTTGACAGGGACCTGGCGAGAGGAACATCTGTTTGTACTGAAGCAAGCAGTGGCGCTGTACGATTTCTATACTCAGCAGATCCTGGAATGTGATGAAGAGATCGAGCGAATGTATGCCCTCACTCGTCCGGATTGGGAAGCAGGGGAAGTGAAGCCGACGCGGAAGAAGAACAGTGCAAGACACAGCAAAAATGCGCCGTATAATCCGGAGCAGATACGCAAACACCTGAAGCGCATTAGTGGAGTGGATTTAAGCGCTGTGGATGGGATGAGCGTGTCGTTGACACAAATGGTGATTCTGGAATGTGGGACGGATATGTCGAAGTTCCCCACAGAGAAGCATTTTGGTTCCTGGCTGGGATTGGCGCCCAAACACGAAATCTCTGGGGGTAAGGTGCTGAAGAACAAAACCTTGAAGACCAAGAACCGCGCGGGACAGGCCTTCCGCATGGCAGCGCAATCGGTGAAGCGGGCGGATTGTCCATTTGGGGTGTTGTACCGGCGCTTGAAAGCTAGATTGGGACCAGCCCAGGCAACGGTGGCAACGGCCTATGCGATTGCGCGAGTGGTTTATCGCATGTTGAAGTACAAGGTGGAGTACGACCCGTTGAGTGTGAACGAATACCAGAAACAATATGAAGAACAACAGCTCAAATACATGAGAAAGCGAGCCGCCAAGCTCGGCTATCAATTGTTGCCTGTCCCGGCTTGAGAAAAGGGACCAGACAAAAGAAATGGCGTCCTCTGTGGGAGAATGCCTTGTTTGGGTTTAATCCGAAACAGATTTTTGACTGGATTTTGCTATCCATCCCCCCGTAGAGCGGATTTGCGCAACCTCAAGCGCCTGAAGATGCTTTCAGGAGCGCTCTCCATCTGGTGGTTTCT